>NZ_JAGDED010000007.1:0-216296 GCF_040148765.1 Sulfitobacter sp. NFXS29
ACATTTCCTTCGTGATCGGCACCCCATAGTCGCGGCGCAGGATGCTAACCCGGTCCGAGATGCGCACCGGGCTGGCGCAGTAAACAGGCTGCTGGATCAGCGCATCAAGGATGATGCGATTGCCCTTCGCCAAGGTGAAGGTCTTTGTTGTTCCATCCTCACTGACGACTTCATAGCGCGCCGGGGCGGTGCCTTTGGGCATGTCGCTCCAGCGCTCTACGCGCAGCGCATTCGCCGGGGGTCGGTCAGTCGGAATGAAGTTCTTAGTGATAATGCTCATACATTCGGTCCTTGAATTTTGGACCAAGCGCGGCTAACATTCGGGTAGTCCGCCAAGACTGTCGAATGATTAGCACCCCTGCTTGATCCTTTGGATTGGGCGGGGGTTTGCATTATGCAGCGTGCTGTTGTGCGGAGCTTAAAGCTTCATCCACCGCACTTTCGATCCAATATAGGCGGCTACCAATTTTGATCGGTGCAGGGATGCGATTTTCATCGACGTCCCGATAAATAGAAGACCTAGAGCGGCCACCCATCTTTTCGGATAACTGGTTCAAGTTAAGGTACTTCACGGATCATCTCCTTCGGCGGTTGCTTCATGGTGCTCCATGGCAAACTAACCGTTAGAAATGGTCATGTCGTTTGGGCGAAACCCTCCCAGAGTTTATCGCAAACTTCTGATCTCCAGCGCCTATCGATTTTAAGGATCTTCTTTCCGCGCGATACAGAAGCCTCCACGGTTGATTGCGAAAGGTATGGCCCCTGTTCGACTAAATCGACCAAGCCGATTACTTCTCGGTTCGAGATGGAGGTTCCGTCCTTCCTAGAATACGACCGGCCCTTTTTCTTGGCTACGATAGCGCCGACCACATGCGCCATATCCCAGCAGCACATAGCTCGGACCGCATCTACACTCATGAGCTCATCGTCGTGAGCGGGCCTACCGGCCTTTCTTTTTAGGCGGAGTTCGATTTGAGCAAGCCGATCCTGCAAACTTCCAAGCACAACTAGCCTCTTTGCTTCCGGAGTTGTCGTAGCCTGCAAAATATGAAGTGGAACTCCGTAGGTCTCCGAGAGCTCCGCATCTGTTAGTTCAAACCAGTCGTACATAGCACCCCACCAAACGAAAACCCTATTCATCAATCAAAGTGAACTGTTTGCTCGGTCAGATATCGCTCCGCTTCTCAATCCAGATATCTACAACACTCTGTCGCCAGCCGATGGCACGGACCCCCAACTTGGTTGCCTTCGGAAAGTCATCCCGACCCATCATGCGATAAATTGTAGACCTGCTGAGTCCTGTCACCTCCTGCACTTCCCGGCAGCGTAGAATTTTATCAGTCATCGTTATCTCTTTGTTAAATGAATGATGCCATTCGTAGCAGGTTGTGGTTAAGGCAAAATTTAAGGAACGGGACTTACGCAATTCTAATCACCTCGCTGGCGTTCTTGCCTGTGACGTGATCCGCCCAGCGCGCCATGAGTGGGCGACGGCGTTCTAGTAGGTCTGTCCTACGGTAGGACCGCTCGACCTTGTTGCCGACCACGTGAGCCAGTGAGGTTTCCACGACAACTTCCGGCATGTCAGTAGTCTCCACGCACCACGTTTTGAAGCTCGAACGGAAGCCATGAGGACGGGCCAGCAACTCCCTCCGCTCCATGTGACGGCTCATGGTTGCGTCCGAGATCACACCCTTACGAACGCTTGGGAACAGGTAGCCCTCACGCGCCAGCGGCTTTGCCAACTCAATGACTGCTAGGGCTTCATCGGACAAAGGCACCCGGAAATCGGTTACGGCCCCCACCTGCCCTTTCATGTTACCTTCGGGCACGGTCCATACATTGCCGTCGATTTGATCCAAGTTACAAAAGCGAACGCCATATGACCGGACGGCAGTCAGGATCAGCAACCGCAGGGCAAGGTGTGTGGGCGTCTGCTCGGTAAGGCTGCCGTAGAAGGCAGGCACCTCCGGCCAAGGCATGTAGGGAATGTTCTTCGCCTTGTGACGTGTCTTTCCCAACAACGCCCTCGCCTTCGTCGTTGCTTGAAGATCCACATTGAGACCCATCGCCGCCGCATGTTCTAGCGTGATGTTAAGGCGGTTCATTGCTTTGCGGGCCGTGTCTGCCTTCTCATGCCAGATAGGCTCCAAGGCGTTCTTAATATCCTGCTGGTCGATTTCCTCAACGGGAACCTTACCAATCTTCGGAAGCACATGCAGTTCGAGAGGGGAGAACCAGCGGCCAGCCTTACCGTCACCCTTAAGCTGCGACTTGCGAGATTCAAACGCCTCACGAGCAACCGATGCCAGAGTGTGGTCTTGCCGCTCTGATAGTCGCCGCTGCCGCTCACGCTCTTTAATGGGGTCTTTGCCCTCTCGGACCACCGCCCGCCACTTCTCTGCCGCCGCTCTCGCTTCTTTCAAGGAAACGGCCTGAAGGTTGCCGATACCCATCTCACGCCGTCGCCCATGAACAGTAACGCGCAGCACCCACTGAGCACCGCCGTCATCACGCTTAACGAGCCATAGCCCTCCCCCATCCGAATATTTGCCGGGTGTGGCGGTTCTGACCTTGGCCGAAGAAAGCTTGTTCAATGCCGCCAAAATCCAATCCCCCTCTCAATCCACCCCTAGATATAGCATAGCATGATATCGGATGAAACAGGGTGATACAATCAGGGGCATTAAAAACAGAGGCTTGGCTATTTGGTGAAACAGACTGACACTAGATGAGACGTCAGTTCAATGCCTCTCCTGGGCACCAATATTCCCCGACAAATGATTGACTGTAGATCAGGTCTTAAGCGACCCCGACGCTACGCGCCCCGCAAGGGGGCGTTATGCCGCCCAGTCTGCGTGCAGACGCACCCGCTATTGAACCGCAACGTCTGCGTTTTTCAGACATAACTGCAGCCGCTTTCCAAGCTCTGACAGGCTAAAAGGCTTTTTTAAACAGTCGCTTGCCCCTGCCGCCAAAGCGCGGCGCAGCAGATCCGCGTCTTTTCGGGTTGAGATCATGACGACCGGAACGCCGTGGTAGAATGGCAGACCTCTGACATGGCTACAGAACTCAAGCCCGTCCATCGCAGGCATCATGAAATCCGTGATGATCACGTCTGTCGCGATCCGTTCTTTCGCCAGCGCGTCCAAGGCTTGGGCGGGGCATCCATAATCCGCCACGCATGAAAATCCGACTTCGGCGAGGGACGCCTGAATGAACTGCCGCGCAATCTCTGAATCGTCGACAACGATAGCATTCCAGTTCATTTCACCGCACCTTGCATCCTGAATCACGCCCCGAGGGCCACCGTAGCGGTGCGGCACTTAATATCGTGTGAATGCTTAAATGCGCTTGCCGACAAACAGCGCAGTGTCGGAGCGGATGCAGGCGATCTCACCCTTTTGCCAGACAAGCTCCCCCTGCGCGGTCGCGTATTTACCCATGCTGACGCAGGCGGTGATCGGGGTGAACTCTGTGACGCTTTGCGCGGCATCGAAACTTTGGCTGAACTGAATGGACATGGCTTGTGCTCCTGAGTTGACGTGAATCAACCTTCGCACATGTTGCCGCTCAATGCCTGCTGGCGTCAGGATAACGGCCCTATTCTTAGGTATATGTCACGTCACTTTCAGACCACGAAAAGCACCCGGTCAGCGTCGGTTCAGCAGCTTTTGGTACTTTGGCACGAACAGATCCGCGCCTTTTACCTTTTTCGTCACCCAATCTCCTGCGGTGAACAGCATCAAAAAGCTATTGCCGCGCTCCGGCCCCAGGGGCAGCACGATCGGCGCCTCCGCACCCCAGGCGCGATAGGTTTTCATATCCGCCAGTTTACGGCCCGTGATCAGCCCGGTGAGAGTCTTTTTCAACCAAGGCAATTGCCGGCTGACCGCGACGATGGTCATGTTATCACCGGGGTCCGCCACGTCCCCGGCGGCAAAGACGTTGGGCAAGGACGAGGGGCGCAGATGGCCGTCGGTCTTGATCCGCTCTGCGGCGGCGACCTCTGCGCCGGGCAGGTTTTTCAGCAGGTCAGAACAGGCGCGCGCCCCCAACACGGGAAAGATCAGATCGAATGTGCGCTCAGCCCCCCCTTCGAGAGTCACACTACCCGCATGCGGCTCTGTCATAGAGACAAGCCCTTCGACCTTTTTGCCAAGGATAAGCTCCACCCCGCTGGCCCTTAACTTCTTGCTCAGCGAAGCCCCAAGGCTGTCCGGCTTGGCCGCAAAGAGCTTGTCGTCCATGGTGATCACGGTGATCTTTTTGTCGGGCATGGCGTGGGCAATCTCGCCCGCAAGCTCAACCCCCACAGCCCCGGCACCGATGATGCCGACGGTTTTGGCCGCCTGCAGCTTTTCATGCGCGGCTTGGCTCGCGGCCCGCAGCCCGTCGATGTCTGCGCCCTTGGGCTTGAAGGGCGCGGCATAGTTTGAGCCGGTCGCGACGACGATGTAATCTGCGTCGACCCGCGCGCCGTCGTCGAGGGTCACACCCTCCCCGTCTACACCCGTCGCCCGCGCCGCAACGACGCGGCCGCGCTTCAGCAAGCGGTCATAGGGGATCAGCGAGTCCTCGACCAAACTGGGCTGGACCACGGCGCGGATCATCGCAGAGGCATGCACGAAATGGCTGCGCGGTTCGATCAATGTGACATCGGCGATGTCGTCCATCGCCTTGGCCAGTTCCGCCCCAAGATACCCGCCTCCTACGATTGCGATACGTTTGCCCATCGGTGCTGTCTCCTTGTGGTCATCCCAGTCTGCCGGACAATCTTGCCCATGCGGTTGGCTATCCACATAGGCGCGGGGTCATAAAATTCCCGCCCGAGATGCCAAAACCCGCCGACTGTGCCGCCAAAGTGGTCACATGCTCACCCGATAAGCGCCTTAAGGGGGGCCGATTCTCTTAAACGATACAACATATTGTTTAGAATCATCGCACCTGCTTAACTCCCCCCAGCGACAGGGAGAGCCGCGGCACAATGAAAGACACCAAAGCAGAGACTTTTCTGCGTTTTGACAACGTCAAGAAAAGCTACGATCAGGAAAACCTCGTCGTCAAAGGTTTCGACATGGACGTGCAGGAGGGGGAGTTCATCACCCTTCTTGGCCCCTCCGGGTCCGGCAAGACCACCGTTTTGATGATGCTCGCGGGGTTTGAGAGCGTCACCTCGGGCGATATCGCGATCAACGGCCGCTCAATCAACAAAACCGCGCCTAACAAGCGCAACATCGGCATGGTGTTTCAAAACTACGCGCTGTTCCCGCATATGACGGTGGCCGAAAACCTCGCTTATCCGCTGGCTGTGCGCAAAATGTCCAAGGCGGATATCAAAGAGCGTGTGGCGGAATATCTGGCGCTTGTGGAATTGTCGGCCTTCGGCGACCGCCGCCCCGGTCAGCTTTCGGGAGGGCAGCGGCAGCGCGTGGCACTGGCCCGCGCGATGATCTTTCAGCCGACGCTGATCCTGATGGACGAACCTTTGGGCGCGCTCGACAAAAACCTGCGCGAACAGATGCAGTTTGAAATCACCCGCCTGCACAAGCAGATCGGCTTTACCGTGATCTACGTGACCCACGATCAGACCGAAGCACTTTCGATGTCGGACCGGATCGCGGTCTTCAACGATGGCGTCGTGCAACAATGCGCTCCACCGGCAGAGCTGTATGAGCGCCCGGTTAATGCCTTCGTGGCCGAGTTCATCGGCGAGAATAACTTCGTGCAGGGCAAGATCAGCCAGATCGAAGGCGAAATCGCCAAGGTCGAGACAGACACCGGCACCATCACCACGCAAACTTCCGAAGGGCTGACCGAGGGCGCGCAATGCCGCGTGTCGATCCGGCCCGAGAAACTGTTCATTCACCCCACGACCCATGCGCATGACAACGCGCTGACGGCGACCTTTGTCACGCGCATCTATGTGGGCGATTTCATCCGCTATTATTTCCGCCTGCCCGACGGCACCGACATTATCGTCAAAGTGCTCAACGACCTGTCCGCGCCCGAGTTCGAAGACGGCGCGACGGCGCAGCTGTTGTCCCTGACGAAAGATTGCATCGCCTTTGCCAATTAAAGGCGACCGAGGGCAAACCGGGGCCCCGCAAAAGACCTGGACACAACAAGGAGAGACCCGATGAAGAAACATCTGACGTATCTGGCCACGACGGCGCTGCTTGCCAGCCCTGCTCTGGCCCAGGATCTGACAGTGACATCTTTTGGCGGCGCCTATGGCGCGGCACAGATGGAGCACATGATTGAGCCCTACATGAAGGAATCCGGCACCAACGTCTTGTTCGAAGACTACGGCGGCGGCGTGGCCGAGATGAAGGCGCAGGTCGAAGCCGGGAACATCCTGTGGGATGTCGTCGACATCGAGGTGATCGACCTCGAGCGCGCCTGCGCCGAAGGCTATCTAGAAGTGATCGACCAATCCGTTCTGCCCGATGGTGACGATGGCACCGCAGCGGCGGATGACTTCATCGAAGACGCGCTGGCCAATGAATGTGGCGTCGGCAACATCGTTTGGTCTGTCGTCTTCGCTGTGAACACAGAAAACGGCGAAGGCCCAAAAACCATTGAAGACTTCTTTGATACCGAGAAGTTCCCCGGCAAGCGTGGTCTGCGCAAACGCCCCCAAGTGAACATGGAATGGGCGCTGCTGGCCGATGGCGTTGCCCCCGAGGAAGTCTATGAAGTGCTCGCCACCGAAGAGGGCCAAGCCCAAGCCTTTGCCAAGCTCGACACCATCAAGGATGAGATCACTTGGTACGACAGCTGGTCTCAGGCCCCCGTTCTGCTGAACGACGGCGGTGCCACCATGGTGCAATCCGCCAACGGTCGTATCTTTGCCGCGATCAAGGACGATGGCGCGCCCTTTGAGATCGTCTGGGACAGCCACATCTATGACCTCGACGTCTGGGCGATCATGAAAGGCACCGAGAAGAAAGAAGAGGCGATGGAGTTCATCAAGTTCGCCACAGGCACCGTGCCGCTCTCGGGGATGCAAGACGTGGCCTACGGCCCGACCCGCGCCTCTGCTCAGGCGCTGCTGCCCGAAGAGGTCAAGAAAGACCTGCCCACCGCGCACCTTGATGAGGGCGTGAAGGCCGATGGTATCTTCTGGGCCGACTATGGCGAAAGCCTTGGCGAGAAGTTCAACGAATGGCTGCTGCAATAAGCACCCTGCCCCGCGCCTTTCCGGGCGCGGGGACCCCACACCTTACAGATGAGTAATCGCGTGCCCAGCCTCAGTTCCGAAGACGCCGCCAACGCCCGTCGCCAATTGCGCAGACGCCGCACGCAGGCGTTTTTGTTTGTAGTGCCGCTGCTGGTCTTTATCCTCTTTGCCTTTGTGGCCCCGATCACCACGATGCTGTTTCGCAGTGTCTATAACCCGACCGTCGCCGAACTGGCGCCTGAGACGCTGACCATGCTGGAGGACTGGGACGGCGAAACCCTGCCCGATCCGGCTGTGGTGACGCAAATGGCCATCGACATGAAGCGCATGGCGGGCAACCGCACCTCCGGTAAATTCGCCGATGAGATTAACCGCGCCCTGCCGGGCATGTCGAGCGTGATCAAATCCACCGCTCGCGGGTTGCGCCGCGCCGATGATGCGGAACTCGCCGCTAACGGGGCCGAGATGCTGCTGGCCGAGAATGACCGCTGGGCCAAGCCCGCCACATGGCGCGCGATCCGCAGCGCCGGACAGGCCTATACCTCAAGCTATTACCTCACCGCCGTTGATCTGGAGTACGATGCCGAGGGCGAGATCATCATGCGTGATACGCAGATCTACAAACAGCTCTATACCAAGACGCTGAAGATGGCGCTGATCATCACCGGGCTGACCATGTTGCTGGGCTATCCGCTGGCGTTTTACATGTCCCAAGCCTCTCCGGCGACGGCGAACTTCCTGATGGTCTTTGTGCTGCTGCCGTTCTGGACCTCGCTTCTGGTGCGCACCACCGCTTGGATCGCGCTGTTGCAAGCGGGCGGCGTGGTGAACTCTACGCTCATCTGGGCGGGGCTGATCAATGAGCCGATTGAACTGCTTTACAATGAGTTCTCCACCATCCTCGCCATGACCCACATCCTGCTGCCCTTCATGGTGCTGCCGCTCTATGCGGTGATGCGCGGGATCGACGCGAGCTTCATGCGGGCGGCGATCTCCATGGGCAGCAACCCGATTGGCGCGTGGTACAAGATCTACCTGCCGATGAGCTTGCCGGGCCTCTCGGCTGGGGCGCTGTTGGTCTTCATCATCTCGGTTGGCTACTACATCACGCCCGCGCTGGTGGGCGGCACCGATGGTCAGATGATCTCCAACATCATCGCCTTCCACATGCAGGTCTCGAACAACTGGGAACTGGCGGCGGCGCTTGGCTCGCTCCTCTTGATCCTGATCCTTGTCCTCTACTGGCTGTTCGACCGTTTCGTCGGCACCGACAACCTCAAGCTGGGATGACGCCATGAGCCCATTGCCCGACTATTACACGATCTGGCACAAAGCGGGCCACTATGGCCTGCGCATCATGGCGGCCTTGGTGCTCATCTTTCTGATGCTGCCGATCCTCGTGATCATGCCGCTGTCGTTCAATGCCGAGCCGTTCTTTACCTTCACCCAAGGCATGCTGTCGCTCGACCCCGACGCCTATTCGACGCGCTGGTATCAAGAGATTGTCGATGACCAGAAATGGCGCATCGCGATCCGCAACTCCTTCCTCGTCGGCATCGCAGCGGCAAGCATCGCCACGGTTCTGGGGACACTGGCCGCTGTCGGCCTCGCCTCGCCTTGGATGCCATTCAAACGGGTCATCACCGCGCTGCTGCTGTCGCCGATGATCGTGCCGTTGATCATCATCGCGGCGGGCATGTTCTTTTTCTATACGCAGTTCAATCTGGTCGGCACCTTCACCGGGCTGATCATCGCCCATGCGGCGCTCGGCGTGCCCTTCGTCATCATCACCGTCACCGCCACGCTCAGCGGCTTTGACCGGTCACTGTTTGTCGCGGGGCTGAGCCTCGGGGCCTCGCCGCTCAAAGTGTTCTGGGATGTGGTGATTCCGCTCATCCGCCCCGGCGTGATCTCGGGCGGCCTTTTTGCCTTTGTCACATCCTTTGACGAGGTAGTGCTGGTGCTCTTCCTCGCAGGCCCCGAACAGCGCACGATTCCGCGGCAAATGTTCTCGGGTCTGCGCGAGCAAATCAACCCGACGATTCTGGCGGTGGCGACGCTGCTGGTGGTGCTCTCGGCGACGATGCTTTTCGTGCTGGAAGCGCTGCGGCGTCGTTCGGCGCGGCTGCGCGGTCAGGAATAGGCGAAACCGCCCGCGGGCGGCACCAAACACCTGATCCACAACTATATTCGGGGGGGGTGAGTGGTGAGCCGTGATGGGTTCGAACCATCGACCTACTGATTAAAAGTCAGTTGCTCTACCAACTGAGCTAACGGCCCACTAGGCGGGTAACTAGAAATTACGGGCGGCAGGGTCAAGCCCTTAATTACGAAAATAATGCGAGATGCTGGATTAGTTTTCATGCCGGGGTTATATGCCCCGAATGTACAGCGATCAGACCCCCGGATTGCCCTTCATGAAAATGCATGGGCTAGGCAATGACTTCGTCGTGTTTGATGCACGTGCGGAGGCAATCGACGTGACCCCGGCGATGGCGCAGGCCATCGGGCACCGGCAATTTGGCGTGGGATTCGATCAGCTTGCGGTGATTACGCGCGGGACGGGCGACGCGCATCTGACCTTTTACAATTCCGACGGCTCCCTCTCTGCCGCCTGTGGCAATGCCACCCGTTGCATCGCGCGCTACCTGATGGACGACACAGGCCGCGATTCGCTGCATTTGACCACCGCGCGGGGCGATCTGGCGGCGAAGGACGCCGGGGGCGGCCTGACCTCCGTCAATATGGGCCACCCGCAGTTGAATTGGGACGAGGTGCCACTGGCGCGCGAAATGGACACGCTGCACCTGCCGATTGATGGCGCCCCCGTCGCCACCGGCATGGGCAACCCGCATTGCACCTTCTTCGTCGATGATGCCGAGGCGATGGACCTCTCCGATCTCGGCCCCCGCGCCGAGCATGATCCGCTTTACCCTGAACGCACCAATGTGCAGGTCGCGCAGATCGTTGGGCCGGATCACATCCGCATGCGCGTTTGGGAACGCGGCGTGGGCGTCACGCTGGCCTCGGGCTCGTCCTCCTGCGCCACCGCCGTGGCCGCCGCGCGCCGGGGTCTGACAGGCCGTGCCGTGCGCATCGACCTCGACGGCGGCACACTGCACATCGATTGGCGCGAGGATGGCGTCTGGATGACGGGGCCGACCGCCCATGTTTTCTCCGGCACCTTCACCCCCGAGTTTCTGGAGAGCCTGACATGAGCGCCCCGATCTTCAGCACCATGGGCTGTCGCCTCAACGCCTATGAGACCGAGGCGATGAAGGAACTCGCCGAACAGGCGGGGCTGCAGAACGCCGTGGTGGTCAACACCTGCGCTGTCACGGCCGAGGCCGTGCGCAAAGCCCGTCAAGATATCCGCAAACTGCGCAAGGCGCACCCCGAGGCGCGGCTGATCGTCACCGGCTGCGCCGCGCAAACCGAGCCCGAGACCTTTAACGCCATGCCCGAGGTTGATGCCGTGATTGGCAACACCGAAAAGATGCAGGGCGCGACATGGCAGGGCATGGCCGCCGATTTCATCGGCGAGACCGAGACCGTGCAGGTCGACGACATCATGTCGGTGACGGAAACGGCGGGCCATTTGATCGACGGGTTCGGCACCCGCAGCCGCGCCTATGTGCAGGTGCAAAACGGCTGCGACCACCGCTGCACCTTTTGCATCATTCCTTACGGTCGCGGCAATTCCCGCTCGGTCCCCGCAGGGGTCGTGGTGGACCAGATCAAGCGGCTGGTCGACAAAGGCTTTAACGAGGTGGTGCTGACCGGAGTCGATCTGACATCATGGGGGGCCGATCTGCCCGCCACACCAAAGCTCGGCGACCTGGTGATGCGAATCTTGCGTCTGGTGCCCGATCTGCCGCGACTGCGGATCTCCTCGATCGATTCCATCGAGGTGGATGAAAACCTGATGCAGGCCATCGCGACGGAGCCACGCCTGATGCCGCATCTGCACCTGTCGTTGCAGCACGGTGACGACATGATCCTCAAGCGCATGAAACGCCGCCACCTTCGTGACGATGCGATCCGTTTCGCCCAAGAAGCCCGCGCTCTGCGGCCCGATATGACCTTTGGTGCCGACATCATCGCCGGTTTCCCGACCGAGACCGAAGCGATGTTCGAAAACTCGATGAAACTGGTCGAGGAATGTGACCTCACGTGGCTGCATGTCTTCCCTTATTCCGCCCGCCCTGGCACCCCCGCGGCGCGGATGCCCGCGGTGAATGGTGCTGCAATCAAAACCCGCGCGGCACGGCTGCGTGCGGCGGGTGAGCGCCAAGTGCAACGGCATCTGGAGGCACAGGTGGGGCAGACCCATGATGTGCTGATGGAGAACCCTCACATGGGGCGCACGGCGCAGTTCACCGAGGTGAGTTTTGCCGCGCCACAGGTCGAGGGCGACATCGTGCGGGCCGAGATCACCGGAATTTCAGGCACGCAGCTGACCGCCTAGCGCGAAGGGCATCGCCCTCCCTGGGGGCGATGGAACGAGGCTGTGGCCGGAACGGCTGCCGTACTCGAAACGACTCCGCATCATGAAACCTCGCCAAATCGCCCTCCGGGGGGAGGGAGCGCGATGCCCGGTGTGCGACCGGGCGGAACCTGTTGAGAGGTTTTAGGCCAAATGGCCGCCGTCATTACGCATGGCCAAAAAAAGGGCGCCGGTTTCCCGACGCCCTTCTCATTTCCAAAAGCCGTGGCCCGATCAGTCGTCCTTGCGGCGGTTCTTGACCGGAGCCCAGAGCTTTTTGTTGGTCAGGTACAGCAGCACCGACAACAGACCCAACAGCACGACCCCGGCAAAGCCTGCCTGCTTGCGTGCGCCCAGCTTGGGCTCGGCGGTCCACATCAGGAAGGCAGAGACGTCCTCGGCCATGTGCTGCACATCGTTGGCATGGTCATCCGCGAACTCGACCAGCTCATCCGACAGCGGGGGTGCCATCGCGATCCAACCGCCGGGGAAAACGGTGTTCTCATAAAGAACCGTACCTGCTTGCTCTTTCTCTTCGCCGGTGTAGCCGGCCAGAAGTGCGGTGATATACTCCGGCCCGCCGATCCCTTTCAGGAACTGGTTGATGCCCAGTCCGTAAGGACCGTGGAACGCGGCGCGTTTCTTGGCCATCAGCGACAGGTCAGGTGCGTTCGGCAGGTTGGAGCCGGGGAAGTGGTCAACCGGGGTGCCGGGGCGGGTGTCGTCCAGCTCGGCGTCATAGACGTCATAGCCTTTGGCGTATTCGATCACCTGCTCTTCGGGCATGTTCGGACCGCTTTCGTCCGCCAACGTCCGCATCGCGACATATTCCAGACCGTGGCAGGCTGCGCAAACCTCGGTGTAAATCTGCAGACCGCGCTGAAGCTGGTTTACGTCGTAACCGCCGAACGGACCATCGAAAGAGAAATCGATGTTGTCGATATGCGGTGTGGCGTGGGAATCGCCGCCGTGGTCATCGTCACCGGCATGATCGTCCGAGGCATGCTCTTCGCCGTGATCATCCGCTTCCATGACACCTACGTTGGGGTCATCGCCATGCGCTTGGCCGTCGACGTCGTCTTCGGCGATCACTTCGTTTTCAGCGTTTTCTTCGGCTGTCGATTGCGCTTCGTCCGTAGCTTCGACTTCCTCGGCAGGCGCTTCTTCTGCGTCTTCGGCGGACACCTCTTCGGGCGCTTCCTCGGTGGCAGCATCCTCAGTGGCGGTCTCTTCGGCCGGGGCTTCTTCCGCTACTGGTGCTTCCTCGGCAGGCGCCGTTTCAGCCGGAGCTTCTTCAACCGGAGCCTCGGCAGCAGGTGCCTCTTCGGTTGCGGTCTCCTCAGCAGGGGCTGCCTCAACCGCGGGCTCCTCTGCCGGGGCCGCATTGACCTCGGGTTCGGCTGCGGTGGTGTCAGCTTCGGCAGGTGCTTCTTCCGCTGCTGGCGCTTCAGCAGGCGCGGTTTCGGTTTCAGCCTCCGGCGTTTCCGCCGGAGTTGTCAGAAGTTCTTCTTCTGTCGCTGTGTCCTGCGCCAGCGCCGCCGTCCCCGGCAGGGCAAGGCCCAGAGTTACCACGGCAGAAAGGAGGTTGGTCTTCATCATGGTCATGATCCTTATTCCGCCGGGTTCACAAGCGTCTTGGTGCCGCCTGCCTTGGGCGCATAATGCGCGTCAAAGTCGGCTTCGATGGTTTCAGGCTGCGCCAGCGGCTTCTCGATCACACCCAAAAGGGGCAAGATCACGAGGAAGTAGGCGAACCAATAGGCAGCGGCGATCAGTGAGAAGGTCGCATAGGGCTCTTCTGCGGGCATCGCACCCAGCCACATCAGGGCGAAGAAGTCGATCACCAGCAGGGCGAACCACCATTTGAACATCGGACGATACCGGCCCGAGCGCACAGAGGATGTGTCCAGCCACGGCACCAGCGCCATCACGGCAATCGCACCGAACATCGCCAGCACGCCGAAGAACTTGGCGTCGATGATGCCACCGGTCACGAAGGACGCGATTTGCACAACCCAAACCTCAGACGTGAAGGCCCGCAGGATCGCGTAGAAGGGCAGGAAGTACCATTCCGGCACGATGTGCGCAGGCGTCGCCAGAGCGTTGGCTTCGATGTAGTTGTCCGGGTGGCCCAGATAGTTCGGCATGAAGCCAACAACCGCGAAGAACAGCGTGAGGATTACGGCCAGCGCGAACAAGTCCTTGATCACGAAGTAGGGCCAGAACGGCAGCGTGTCTTTCTTGGCGTCTTCTTTCGAGGTGCGGCGCACTTCGACCCCGGTGGGGTTGTTGTTGCCGGTCGTGTGGAAGGCCCAGATGTGGAGAACCACAAGGCCCGCAATCACGAAGGGCAGCAGATAGTGCAGCGAGAAGAAGCGGTTCAGGGTCGCGTTATCAACGGCAGGTCCACCCAGCAGGAATGTCTGCAGTGTTTCACCGACGAAGGGAACCGCGCCAAAGAGGCCGGTAATCACGGTCGCGCCCCAGAAGGACATCTGACCCCAAGGCAGAACGTAGCCCATAAAGCCGGTGGCCATCATCAGCAGATAGATCAACATGCCGATGATCCACGTGATCTCACGCGGGGCTTTATAGGAGCCATAGTAGAGACCACGGAAAATATGCGCATAGACCGCGATAAAGAACAGCGACGCGCCGTTCATATGCAGATAGCGGATCATATAGCCGCCGTTCACGTTGCGCATGATGTGCTCAACCGACGAGAAGGCCAGATCGACATGCGGCGTGTAGTGCATCACCAGAACGATGCCGGTGATGATCTGCAGTGCCAGACAGAAAGTCAGCACGATGCCCCAAATCCACATCCAGTTCAGGTTCTTGGGCGTGGGGATCATCAATGTGTCGTACAAAAGGCCAACGATGGGAAGGCGGCGGTGCAGCCACTTTTCGCCGTTCGAATTCGGCTCGTAATGGTCGTGAGGAATTCCAGACATCTTTCTTCCGCTCCCTTAACCCAGTTTAATCGTGGACTCGTCCACGAATTCGGCGACAGGCACCGGCAAGTTGCGTGGGGCCGGCCCTTTACGGATGCGGCCAGCGGTATCGTAATGCGACCCGTGGCAGGGGCAGAACCAGCCGCCAAAGTCGCCAGCATCACCCAAAGGCACGCAGCCGAGGTGTGTACAAACGCCCATCTGAACCAGCCATTCGCCAGTTTCGTCCAACGCGCGGTTCGCGTCGGTGGCAGGCACATCGCTGCCAAGGTTTGCGTTCTGCGCGATGGGATCCGGCAGGCTGGACACGTCGACAGCGCTTGCTTCTTCAATCTCGGCCTCTGTGCGGCGGCGAATGAACACGGGCTTGCCCAGCCATTTCACGGTCAGCTGCGTCCCGACTTCAACGCCGGACACATCCACACGAATGGACGACAGCGCCTTTACATCGGCAGAGGGGTTCATCTGGTTGACCAGCGGCCAGACGGCGGCACCAACGGCGACGGCACCTGTACCGGCTGTCGCGTAATACAGGAAATCCCTCCGGGTGCCTGCGTGTTCTTCTGCTTGGGACACGGGTTTACTCCAATTCTTGGCCAAATCTGGCCGTCAGACATAGGGGTGGCGTCACCTTGCCACCTGACTTCTCGCCGCTATCTACCGGGATGGACCGCGCCCGTCCAGATGCCAAAGCCGCGCATCTTGGGTCAAGCCTGCCACAACGCGGCAAAAATACCGCGATTGTGGCAATATCATTACGGCCCGATTACTGCGGCGGCGCCGTATGCATCATCGCGGGACGCGAATCAAAGGCATCGAACCACGCCGCCAGATCAGGGTGTCCAGCCCGCCAATCGCGTGCGCCATGGCGGAAATCGACATAGCCCAACGCACAGCCAACCGCGATTTGCCCCATATCTAAAGGCCCCGCCAAATGCGCCGCCCATTGATTGTTCAGCGTTTTACAGGCCCGTTCAACCTTGCCCCACTGGCCCTCGACCCATTCGGGCATGCGTTTATCTTCGGGGCGCAACTTGCCTTCGTAGACCATGGCGAGCGCTGCATCGAGCATCCCGTCCGCCGTGGCCTCCAGCGTCAAAGTGTCCCACCTGCTTGCGCCTTGGGGGTAAAGCCCCGCGCTGGCGCGGTTATCCAGATAGGCGCAGATCACCCGGCTGTCATAAAGCGTGCATCCGTCCGGTCGCTCCAGTGCGGGCACTTTGGTCAGCGGGTTGCGCACGGCAAAGCCCTCGGCCGGGGCCAGCGGCGTGCCCGAGGTCGGCTCCAGCGCGACATCATCAAGCTGGCCAGTTTCGTGCAGCAGCACCATGACCTTGCGGACATAGGGCGAGGTTTGAGAATAAAATAGTTTCACGTGAAGTCCCCCCTTGGTTGCCCGCACTATTCAACGGGGCCGCGCCTGACGCAACGGCGATCACACGCCGCGCATCAATGCCGCCATCACCGCAGGCTCTGTCCCGAACCCATGCGCTGCCATCTGATCCGCCGCCGCCAGACGCACGGCGTCATCCTTGTTCTGGCCCAGCTTCCACGTGCCGTCGATCCCGGTGACGCGGATCTGGCAGGGCACGATCATCCGCAGCATCTTGTCGCGCGCCTCGGGGGTCATCTTGTCCATCGTCCACGGGGTCTTGGACGCCAGCCGCGCCTCATAGACCGCCGATTGCCGCGCCAGCAGGTCGGGCAGTTCCTCTGCCGGGCGCGCCTCTAGCATCCCGGTCAGATGCACGGCGACATAGTTCCATGTCGGCACTTGGTCTTTGATGCCATACCAATCGGGCGAGACATAGCTGTCGGCCCCGGTCACCGCCAAACGCACCGGCTGCGGGGTCTTCAACGCCCGCGCGATGGGGTTTGAGCGCACCAGATGTAGCTCCGCCAGATCCCCGGTGTCGTTCAGGATGAAGGGCACATGCGCCATTAGCGGCCCGTCGTCGGCATTCATCGCCAACACGCCAAAACCGACATCGCGGGCAAACGCGAGGTTCCGGTCTCGACCCTCTTTGCGGTAGATCGGATTGGGATGCATGGCGGCTCCTCGGGCGTTTCTTTTGGTATTGCAGAGCCTTCACCAACTTGGCAACCTAGCATCATTCTCAGGGCGGGGCGAAATTCCCCACCGGCGGTAAGCGGTCCTCCGCAAGCCCGCGAGCGGCCTTTTCGAAGGTGTCAGCAGATCTGGTGTGATTCCAGAGCCGACGGTCACAGTCCGGATGGAAGAGAATGCGAACAGATGTGGGGCCTCGGCCCTGCCTATGCTCGTGATCGCCTTGGGTGGACGTGTCTGAACCTAAAGGAGATCACAATGACACAAGATCGTTCCGCCCGTTTCGCCTTTGTGCGCGCAAGTTGGCATGCGGATATCGTCGACCGCGCCTATGACGGATTTACCGAAGTTATCGACGCAGCTCAGGTCGACAGTTTTGCCGTTCCCGGTGCCTTTGAATTGCCGCTCATGGCACAGCGCTTGGCCAAGACCGGGCGCTATAACGCCGTGATCTGCGCGGCTTTCGTGGTCGATGGCGGGATCTACCGCCATGACTTCGTGGCGCAGTCGGTAGTCGATGGGCTGATGCGCGTGGGGCTGGACTGCGACCTGCCCGTGCTGTCGGTCTCGCTCACCCCGCATCATTATCAGGAAACCGACCATCACAACGCGATCTACCGCGCGCATTTCGTCACCAAAGGACGCGAGGCCGCGCATGCCGCCCTCGGCATGACCCAAGCACTGGAGGTGTTTTCTTCAAAAGAAAACGCCGCGGAAATTTCGAAAATTTCCGCAGCCTAGCCCAGATAGGCACGCAAGGCCGGTGGCGGGTTGTCGAGCAATTCCGCCGCTGGCCCCGGGGCATGGGCGCGCCCGCCTTCGACAAAGATCACCTCATCCGCGATGCGGCGCACGTCATCTGGTGCATGGGTCACCATGATCAGCCCCGCCCCGGTCTCTCGGGCGAGGTCTTGGACAAGGTCCAACATCTCAACCCGCAGCGCCGGGCCAAGCGCCGCAAAGGGTTCATCCAACAGCACCCAAGGCCGCGCCTGTACCAATACCCTCGCCAGCGCCACGCGGCTCTGTTGCCCACCCGACAGCGCGCCGGGGCGTTTGGCGGCGTAATCGCTCAGCCCCACCCGCGCGAGGGCGGCGTCAATCGTCTCTCGATCCGCTGCTGTCAGCCGCAGGTCGGAGCGCAGGCCAAGCCCGACGTTCTGCCGCACGGTGAGATGTGGGAACAGGTTATTATCCTGAAACAACATCGTCATGCCGCGCTGGCCGGGATGCTGTTCGGTGATGTCCGCGCCATCCCGCAACAACCGCCCCGCCGCCACCGGCACAAACCCACAGATCGCCGCCAGCAAGGTCGACTTGCCCGACCCAGAGGGGCCGATCACGGCGTAGCTGCGCCCCGGTGCGAGGGTCATGTCAGCGGCAAGGCTGAATTCGCCCCGTTCAATGCGCATTCCTTCAAGCGTCAGCATGCCAGCGCCCCCATTTGTCGCAGATGAAAAACACCGCCAGCGCCAAGCCCAGCAGCAACAGCGCCGCGCCCGCCGCGGCCTCCATCCGGTAGGCGCCCATCAGACGGAACATCTGCAAGGGCAACGTCGCACGGTCCTGATCCGCGAACAGCGCGATGACGCCTAGGTCACCCACCGAAAGCGCCCCCGTCAGCCCGGCGGCAAAGCCCAGCTGCGGCCGCAAGCGCGGCAAGACCAGCAGACGCCAAAGCGCCCAACCTTTCATGTCGAGGGTCTGGGTCAGCGGGCCATAATCCTGCAACGTCTCGCGAAGGCGCGGCACCAGAATGCGCAGCACGAAGGGCAGCGCCATCAGCGCGTTCACGAGGGCCGTAACGGGGAGGCTCAACCGCGCCGGGTCGAGCACTGGGTTAATCAGAATGAACCAGCCGGTGCCGATCATCAGCGGCGAGGCGGCCAAACCCATCAGGCCAATCGCCTCAACACCGCCGCGCCGCCGGGTGGCGATCCAACCCGCCATCGGCAACGCCAGTGCGGCAAGTACCATCACGCTGAGGCCCGCCACCAGAATGCTGTTCAATGTAGCTTGCCAAACCGAAGGCGGCAGTTGCCCCAAACCGACCAATCCGCGCAGCACTACAGCCCCCAGCGGCAGCAGCAAAAACAAGGCGGCAACCGTAATCACGGTGATGTCGAGCAACCGTTGCCCCCCGCCCAGCGCATCCCAGCGACGCAAGGGGCGGTCCAGCCCGCCGCCCATGCTGATCGGCGGGATCAGCCAAAGCGCCGCAACCGCCGCAGCACCGGCGAGCACAAGCTGCACCACCGACAAAAGCGCGGCTCGCCCAAGATCGAAATCAAACCGAAACGCCTGATAGATCGCCAGCTCGATCGTCGTAGCACGCGGACCGCCGCCCAGTGTCAGGGCCACGGCGAAACTGGTCAGGCAAATCACGAAAATCAGCGCCGCCACGCCGGGCAGCACTTGCCGCAGCATCGGCCATTCCAGCGCCAGAAACAGCGCCCGCGGCGTCATCTGCAGTTGCCCGGCCAGTCGAAAGCGCTCTGACGGGATGCTCTGCCAGCCTTGCAGCAAAAGCCGTGTCACCAGCGGAAGATTAAAGAAAACATGGGCCAGAACGACGCCATGCAACCCGTAGATCGACACGGGCGGCAGGCCCAGAGCCGCGCCAAACTGGTTCAGCACGCCCGAACGGCCAAAGACCGTCAGCAGCCCCAGCACCGCCACGATCACCGGCAGAATAAACGGCGCGCCGAGCAATGTAATCAGCAACCCACGCCCCCAAAACCGCCGCCGTGCCAAGGCGCGGGCGACCGGCACGGCCAGCAGCACAGAGAGCACCGCCGACCAGATCGCCTGCGTGACGGTAAAACGCACCGCCGACCAATCCGCCGCCCCCAGCCCTGCCGCCACATCGGCTGCCCTGAAAACAGCGACCAGGGCGGCAAGGATCAGGCCCGCGACCAGTGCGGCGGCGAAAGGCCCCGTTTTGCCGCTTAACGCGACAGCGCGGTCAGCCATTCGTTCAAGGCCTCTTCACGGAGCGCAGGTACATCGGCATTGGGCACCAACAGCGCCTTGGCGGGTTGGATCATACCGTCGAACCCATCGGGCAAACCGCCCTCAGGCATCACGGCGGGGTACATCCAGTTGGTCGTCGGCAGCACCGATTGCGCGGCGTCAGAGACGAGGTATTGCAAGAACTGATCCGCCAGTTCGGGCTGATCCGACCCCGCGAGCTTTCCCGCTACTTCGACCTGCATGTAGTGGCCTTCGTCAAAGAGCGCGGCAGTCTTGCTGTCGTCCTCCTCTGCGATCAGGTGATAGGCGGGGGAAGTCGTGTAGCTGAGCACCATGTCGGCCTCGCCTTCGAGGAACAGGCCGTAAGCCTCGGACCAGCCCTTTGTGACCGTCACGACGTTATCCGCAAGCCCTGCCCAAACCTCGGGCGCCTCATCGCCATAGGCCGTTTTGACCCACATCAGTAGCCCCAAACCGGGCGTCGAAGAGCGCGGGTCTTGGATCACGATTTTGAGATCGCTCTCAGCCAGCGCTTTGAAATCGCCGGGCGCGTCCAGATCGGTGCCATGGACAAAGGCGAAATAGCCCCAGTCATAGGGGACGAAAACTTCGTCTTCCCAAGTGATCGGCAGGTCGTAGTCGGCCTGCAACCCGCTCGGCGCAAACAACTCGGTCTCCTTCGCGGCAGCGACAAGGCTGGTGTCGAGCCCCAGCACGATATCCGCGTCAGAGCGCGTGCCCTCAAGCTTAAGCCGCGCCAGCAGTGCCGCGCCATCGCCCATGCCGACGAATTTCAGGTCGCAGCCGCATTCGGCCTCGAACCCCTCTTTGATGGCCGGGCCGGGGCCCCATTCGGTGACGAAACTGTCGTAGGTATAGACTGTCAATTCAGGCGTTTCGGCCCATGCAGCCGATGCGCCCAAGACGCCCGCAGCAAGTGTAAGATACTTCATCGCATCCTCCTTTTGCGGCGAAAGGTAAAAGGTGGATGTCTGTCCGGACCTTCCCTCCGCCGGTGTTAACCGGTTCAGGTTCAACGGGTCCGCACAACACGTACATCTCAGCCCAAAGGCCCCCCGAGGTAGCGTCAGGGGTAGATCGGACCTGCACAATTGGCAAGGCAAATCCCCTTGAGGCAGGGCGCTGCCCCGGCTAAGGGTTTGACAACAGGAGGTCCGCCCATGTCGATCAACAGCTTTGGCCATCTTTACCGGGTCACCACATGGGGCGAAAGCCACGGTCCCGCCCTTGGCGCCACGATTGACGGCTGCCCCCCCGGCGTGCCGATTGACGAGGGCATGATCCAGCAGTGGTTGGACAAGCGCAAACCGGGCCAGAACAAATACACCACGCAGCGGCGTGAAGCGGATGAGGTGCGGATTCTCTCGGGCACCTTCGAAGGGGTAACAACCGGCACGCCAATCCAGCTGATGATCGAGAACACCGATCAGCGCTCCAAAGACTACGGCGATATCAAGGACAAGTTCCGCCCCGGTCATGCCGACATTACCTATTTCCAGAAATACGGCATCCGCGACTATCGCGGCGGTGGGCGCTCCTCGGCGCGTGAAACGGCGGCGCGGGTGGCGGCGGGTGGTCTGGCGCGTGAGGCGATCAAGGCGCTGGCCCCGAACCTGCAGATCACCGGCTATATGGTACAGATGGGCCCGCATAAGATCGACCGCGAAGCGTTTGACTGGGATCAGATCGACCAAAACCCCTTTTGGGTGCCCGATGCCAAGGCAGCGGACGACTGGGCCGCGTATCTCGACGGGCTGCGCAAGTCCGGCAGCAGCGTGGGTGCGATCATCGAAGTCACCGCGCGCGGCGTGCCTGCGGGCCTCGGCGCGCCGGTCTATGGCAAGCTCGACACCGATCTGGCCGCCGCGATGATGAGCATCAATGCCGTCAAAGGCGTGGAGATCGGCGAGGGCATGTCAGCGGCGATGCTGACCGGAGAGCTGAACGCGGACGAGATCACCATGGGGCCAGAGGGGCCGGAGTATTCCTCCAACCACGCGGGCGGTATCTTGGGCGGGATCAGCACCGGGCAGGATGTGGTCGTGCGTTTCGCGGTGAAGCCGACCTCCAGCATTCTGACCACACGGCGCACCATCACCAAACAGGGCGAAGAGACCGAGATCATCACCAAGGGCCGCCATGATCCCTGCGTCGGCATCCGCGCGGTGCCGGTGGGCGAGGCCATGATGGCCTGCGTGCTTTTGGATCATCTGCTGCTGCACCGCGGGCAGATCGGCACCAACCGCGGACGGATCGGCCCCGAAGCATGAGGACAAGAGTATGAAAGTCGATGATTTCTCCGCCCGCCCCGCCCTTGGCGTCGGGCTGAAAATCACGGCGATCCTGCTCTTTACCTGTATGTCTGCGATCATCAAATCGCTGGCCGACGACGTACCTGCAGGCGAGTCCGTTTTCTTCCGCTCCTTCTTTGCCATTCCAGTGATCCTGATTTGGCTGGCGCAACGCGGCAAACTGAAAAGCGGGCTTAAGACCAAGAACCCGATGGGCCATGTCTGGCGCGGGCTGTTTGGCACCACGGCGATGGGGCTGACCTTCACCGGCCTTGGCCTGCTGCCCCTGCCCGAGGTCACCGCCATCGGCTTTGCCACACCGATTTTCACCGTGATCCTTGCCGCCGTATTGCTGGGCGAACAAATCCGTCTGATCCGCGTGACTGCCGTGGCGATCGGGCTGGTTGGCGTGATGATCATCCTCTGGCCGCGTTTCAGCAGCATCGGTACGATGGAACAGACAGCCACCATTGGCGCGCTGTTGATTCTGATGGCGACGATGGTGCGCAGTCTTGTGCAGATCCACATCCGGCAATTGGTGCAGAACGAAGACACCGCCGCGATCGTGTTCTACTTCTCCTGCACCGCGTCGCTGCTGGCGCTTTGCACCCTGCCCTTTGGTTGGGTCATGCCGGATCTGCAAACCTTCGGCCTCTTGGTTCTGGCCGGGCTGATTGGCGGGGTGGCGCAGATTCTGATCACCTCGGCCTATCGCTTTGGCTCGGCCTCAATGCTGGCGCCCTATGACTATACCTCGATGCTTTTTGCCATCGTGCTGGGCTATGTCTTCTTTGCCGAACTGCCAACGATGATGATGCTGGCGGGCGCGGCGCTGGTGATCAGCGCGGGCGCGCTGGTGATCTGGCGCGAACGGCAGTTGGGGATGGAACGCGGCAAGGCGCGGTCTGTCACCGATCCCAAGGCGTGATTCATTGCGGGCTTTCGCCCCGCTCGCCCTCTGCCTATGGTGCCCCGAAACCGGATAGAGGAGATGACCGATGAGCGACGCGGATCCGCGAGACCATAAGGAGAAGATGCAGCAGCGTCAGGCCGAACAACGCGCCAAGGTGGCCGAACTGCAAGACCCTGACAAGGGTCTGGTGCTGGTCCATACCGGGCCGGGCAAGGGCAAATCCTCCTCTGCTTTCGGGGTGGTCGTACGCGCGCTTGGCTGGAAACAGCGCGTTGGCGTAGTACAGTTCATCAAGGGCAAATGGAAAACCGGCGAACGGCTGTTCTTTGAACAGCTGGACGAGGTGACATGGCACACGATGGGCGAAGGTTTCACTTGGGACACCCAAGACCGCAACCGCGACATCGCCGCCGCCGAAGCCGCATTCGGCAAAGCACGCGAAATGATGGCAAGCGGCGAATATGACCTTGTGGTGATGGATGAAATTAACATCGCCATCCGCTATGAATACCTCAAGATCGAAGATGTCATCGCCGGGCTTAATGCCCGCGACAAACGGACAGCGGTGGTGCTGACAGGCCGCGACGCAAGGCCCGAGCTTTGCGACTATGCCGATCTGGTGACCGAGATGTCCGAGGTCAAACACCCGTTCAAAGCAGGGATAAAAGCGCAGCGCGGCGTCGACTACTAAGACACGAAAAGGATCGCCCGCATCCGGGCGATCCTCTCACTGTGCCAAGCGGAGGGCGCTTAGATCGCCGCTCCTTTAGGGTCGAGCGTCACCGAATAAAGCTCGGTATCGGCACGGTCCATCAGGCGCACTTTCATCTGCTGGGTCTTGGCATCGATATCGACCAACCCAAAGAATTGCAGACCAGCAGAAGGCGGCAGGTTCACCTGACCCTCCTCCGGTGCTTTGACGTATTTCAACTCGGGGCCAAAGGTGCCGTCCAATTCGTTCGGACCAAAGGTGCCCGCGTGCAGCGGGCCCGAGACAAACTCCCAAAACGGGTCAAAGTCCTGAAACTGCGCCTTGTCGGGGTTGTAGTAATGCGCGGCGGTGTAATGCACATCCGCCGTGAACCAGACCACGTTGTCGACCTGCGCGGTCTTGATGAAACGCAGCAGCCCTGCAATCTCTTGCTCGCGGCCCTTGGCGGCACCATTATCGCCATTGGCAACCGCCTCGGCCCCGCCGCCGACAACCAGACCGATGGGCATGTCGCAGGCGATGACCTTCCATGTGGCCGCCGAATTGGTCAGCTCGCGCTTGAGCCATGCCATCTGCTCGGCCCCGAGGATCTCTGTGGCCTGCGACATCTCGGTCTGCATGTTCTCGCTGTTCGGCCCGCGGTAGCTGCGCAGGTCGAGGAAAAAGACATCCAGCATCGGACCGTAGTTGATCTTGCGGTAAACCCGCCCCGGCTCGGCGGGGGTGATGCGCAGCGGGGTCATCTCATGGAAGGCTTGCGAGGCGCGGGCGGCGAGAACGTGGATCGACTTCTCGCTATAGCGGTCGTCTTCCATCAGGCTGCGCGAGGAGGACCAGTTGTTCACGACCTCATGGTCGTCCCACTGCATGAAGGTCGGCACATGGGCGTTCATCTCGCGCACATGATCGTCCATCAGGTTGTATTTCCACTGGCCGCGATATTCGTCCAGCGTCTCAGCCACTTTGCGCTTCTCGTCGATGATGGTGGTGTTTTTCCACAGCGTGCCATCCTCAAGCTGCACCTCATCCTCGAGCGGGCCATCGGCATAGATCGTGTCACCGGAATGCAGGAAGAAATCCGGGCGGTGTTTGGCCATGGTCGCATAGGTGCGCATGCCCTCATCGTCGATGCCCCAGCCCTGACCGGCGGTATCGCCCGACCAAGCAAAGCGCACATTCCGGCGGGCGGCCGGCGCGGTGCGGAACTGGCCGATGATCGGCTCGGAGGTCGCGTTGATGTCGCTCAGGTCAGCAGCGGTGAAGCGGTAGAAAATATCCTGATCCGACGGCAGCCCTTCGACCAGACGTTTCACGGCCAGATCGTGGTTCGGCAGCGCGTTCATCGGTGCAAGCTGCCGGGCGTTGGCGAAGCTTTCGGTTGTAGAGATTTCGACCTGCACCCGCGCCGGGCGGTCGGTGCGGGTCCAGATCATGCCGGATTGCGTGTCGACATCACCCGATTGCACCCCATGGGTAAACACCGGGCGCGCGGCGGCACGGCTGAGGCTGGGCATGGCAAGGCTTGCGGCAAAGGCGGTGGAGCCCGCCAGCACAGCGCGACGGGTCGGGCGGATCAGTTTGGTCATCTTGGGCTTCCTCTGAGGGTGGCGATGGCCGCACAGAACCCCCTATGCGTGACAGAGCGCCGACAGCTGCGTGACCCTTTGGCGAAGCTTTGGCGACAGGGCTGTAACGTGTTACCGAAATCAACGCCGAAATTATATTCCGTAACATTTTGATTGAAACGAATCGCCCTGATGTGTAAATTGTGGGGCAACAACAGGAGCACCCCCATGCAGGCATTTATTTGCGACGCGCAGCGCACCCCCATTGGCCGTTACGGCGGCATCCTCTCTTCGGTTCGCGCCGACGATCTGGCCGCGATCCCGTTGAAGGCGCTGATGGAGCGCAATCCTTCGGTGGACTGGGCGCGTGTCGATGATGTCATCATGGGCTGCGCCAACCAAGCGGGCGAAGACAACCGCAACGTCGCGCGCATGGCCGCTCTGCTGGCGGGTCTGCCCGTCGATGTCCCGGGCGCCACGATCAACCGTCTCTGCGCCAGCGGCATGGATGCCGTGGGGGCCGCCGCCCGGGCGATCCGCGCTGGTGATATGGATTTGGCCATTGCAGGCGGGATCGAGAGCATGTCCCGCGCGCCTTTCGTCATGCCCAAGGCCGAAACCGCCTTTTCGCGCAGCAATGCCGTCTATGACACCACCATCGGCTGGCGCTTTGTGAACCCCAAGATGAAGGCCCAGTTCGGCGTGGATTCCATGCCCGAAACCGCCGACAACGTCGCCGCCGACCATGACGTGTCGCGCGAAGATCAAGACGCTTTTGCAGCGCGCAGCCAGCAACGCTGGGCCCAGGCGGATGAAAAGGGTATCTTTGCTGAGGAAATCACCCCCGTCACGATCCCGCAGCGCAAGGGTGATGACGTGGTCGTGGACCGCGATGAGCACCCCCGCCCCGGTACCTCGCGCGATAAGCTCGCCAAACTGCGCGGCATCAATGGCGCGGACCTCACGGTTACCGCGGGCAACGCCTCGGGCGTGAATGATGGCGCGGCGGCGATGCTGCTGGCGTCTGAGGCGGGCGTGAAGGACCACGGCCTCAACCCCATCGCCCGCGTTGTTGCCATGTCTGCCGCAGGTGTCGAGCCGCGCGTCATGGGCATCGGCCCGATCCCCGCAGTCCGCAAGGTGCTGGACCGCGCGGGCCTCACCATCGAGCAGATGGATGTGATCGAACTCAACGAGGCCTTCGCGAGCCAAGGCCTCGCCACCCTGCGCGCGCTTGGCGTGCCGGACGACGCGCCCCATGTGAACGCCAACGGCGGCGCCATCGCCATCGGACACCCTCTGGGCATGTCCGGCGCGCGTCTGGTGATGACGGCGGCGCTGCAACTCAAGCGGACGGGCGGCAAATACGCGCTATGTACGATGTGTGTGGGCGTGGGTCAGGGCGTTGCACTGATCCTCGAAAACGCAGGCTGAGACTTCTTTCCGAGAAAGGAACAGAACGATGTATGCACAGATGATCAAATCCACCGGCAAGGGCATCAAGTCCCTCGACGAGATGGAGCCTGAAGAGCGCGCCTTTCAGGAACGCATCGACGCGGGCGGCAAGATCGAGCCCAAGGACTGGATGCCCGATGGCTACCGCAAGAACCTGATCCGCCAGATCGGCCAGCACGCCCACTCTGAAATCGTCGGCCAGCTGCCCGAGGGCAACTGGATCACCCGCGCGCCGACGCTGGAGCGCAAGGCGATCCTCTTGGCTAAAGTGCAGGACGAGGCCGGCCACGGCCTCTACCTCTATTGCGCGGCGGAGACGCTTGGCGTGACCCGCGACCAGATGACCCGCGATCTGCTGTCGGGGAAGATGAAGTACTCTTCGATCTTCAATTATCCGACCCTAACATGGGCCGATATGGGCGCTGTCGGCTGGCTGGTCGATGGCGCCGCGATCATGAACCAAGTGCCGCTGCAGCGGACCTCTTATGGCCCTTACGCCCGGGCGATGGTGCGGATCTGCAAGGAGGAGTCCTTCCACCAGCGCCAAGGCTTCGACATCATGATGAAGATGGCCAAGGGCACAGAGGCGCAGCGCAAAATGGCCCAAGATGCACTGAACCGTTTCTGGTTCCCGGCGCTGATGATGTTCGGTCCGTCGGACAAAGACTCGGTCCATTCCGCGCAGTCGATGGCGTGGAAGATCAAGATGAACACCAACGACGAGCTGCGCCAGAAGTTCGTCGACGAGACGGTGCCACAGGCCGAATACCTCGGCCTGACGATCCCCGACGAGACCCTCAAGTTCAACGAGGAAACCGGCCACTACGATTTCGCCGAGCCGGATTGGGAAGAGTTCTTTCAGGTGCTCAAAGGCAATGGCCCCTGCAACACCGAACGGCTGGCGGCGCGCAACAAGGCCTGGGACGACGGCCGTTGGGTGCGCGAGGGGCTTCTGGCCCACGCCGAGAAAAAGCGCAGCAGAAAAATGGCAGCGGAGTAAGCGACATGAGCAGCCCTGAATCCAGCGAATACACAGGCACCGAAGCCGCCCCGCATGGCAAGGCGCGGACCACCGAATGGCCCCTGTGGGAGATCTTCATCCGCGGCCAGCACGGTCTGAGCCACCGCCACGTCGGCAGCCTGCACGCGCCAGACGCGGAAATGGCGATCAAGAACGCCCGCGACGTCTATACCCGCCGCAACGAAGGCGTGAGCATCTGGGCGGTCGAGGCCAGCGCTATCGCCGCCTCCTCGCCGGAAGAAAAAGGCGCGCTTTACGAGCCCGCCAATGACAAGGTTTACCGGCACCCGACGTTCTTCGACATTCCCGACGAAGTGGGGGCGATGTGAGCACCGATCCCAAGTTCGAATTCCTCTGCCGCATGGGCGACAACGCGCTGGTGCTGGGCCACCGCGTCTCGGAATGGTGCGGCGTGGCCCCGGTGTTGGAAGAAGACATCGCGCTGGCGAACGTGGCGCTGGACCTGATCGGGCAGACGCAGCTTTGGCTAGGTCTTGCCGGTGAAGTCGAAGGCGCAGGCCGCGATGCCGACAAGCTGGCCTTCCACCGCGACGTCTGGGATTTCCGCAATGTCTTGCTGGTCGAACAGCCCAACGGCGACTTCGGCCAGACGATGATGCGGCAGTTCCTGTTTGACGCATGGCATCTGGCGCAGCTGACCGCGCTGATCGATTCCAGCGACAAGGAAATTGCCGCCATCGCCGAGAAATCGGCCAAGGAAGTGACCTATCACCTCGAGCGCTCTTCTGACACGGTGATCGGCCTCGGCGACGGGACCGAGGAAAGCCACCGTCGGATGCAGGCGGCGCTTGATCTGCTTTGGCCCTATGTCGGCGAGATGTTCATCGGCGATGACGTCGACACGGCGATGGTCAAGGCGGGCATCGCGCCCGAACCGGAAAGCCTGCGCGCGAGCTATGACCAATTGGTCGGCGACTCGCTGGCAGCCGCGACCCTCACCAAACCGGAAGACGACTTTGCCCACAAAGGCGGAAAAAGCGGCGCGCGGCACAGCGAACATCTCGGCCATATGCTGACCCAGATGCAGTGGCTGCAGCGCGCCTACCCGGACGCCACATGGTGAAACCCAGCCCCCACAGCCGGCCGGCCCCCGCGCCGGTGCCGGGGGTGGTGCGCGATACCGCCCCGCGCAGTGCCGCGCTGGCCGAAAAGCCCGCGTTAGAGACGGTTTGGGCATGGCTCTCGGCGATCCCGGACCCGGAGATCCCCGCGATCTCACTCACTGATCTGGGTATCATCCGCGACGTGGTTTGGCAGGGCGACACGCTGGTCGTGACCATCACGCCGACCTATTCGGGCTGCCCGGCCACCAGCATCATCAACCTCGATATCGAGATAGCGCTGCACGGCCACGGGATCGAAAAGCTGGAGCTGAAGCGCCAGCTCTCCCCGCCATGGACTACTGAGTGGATGACCGACACCGGCCGCGCCAAGCTCGAAGCCTACGGCATCGCGCCACCCCGCCCCGCCGGTGGGCCGCAACATTGCCCGCATTGCAAATCCCCCGCGGTGGAGCGGGTCAGCCAGTTCGGTTCGACCCCCTGCAAGGCGCAGTGGCGCTGCACCGAATGCCGTGAACCCTTCGACTATTTCAAATGTATCTGAGGCCCCGATGAGCCAGTTTCACCCCCTCACCGTCACCGACATCCACCACACCATCCGCGACGCGGTGGTGCTGACGCTGAAGCCGGAAAACCCGGATGCCTTTGCCTTCACCCAAGGCCAGTACCTGACCTTCAAACAGGATTTCGACGGCACCGAGCTGCGCCGCAACTACTCGATCTGCGCCGGTCTCGACGACGGCGAGTTGAAGGTCGGGATCAAGCGGGTCGATGGCGGCGCGTTCTCGACCTATGCCAATACCGAGCTCAAGGTCGGCGATACGCTCCACGCCATGCCGCCGCAGGGCAAATTCTTCACCGCGATCGAGCCGGAGGTGGCCAAGAACTATCTCGGCTTCGCGGGTGGCTCGGGCATCACCCCGGTGCTGTCGATTCTGAAAACAGTGCTGAAACGCGAGCCGCGATCGACCTTCACGCTGGTCTATGCCAACCGCGCGGTGAACACGATCATGTTCCGCGAGGAGCTTGAAGACCTCAAAAACCGCTACATGGACCGGCTGACGGTGATCCACATCCTCGAATCCGGTCAGGATATGGAGTTGTTTGAGGGCCGTATCGATCAAGCGAAATGCGATGCGCTGTTTAAACATTGGATCCAGATCGACAATATCGACACCGCCTTCATCTGCGGCCCTGAGCCGATGATGCTGGCGATTGCCGAGGCGCTCAAGACCAATGGGCTGACCGACGAACAGATCAAGTTCGAACTCTTCAGCGAAAGCCAGCAGGGCCGTCTGGCCAAACAGGAAATGGCCAAGCGCAGCGAGGGGCAGAGCGGCACCGAAATCACCGTCATCATCGACGGCGCGCGGCGCAGTTTCACCATGCAGAAGGGCCAATCGGTGCTGGAAGCGGCGCTTGAAAACGGACAGGAAGCGCCGTTCTCCTGCAAGGCCGGGGTCTGTTCGACCTGCATGGGCAAGGTGCTGGAGGGCGAGGTCGAGATGATCTCGAACCACGCGCTGGAGGATTACGAGGTCGAGCGCGGCTATGTGCTGACCTGCCAGAGCTATCCGCTGAGCGATACGCTCACCATCGACTACGACACGCACTAAAGGAGCCGACATGCGCGATATTCACAGTTACGCGGCAGGCGAATGGCTGGCCCCGGGCGCGGGCGCCCGCAACATCGCCAGCGCCATCACCGGCGAGGTCATCGCGCAGGCCGGCAACGATGCGCTCGACGCGCAGGCCATGCTGGGCTTTGCCCGCGACCACGGCGGCCCTACCTTGCGCGCCATGACCTTCCACGACCGCGCGCGGATGCTGAAAGCGCTGGCGCTGCATCTGATGGAGCACAAGCAAGCGCTTTATGATCTGAGCTACGACACCGGCGCGACGCTGTCGGACCACAAGATCGACATCGACGGCGGCATCGGCACCATGCTGGTTTTCGCCTCTAAAGGTCGGCGCGAGATGCCGGACGCCCATGTCTATCTCGACGGTGCGCCCGAGCAATTGGGCCGCGAGGGCCAGTTCATGGGTCGGCATATATGCACCCCACTGCAGGGCGTGGCGGTGCATATCAACGCCTTCAACTTCCCGGTCTGGGGCATGTTGGAGAAGCTGGCCCCGACCCTGCTGGCAGGTGTCCCGGCGATCGTAAAACCGGCAACGGCGACCTGCTACGTCACTGAACATTGCGTGCGGCTGATGCTCGACAGTGGGCTGCTGCCGAAGGGCGCGCTGCAACTGGTCAGCGGCGGCTTGGGCGACATGCTCGACCACCTCGACTGTCAGGATGCCGTGGCCTTTACCGGATCTGCCGATACCGCGCTGAAACTGCGCAGCAATCCCTTGTTGCTGCAGAACTCCGTGCGTTTCACCTCGGAGCAAGACAGTCTAAACGCCTCGGTCCTTGGCCCCGACGCCGTGCCCGGCACGCCAGAGTTCGACCTCTTCGTCAAGGAAGTGCAGCGCGAGATGACCGCGAAAGCAGGGCAGAAATGCACCGCCATCCGCCGCATCATGGTGCCGCAGGCGCAGGTCGACGCGGTGATCGCGGCCCTGTCCGAACGGCTCGCCAAGACCACCATCGGCGCCCCCCGCGCCGAGGATACGCGCATGGGCGCGCTGGTCTCGGGTAGCCAGAAACGCGACGTGCTGGAAAAGGTGGGTCTGCTGAGTGCCGAGGCCGAGCGTGTTTTTGGCGACCCCGACAACTTCACAGTCAAAGGCGCTGACAAAGACAAGGGCGCATTCTTGCCGCCGATGCTGTTCCATTGTGCAGACCCAGATAAGGCCGAGCGCGTGCATGACACCGAGGCTTTCGGCCCGGTGTCCACCCTCATGCCCTACCGCGATCTGGCCCACGCCTCGCAGTTGCTGAACCGCGGCCAAGGCTCTCTCGTCGCCTCCATCATCACCAACGATGGTGAGGTGGCGCGCGAGTTGACCATGGGCTCCGCAGCCTTCCACGGACGGCTCTATTTCAACAACCGCACGTCGATGGGGGAGGCCACGGGCCACGGCTCTCCGCTGCCGCATATGGTGCATGGCGGGCCGGGCCGGGCAGGCGGCGGCGAAGAACTGGGCGGCATCCGCGGCGTGATGCATTACATGCAGCGCACGGCCATTCAGGGCAGCCCCGACATCCTCACCACGATCGGCAAACAATGGGTGCCGGGGGCGGAAGAGATCACAGACCGCGCGCATCCCTTCACCCGCCGTTTCACCGAGCTGGATCTGGGCGAAACCTTCTACTCGCCCACCCGAGAAGTCACGCTGGAGGATATCGAGACCTTCGCCCATTTCACCGGCGATACTTTCTACGCTCATATGGACGACGAGGCCGCCGCCGCGAACCCCTTCTTCCCGGGCCGCGTGGCACACGGCTACCTCTTGCTCAGCTTCGCTGCGGGCCTTTTCGTGCAGCCCGATCCCGGCCCGGTGCTGGCCAATACCGGCCTCGACAACCTGCGCTTTCTTGAGCCTGTCTCGGCGGGCGACAGCATCAAGGTGCGGCTCTCGGTCAAGCACAAGACGCCGCGCACCGAGGAATATGGCGAGGTGCGCTGGCATGTGACCCTGACCAACCAACGCGAGGAGGCGGTCGCGGAATATGAACTGCTGACGATGAATGCCCTCTGATCCCTCCCTTCCCGCTGTCGCGGCCTTTGCGGGCTTGGGGGGCCAGCGCGTCTGGTCGCTGATGGTCAGCCTGTTTGGCGATCTGGCACAGGGAGAGGGCGATGCGATCGACGGGCCGGTGCTCTCGACGATCATGGGCGCGCTCGACGTGCGGCCAGAGGCGAGCCGCGTGGCGCTCCATCGGCTGCGCAATGACGGGTGGTTGCAGTCACACAAGGTCGGGCGGATCAGCCAGCACAGCCTGACCGCCCAAGGCCGCGCGGAAAGTGCCGCCGCCAGCCCCCGCATCTACGCCGCGCCGCCGGACCTGTCAGAGCCATGGCAGATGGTGGTGACCGAAGAGAACGGACGCGAGACCGACAGCGCCCTGCGGGACGCGGGTTTCATCGCCGCCATGCCCCGCGCCTATGTCGGGCGGGCCGGTAACGCGGCCCCCAAAGACTGCCTTGCCCTGCCCGGCAGGCCGCCGCCCGACTGGCTGCGCCGCGCGGTGGAGCCTGCCGAGCTTGAGGCCGACTATGCTGCGCTGCTGGCTGCGCTTTCTACCTTGGACGCCGAACTGCCGGATGCAGACAGGTTGAGCGCCTTGGATGTCGCGGTTCTGCGCTGTCTGATCGTGCACAATTGGCGGCGGCTGGTGCTAAAACACCCCGCCCTGCCCGGCGGGTTGATCCGCCCCGAGTGGTCCGGTTACCGGTGCCATCTACTGGTCGCCCGCTTGCTGCGCCGCTATCCCCGCCCCGCATTGCAGGATCTGGCCACCGCCTGACCCGGGGCGAAGCCTCCGCTTTCCCATGCCGCACAAGCACGATATAGACGTGCTCATGACAAATTTCCTCTATCAGAACGACCTGCCGGATGACCTCGACCTTGGGCCGATGGTCGCCATCGATTGCGAAACGATGGGGCTGCATCCGCATCGCGACCGGCTCTGTGTTGTGCAGCTTTCGGGCGGCGATGGTCACGCGCATCTGGTGCAGGTCGCCAAGGGCCAGACCGAGGCGCCGAACCTCTGCGCGCTGTTGGAAGATCCACATGTGCTGAAGCTGTTCCACTACGGCCGTTTTGACATCGCCGCGATGCGCAACACCTTTGGCGCCACCGCAGCGCCGGTCTATTGCACCAAGATCGCCAGCCGTCTGGTGCGCACCTATACCGACCGGCACGGGTTGGCGAAACTGTGCCAAGAACTGCTGAGCGTCGACATCTCGAAACAGCAACAATCCAGCGATTGGGGGGCCGAAAAGCTGACCCAAGCGCAGATCGACTATGCCGCGTCGGATGTGCTCTATCTGCACAGGCTGCGCGATGAACTTAACAAACGCCTGATACGCGAAGGCCGGATGGACATGGCGCAGGCCTGTTTCGATTTCTTGCCGATGCGCGCCCGGCTGGATCTGGAGGGATGGCCGGACACGGACATCTTCGCACACGCATGAGCACACCTTTCCTTGATACCGCCCGCCGCGTCATCCGCTGCGAATCCGAGGCGCTGACGCTGCTGGCCGACAGCCTTGATGACCGCTTTCGCGCCGCTGTCGATCTGATGCGCGCCTGCAAGGGCCGCGTGATCGTCACCGGCATCGGCAAATCGGGCCATATCGGCAACAAGATCGCAGCGACGCTGGCCTCTACCGGCACGCCCGCGCAATTCGTGCACCCGGCGGAGGCGAGCCACGGTGATCTGGGGATGATCACTGCGGCTGATGTGGTGCTGGCGATTTCAAACTCGGGCGAGGCACCGGAGCTGGCCAACCTCATCGCCTATTCGCGCCGCTATGCGATCCCGCTCATCGGCATCACCAGCCGCCCCGACAGCAGCCTTGGCCGCCATAGCGACGTGGTGCTGGAACTGCCCCGCGCGGCAGAGGCCTGCGGCACCGGCGTCGTGCCGACCACCTCGACCACCTTGACGCTGGCGATGGGCGATGCTGTGGCCGTGGCCCTGATGGAGAACCGCGCCTTCACCGCCGAGCATTTCCGCGACTTCCACCCCGGCGGCAAACTGGGCGCAAGGCTGAGCCGTGTGGCCGATCTGATGCATGTGGGCGGTGCCCTGCCGCTGGTCGCAGCCGACGCACCGATGCCCGACGCGCTGAGCGAGATGAGCCGCAAGGGCTTTGGCGTGGTCTGCGTGACCGATGGCGCTGGCGCACTGGCCGGGATCATCACCATGGGCGACCTCGCGCGGCACCTTGACGGGTTGATGACCATGACCGCGCGTGAGGTCATGACCCCGGCCCCTGTCACCATCGGCCCCGACGAACTAGCGGAAAAAGCCGTGGGCGTGATGAACAACCGCAAGATCACCTGCTTGATCGTGACCGACCCGGCCCAGAACGACGGCAAATCGCCCGTGGGCCTGCTGCATATCCACGACTGCCTGCGCGTTGGGCTGGGGTAGCGTGCGATGAAGGGGGATCGCCACTCTCGCGTCGTCTCTTGGCTGAAAGTGCTCTTTCCGCTGATCGCGCTGGCGCTGCTGTCGACCCTGTTTTTGCTGTCGCGCGCGATTGAGCCGCAGGCTGTGATCCCCTTTGCGGATAAAGAAGTGCAAGAGCGGCTGCGCGATCAGCAGATCACCGGCCCCTTCTATTCCGGCACCACGGCGGATGGCGATCTGATCTCATTCTCGGCGGAAAAGCTGACCACCCCCGGCGGGGAAACCGGCACCAATGAGGCCGAAGAGATCGAGGCGACGCTGGACCTACAGGGCGGTGCCAAGATCACCCTGCAATCCAACAGAGGTCGGTTTGACACCGGCGCGGAAGAGGCGGAACTGGCGGGCGATGTGCGGGTTAGCACCTCAACCGGCTACCAGATTCTGTCGGACCGGATGACTTCAAACCTCACCACACTAGATCTGCTATCACCCGGCCCGGTCAAAGCCACCAGCCCCGCAGGCGAAATCACCGCCGGGCGCATGGTCATCACCAACCGCCAGAACAGCGTCGGATCGCAATTGCTTTTCACAAAGGGTGTGAAACTGATATACACGCCGCAAGCAACGAAAGAGTAACTGCCTTGAGACATTTGATTATTTTGATGCTGCCGCTGTTTCTCGCGCTGCATGCCGCCCCTGTCTCTGCCCAATCTGCCGATGTGGCCTTTGGCGCGCTAGAGCAAGATACCAGCCTGCCCGTCGAAGTGACCGCCGACAACCTGTCGGTCGACAACGCCACGGGCACCGCTGTCTTTACCGGCAATGTATTGATTTCGCAGGGCGAAATGACCCTATCCGCCGGCAAGGTCGAGGTGATCTATCGCGCGTCGGATCAAGGCATCGCCAAGCTGGAAGCAACTGGCGGCGTGGTCTTGGTCGCGGGCGAAGATGCCGCTGAATCGCAGCGGGCCGACTATGATATCGACGCAGGCACCTTGGTAATGAGCGGCGATGTGCTGATGACCCAAGGCCCCAGTGCGTTGAGCGCGCAGGAAATGACAGTAAACCTGAACGACGGCACGGCGCAGATGTCGGGCGGCGTGAAGACAATCTTGCAGCCCGGCAGCGGCAACTGATGCCGCCCGAACTCAAGGTCGCCGGGGGCGAATCCGGCCTGCGCATTCAGCATTTGCGCAAGTCTTATCGCAAGAAAGCGGTGATCCGCGACTTTTCGATGGAGCTTGACCGGGGTGAGGTCGTGGCGCTGTTGGGGCCGAACGGCTCGGGCAAGACAACGACTTTCTACGCGGTGGCCGGGCTGGTCACGCCCGAAGGCGGGCGCGTCACTGTGGATGGCAAGGATGTCACCACCCTGCCGATGTACCGCCGTGCGCAGCTTGGGATTGGCTATCTGCCGCAGGAAATGAGCATCTTTCGCGGGCTGTCGGTGCAAGACAACATCAGCGCGATTCTCGATATCCGGGTCAAACACCGTCACCAGCGCCGCGAACGGCTCGAGGAGTTGCTGACCGAGTTTTCCATCGAACACCTGCGCCGCGCGCCTGCGCTGGCCCTGTCGGGTGGGGAGCGTCGCCGCGTCGAAATCGCCCGCTGTCTGGCCGCCAATCCCAACTATCTGCTGCTTGACGAACCCTTTGCCGGGGTCGATCCGATCTCTGTCGGGGACATCCGGCAATTGGTTGCCGACCTTAAAAAACGGGGCATTGGCGTGCTGATCACCGACCACAACGTCCGCGAAACCCTAGAGATCGTGGACCGCGCCTATATCCTGCATGAGGGCAAAGTTCTGATGTCCGGAACGCCCGAAGAAGTTGTGCAAAACGAGAATGTGCGCCGCGTCTACCTTGGCGATAACTTCCGCATTTCCTAACACTTAGCGTCCTTCAGCGCCTCGACCAGACCTCGGCAGAGCATTGCTTAGCCTTTGTCGAAAATCGCTCTGATTGTAGTCATTAAAAGTCGCCCGACGCATCGGCGCCATTGACTTTCAAACCGAAACGCGGCCTCATTGACCTATGGTGACATCGCGTTCCTGTTTGATCCTGCATCGCCCTTCCCGCGAAGGAACGGTCGAAATCATCCTGGTCGCAGCACCATTCCTCCATATCTGAAAGTTGTCGCGCTCCACGCGTGTGGACCGTTTGGCAATGTTCGGAACAAGAAAGACAAGGAGACGATATGCGGTATCAGATCAGTGGCAAACAGATCGACATTGGCGATGCGCTCCGGACACATGTCCGGACCGAACTGGACGAGGCGGTCACCAAATATGCCGAACGCCCGACAGATGCTATGGTGGTGTTTTCCAAAACAGGTCACGAATTTGCCTGCGAGGCCACCGTGCATCTTTCCACCGGTCTAAATGCGTCGGCCAAGGCCAAGGCGACAGAGATCTATGCCGCCTTCGATAACTGCTGCGAAAAGATGGAAAAACAGCTGCGCCGCTACAAGCGCCGCCTGAAGGACCATCACAAAGAACGCGCCGAACCGGTTGAACTTTTGGGCGCGTCCTCCTATATCCTCGCGTCAGACAGCGATTCAGATGCGCAGGAACCTGATACCCTCCAACCCATGATCATTGCAGAGATGCAGACGAAGGTGCCAACTTTGTCTGTCGGTGAAGCGGTGATGCAGATGGAATTGTCGGGTGACCCGGTGCTGCTGTTTCGCAAGGAAGGCCAGGAAGGGATGAATGTCGTGTACCGTCGCGAAGACGGCAACATCGGCTGGATCGACCCTTCGTAACCCACGGCGGTAATATCCGCCAAAGAGCAGGGCGAGCGGAATGGATTTCGGCAAACTCCTCAAGCCAGAGGCCGTGAAGGTTTTGACTTCGGCTTCGAGCAAGAAGCGTCTGATGCAGGATATCGGCGAACTCGCCCAGCAAGCCTATGGGCTGCCGGCCGGCCAAGTGGTGGATGCGCTGATGACGCGCGAAACCCTCGGGCCGACCGGTGTCGGCCACGGCGTCGCCCTGCCCCATGCGCGGATGGACGGGATCGACCGCGTGGTCGGTGCTTTCGTGCTCTTGGACAAACCGATTGATTTCTCTTCGGTCGATCGTCAGCCAGTCGATGTGGCCTTTGCTCTCTTCGCCCCCGAAGATGCGGGGGTGGAGCACCTCAAGGCGCTGGCACTGGTGGCCCGCACGCTGCGCGACACCAGCATCTGTACCAAGCTGCGGTCGAACCCCGATCCGGCCACGCTTTACACCATCCTAACCGAGGACAAGGCCGACAAGGCCGCCTGATCCTGAGCCGCCTGATCTTGGGCCGCCTGACCTTGACTTAGATCGCGACCGGTTCCGGCTCTTGCGGGGTCGGCTCGGTGCGTTTCGCTTTCTTCTCTCCCAGCATCAGCATCGCCGGTGTCACCACCAGCGTCAGCACAGTGGCCACCACCAGACCGCCCGCGATGGCCGAACTCAGCTCGGTCCACCATTGGGTAGAGGGCGCGCCATAGACGATCTCACGGGTGAAAAAGTTGATGTTGAGGCCGATCACCATGGGCATCAGGCCAAGCGCCGTGGTGACCGAGGTCAGCACCACCGGACGCAAACGCTGCGCCCCGGTGCGCAGCGCGGCCTCAAGCGGCGAAAGCCCCGCTTTTTTGAGGTCATTATAAGTGTCGATCAGAACGATATTATTGTTCACCACGATCCCCGCCAAGGCGATCACACCGATCCCCCCCATGACCACCCCAAAGGGCCGTCCGGTGACCAGCAGGCCGAACAGCACCCCGGCAATCGAAAAGACGATGGCCGACATGACGACAAAGGCTTGGTAGAAGCTGTTGAACTGGATCACGAGGATCACGAACATCAGGAAAATCGCGGTAATAAACGCCCCCGCGAGGAAAATCATCGATTCCTGCTGGTCCTCCGCCTCCCCGGCGAAGGAGGCCTCGACACCCGGCGGCAGGTCCATCGCGTCAATCGCGCTGCGCAGGGCGACGGTTTGGTCGTTCACCAGAACGCCCGGTGCGACGTTAGCCTCAATTGTCACCACCCGCTCTTGATCCACCCGCGTGATCGTACCGGTGCGGGGGCTTGGCTCAAAGGTCACGAAGTTCGAGATCGGCACCAGCCCCGCCGAGGTCGGCACGCGCAGCGATTGCAACTCTTCCAGCGTGCGCTCATCCGATGGAAAGCGCACGTTGATGTCGATGGAGCCTTCGGCATCGTCGGGCCGATAATCCGCCACGGTGATGCCCCGCGTGAGCAATTGCACCGCTTGGCCCAAGGTCGAGATATCGGCCCCAAACCGCGCCGCCTCAGAGCGGTTCACCGCGATCCGCCACTCCACCCCCGGCAGGGGGCGCGAGTCGGTCACGTCGGTAAAGCCGCCGATATCGGCCATCTTTTCGCGGATTTGGTCGACCACCTGTTGCTGCACCTCAGGATCATGGGCTTGGACCCGCAGGTTGACCGGCTTGCCCGCCGATGGGCCGTTCGAGGCGGTTTGCACCTGCACGTCGATCCCCGGAATGGCCGCCATCTCGGTCCGGATTTCTTCGCCAATCATGGCGGCGGTCCGCCGTTCGTCCCATTCGGTGAACTCTACCTGAATGGTGCCGATCAGGTCGGCGCTGTCACGGTTGCTGCTGCCGGTGCGGGCATAGACGCTGGCAATCTCGTCATAGGCAAAGAGACGTTGTTCGACCTGCCGCACCAGCGCGTCTTGTTCGTAGATCGAGAAGTTGTCCCGCGCGCGCACCTGTACCTGCGCAAAATCAGGTTCCACTTCAGGGAAAAAGGTGATGCCGTTGCCAAATTGCGCATAGGCGGTGAAGCCGCCCATCAGCATGGCAATTGCAAGGATCAGCGTCATCCATGGCCGCAGAATGGCGAATTGCAGCAGTTTGACATAGCCGCCGGTGAAGCCCTTCAGGTCACGCGGATCGCCCTGTTCGGCGGCATAGAGCGTGGCCTTGTCCTTGGCGGACTGCGGGGGCCGTTTGCCGATGATCCCGCCAACCACGGGAATAAAAACCAGCGCCATGAAAAGCGATGCGGTCAGGGTCAGGATCACCGTGATGGGCAGGAACTTCATGAACTCCCCCACCGTGCCGGTCCAAAACAGCAGCGGGAAGAACACGCTGAGCGTCGTGGCGGTAGAGGCGATGATCGGCCATGCCATGCGCTTGGCGGCATGGGCATAGGCGGCGCGGGGCGCATGCCCCTCTTGCAGGCGGCGGTCGGCCAGTTCGGTGGTCACAATGGCCCCGTCCACCAGCATCCCCACCACAAGGATCAACGAGAAGAGCACCACAAGGTTCATCGTATAGCCCATAACCCAGAGCGCCGTGACCCCAGCCAGAAACGCCCCCGGAATCGCCAGCCCCACCAGCAGCGCCGAGCGGACGCCCAAGGCCCAGACGATCACGATCATCACAAGGATCACCGCCGCGATGACATTGGCCTCAAGATCGCTGAGCATGTCTTGGACCTGCTCGGATTCGTCTTGGGTGTATTTGACGGTGATGCTGTCGGGCCATTCCGCGCGCATCTCGTCAATCAACTCACGCACGGCGGCGACAGTTTCAATGATATTCGCGCCGGAGCGTTTCTTGATCTCTAGCGCCAGCGCGGGCTGGCCGTTGATACGGGCAAAACCGGTGGGGTCTTTGAACGTCCGGCGGATCGCGGCGACATCGGCGAAGGTCACCACCGTATCGCCACGCACCTTGATCGGCAGCGACATGACATCTTCGACATTCTCGATCAGCCCCGGCACTTTGAGCACCAGCCGCCCCGCGCCGCTTTCAATCGCCCCCGCCGCAATCAGGCGGTTGTTGCGGTTGATCTGGCTGATCAGCTCTTCAAAAGAGATGTTGTAGGTCTCGAACACTGTGGGGTCGATCAGCACCTCCAGCAGTTCCGTACGCTCACCGCCGACATCGACCTCAAGCACACCTGACAGCCCCTCAATCGCGTCCTTCAACTCCTCCGAAATGGTGTTGAGCGTCCGTTCCGGCACCGGCCCGGACAGGATTGCGGTCAGGATCGGGAAAAGCGCGGTGTTGATCTCGGTCACGACCGGGTCGGTGGCGTCTTCGGGCAGGTCCGACTTGGCCCGGTCCACGCCTTCGCGCACCTTGTCGAGCGCCTCGTCGGAATCAAAACCCGGCTCGAACTCCAACTGCACCGAGGCATGACCTTCGGCGCCGTTGGAGGTGATCTGTTTCAGCCCGGTAATGGCACTGAGTTCGGTCTCAAGCGGTTCGACCAACAGCCGTTCGCTATCTTCCGGAGAGATGCCTTCGAGCGAGGTCGAGACATAGAGTGTCGGGATCGGAATCTCGGGAGAGCTTTCCTTGGGGATGCCGATATAGGCATAGGCACCGACGGCCAAGATCATCACCAAGCTTAGGATCACCACGCGGGCGCGGCTGAAAGCGGCGTCGATCAGCGCGTTCATTCCACCTGCTCCGGCTGGGCGGCTTCGGCGCTGCCGGTGATCTGCCCGTCACCGGTTGGCTGTTCCTCCAATTCGTCAATCTCAGGCACGCCCGCCATCGGCTGCCCCTCGGGGCTGGCATCCGTGCCGGTTTCGGGCTGGGGGTTAACCGTCTCTCCGTCGTTCACGAAGCCCTGCCCGATGGTGATGATTTCGGCCTCATCCGGCAGGCCCGCAATCCAGATACCATCGGTCTGGGCACGCACGATCGCGATCTTATTGAAAACGACCTTGTCTTCGTCATTCACGGTTTTGACGCCCAATGTGCCATTGGTGTCCAAGGACAGGATCGCCGGAGAGACGAAATGCGCGCGGGTTTCGCCCGTAGGAATACGCACGCGGGCCGAGATACCGGCAGGGATCGCACCATCGGCGTTTTCGACCCTAACCTCGGCGGTAAAGGTCCGGGTTTCGGCGCTGGCGCTGCTTGAGACGAATTGCACCTTCCCCTGCGCTTCTGTTCCGGTGATGAACACGACCTCGGCGCTTTGCCCTTCCTTGATGTCTTTCAGCGACTGCTGTGGCACCTGCACTTGGATCGTCAGTGGGGTGTTGTCGACCAGACGTGCGATTTCCTCACCGGTAGAGACAAACTCTCCGGCAGAGATATCCAGCATCTCTAGCCGACCGGGAAAGGGGGCGCGGATCTCGGTGTTGTTCAGCGCCTCTTCGGCTGAAGTGACCGACGCCTGCGCCGCGGCCAAGGTCGCCCGCGCCTGGCTGACCCGGTCCACGGTCGAGACGCCCCGGTCCAGCAGCGCTTCGGCATTGTCGTATTCCCGCTGTGCGCGGCTCAATTCCTCGCGGGCGCGGGCCAGATCGGAATCCCGTGCCGTTGTGCTGAGCCGTGCGATCAACGCGCCCGCGTCGACCACATCGCCCTTGGCAACCAGCACCTCGGCGATTTCTCCGCCTGCTTCGGCGCGGACCATCGTGTCGCGGTCCGGCAGGGCCTGACCTTCGGCCACAAAGACCTGCGTCACGCTTTTGGCTTGAGAGCCGCGCACGGCCACTGTCACCGCCTCGGGCGAGAGCGGGGCAGGCGCGGCTTCCTCGGTTTCTTCGGCGGGGATGATATAGCCGCTGCCCATCCAAAGTCCGATCAACAGCGCGATTCCACCGGCGATGAATTTCGACCGTTTCGAGCCAGCATCGCTGTCGAATGAAAGCGTCTGGCGCTCTTGAGATGTGTTACTCATTGATCGAACTCCATCACCGCGATCCTGTTTACAGGTCGCGCGTCAATTCTTGGGTTTGCTCACCCGGGTTGCGACATCATCAAGCGCGGTGCTGATCGCGTCGTAAAACTCGGCAAAGGAATCGAGCCTCGCGCGTACGCCGTCGGCCTCTTCGGGCAGTTTGCTGATCGTGTCGCTAATCTCGGCCTTGGCGTGGCGCGTGCCTGCCAGCGCGAATTTTGTCATCGCGGCATAGGCGTCATCGGCAAGTTGGAAGTAGTCCTGCCGGTCGCCGGTCTTGTTCACCCGCCGGATCAGGCCCCGCTCTTCCAGCACGCGGATGGACGTGCTGATCGTGGCGCGGCTGACGGACAAACGGCGCGACAGCGCGCCAAAGGCAATCGGCTCGCCCTCGAAAACGAGCATGGCAAAGACCTGTCCCGACATGCGGGGCAAGCCCTCGCCCATGGCGATCACGCCCATGCGCGTGATGAAATCATCGCGGACTTGGTCGATTTGGTCTGTGGTATCCATCTGTTCCCCGTCAACGACACGCTGCGTTGACGGTAGATAAACAAGGCCCGGCACAAATCAAGTCTATTCAGAAAATTCCGAACAGACTGAACACGACATGCCGCAAGGTCATTTTCGGGCGAACTGCCCTACTTCAACCCGTTTTGCGCGATGTAGCGGGCCAGATCGAGCACAAGCTGGCCGCGCGCCGTGGCGATGGCATTGGCCCCACCTTCGGGGTTGAACGGCACGCTGAGGTCAAACAGGCCCGAACGCTCCCGACGGTCATCGGGGACGGCCACAAAATACTGACCAGAGGCGCGGAATTCTCCGGTTTCGGTGGCCACCAGTTCGGCAAAGCGCACTTCGAGACGGGCGTCGGGGAAAGCCTCAAAAGGCCAAGGCTCAGACGCGATGCGCCGCCCGGTCATCCGCGCGAGGTTCTGGCTCAGCTCCAGCGCCACGGCCCGTTCGGGGGCATCGGCCCACAGCACATCGGTCGAACTGACCAGACTGCCATCGGCCATCTGCAGCGAAATCTCTTCGGCGGCGGCATAGGTCGGCAGGGACACATCGCGCACCTCAACCGAGCTAAAAGCGATCGAAGTCTTTTCCGTGACCGCCGGGGCGCGCACGGTGAAACGCTCAGCAGCGCCGCCACAGGCCGCCAAGGCTGCCAGCAGGCCGAGGGTGATCAGAGGTCTTGCAACATTCATGCTTTACCGTCCCAGCAATAGAGAATTGGGGTTACGTTCGATGGTCCGCGCCAAAGATGCAAGCGCATCGGCGGCTTTCTGGATGTCGCGCAGGGTGCGCTCGGCGCTGCGGCTGAGCTGTTCGCCTTGGTTATAGCCTTCGATGGTGCGGCTGGCCTGCGCGAAAAGCGCGGTCAAACGCTCGACCACCTGCGGCAGATCGCGGGCCGAGACGGCGATGTTATCCGCCGCATTGCGGGCCGAGGCCAAGGTGCGGTTCACATTCTCAACCGCGCCGCCTTCGCGCAATTCTACCAACGTGGCGTTCACCTCGTCCAATGCCCGCTTGAGCGCGCCCGGCAGGGCCACCGCGTCTTCGGTGCCGATCACCGCATCAGCGGATTCGGTAAGGTCCGTCAGCGCGACGACCAGCTCTTCGATTTCCAGCGTTTCTGCCTTGGCCGCCACGGCCTGAATGCGCTCTACCAATTCTGGCACGCCCTCAACCGAAGACGATACCGCGTTCGCCGCCTCCGACGCTCCTTCAAGCGCGGTGGACAGGCGCTCGGCGATCCGCTCCTCCTCAAGCTGGGCCACCAGTTCTTCGATCCGCACCAGCGTTCCGTTCAAGGCGACCGGCACGTTCTTGACCTCTTCTGAGGAGACCAGCCCCGTCAGTTCACCCAAGAGGGTCCGCACATCCTGCGGCGTTTCGCGCAGGTCTTCGTCTGAGACGAAAGCCTCTGCCGAATTGAGGAAGGTAATCGCGCTGTTGAGCAACTCTTCGATCGGCAGGCTGTTGATCCGGCTAAAGACCCCTTCGACCGTGGCCGCCGCATCGGAGACATCGCTTTCGGTGGTCGGCATCAGCGCAAGACCGTTTTCCGCCGCTTCCAACGATGCCGCAGCCACGTCTTCCACCGTCACGAACTCAACCTTCAGGCCGCCGGTCAACAGACTGGCCGAGGCCAGCCGCGCGCGCAGGCCGTTTTCCACACGTTCTTGCAAGAACGCCAGCGCGGTTTCGGCGGTTACGTCATCTTGCAACCCCAGATGCGCCGGTTGGATCGACAGGATCGCATTGAGCCGAACCCGGCTATCACCAAAGCGTTCGAAATCCACGAGGCCCGACAGGGTCTCGACCTCCCCAATCTCAAGCCCGCTCATTTCAACCGGGGCGCCGACGATCAGCCCTGAGATATTGTCGTCGAACACAACGCTCAACTTGAGCGGATCGACTTCGGAAGCGTTAAAGACAGAGTTCCGCGCGGTTTCCTTGTCGGGGTAGATCTCAAACACCGTCCCGTCAGACACCTGCGCACCGCCCGAAACGAAGGTGTCAAAGGTGATGCCGCCGCCCACGAGGGTCGCGAGCGAGGAAAAGTCGATCTCGGCCCCCGCCGGGCCGATGTTGACGCTAAAGCCGGATGCGTCCCAAAAACGGGTGGATTCATTGATCAGTTGGCGGTGCTCTTCAAAGATCAGCGCCTCGACGATGGCAAAGTTGCCACGCGGGGCGATCTTGGCATAGCCTACGCGGCCCACTTCGATGCCCTTGTAAAGGATCGGCGCGTTGTCGGTCAGCTGACCATTGGCGGTGGACCGAAAGGCAATCTCAAGCCCACCCTGACCGCCACGGATCAACGGCTCGGTCGAGGACCCCTGAAAACGCTGCGCCGCCGGGCCGACCTGTTGGTCCCATGACCCTTCGATATAGACACCGCTCAGCACCGTGCTGAGGCCGGTAATGCCCTGCGCGGTGACTTCAGGCTGTACGACCCAAAAGACTGCACCGTTGTCGATATAGGGGGCCACATCTTTGTCGAGCCGGATATGCGCCGTCACCCGGTCCAGATCCGAGGTAAAGCCGACCTTTTCGACCACGCCGACCGTCACATCGCGAAAGCGCAATTCGGTCTCTCCGGCAGAGATGCCCGCGCCCTCTTCGAACTCCACAATGATCACCGGGCCGCGTTCACTATAAGAGCGATACGCCACGAAGAGCGCCACGATAAGTGCAAGGATCGGGATGATCCAGATCACCGACGCCCCGCTGAGGAACATCTTGCGTGTCGGAGAAATCGGTACGTCGGGAGGCGTCTTAGTCATCGGTTTTCAGGCCCTCGTCCTTGGTCTGAGCGTCCCAGATCATACGGGTATCAAACGCTTGTGCCGCCAGCATGGTAAAGATCACGGAGAGGGCGAAAAAGATGCTCGCGGTACCGGGATTGATGGCGGCCAGTGTCTTGAGTTGCACCAGAGCGGATAAAATCGCAACCACAAAGATATCGATCATCGACCAGCGGCCAATGTACTCAACCACTTCGTAAAGGTAGTGCCGCTGCCGCTGCGAGGTGACAGAGCGCCGTTTGACGCTGATCGCAAGAAAGGCCACGGCCATGAACTTGGCCAGCGGAATGGCAACAGAAGCAAAGAGGATGATAAAGGCGATCCCCCAATTGCCGTATTGCGCCAGCTCCACCGCGCCGCCGATGATGGTGCTTTCCTCAACTTGAAACAGCGTTCGGGTCTTGAGCATCGGGTAGGTGTTGGCGGGGATGTAGCACATCAGCCCCACGGTCCAGAACGCCCAGACACGCTGAAGGCTCAACCGATCGCGTGAGACCAGCTTGCTGCCGCAGCGGCTGCAGGTCTGCGTGCCCATCGGCGCGGGCTTGCTACAACGGGTGCAGGCCACAACGCCCAATTCCCGCGCGCTCAGGATGTCTTGGGATGTTCCAGAGAGTTCCATACAGACCATTTGCATAAGAATCTGTCCTGCGCGATGACGAGGATCACCAGCGCGCCGAACATGTAAAACGCCGGGCCAAAGCCGACATCGGCCAGATCGGCCACTTTAACCAGCGCCACCGCACAGCCGATGGCAAAGACCTCGGCCATCGACCAGGGGCGCAGTTCCTCTGACAGGCGAAAGGCGGCGACGGCGTGCCGCGCAGCCGGGCGATCCAGCACCACAGGGATCAACACATAGAGCGTCAGCAATACCCGCAAAAGCGGGATGAAAAAGATAAGCGCCGCCGTGGCCAGCGACAGAAAGATCATCGGCCCCCCGGAAAAGGCAAGCGCCGCATCCAGCACCGACACCGCGTTGCGGGCCCCCGCCGCGTCAATCGTAAGGAAGGGAAAGACCGCCGCCCCGATGATCAACACCATCACCGCCACCGCAACGGCGATGATTTGCAAACCTGCGTTCCTGCGCGGCGTGATCAGGGCCGTGTGGCACCGCTCACAAGCCGCGCGTTCCCCGTGGGCGGGGCGGCGCAGCCGGTAGACGGCGTCGCATTGCGGACAGACGATCAATTCGTCCATGGGCAGATCGGCGAGGGGGGTGTCGGGGTGATCCATTCTGAACGCATATATGATGCCGCACTTCGCTGTATCAACAAATATTCGCGGCCCTGTGGCGCATCTGCACCGGCGGATCATTGCACTCGCGCGAATGTGAGCGGAACAGGCGGCCATGCACATCGTTGGTCCAACAGAAATCACAAAGGAGAAAGCAATGACCGATATCACAAATGCAAAGATCCTGATCCTCGCCACCAACGGTTTTGAGCAGTCCGAACTGGAAAAACCCCTGAACGATCTGCGCGACCGCGGCGCCACCGTCCATGTGGCCACCCCCGACGGGAATGAGATCAAGGGCTGGGACGAAGACGACTGGGGCAACACCGTGCCCGCAGACCTCGCCCTTCGGGACGTAAATGTTGATGACTACCAAGGCATCGTGCTGCCCGGCGGCCAGATCAACCCTGACCTGCTGCGCGCCAACGATGACGCGGTGGCCCTGATCCGCAAGTTCCACGACAGCGGCAAGACCGTCGCCGCGATTTGCCATGCCCCATGGCTGCTGATCGAAGCAGGCATCATCAAAGGCCGCAAGGCAACCTGCTTTAGCTCCATCGCGACCGACGTGAAGAACGCCGGCGCACAGTACGAAGACAGCGAAGTGGTGGCCGACCAAGGCATCGTGACCAGCCGCTCGCCCGAGGATCTCGACGCATTCGTCGCCAAGATCGTCGAGGAGATCGAAGAAGGCAAACACGACCGCAAAGCGGCCTAAGCCTGAGCTTTCGATCTAAAGTTGACCCCCGGCCCATGCGCCGGGGGTTTTTCATGTGCGGTCCAAACGCAGGCCAAGCTCAGCTAGCACCGCATCGGTGTCCGCCCCGATGGCACGCGGGGGGCTTGGCATCTGGGGCGCAGTGTCGCCAAAACGCGGCGCTTGGCCCGATTGCAGCACATCGTCCACCTTCACCACATTGCCGCGCGCCGCCATCTGCGGGTGGTCCGGCGCTTCGGAAAAGCTGAGCACGGGGGCCACGCAGGCATCCGAACCGTCGAAATGCGCGGCCCAGTCGTCACGGGCGCGGGCTGCGAATATCGCGGCGAATTCGGCGTTCCGCGCCTCCCAAGTCGCCCGGTCGTTCTGACTGGCCGCAAGGTCCGCAGGCAGACCCAGCTTCTCCAACAGAATGGCGTAGAACTGCGGCTCCAACGCGCCCACCGAGATGAACTTCCCATCGGCGCAGGTGTAGCAGCGGTAGAAAGGCGCGGCCCCGTCAAGCCAATTGGCAGCGCGTTCTTCGGTCCATGTGCCTTGGGCCAACATGCCGTGGATCAACCCCATCATCGCAGGCACCCCGTCGACCATTGCGGCATCGACAACCTGACCTTTGCCGGTCACCCCCCGCTCGATCACTGCCGAGAGGATGCCAAACAGCAAGAACATCGTGCCACCGCCGTAATCCGCCACCATGTTCAAGGGCGGCACCGGGGGCGCACCCGCGCTGCCCATGGCGTGCAAGGCCCCGGTTAGAGCCAGATAATTTATGTCATGCCCCGCCGTCTGCGCCCATGGGCCGGTCTGACCCCAGCCGGTCATGCGGCCATAGATCAGCTTGTCAGAGCAATCCGTCGGGCCGAGGCCCAAACGCTCCATCACGCCGGGGCGGAACCCTTCGATCAGCACATCGGCAGCGGCAATCAGCGCCCGCGCTGCCACGATCCCTTCGGGGGTTTTCAGATTCAGCACCACCGACCGCTTGCCCCGCCGGTTGATATCGGACGGGTCCGCCGGGGCGGCTTTGCGGTCGACCGTGATGACATCCGCGCCCAGATCAGCCAGCAGTTGCCCCGCCAGTGGGGCGGGGCCGAGGCCGGAAAACTCCACCACCCGCAGCGACGACAGCGGCCCTTTGCGCGTCGCCCCGCTCATGCCGCCCCCGGCACCAAGACCTGCCGCGCGCCTTCGGTGAAATCCGACAGCGACAGCGCCCAAGTCGTGCCGGGCCAGCGCAATTCCATCTCGCGTTTTCGTGGACGGTAAACAGCGGTGTAAAGCGTGCCAAACCCGGCGTTAAAGGCCGTGGAGTAGAGCGGAGGTTTCAGAAACGCCCCGATGAATTTTTCCTCCGGATCGCGGTGCAAACGCAGACGTTGCAAAAGATAGCGCTCCCGCTCGACCGTGGCGGTAAAACGGGCGTGGCTAATCCACTCGACGCTTTCTTGATGGTTCGTCGCCACCGCCGCGCGCGTGATAACCGCCGGCCGATCTGGGGCCATCATCGCGGTCAGGTAGCTCCGCTTCCGATCAAGCACGGTGACGTTATAGCTCATATGCGTGGGCACCCGTGCCAGCACCTCGCCCGCCTCTTGCGCGGTTTCGCAGGTCTGCAGCACATAGCGCAGGATCAGCGGCACGCCGAACCCTTCGCCTACCACGCGCCGCCCGCCAAAGGTCAGCGAGATCGACAGCCCCGCATCATTCACCCCATCGACCAGCCCCCATAGCCCGTCCGAGGTGCCCATGACCTGCCGCCCCTGCCAGCCCGAGCGCAGCACCATCGCGTCGAACGCATTGGGGTTATAGTCATAGTTGCGCACCATGACCGGCTCTTTCCCGGCCCAGATCGCCTGTGAACAGGCCGAGAGATAGGGTGGCGGGCAATAGAAGCTCAGAAACCGCGCCGCATGATCGCCGCCGCCCGTGAGGGTGCAAAGCTCGTCATAGAGCGGCAGCATTTCCGGCATGTGTTTGGCCAGCGCACGGCGGCATTGGGCATAGGTCGGGCGCGCGGCCTCCCCCTCCTTCAGCCACCACGCGTGGTAGTCAGGCCAATAGGCCGCGAAGAGACCGGCCCACTTGGGGCCGGGCTGGTCTTCGGACAGTGCGCGCCAGTACATCGCGGCCTTTCATCTTGCTACAGGATCTTGAACGCCGGATCAGAAAACTCCGGACCAGCGGAAGCGGAGGGGATGGGTTTACCGTCCACACTGCGCTTGATCCCGTGGATCCACTTTTTCGCGCGCTCATTCAACTGGAAAGACTTCGTCATCGACCGCCCCCGCGTCACAAGGATGCCGATATCCGCGCCTTCGTAGCGGTAATCACCCGGTTGCAGGATACGCAGGAAGAAGGCTTCGTTCTCGCTCTCCACCGCGCGGCGGTGATAGTCGAAGCGGTCAAAGACCACGCTGCCGTCTTCCTTCATCTTGTAGATGCCGGTCTCGGGCGCTTCGGTGCAGATGTCGACACTGTCATCGGTGTGTTTGATGACCATCTGGCTCCAACCATCGATGTTGTCCGGATCGGCCCAGCGGGCGTTCAACTCATCCACGTCGAGGTTGAACTTCTTGCGGCTGAACTCCAACAGGTGGAACAGGAAGAGCGGCGCATCGGCATGGGCGAAGGCGGCGTGGTTGGTCATCGAAGACGCACCTGTGATGCGCGGGTTCAACTCGCCCAGCCACAGATCGCCAGTCTTTTTGTCGATCAGGAAATCGAGCTCGAAATAGCCGCGATAGCCCTCCTTGCGCAGCTGCTCCCCGAACTTGAAGGTCAGATCGCGGGCCTTCTCCCGCACCTTCGGCGGGAAGGCGGTGGCGAGGATTTCGTTGCCACACCAGCCGCCGCGATAGGGGGTCAGTTCTTTGAAACCGACCAGTTCGGTCATCAGCGGGCCGACGATGGTGCCCTCCTTGGTCGCACAGGCCTCGATCGCCGCGCCACGGCAATCGATCCGCTTCATGATCTTGATCTCGCCCTCGCCGATGATCTCGCTCTCGTGGCGGCGGAAGTCGGCTTCGGACTTGATGAAGAAGGTCGTATGCCCGCTGTCGCCATAGGCCGACTGCAACACCAGATCATGGCCGATCCCGGCCTTTTCGCAGGTCTTTTTCAGGTCGTCGTAAGATTTCACCTCGGCCAGAACGTTCGGCACCGAGGGCACACCCGCCTTATTGCCGATGCGCACGGTTTCGATCTTGTTGTCCATCGACTGGCGCAGCTTGGCTTTCGGGAACCAGACCTCGGCGCCCAACTCCTTGCTGAGACGCTCGGTCTCTTCGTCGAACATCAAAAAGACGAACTTGGGCTTGCCGCCGCGACGCTTGATGAAGTCGATGACCTCTTTGTGCTGCAGCAGGTAGTTGTTGATGTCCTCGATGCTCTGGAACTCTGCATGGGGCTGTTCCGAGGGGCAAAAGACGTTGGGGTGCTTACCGCCGTAGCAGTCGATATAGCAGATGTATTTGAAATTCTTCACCCATTCATCAAGGCCCAACAGATTGAAGTTGGTGGCCGAGATGAAATAGACCGGGTCCTCGTTTCGGTGAAAGAACCGGCGGATTTCGGAGATATTCTTGAGAATTTTTACCATGTCGTGGGTCCTTTTGGTCAAACGGGTGAAGAAGAAAGGTCTTTGCGGCGCACGCGTTTCAGCGCCTCCGCGGTAAAGACGCGCAGGCCCAGATCGGGCCGGTATCCGTGGATCTCGCTCACGTCCAAGGCACGCATAAAGTCGAGAATTTCCTGACTGACGACCTGTCCGGGAACAAGGATCGGAAAGCCGGGCGGATAGGGGATGATGAAACTGGCCGAGACCACGGTATCGCCCGCGTCCATTACCTCTTGGAGTGAGCCGTTCAGGTCGAGGTAGTCACAGTTTTTCTCATCATAGGCGAGGAAGAAGGGCGTGCGAATGTCCCCCTCGGGCGTATCCGCGGCGCGGAAGGCTTCGTGGAAGCAACTGAAATCTGGCAGCGGGGGGTAGTTTTCCATCAGGTTGGTGACACGCCGATCAAACGAGAGCCGTTCCATCCGGCTGGCATCGTCCAAAAGATCGTCGAGCGATTTGGCGATCTCGACCAGCACTTCGATCAGATAGGCGACCGAAGAGCGCGTGGTGCCGATGTTGGTCATGAACAACACGGTATTGCGCGAGGTCTTGTTGATCTGGATGCCGTATTTATCCATCAAGATCTGCGTCTTGAAGGTATCGCCATCCCAGCCGGTGCCGCCCACGGCAAGCGTCACGCGTGTGGCGTCGAGGACAAACTCGTCCTGTTCCCAGCAATCCCACATGTCGGTCCAGCCCTGCTCGGTGTCGTAATAGCTGGTCACCCCACTTTCGCGGTGGGTTTCGGGGATCATGTCGCCCGCGGTCAGCACTTTGAAATACTTGCGCAGCAAGGGGTGTTCACTGATCGCGCGGCGCATCGACATCGCCGCTTCGACCTGCCGCTGCACGAACTCAAAGCCCTCAAGTTCGACCTGCCGCCGCCCCACATCCAGCGAGGCGATGATCTGGTAGTTTGGCGAGGTTGACGTGTGCGTCATATAGGCTTCGTGAAAGCTTTGTTCGACCTCGCCTTTGAAGTCCTGATCGTTGACATGGATCATCGACCCCTGCCGCAGGGAGGTCAGGGTTTTATGGGTCGATTGCGTGGCATAGGCCCGCACCCGCGCCTGCGGCGGCGGGATCAGCCGCGTGTTGAGCAGGGTCTCATAATCCGCGTCTTTCAACGTTTTTTGCTGCGCTTCATAGGCGTCGGCATGGGCGTCAGACTTAAATTTCTCGCGCAGGGTGTTGGCCGCATTCATCGCCGTGCGCTGGCGATATGTGGGACTAAACCGGGCAAAAGCGAACCATGCCTCATCCCAGAGGAAGATCAGATCGGGCTTGATCGCCAGACATTCCTCCATCACCCGCTCGACGTTATAGACCAACCCGTCGAAGGTGCAGTTGGTCAGCAAAAGCATCCGCACGCGATCGAGCTTGCCCGCCGCTTTCAACTCCAGCAGCCGGTGCTTGATCTCGCGCAGCGGCACCGCGCCATACATCGAGTATTCATTCAGCGGATAGCTGTCGAGATAGCTAACCTGCGCGCCGGCCAGCACCATGCCGTAGTGATGCGACTTGTGGCAGTCGCGGTCGACCAGCACGATGTCACCGGGCCGCACCAGCGCCTGCACGACGATCTTGTTGCAGGTCGAGGTGCCGTTGGTGGCGAAAAACGTCTGTTTAGAGCCGAAAGCACGGCTGGCGAGTTCCTGTGCCTCTTTGATCGGGCCATGCGGTTCCAACAGACTGTCGAGACCGCCGGACGTGGCCGAAGTCTCCGCCAAGAAGATATTAGGCCCGTAGAAAGCCCCCATGTCCTGAATCCAATGGCTGCGGGTGATCGACTTGCCGCGGCTGATGGGCATGGCGTGGAAAACGCCTGTGGGCTGTTTGGAATACTCCACCAGCGCGGTGAAGAAGGGCGACTTATTCCGCGCCTGCACCCCGCGCAGGATGTTGAGGTGCAGTTCCATGAAGTCTTCTTGGTTGTAGAAAACCCGGCGGCAGATCCCCAGATCCAGCCCGGCGATATCCTCGACCGAGCGTTCGGTGACCAGATAGGCGTCCAACTCGGGCCGGACCTTGGCGATCATCCGGCAAAGTTCGGGGCCATAGCTTTCAGGTTCAAGCGCGTCGATTTCGTCCTGCCCCCCCGCGCGGGCGAGGTAGCGGGTCAGGATCTGCTGATCGACCTTTGATTTCAACGTCAGGCCGGGGCGGACGACGATGGCTTGGATGTTGTGGTTGAACATCACCGCAATCAGCGCGTCTTCGAGGCTCGGCACCACGACGGCTTCGTAGATGAACGGGTCTTCGCTGCGGCGCATCCTTGTGACATTGCTGCGCAGCCAGCGCTCTTGCTGTTCGTTCACACTGTCAACGATCAGCACTTCGAAATAGGGCTTGGCCAGAGCGCGCGCCTCGGGTGGGAGCATCGCCTCGTCGTCATGTTCGTCTTGATCCAGACTGTCGCGTTCCAGCGGGATCGTGCGGCGCCGGTAAGCGCCGGTGGTCAGCGCACGGGTCACCCGGTTCACGGCAAAGGCCAGATCCTCGAAATTGCCATGGGCGAACTGACGGCGCATGTGGTCAAAGGCGGACATGCCCGGAAAGGCCCAATAGGGCTCGATCAGGGCCAGCGAGTCGAACAGCGCCTCGATTTCCTTGCGGCCCTGCGCCGCGCCTTTGCCCTTAGGGTCACGCGACATGGCGGCGGCGGCGGCGCGCAGGGCGCTCCACCGGTCCGACCGCAGTTGAATGGCCGAGGAATAGTCGTTCATAGAATGCATCAGTCGTCCTCTGCTGGAGGGCCGACCGATGCCTAGGTACCGCAGTCTGCGAACCTAACCTCGGCCTAGCCGCTGGTATTGTCGTTCTGCCCGGGTGTTTCGGGCGTTGTTTGTGGGTCTGGCATGGCCGCAGCAGGTGCCGCGGGCGCCGGTGTCTGTGCCACTTCCGGCGCGGTGCCGGCGGTGGCGCTGGCAAGCGGTTCCGGCGGGAAACCGTTCTTGCCCTTATAGGCGGGGATCTCGGCGGGCACCTGTTGGGCTGGCACATCGACATGCAGACCCGCGCGGCTGCCCTGCTGCGGAACTTCGAGCGGGCCGAGGGTGTGCAGGAAGGCATCCGCGCCGCTGTCGCGGTCATAGACCGGGAAATCGGTCGGGCGATCGCGGAAGGATTTGAGCAACTGGCCCAAGCCCTTCATCCCCGTCTCACGCTGGCGGCGCACCATGTTGAGATCGATCTCAATCGGGAACATGTCTTCTTGGCCTGCCGACTGGTGCAGCACCATCGAGGTCGGATCAACGACACAGGACTTGCCCACGCCGCCCGCGCCCAGACCGTTCACGTCGAAAATATAGCACTGGAACTGCGCCGCCGTGGCCCGCGCGATGGCAAGCTCGGCATCGCGGTCGGTGGTGCCGGTCAGAACGGGGTGCAACAGCACTTCGACACCCTGAGAGGTCAGCTGGCGCGTCGTCTCGGGGAACCACATGTCATAGCAGATCGACAGGCCAAAGCGGCCCACATCCGGCACGTCGAAGATGCAGAATTCATTGCCCGCCGCGATGCCCGCCTCATAGGGCCGGAATGGGAACATCTTGGCATAGCGGCGTACCACTTCGCCTTCGGGGTTGATGACGACCGAGGTGTTGTAGACCCGACCATCTTCGGGGTGCTTTAGAAACATCGAACCGGGGATCAGCCAGACGCGGTGCCGCCGCGCGGCGGCCTGAAACTGTTCAATCGTTTCGTTCTCAGGCGGCAGGGCAAAGCGGTCGAGCGGGCCGAAAGGCGCCAGCTCAGAGAACAGAACCATCTGCGTCCAAGGAAAGCGTGCCATCAGGATGTCGAGCCGCTGGATCATGCCGTCGACATTGGGCTGCAAGGCATTGACGTACATCTGCACGCCGGCAATCGCGAAAGGGGTCATGCGTGAATACTCCGAACAACGCGGCGCAATGGACCATTTCCCTGCTTATCTCCGCGAAGCACCTGTCTTACGCCCTCACGACCAGAACGGAAACAGGCGAACGGCGCACAATGCGGTCGGCGTTGGAGCCAACGAGGAATTCGCGCAGGCTGTCGGGGTGCTCGGACCCCATGACCACCAGATCGGCGTTTGATTTCTTTATCGTTTTCAGCGCCTCGCGGTGGATTTTGCCGAACTTGAGGTGCTGCTTCACCTTTACGTCATCAGGCACTTCACGCTCGACAAGCTTTTCAAGCGCTTTGGCCGCACGGCCCGTGGCCTGTTTCTCATAATCTACGGGAAAGAACCCTTCGACCAGCGGCGTGCCCATGTCAGGCACGACCGACAGGATATGCAGGGTGCCCTTGGACAGGCGGATCATATCCACCGCTTGCGGCAGCGCTTTCTCCCATGATTTTGGGTCACTCAGGTCAACAGTCAGCAGGATATTGTCAAACATGGTGCGCCCTCCTCAGGCTGTCGCGGGCTTGCGGGTGTCACGCCCGGCACGGCCCCGTTGCAGGAAGACGACCAGTGCCAGCAGCAACAGCGCGGGGATGAACATCCAATATTTGCTGGGTTGCGGCATCGGTTTCAGCACGCGCAGCACTTCTTGGTCCCAATCAAGGCCCGCCCCCTGCGCGGGGCTGTCGTAGATCACATCGTCGATGATCATCTTATCGCCGTCCTCGCGGAACATCAGGCCCGCGGCTTCAAGCTTCTCGGCCCCGGTCTCTCCTTCGCCGATGGGCAGCAGCGCCACGAACTCCAGCGGATCGCCCAGATCGTTCACACCCGCAACGCGCAGGCGCAGCCGCTCACCGGCGGGTGTTTCCTCAGCCGCCTGCACGATCTCGGTCGGGGCCTCTTCGCTATAGGGCGGATAGACCATGTCCATCCAAAAGCCCGGGCGGAACAGGGTAAAGGCAATCAGCAGCAACGCGATGGTCTCATAGAAACGGTTGCGTGCCAAAAACCAGCCTTGGGTCGCGGCGGCGAAAAGGAGCATCGCCACGGTTGCCACGACAAAGATGAACAGCCCCTGCCCCCAAGTGACGCCAATCAACAGCAGCTCCGTGTTGAAGATAAACAGGAACGGCAGCGCCGCGGTGCGCAGGGAGTAGAAGAAGGCCACGAGACCCGTGCGGATCGGATCACCGCCCGAAACAGCGGCGGCGGCGAAGCTCGCCAAGCCGACCGGCGGGGTCACGTCGGCCATGATGCCGAAGTAGAAGACAAAGAGGTGCACAGCGATCAGCGGCACGATCAGCCCGTTCTGCTGGCCCAACGTGACGATGACGGGCGCCAACAGCGCCGAAACCACGATGTAGTTCGCAGTGGTGGGCAAGCCCATGCCAAGGATCAGCGACAGCACCGCCGTCAGGAAAAGGATTGCAAGGATATTGCCGCCCGAGAGCACCTCAACCACATCCGCCAGCGCCGAGCCGACGCCTGTCTGGCTGACCGCGCCGACGATGATACCCGCCGTTGCCGTGGCGATGCCGATGCCGATCATGTTGCGTGCGCCGGTGACCAATCCGTCAATCAGATCGAAAACACCCGCTTTCAAGTCGTTCACAAACTTGCTCTCGCCGCGGAACATCGCCATCAGCGGGCGCTGTGTCAGCAGGATAAAGATCATGTAAGCCGCCGCCCAAAAGGCCGAGAGGCCGGGCGACAGGCGATCAACCATCAGCGCCCAAACCAGCACGACCACGGGCAGGATGAAATGCAGCCCCGAGCGCGCGGTCGGTCCGGGCATCGGCAGCGATGTTACCTCTGCATTGGGATCATCCAGCTTCAGCGGCTCTTCTTTGCTGGCGACATAGAGCAGGCCAACATAGACCGCCGTGAGGAAGACAAAGATGATGTAGCCCGCAGTCTCAGGGAAGGCAGGGCGGATCCAGCCCATCAGGTAATAGACCGCAAAGGACAGTGCACAAATCGCGATGATCGCAAAGGCGATGCCGATCAACTGCTGCACCAGTGGTTTGGGCGTATAGGCGCGGGGCAGACCCTGCATCCCGGCCTTCATCGCTTCAAGGTGCACGATGTAGACAAGCGCGATGTAGGAAATAACCGCAGGCAAAAAGGCGTGTTTGACCACGTCGAAATAGGGGATGCCGACATATTCGACCATCAGGAACGCCGCAGCCCCCATCACGGGCGGCATGATCTGCCCGTTGACCGAAGAGGCCACCTCGACTGCGCCGGCTTTTTCGGAGTTGAAGCCCACTTTCTTCATCAGCGGAATGGTGAATGTGCCTGTTGTCACAACGTTCGCGATGGAGGAGCCCGAAATCAGGCCGGTCATCGCCGAGGCCACAACCGCCGCTTTCGCCGGACCGCCGCGCATGTGGCCCATGAGGCTGAACGCGACTTGAATGAAGTAGTTGCCCGCGCCCGCACGGTCCAACAGCGAGCCGAACAACACGAAGAGGAACACAAATGAGGTCGAGACCCCAAGCGCGATGCCAAAGACGCCTTCGGTGGTGATCCACTGGTGGTTCACGATCTCCGACAGGCTGTTGCCCTTATGGGCGATGATGCTGGGCATATAGGGGCCAAGCACGGTGTAGAAAAGAAAGACGCTCGCCACGATCATCAGCGCAGGCCCAAGGGCACGGCGGGTGGCTTCGAGCAGAATTAACAGTCCGGTAACACCTGCGATATAGTCTGGCAGGATTGGAGCGCCGACGCGGTTGGCGATCTCGCGGTAGAAGATAAAGAGGTAGAGCGCACAAAAGGTACCGACGATGGCCAATGCCCATTCCCAGATCGGAATGCGGTTCTTGGGCGAGCCGAGGAGCACCGTCGCGATGACAAAGGCCGCTGGGATCGGGATCCACCAAACGGCGGTCGAATCCTTGGTGCTGACCATAAAGAGGGCTGCAAGGACGATGGGAACGATTACGCCAAGCGCCACCTGAAAACTTGTGCGCGTGGCCGGAAACACCATGATGCCGAGGAATACGGCAAAGCCCAAGTGAATGGAGCGCGCCAGCGTATCGTTGAACAGACCAATGGGCGACGCAATGTAGAGTTGAAACAGGGACCAAGCCAATGCCACCAACAGCAGCAAAGTGCCCATCAACCCGCTGACAGCACGACCGCCCGTGTCAGAAGAAGCGACAAGTTCGTCCAGTTCCGCCTGGCTCAAGCCGCCTCGGTCACCGGTTGCGGCGGTTTCGACAGCCGCCGCCTTTTGCTGGTCCTTCTCAGACATATCGTCCCCCTGTCGGCTCCACCTTGGGGTGGATGCGCATATTGTTTTTCTTCGGGTCTCTGACGGCAGCGTACCGCCGCCAGAGCTATCATGTCACGGATAGATTACTCGATCCAACCTTGCTCTTTGTAATATTTCTCTGCACCGGGGTGCAGCGGAGCAGAAAGACCGCCCGAGATCATCTCTTCTTGGGTCAGGTTCTCGAACGCCGGGTGCAGGCGCTTGAAACGGTCGAAGTTGTCAAACACGGCTTTGACGACCTGATAGACCACATCGTCATCTACATCCGCGGATGTGACGAATGTCGCTTTCACGCCGAAGGTCTTGATGTCGCTGTCTGTGCCCTTGTACATGCCGCCCGGCACGGTGGCCTCGGCATAATAGGGGTTGTCGTCGATCAGACCTTGGATCGCGTCACCATCCACAGGGATCAGCTTGGCGTCGATGGTCGACACGGCTTCTTGGATGGAACCATTCGGGTGGCCAACGGTGTAGATGATTGCATCCACTTTGTTGTCACCCAGTGCGGCGGCCTGCTCGGCAGGCTTCAGCTCGGAGGCCAGGGCGAAATCGTCCAGCGTCCAGCCTTTGGCGTCCATCACGACTTCCATGGTGGCGCGCTGACCGGAACCGGGGTTGCCGATGTTGACGCGCTTGCCTTTAAGGTCGTCAAAGGACTCGATGCCGCTGTCGGCACGGGCGATGACGTTGAACGGCTCACCATGTACGGAGAAGACCGCGCGCAGGTTGTCGAACTTGTCGCCTTCGAACTGCGAGGAGCCGTTGTAAGCGTGGAACTGCCAGTCGGACTGGGCAACGCCCATATCCATGTCGCCCGCTTTGATCGCGTTGATGTTGGCGATGGACCCGCCGGTCGAGGGCGCGGTGCATTTCAGGTTGTGATCCGCTGTGCCGCGGTTCACCAGACGGCAGATCGACTGACCGACGACAAAGTAAACACCCGTCTGGCCACCGGTGCCGATGGTGATGAACTTTTCCTGCGCCATGGCCGCAGTGCCGGCCACCATGGCGCCGGTCATCGCGAGCATTTTGAACATTTTCATAAGATGTCTCCCATTGTTATATTTGGCGGACCACCCTTTAGGCGGACACCATTGCATGCACAAGTAGAGCGCCGCAGCCTTTAGGCAATTGACTGGGCAGGGAAATTTCTAACGCGCCGTTCAGGGCCCAAGCAGACATGCCCTTGTGGCGGGAATCCCCGAATTCAGGTTAGGTCGGATTGCCATCGCGATCAATGCAACTCCCTTTCATGACGTAACCCGGACCCGAATGCCTACCCTACACGCTGGGGCAAATCCGGCAGAACCGGCGCGGCGGCGATAAGTGATTTGGTATATTCATGCTGCGGCGCGTCAAAGACCTGCGTTGTCTCTCCGGCCTCTACGATCTTGCCGGACTGCATTACCAGCACCCGGTCCGTCACCGTGCGCACCACCGACAGGTCGTGCGAGATAAAGAGATAGGTCAGGTCGTAATGGCTGCAAAGCTCGGCCAGCAGATCAAGGATTTGCGCGCGGACCGAGACATCGAGCGCGCTGACCGCCTCATCGAAAAGGATCAACTCTGGCCGGATGATCAGCGCGCGGGCAATGGCGATCCGCTGGCGCTGCCCGCCCGAGAATTCGTGAATGTACTTGCGCGCATCTGCGGGGCGCAACCCCACGGCAGTGAGCGCCTCATCAATCGCGCGGGTCCGCTCCGCCCCCTGCGGCGGGCTGTCGAGCAGGTGGAAAGGCTCTGTCACCAGACGATCAACCCGGTGGCGCGGGTTGAAGCTACCGAAAGGGTCTTGGAACACCACCTGCATCTTGCGGCGCACGGCAAGGTTCGGCTTCGTACCGGTAAAGACGGGCTGGCCATCGACGGTAATGCTGCCCTCTTGCACCTGCTCCAGACCCAGAATCGCCCGCGTCAGGGTCGATTTGCCGCAACCGGATTCCCCCACCAAGCCCAACCGCTCCCCCCGGTTCAGGGTAAAGCTGAGGTTGTCCACCGCGCGGAACCTGCCCGGCGCACCGAACAGCGTTTTGCGCGGCAGATGGTAATCGCGGCACACGCCTTTGACCTCCAGCAGCGGCACGGGCGCGGGTGGCACGGGCAGGTTCACCTCATGGCGGGAGGCGTCGAAAAGCATCTTGGTATAGGGGTGCTGCATGTCGCGCAGCAGGCTCTGAGTCTCTCCCTGCTCGACGATCTGACCCTTGCGCATGACGATGATCCGGTCGGCCATATCGGCCACGACAGCAAGGTCATGGGTGATCATCAACAGCCCCATGCCGTCTTCGCGTGCCAGACGGGTCAGCAGGGTAAGGATCTGTGCCTGCGTGGTGACATCCAATGCCGTGGTCGGCTCATCGGCGATCAGCAGGCGGGGGCGCAGGGCAATGGCGATGGCGATTACCACCCGCTGGCGCTGCCCGCCGCTCAGCTCATGGGGATAGCGCGACAGGGGGAAGCGGTCTTGGGGCAGGCCGACGCGGGTCAAAGTATCGGCGGCGCGGGCCTCGGCCTCCGCGCGGGACACGCTCGGTTCATGCACGCGGATGGTTTCGGCCACTTGGCGGCCAATGGTCTGCACCGGGTTCAGCGCGGTCATCGGCTCTTGGAACACCATGCCGATGTCATTGCCGCGCACGCCGCACAGGGCCGTTTCGTCCATCTGGGCCAGATCATCGTCGCCCAGCAACAGATGCCCCGTGGTCTTCGCCCCCTTGGGCAAAAGCTGCATCGCTGCCAGCGCGGTCATCGACTTGCCCGAGCCGCTTTCTCCCGTCACGGCCACGATCTCTCCCGGCGCGACAGAGAAGGTCACCCCGTCGAGGATGCGCAGCCCGTGGATCGACAGCGAGAGATTGGAGACAGTCAGAAGCGTCATGTGCGTGCCACCCTCAGGCGCGGATCAAGCAGATCGCGCAGACCGTCGCCCATCAAGTTCAGCCCCAGAACTGTCAGGATGATTGCGAAACCCGGCATCAGGGCCATATGCGGCGCGATGCTGACCATCGTCTGCGCATCGGCCAACATCCGGCCCCATGACGGCACCGGCGGCTGCGCGCCAAGGCCCACATAGCTCAGCCCCGCTTCGGCAAGGATGCCAAGAGAGAACTGGATGGTCCCCTGCACGATCAGCAGATTGGCGACATTGGGCAGGATATGCTCAGCCGAGATGCGCGCAGCGGATTTGCCCGCGACCCGCGCGGCGAGGATGAATTCACGCTGCCACAAAGACAGCGCCGCCCCGCGTGTGATCCGGGCGAAAACGGGGATGTTAAAGATGCCGATGGCAATGATCGCATTGATCGCCCCGGCGCCAAAGACCGCCGTGATCAGAATGGCGATAACAATGGCAGGAAAGGCAAAGACCAGATCATTGCCGCGCATGATGACCTCATCCACGAGGCTCCCGCGCCGCGCTGCGGCCCAAAGCCCCAGCGGCACGCCCGCGCCCATGCCGATGCCCACCGCCACCAACGCCACGGCGATAGAGGTCCGCGCGCCGACCATAATCATGCTGAGGATGTCGCGGCCAAAGTGATCGGTGCCCATCGGATGCGCCAGCGAAGGGCTGTGCAGCTTGTTCGCGATGTCGAGCCCAGCATAGTCATAGGGCGTCCAGACAAAGGAGATCAGCGCCGCCAGCAGAAAGATCGAGGTCAGCGCGGCCCCAAGCAGCAGGTTGCGGTTCATGTGCGTGCCCTCAGCCGGGGATCGACGGCGGCATAGGCCAGATCGACAAGGAAATTCACCAAGATCACCGAAAAGACCAAGAGCATCACCACCGACTCGACCACGATCAAATCCCGCGCCGAGATCGACTGAAACACCAATCGCCCAAGGCCCGGCAGGTAAAAGACCTGCTCAATGATGATCGACCCGGCCAGCAGGAAGGAGAACTGCAGGCCGATGATCGTCAGCACCGGGATCAGCGCATTGCGCAGACCGTGACGCCAAAGCGCCTGCCGCGCGGTCAGCCCCTTGGCCCGCGCGGTGCGCATGAAATCTTCGCCCAAGACATCCAGCAGGGCCGAGCGCATGACCCGCGCGAGGATCGCCGCCTGCGGCAAGGCCAGCGCGATGGCAGGCAGAGTCAGGGCATGCAGCCCGGCGAAAAGCCCCTTGTCCCAGCCGACGAAGCCGCCTGCCGAAAACCAGCGCAGGTTGATCGAAAAGATCAGCACGAGGATCATGGCAAACCAAAAGTTCGGCACCGCCACGCCCAATTGCGTTGCCCCCATGACGCCAACGTCGCCCGCCCGTCCGCGGCGGGAGGCGGCGTAGATGCCCGCCGGAAAGGCCACGATGACAGAGAGGAAAAGCGCATAGAGCGCCAAGGGCACAGAAACCCAAAGCCGATCGCCGATCATCTCGGTCACCGGGGTGCGGTAGGTGTAAGACGTGCCGAAATCGCCGCGCAGCATGCCGCCGACCCACTCAAGGTAACGCTCTGGCCGGGACTGATCCAGACCCAACTCACTGCGCAGAGCGGCCAGCGTTTCGGGCTGAGCATTAAGGCCCAGCATAAAGGAAGCAGGATCGCCGGGGGCGACCTCAATAACCACAAAGATCACCAGCGACGCGACGGCGAGACTGATGAGCAGGGAGAGAAATCTTTTCAACGCGTAGCGCAACATAGCGCGGAGGTTAGGCGGCACGCTCGGAAGGGTCCAGAGCCCGCGTGCAGTTTCCCCGACGAGAATGAGAGAAATGCTGAATTTTTAAGACTCAGGTAGAGCGGGGCCGGAGCGTACATCGAAAGAATCCAGCATTGTGAGCCTGTTATGCACTGAAACTGCCGTTTTCCCGTTCCTAATCGCTATGCGCTGGAACCATATCCGTTATGCGGTGTTGTCTTCGGGAGAACAGACAAAACTGGAGAATAAAAATGAAAACGACTTTGAAAACACTTGCGATCGCTGGCCTTTTGGGCACCGTTTCCGCACCCGCCTTCGCCGCTGCTCACATGGACATGGCCACCATGACCTGCGCCCAGTACCAAGAGCTGAGCGATGAAGACAAAATGAAAGTTGCTTCCATGGCAATCGCCGAGCTGGAAGACGGTGGCCACGGTGGTTCCCTGATCACCGAAACCAAGAACGATGGCTCCGAGCCGAGCGACGTTACTGCTGCTGAAGCGACAGACGCTGAAGAAACCGAAGATTCCCTGATTGACGATACAAAAGCTGTCGAAGATTCCGAAGCGGCCGACGAGATGGCCGATACGGAAATGGAGCAGGCAATGGAAGACTTCATTGTTGTCTGCAACCAGAACCCCGACGCGCTGGTAAGCGAAGCTGCTGCTGGCATGCGTGGCAAAGACTAATAGGTCTTCGCATCTAATTAAGAAGGGCGCGCCTCACGGCGCGCCCTTTTTTAATGCTTAAACGCGATCCTATCGATCACTCCGCCCAGCTTACACCGGTCAGGTCGGTGGCTTGCGTGGGCGCGTTTACCCAAAGCCCCTCGACACCCGCCTTGGCAATCGTCGGGAAAGCGAGCTGGAACAGATAGCCGTTCACATAGTCTTCGGCGATCATGCGCTGCGCCTTGGCCAGCATCTCGGTCCGCGCGGCGGGGTCTGCCGTCTTGTTGAACTCGGTCATCAGCGACTGGAATTCGGCATTGTCATATTGGAAGTAATAGTCCGGGTTGGCGTAGATGTTGATGTCCATCGGCTCTGTATGGCTGACGATCGACAGACCGAAATCTTTGCCTTTGAACACGGTTTCCAACCACTGTGCCCATTCGACATTGGTGATCTGCGCCTTGATGCCAACTTCGGCCAGCTGGGCTGCGATGATCTCTCCGCCGCGGCGGGCGTAGGATGGGGGCGGCAGGTGCAATGTCGTCTCGAACCCATCGGGGAAACCAGCCTCGGCCAGCAGCGCCTTGGATTTTTCGGGGTCGTAACCGCTCATCTCAGTCAGATCGACGTAGTCCGGGTTATGTGGGGCGAAATGGGTGCCGATGGGGGTGCCATAGCCAAACATCGCCCCATCAATGATTGCCTGACGGTCGATGGCATGGGCCACGGCCTCGCGGACTTTGACGTTATCGAAAGGTTCGCGCTTGTTATTGATCGACAGGATCGTTTCCCCCTCGGTCGAGCCGATCAGCACTTGGAAACGCGGGTCCGCCTCGAACTGGGGGATATTTTCCGGCGCGGGGAAGCCGGTGAAAACGTCGACATCCTCGGCCATGACCGAAGCGAAAGCCGCTGTCGGGTCTGAGATGAACTTGAAGGTCGCGCTGGCCAGCGCGGGCGCGTCGCCCCAATAGTCGTCATTCCGGGTTAGAGTGATCTTGTCGCCCTGGTTCCAGTTCTCAAACTTGAACGCGCCGGTGCCAATCGGGGTTTGCTTGATCGTCTCGACCGTTTCAGGTGCCACGATCACCGCGTCGCCCCAGGCGAAGTTGAACAGCATGTTGCCATTCGGTTCGCTCAGTTTGACCTCAACGGTCTGCGGATCAATGACGTTCACTTCGGAAATAGCGGCATAGAGCGCCTTTTGCGCATTGGCGCTATCTTCGGCGTTGATCCGGTCGAGGGTGAATTTCACGTCCTCAGCGTCCATCGTGGTGCCATCGTGAAAGGTGACCCCCTCGCGCAGCTTGAACGTATAGGTCAGCCCGTCTTCGGAAATCGCCCAGGACTCAGCCAGGCCCGGCACGACCGAGCCATCGCCCATGAAACGGGTCAGCCCTTCAAAGACATTGGTATAAAGCACCGAGTCGATGGCCCCGGCCGCGGCAGAGGTCGGATCAAGGTGCGGCGGCTCGAGTTGCATGGCGACGGTGATGTCGTCCTTGGCGAAGGCGCTGGTGGCGACGACAGCCAATGCAGCACTGGCCACACCGGTCATCAAACGGTTCAAACGGTTCATGAAGTTCTCCCATATTGGCGTATTTTTTTGCGAGGCTAGCCAAAAGCCGCACGACGCGCCAGCCTTCGTTGCCAAGCCCGCGCGAGAAGGGTATCGCGGGTGCTTTGCACGGGTGCGCTGCGCGTCGGATCGCCCGTGAAAAGGCATTAGGAGAACGTCATGGCCACGCTGGGGATTGATTTTGGAACGTCCAACACCGCGGCGGGCATCGCCGTCAACGGCACCCCGCAACTGATCACACTAGAGGCCGAGGCGCAGACCCTGCCGACGGCGGTATTTTTCGATTTCGAAGCACGTGAAATGCGGATCGGCGCCGCCGCCTCTGACGCGCTGCTGGCCGGGGCCGAGGGCCGTTATATGCGCGGGCTGAAAAGCCTGCTTGGCACCCGGCTGATGCGGGAGCGGCGGGTGCTTTTGGGTGAACGGCTGGACTTTATCGATATCGTGGCGCGATTTCTGGCGCGGGTGAAAACGCAAGCCGAAGCCGCCACGGGGATGCAATTTGACACAGCACTTTCTGGCCGTCCGGTGCGCTTTCACTCAGCCGATGACGCCCGCGATGCACAAGCGCTGACAGACCTGCGCGAGGCCTATGGCCGGGCCGGTTTCGACCATGTGGATTTCATGAACGAACCCGAAGCCGCCGCGCTTGCCAACCGCGCCGCGCTGCGCCCGGGAGATCTGGGGCTGGTGATCGATATTGGCGGCGGCACCTCTGATTTCACGCTTTTCCGCCAGCGCGGGAATGATGAGATCGACATTTTGGAAAGCCACGGTATCCGCTTGGGCGGGACCGATTTTGACCGGTCCTTGTCCATCGGGCGGGTGATGCCGCAGCTTGGGATGGGCAGCGAAATTCGCCATGCTTTCGGGGGCGACACCCACATCGCGCCCAATGCAATCTTCAACGATCTGGCCACTTGGGCGAAAATTCCGTTTCTCTACGGCGCTGACACCCGCAAGGCGGCGGCGGAATTGCATAAGTTTGCCGAACACCCCAAGCGTCTGGCACGATTGGTTAAAGTGCTTGATGAAGAGCTTGGTCATGATCTTGCTTTTGCCGTCGAAGCGGGCAAAATCCGCGCCAATGGCGCAGGGGCCGAGGGGGATGCAGAGCCGGTGATCGACGTGTCGATGCTCAAACCCCGGGCGACTTTGCCCCTGCCCCGTGACTGGATGCGCAAGCGGCTCTCGAAACTGGCGGCACAGATGGGGGATGCAGCGGAGGCGACAGCGCAGAACGCAGGCATCGCGCCCGGCGCCGTGGACCGGCTGATCTTTGTCGGCGGGTCGAGCCTGATGGAGGTGGTTGAGTCCGAAATGGGCGCACGCTTTCCGCGCGCGGAACGACATCGGGGGGCGGCGCTGACCGCAATTGTTGAGGGGTTGGCGTTGAGTGCCGGTGGGGGTGAACGCGGCTGATCCGTCTGGTTGAGGGAGCGGGATCGGTATTTAAGAAAGGATGAAGGTGAAGGGTGGGCGAGACGCTCCCTGTGGGGGCGAGATTGGCAGGGTATTATTGTTTGGGGCGCGCGAATTAAGCAGGCTGGGGCTTTTTACTGTGCAGGGGGCTCTGGCGGGCTATGTTCATTATGTCCATGATTTTCAGGAAGAACGCGAATGGCCCCTCTGATCCAGAAGAAACCCCCAACCTCCGCTGTGCAGGAAGAGGCGGAAGAACGCTCTGTCAGTAATGCGGCGGCGCTGTCGCCCAAGCTGATCTATGAGGTGATCCGACGCGAGGGGCGCGATGAGTTGAATCGCACCAACCGGTCGTTGATCTGGTCGGGGATTTCCGCGGGGATGCTGATCAGTCTTTCGGTCTTGGGAGAGGCGATTTTCCGGACCTACCTGCCGGATGAAAACTGGCGTTTTCTGCTGGAGAACCTTGGCTATTCCTTGGGGTTCATCGCGGTCATCATGGGCCGGATGCAGTTGTTTACCGAAAACACCATCACCACGGTTTTGCCTCTAATGCAGGAACGCAGCCTGAATATCCTGTGCAGACTCATGCGGCTTTGGGCGGTTGTGCTGGGGGCCAATGTGATCGGCGCCTTTGCGGCGGCCGCGCTGTTTATCTATACGCCCGCCATCCCGGCGGAGGTTTTGCCCGCCATCATCAGCCTTTCGGAACACGCGACGGGCATGCCGGCGGCGGAGGGGTTTTGGCGGGCCATTCCGGCGGGGGTCATCGTAGCGTTGATCGTCTGGATGCTGCCTGAGGCGGATGAGGCGGCGTTTTTCCTGATCCTGACCTTTACCTGGCTTATTGCCGCGGGGGATTTCACCCATATCGTCGCCGGGTCAGTCGAGATGGCGGCGCTCATTCTGCATGGCGGGCTGGGGTTTGGTCAGGCGATCTTTGGCTTCTTCCTGCCAGTGCTTGTCGGCAACATCATCGGCGGCACGTTGATCTTCACCCTTGTTGCTTGGGGGCAGGTCCGCGACGATGTGGAGGACAGCTAACGCGAAGCGGTCCCGGTTTTGGCCGGGGCCGAATTGAAAGGATTGGCATTGGTGCTGCGCAGACCTCCGACCCGACCGGCGATCTATTGGGATGCTTTCAAGGCGAGCCTAAAGCAAGCGGCCGATGACAACCTTGCGCTGATCTCGGCCGGGGTGGCGTTTTTCGCGATGCTATCGTTGTTTCCGGCGCTGGCGGCGCTGATCGCGTTGTTGGGGCTGATCTCGGACCCTGTCGTGGTCATTGCCCAGTTGGAGGATGTGCGCGGGCTGCTGCCGGATGATGTGTACGACATTATCAATACGCAGGTGACCGGGCTGGTTACCGCGCGGGCCGATACCTTGGGTTGGGCCGGTATCGTATCGCTGCTGGTGGCGCTGTGGTCTGCGCGGGCAGGTGTGGGTGCGATGGTGATCGGTCTGAACGCTGTTTATAATGAGCGCAACCGCAATGCTGCGAAGCATTACCTGCATGCCTTGTTGTTGACGGTAAGCCTTGTGGGGGTCGGGATCGTGGCGCTGCTGGCGGTGGTGGTCGCGCCCATAATTCTAGCGTTCATCCCGCTTGGTCCCTTTGGCAACGCCGTGGCCGACCTGCTGCGCTGGACCGTTGCGACGGCGGTGTTGTTTGCCGGTGTGGGTGTGCTTTACCGTTTCGGGCCGAACCGGCGCGCCGCGCGATTGCCTTGGCTGAGCAGCGGGGCGATTTTGGCGGTGATGTCTTGGGCCGTGGTTTCGATCGGGTTTTCCTATTACGTCGCCAATTTCGGCAATTACAATCAGGTCTATGGCTCGATCGGGGCCGTGATTGCGATGTTGGTCTGGCTTTGGATCAGCAGTTTTCTGATCCTATTCGGCGCGGCCCTGAACGCGCAGGTTGAACGACGCACGCGACCGGACAGCACCATCGGCCCGGCAAAGCCGCGCGGCCACCGTGGGGCCGAGGCTGCGGATACCTTTATCGATATCACCCAGGAATAGCTGTTAAAGAAGGGGGCGTTTTTGGCGGCTTTCAAGTTCGGTTACCCCCGCCTTCGCCAAGGCCGCGAGGTCGTTGATCTGAAGCACCCTGTCGGACCACGAAAGCAGTTGACGCTCTTTCAGGGCGCCGAGGGTTTTGTTGGTATGCACCACCGACAGGCCAAGCGCATCGGCTAGATCGCGTTGTGAATAGGGCAGCAGCATCTGATTGTGGGTGACCATCCCCAGCGACTGGCCACGTTCGAAGATCTTGACCATCGCCCAAGCGATGGCCTGCATCGCGGTGCGTTGGCCAATGGTGGCAAGGACTTCGCCCATGAAATGCTCTTCGATGGCGGCCAACCAAGTGATGTCAAAGGCGCGTTCGGGGTGGTTCTTGAAGAAATTCCAGAATTCGCTGCGGTTGAAAACGCAAAGCCGCATATGGGTCCGGGCTTCGACGGAATGGCCCATTTCACCCATGATGCCCGCCTGCAGGCCGATGAAATCGCCGGGGAAGACAAAGCTGATGACCTGCCGGTTGCCGTTTTCCAAGGTCTTGTCGCGGATGCCCATCCCGGTCAGCGCGGTGTAAAGCTGAGGCGAGTTTGACCCCTCAAGCAGGATCGGCGTGCCCGGCTCAACTGTCAGCTCGCCCGACTTGAACTTCTCCATGAAGTTCACTTCATCTTTCGACATCGGCAGGAAGGCATCTTTGCGACGGAGAGGGCAATAGCGGCATTGTGTCGTCATCAGATAAAAATTGCCTTCTTATGTCTTAGTTTAATGCGCCCTCGTGGCGCGCCCCCTACATCGACAACTTTGCTAACCCGGGGGAAGACCATGTCGATCTTGATCTACGAACCGGACCCGTTGGTCTGTTCAGACATAAATGAAACGCTTTCTGCTGCGTTTCCGCAATCGCAAATTGGCGTTTTAGAGACCTTTGATCTCAGCAAGCTGGTGGAAAACATCAACGACATCGACTTTGCGGTCCTGTCGCTGCGGCGGGATCAATTGCACCAACATCTGTCCGATCTGGCGAACCTGCGTGAGTGGTTTCCGATCGTCTGTATCATGAACGATATGCCCCGTCTGGCGGAGGCCGAAAGGAGTCTGAGGTTCATCACCCGCCCCTTTTCCAGTGGCAATCTGCTCAGCGCTGTTAACGGCGCGCTTTCTGACCCGCGGTTATGCCAGCCAGAAATGCCATGACCAAGTTCTTCAGACCGTCATGTTCGGTCGCTGCCGGGTCTTCTTGCCGGGGGGCCTGAGCCGCGGGCTCGCGGTTTGATCCGGCTATGGCAAGCAAGAGAAAGCCAACACCGAAATAGACCGCGCCGAGGATCAGCGCGGCGGTGAGCGTCGTGGTGACGGTGATGAGATAAAGCCACGCCGCAAGCGTGAGAAACAGCAGCCCGATCAGCAGAAAGAGCGCGGCCCCGGCGCTGAGCATCGCGGTGCGCAGCGCACGCTGCAGGGAGCCGCGCAGGTGGTTCATCACCGAGGAAAGCATCTTAGCGGCGGGCCGTCACAAGACCGACAAGGAAACCGATGCCTGCGGCGATGCCGAGGGCGGTACCGGGCTGGGCTTGCAGGAATTCTTCGGCTTGCTTTTGGGCTTCCATCGCTTTCAGACGCCCGGTGTCGGCAAAATCATTCGCCGCGTTGCGGGCGTTGTCGCGCATCTCTTCCGACTTGGCCTTGCCGTATTCGCCCAGGGTTTCGGTCAGCGATGCGATGTCTTTTTTAAGCAGCGCAATCTGGTCCGACAGATCGTCGATGGTCAGATCTTTTGCGGCAGCGGTCGGGGTCTTGGCCATGCGGGCCTCCTGAATGTTTGACTGACGATAGGCAGCGCGGGCGCTGAATGCAAAGGGTTCCCTGCGCAAGCGATGCGCGGGGAACCCTGTTTTTCTGGCCCGGTTTAGGCGTTGAGCGTTTCCGTGGAGGAAAAGAACATCGCTTGCGAGACAGCCGAGACGACCTGATCCACCGAGTAAGGTTTGGAGATCAGGAAGGCGGGCTCTGGCTTGTCGCCGGTCAACAGACGCTCGGGGAAGGCGGTGATAAAGATCACCGGACGCATCCCCAGTTCGTTCAGCAGATCGTTCACCGCATCAATGCCCGAAGAGTTATCGGCCAATTGGATATCGGCGAGGATCAGGTCAGGCACATCGGCCTTGCCCAGTTTCACCGCTTCATCCCGGGTGCGAGCGATGCCGGTCACGCGGTGGCCCATCTCGGCGACGATGGATTCAATGTCCATCGCGATGATGGCTTCGTCTTCGATGATCATCACCGAACCGGAGGTGCTGTCCGCCATTTCGCGGTGTGCGATCTGGATCAGCTCATCGGCCTCGGCCTCGTCCACGCCGATAATTTTGGCGATTTCACCATACGAAAAGCCTTCGATCGTGTGCAGCAGCAGCGCTTCGCGGCTGTTGTTGGTCAGGCTCGACAGATGCCGCTGCGCCTTGGCGCGGGGGCCGCTTTCGCCCTCTTCCACCGGGGCACCTGCGCTGGCCCAAATACCGTACAATACCTTGAAAAGACCCGTCTTTGTGTCTACTCCATCGAGCACCGAGCGATCAACCAGGATGGCTTCCAGCGCCGCCGCGGCGAAGGTGTCACCACTGGTCTGGCTGCCAGTCATCGCCCGCGCGAACCGGCGAAGGTAGGGGATGTTGGCACCCAGTTCATCGCTGATGCTGGTCTTTTGTGTCGCATCGTTCATCTAGTCGAATCCTTTTTTACTTTTCTTGGAACCAAACACGTCGACATTGTGTTTGGTTCCAGTATGCGTACATAATTATTCAAACGAGACGACGATGCCAGAGGTGATGTTAGTGAATTCAGGAAACAAGGACGAGCGCGAGCGCGTCATCGACGACAACCTCAAGCGTGTCTTCGATGAGACGCTCGATGAAGGCATCCCTGATCGTTTCAAGGATCTGCTTCAGAAGTTGAAGGAACAGGATTCAGAAAAAGGAACGTCATAATGACCCGTCCCGATCCGCGCGACGAGCTGGTAGAACATCTGCCGGCCATGCGGGCCTTTGCCATCAGCCTGACACGCAATGGTGCCACGGCAGACGACATGGTGCAGGACACCTTGGTCAAGGCGTGGACTAACATTGAAAAGTTCCAAGAGGGCACGAACATGCGTGCTTGGCTCTTCACGATCCTGCGGAACACCTACTATTCCTCGCGCCGCAAGGCGAAACGCGAAGTCTCGGATGTGGATGGCGTGTTGACTGACGGGCTGGCCGAAAAGCCCGCACATGATGGTCACATGCAGATGACGGATTTCCGCAAGGCGCTTGCCCTGCTAAAGGATGAGCAACGCGAAGCGCTGCTTCTTGTTGGGGCCTCTGGCTTCTCCTACGAGGAAGCCGCAGATATGTGTGGCGTTGCCGTCGGCACCATCAAAAGCCGCACCAACCGGGCCCGTGCCCGCCTTGCCGAACTGCTGGGTCACCATGACGACGAGTCGCTTGAAATGACCGATGACGCGACAATGTCTGTCCTATCCGCTTCTAAAGTTTCTTCTTTCTAAATATGACATCTGGCTTCTTCAGCGGTGATCTGATGCGTGGGCTGACGATCCGTATTCTGCTGTTTCTGTCTCTCGCGCTCTTGCCCATCGGGCTGATCGCGGTTGTGCAGACACGTCAGATTGCGGATCAGAGCCGCCAAAGCGCAGAGCTATCGCTGATCGCTGTCACAGAGCAGGCCTCTGCTGCGGAACGCCGGGTGATCCAAGAGGCTTTCGGCGCCGCCGAAGCACTCACCTCTATCGTGCGTCTCAGGCGGGACGATCCCGAGGAATGCACGGCCTTCCTGAAGGAATATAAGCAAGCGTCAGACATCTATTCGCTTGTGGGTTTCATCGGGCTAGACGGGAAAATGACCTGCTCCTCCACGGGGCAGGATCATGACTTTTCCGAGGATGAGAATTTTAAAACGCTGCTGGAAACACCGGTCCGCCGTGCGATGCCGGTGTTGCAGGGGGCGGTCAGCAACCAGATGGTCACGCTGATCAACGCGCCGGTCTACGAAGAGCGCGAATTGATCGGCTTCATGGCGCTCAGCATCCCCGAAGACGCCATAAACGCGATACGCGAACCCAAGAGCAAACACAGCAGCGTCGCGATGATGACCCTCAATAAGATGGGGCACATCCTGACCGCCGAAAACGGGCTGGCCGTTGCCAAAAAGGAATACCCCAGCGATGTCGCCTTGTCGCTGTTGACCACCAAAGAACCCAACGTCTTCCTTTCAGAGAATTTCGACGGCCAAGAGCGCGCCTATGTGATCGTTCCAATCGTGCCGGACACGGTCTTTGCGCTGAGCGTATGGCCCAGCAATACACCGTTTCTGGACACCGGCGTTTCCACCCGCCTGAGCGCGCTTTTGCCCATCGTCATGTGGCTGGCCAGCCTGATCGTGGCCTTCTGGGCGTTGAACCGGCTGGCGATCAATCACATTCGCAAGCTTGGACGGCAGATGCGCCGCTTTGCCCTGAACCGCACCCTGCCGCGCGGCACGCTTGGCCCTTCGGTGCCCACCGAATTGGTCGAGATGGAATCGGCTTTTGTCGGCATGGCGGAATCGATCCTGCGAGATGAGGCGACGCTCGAAGACAGCCTTCGGCAAAAGAACATTCTGCTGAAAGAGGTCCACCACCGGGTCAAAAACAACCTTCAGCTTATCTCGTCGATCATGAACATGCAGATACGGCAGGCCAAAAGCGAAGACGCGCGCTTTGTCCTGCGGCGCTTGCAGGATCGCATCCTCAGCCTCGCCACCGTGCACAAGAACCTCTACCAGAATGACGATCTGGTGCGGGTCAACGCCAGCGAACTGCTGAACGAGATTGTGGGCCAGATGCTATCGGTCGGTCTGCCCTCTGGTTCGGGCGTGCAGGTTGAGCAATCCTTTGAGCCGATCAAGATTGACGCCGACGATGCGGCCCCCTTGACCCTGCTGGTGTCAGAGGCGCTGACCAATGCACTGAAATACGTCTCGACGGTCGAACATGGCAAAGGGTTCATATCGCTAAAGCTGATCCAAACCGGGCCGGAACAGGCGATGCTGGAAGTGCGCAACACCATCGGCAACCCTGAAGAGGTGAAATCCGGCACCGGGCTCGGCTCTCGTTTGATCCTTGCCTTTACCCGCCAGTTAAACGGTCAGGTCGAGGTCGAGACCATGGGTGGCGTGTACCAAATCCGGGTGAATTTCCACGTCCCGACCGACAGCAAGATGGTCTACGACTACTGACGCGCTATCGATCAGCGGAATCTGGCCGGAAACGTGGCCCACAGGTCACAGACTCGTCATAGGCGAAAAATTTGTCGGAACCCTTTGGCCCGCGCGCGGTTGAGCACCTGAAACGCAGTGCTAAAAAGGAAAACGGAGATGACCACGGAGCTCTTTCTCGGCGGTCTGACCATCCTGACCTTAGCCGCGGTCATCATCTTGGCCCTCACCACGGGCCGACGGGAACTTAACCCGGATGAGGACCGTGCCGGGCGCGATAAACAGCAACCGGAGACCCAAAGGTCGAACTACCGGTCAGACTACTAAGACCTGACACCCCTATCGACCGCCCCGAGCAGAACGCTCGGGGCGGTCGATATTTATAGGGTGCCTTTTAAAAACTGGGGGGCGTGCAGGCGCTGACAATCTCACAGGGGTCGGCGCCAATATTGCGAAACCGATGCGGCAGGCGGCTGTCGAACAGGTAGCCATCCCCGGCGTTCAACAGACTAACTGCGCCATCGACCGTCACCTCTATGCTGCCCCGCACCACCACGCCCGCCTCTTCGCCCTCATGGCTCAGAAACTCCGGCCCGGTATCCGCGCCGGGCTCATAGGTTTCATGCAGCACCTGAAGCGCGTGATGCGCCGCATTGCCCAATTGCCGCAGCGATACGCCGCCCTGGTGGCTTGGCGAAATCTCGGTCAGTTCCTGCGCGCGGTAGAACACCTTGGCGCTGTCGTCTTCCTCAAGGATCGAGAAGAACTCCGCCATGCTGATGGGAATCGCGTCCAGCAGGCTTTTTAACGATGCGACTGATGGGCTCGTGCGGTTCTTTTCGATCAGCGAGATCGTGCCATTGGTCAGCCCGGCCTTGGCCGCAAGCTCACGTTGGGACAACCCATGTTTCTTTCGGATCGCTCTAAGTTTATCGCCGACGTTCAATGACTTGTCCTTTGTGGGCATCGGCGTTGCGACCGCGCCTTGTGGCGGAGGGGCAACCGATGATCTTGGGAATTGTTAGATAGGCTCTGCCTTCGCGATTGACAATTATATTAAACGGAATATGGATTTTTTAAACGACACGTCACTGCCCCTCTCTCTTTCGCAATAAGGTATCTGTTCCATGTCCAGCACCGTCAAGAAATCGCACCGCAAATCCTCAGCCAAGGCCAAAGCCGCGCCGCAGATGACAGTGGTCGAAGCAAATCCCGCCACCAAACCCGACGGTCAGACGAATGCCGACCTCGTCGCGCGCCGAGACGCCGCCGTGCCGCGCGGTGTGGCCTCTGCCGCGCCGATCTATGCGAAATACGCCGAGAATGCCGAACTATGGGATGTCGAAGGCAACCGCTACATCGATTTCGTCGGGGGCATCGGCGTGCTGAACACCGGCCACCGCCACCCCAAAGTGGTCGAAGCCGCCAAGGCGCAAGAAGATCACTACACCCACACCAGCTTTCAGGTGGTGCCCTACGGTCCTTATATCGAACTGGCTGAAAAACTGAACGCGCTGGCCCCCGGTGAGGCACCCAAAAAGACGCTGCTCGTCACCACCGGCGCCGAAGCTGTTGAGAATGCCGTGAAAATTGCCCGCGCCGCCACCGGTCGTCCGGGCATCATCGCCTTCACCGGCGGCTACCATGGCCGCACCCTGCTGACGCTCGGCATGACCGGCAAGGTCACGCCCTACAAAAAAGACGTGGGCCCCTTCCCGGCGGATGTCTTCCGCGCGCCTTTCCCTTCGGTGCGCGACGGGATTACCGTGCAGGACGCGCTGACCGGGTTGAAGAACCTTTTCCTCACCGATGCCCAGCCCGAACGCGTTGCCGCGATCATCATCGAGCCGGTGCTCGGCGAAGGCGGCTATACCCCTGTGCCTTTCGACATGATGCAAGAACTGCGCGCAATCTGTGACCAGCACGGCATCCTGCTGATCGCCGACGAAGTGCAGGCCGGCTTTGGCCGCACCGGCACATGGTTCGCGATTGAGCATTCCGGCGTCGCGCCGGACCTCATCACCGTGGCGAAATCCATGGCCGGTGGCTACCCGCTGGCCGGGGTGATTGGCCGCGCCGATGTGATGGATGCGATGGCCCCCGGCGGTCTGGGCGGCACCTATGGCGGCAACCCGGTGGCCTGCGCCGCAGCGCTGGCGGCGATTGAGGCGATCGAAGACGAAGGTCTGCTGGCCCGCTCCACCGCGATGGGCGAAACGCTCAAAGCCCGCTTTGCCGAAATCGGCGCGCGGTCGGCGCCCTACCGCTTTTGGGATATCCGCGGCCTTGGTGCCATGGTCGCCGTCGAATTCGTGACCGACTTTGACAGCGCCAAACCCGATGGCGACTTCACCAAGCGCGTCATCGCCCACGCCCTCAAGCGCGGCCTGCTGCTGCTGAGCTGTGGCATGCATGGCAACGCCGTGCGCGTGATGGTTCCGCTGACTGCATCTGATGCCATCGTCGAAGAGGGCCTCGCGATCTTTGAAGATGCCGTCGCCGCCGCTGTCGCCGAAGAGCAAAAGTAAACCAACCGGCCATGCCGGACGGATTGGGCGCGCGGGGCAACCTGCGCGCCCATTTTTATGGCGCGCATCCGGTTGGGCAGATCTCTGGCAGCACAGGCCTTGGCATCCGCTGGGGAAGCGCGCAAACTCCGCCCGAAATCAATGCCGGAGTGACGATGCCACTGTTAGACCCCTCGCCCATTTGCACCATTACGGGGATGTTTCACGTGAAGAGCGCGGCAGCCCGCGGGTGCCGCCCATGACCGCCCCGATGCGCCCCGGCCCCCGCAACCTGATCACCGATGTGGCAGGGCTGAAGGTTGGCAATGCGCAGGACGCGCGACTGAAATCCGGCAGCACCGTGCTGATCGGCGACGCGCCCTTCACCGCCTCCGTCCACGTCATGGGCGGCGCTCCCGGCACGCGAGAGACCGACCTGCTGGCCCCCGACAAGACCGTGGCGGCGGTCGATGCGCTGGTGCTCTCGGGCGGCTCGGCCTATGGGCTGGATGCCTGTTCGGGCGTGGTGGATGCCCTGCGCGCGCAGGGGCGCGGGTTTCGCGTCGGTAATGCGCTGATCCCGCTGGTGCCCGGCGCGATCCTGTTTGATTTACTCAACGGCGGAGACAAGGATTGGGCGCAGAACCCCTATGCCGATCTGGGCCGCAAGGCCATGGAAGCGGCCGGCGAAGAGTTTGAAATAGGCTCTGTCGGCGCGGGCACCGGCGCGCTCAGCGCGATGGTCAAAGGCGGGCTCGGCTCGGCCAGTTTGCAACTGCCCGATGGCAGCATGGTCGGTGCGCTGGTGGGGGCCAATCCGGTGGGCGCCGTCACCACCCCCGGCGACCGCCATTTCCACGCCGCCCCCTTTGAGATCGACGCAGAGTTTGGCGGGCTGGGGCCCGACCCCTCCGCCGGGCTGGGCCTCTCCTTTGAAAGCCGCAAGATGGCGGCCATGTCGGCCCGCGCCAATACCACCATCGCCATCGTCGCCACCGATGCCACGTTGACCAAAGCCGAATGCCAGCGCGTTGCCGTGGCCGCCCATGACGGCATCGCCCGCGCGGTGGTGCCCGCGCATATGCCCAATGACGGCGATCTGGTTTTCTCCCTCTCAACCGCGGCGCGACCTGCGGGGGACGTAGCGATGATCGGCCATGCCGCCGCCCTTTGCCTGTCACGCGCCATCGCCCGCGCGATCTTTGCCGCCTCCCCCTCCCAAGGGGATCTTCTACCCTGTTGGAGCACGCTGAATGCCTGATCTGTCCCTCTCGGATATCTCCCTTCATTACGAGGTCGACGGCAGCGGCCCGCCACTGCTGATGCTGGCAGGCATGCTCAGCGACAGTGCAAGCTGGGGCTCTTTGGCACCGCTGCTTTCGGATCATTTCACCCTGATCCGGCCCGACAACCGCAGCACCGGGCGCACAACGCCGTGGGACGCGGAAACCTCCGTCGCGCAGATGGCCCGTGATGCGCTGGCGTTGATGGATGAACTGGGGCACGCAAAGTTTCACGTTGTCGGCCATTCCATGGGCGGCCTGATGGCGATGGAGCTTTTTGGCCTAGCGCCCGAGCGCATCCAAGCGATGAGCATCCTCGCCTCTGCCCCGGTTCGTGCGCCGCGCACCATGGCGGTGTTCGACGCGCTGCTCGCCGTGCGCCGCGCGCCGCAAGGGGAGCAGCTTTGGCTGCGCGCGCTCTACCCTTGGATCTTCGCCCCCGGCTTCTTTTCCGATCCAACAAATACTGAAACCGCCCTTGCCGCCGCATTGGCCTATCCCCATGTGCAAAGCGCGGATGCCATGGCCCATCAACTCGAAGCGCTGCGCGGCTTTCGCCCCACGGTGCGGCCCTTTGATCTGACCTGCCCGACCCAAGTGCTCCACGGGGCCGAAGACCTGCTGATCCCCCGCGCCGCCGCCGAGGACGCCTTTGCACAGATCCCGAACGTGACGCAGACCACCCTGCCAAACGCAGGCCATTCGATCCATTGGGACGCTGCCGAAGCTGTCGCCCAACACCTGCGCCAATTCCACGCCACCGCCGGAGACCCAAGATGACACAAGACCTTTACGGATTGGAAACCTCTGCCAGCCGCCCGGAAACCCTGCAGGCGATCAACGATTTCATCCACGGCTTTCTGTCCTACCAGCCCAAAGCCGCAGGCATCATCACCGCGGCCGATGCCGACCCGGAGGGGCCGCTGGTCAATGCCTATGCCGCCCTTTTGTGGATGTTCCTTGAGCACCCCATCGCACCGGAAAAAGCTCGCCCCTATCTGGAACGCGCCACAGCCGCGACCGGGGCCAACGCCCGCGAGCAAGAGATCATCCGCGCCGTAGGCCACTGGATTGACGGCGATGTGCCCGCTCTCGTTGCTGCCTGTGACGCCATCACCGACAAATGGCCGCGCGATCTGGCGATGCTGAAACTGGCGCAATACCATCTGTTCAACTCAGGCGATGCCGCTGGCATGTTGCGCCTTGCGCTGAAATCCCTGCCCGAGGCCGAAGACATTGCCTATGCCCACGGCATGATCGCCTTTGGCTACGAGCAGTGCCACCTGCTCGACCGGGCCGAGGCCGCCGCCCGCCGCGCGATGGAGTTGCGCCACGATGAGCCTTGGGCGCATCACGCGCTCGCCCATGTGATGCTAACGCAAGGCCGCGTGGCGGAAGGCGCGCGGTTTATGGAAAGCGTGGCCGAGACATGGACTGATCTGAACTCCTTCATGCGGAGCCACAATTGGTGGCATCTGGCATTGTTCTACCTGTCCCAAGGCCGTCACGCCGATGTGCGCGCCGCCTATGACCAGCATATCTGGGGGCTTGAGAAAGACTATTCCCAAGACCAAGTCGGCGCGGTGTCCCTGCTGGCGCGGATGGAGTTCGCGGGCGTCGATGTGGGCGACCGTTGGGGCGATGTGGCAGACCATGTCGCAGCGCGGGGGGCGGATACGGTCAGCCCCTTCCTGACGCTGCAATATCTCTATGCCCTCTGTCGCACCGGGCGGCCCGAGGCGGCAGAGATGCTTGCCGCGATCAACAACCGCGCGAGTGAGACCTCGGCCCATGACCATGCCGCATGGGCCGAAGTCGCGCTGCCCGCCGCCCGCGGCATCGCCGCCCATGCCAAGGGGGATTGGGCCGCAGCGATCCGCGAGCTTGGCATGGCCCTGCCCCGCATGGCCGAATGCGGCGGCAGCCATGCGCAGCGCGATCTTTTCGAGCAGATCCACCTTGATGCGCTGGTGCGCGATGGCCGCGCCTCTGCCGCGCAGCAGGTGCTTGAGATGCGCCGCACCTATGACCCCGAAGGCGTGCCGCTGAACCTGATGCTGGGCGCGGTCTATGAAAAGAGCGGCCTGCCCGATCTGGCCGCCCAAGCCCGCGCGCGGGCAGAACGCACGCTGGCCGGGGCCTAGACCGGGCCGCGTACTTTAGGCGCGTGGGCCGACGGTGACCTCGAACTCAGAGATGCCGTCGACACCCCCGGTGATCACATCGCCGGGCTTCACAGCCGCGACACCGGCGGGCGTGCCGGTCATGATGATGTCACCCGGTGCCAGCGTCACGGCCTGCGACAGGGTGGCGGTATGTTCGCGCACCGACCAGATCATCTGCGACAGATCGGCTTCCTGTTTCATCTCGCCGTTCACGGCCAGCCAAAGGCGGCCCTTCTCGACCGAGGCGACATCGGCGATGGGCAGGATCGGCGCGATGGGCGCGGAATTGTCAAAGGCTTTGGACCAGTCCCACGGGCGGCCCATCTTCTTGGCCTGCGCCTGAAGGTCGCGGCGGGTGAAATCGATGCCCACAGATGCGCCCCAGATGTGATCCATCACATCAGCTTCCGCGATATTCGCGCCGCCCTTGCCGATGGCGATGACAAGCTCTGCCTCGAAGTGGAAATCCTCCGTCAGCGGCGGATAGGGCACGGTGCAGGGCGTATCGAGCGTGGCATCGGCGGGTTTGGTGAAAAAGAACGGCGGGTCGCGCATGTCATTGCCCATCTCAAGCACATGCGCCTCATAGTTACGGCCCACGCAAAAGACGCGGCGCACCGGGAAACGGTCGCTGGTGCCTTGAACGGCAAGGCTGCTTTGCTTTGGGGGGTCAATCACATACATCACTGGGTTCCTCTTGGCATGATGCGGCCAAGGAACACCCGCGCTTTGCAACAGTCAATGACCCCCGTGCGCTTATAAACCCTTGAGCGGCAACTCTTTCACAGGTCCGTACCTTTGCGGATCGCCTCTTGCACCTCGCGGATGTCTTCGGCGCTCAGCCCATAGTCTGCCGCTGCCACCTCTGCGCTGATGTAGCCGCGCAGAAGGTCGCGTTTCACCAAGTCCTTGGGGCGCTCGGTGGCGGGGCCGTAGCCCGCGCCGCCCGGAAAGGCCATCATCACCTTTGCTCCATGCGGCACGAACTGTTTGCCCTTGCCGCGCATCGGCGTGCCATCGTCGCGGGCGATCGTGGTCGGGGCACCGGGAGCGCCACCCTGCCGCCCACGGGCGGGATGATCGACCCGGTCGAACATGGCCTGCATGTCGAACTCATGCCCCGCGCGGGCGCTGACTTCCATGTACTGCCCCAGCCCCCCGCGCTGGCGGCCCGCGCCGCCGCTGTCGGGGCGCAGTTCTTTGCGCCAGATCACCACAGGACCGGCATGTTCCGTGGCCTCCACCGGCATGGTCATCACGCCCGAAGGAAAGGCCGTGGCGTTCAGCCCATCATGCTGCGGCCGCGCGCCCGAGCCGCCGGAGTTGAAGGTCAGCACCTCGGCCCGGCGCGCGCCTGCGGGGGCTTGCGCATCCGTGCGCGGGCGCAAACTGACTTGGAAGTTGCACAGGCAGCCCGCCCCTTCGGCCGGCACGAGGTTCGGCAGGATCTGATCGAGCGCGGCGTAGACCGTGTCGGGCACGAAGTGACCCACAATGTGCCGCAGGGCCACGGGTGCGGGGTGTACGGCGTTCACGATGGTGTCCTCGGGCGCGGTGATCCGGAACGGCTCCAGCGAGGCGGCGTTGTTGGGGATTTCGGGCGCGATGGCGCATTTCAGGGCGTAGCAGGCATAGGCCTTGGTATAAACCAGCGGGCAGTTGATGCCCTTCCTATCGATCCCGGACGTGCCCGCGAAATCCGACAGGATGTGGTCCTCGGTAATGCTCACCGTGACCTTCAGCGTGATCGGCGTATCGAATCCGTCGATGGTCATCTCGCCGGTCGCCTGATGGCGCGGCAAGGCGGCGATGCGCTCCAAGGTGGCGCGGCGGGAATTGTCGAGGATGAAACCCGCGATGCCAGTCAGATCATCGAGGGCAAACTCCTCCATCATGTCAATCAGGCGGCGATGACCGATCTCGTTGCAGGTGGTCAGCGCGTAGATGTCGCCGACCAATTGATCCGGCTCGCGCACATTGCCCCGAATGATCCGCACCAGCGTCGCGTCGACCTTGCCCGCATCGGCGAACTTCATGATCGGCAGATAGAGCCCTTCTTCATAAACACTCGCCGCATCCGCGCCAAAGCCACGCCCGCCGATGTCGACGATATGCGCGGTGCAGGCAAAAAATCCGACCAGCTTGCCACGGTGAAAAGACGGCGTGACCATGGTGATGTCATGCAGATGGCCCGTCCCCTCCCAAGGGTCGTTGGTGATATAGACATCACCCTCAAAGATGTTCTGCCGCCCGATGCGGCGGATAAAATGCGCCACCGCATCGGCCATGGCGTTGACGTGGCCGGGCGTGCCGGTGACCGCCTGCGCCAACATCTGACCGTCGGTGTCATAGACGCCTGCCGAAAGGTCCCCCGCCTCGCGCACCGAGGTCGAGAAGGCCGTGCGCACCAACGCCTGCGCCTGTTCCTCAACCACCGAGATCAAGCGGTTCCACATGACTTGATAGGCGACGTTTGAATGTGTCTGTGCCATAGGCTTACCCTTTCACGGTGATGTCGATGCAGCCGTCCGGCTGGCAGATGGCGCGGCGTGACGCGGGCAGGATGATCGTCGTCTCATCCTCGGTGATCGCGGCGGGGCCTTGAGCGGTCTGTCCCGAGGCCATTTGGTCGCGCAGGACCACGTCGGCGTCGCAGTATTCGGCCAGCGCCGGGTCGAACATACGCCGTGTTAGAGCCACATCTGCCGCCGCACCCGGGGACTGCTCTGCGGTGCGGGCGACCGCCTCGGGCGGGGTGGTGGCATTGACCGACCAGACCGTGATCTCGATATCCAACCCCTCTACGGTGCGGCCGAAAAGCTTGGCGTAATCGGCCTCGAAAAGCGCCTCGAACCGCGCGGCATCGGGGGTTAGGGCGTCTGCCTCATCCAGCACGATGGGGATCTCCCAGCCCTGCCCGCTATAGCGCATGTAGACTTTGTATTCCGACAGAATTTCCGCCCCGGCGTCGCAGTTGCGGACAAAGCCGGTGGCCTCGTCGCGTAGCTCGGCCAGCAGCGTCTTGATGCGATCCGCATCGAAATCCGACAGCTTCATATAGACCGAACGGTTGGCCTCGAAGCTAAACGGCGCGCGCAGGAACCCGATGGCCGAGCCGACCCCGGCGCCGGGCGGCACCAACAGGCGTTCGACGCCCAGTTTCTCACAGAGCCGCCCGGCGTGCAGCGGGGCCGCGCCGCCGAAAGCGATCATCGTGTAGTCGCTGAGATCCTCGCCGTTTTCCACCGCATGCACCCGCGCGGCATTGGCCATGTTCTCGTCCACCACCTCGGCCAGACCGAAGGCGGCGGTGGCGGCGTCCATGTCGAGCTCTTGCCCGATGACCTGGTGCAGCGCCGTCTCGGAACCTGCGGTATCCAGCCGGATCGAGCCGCCCGCGAAATTGTCGGGGTCGAGCTTGCCCAGCACCAGATCGGCATCGGTCACCGCGGGTTTCGCGCCACCCCGGCCATAACAGGCGGGGCCGGGCTCTGACCCCGCGCTTTCCGGCCCGACCCGGATTTGGCGCATCGCATCGACATGCGCGAGGCTGCCGCCGCCCGCGCCGATTTCCACCATGTCGATCACCGGGATCGAAATCGGCATGCCCGACCCTTTCTTGAACCGATAGGTCCGGGCCACTTCGAACACCCGGCTGGTCTTGGGCGTCTGGTTCTTGATCAGGCAAATCTTGGCCGTCGTGCCGCCCATGTCAAAGCTCAGCACCTTGTCGAGCCCGTAGCGGGCGGCGATGTTGGCGGCAAAGACCGCGCCCCCCGCCGGACCGGATTCCACCAGCCGCACGGGAAATTCGGCGGCGCTTTCGATCGAGATGATGCCGCCGCCCGAATGCATCAGGAAGATGTTGCAGCCGACGCCTTCCTCCTGCAGCCGCCCTTCAAGCCGCCCGAGGTAGCTTTTCATCAGCGGCTTAATATAGGCATTGGCGACCACGGTGTTGAACCGCTCGTACTCGCGCATCTGTGGCGAGACCTCGGAAGAGATCGAGACCATGACCCCCGGCAGGCGCTCTTCCAACACCTCGCGGATCATCCGCTCATGCGTGTCGTTCAGATAGGAATGGATCAGTCCCACGGCGACACTGTCATAGCCGGCGTCCGCGATAAGGTCGGCCAGCGCCTCAACCTCGGCCCGGTCCAGCGGGACCAGCACGGCCCCGGTGGCATCGACACGTTCGCTGACCGTGTAGCGCATCTGCCGTGGCAGCAGCGGTTCGGGCAGATTGAGGTTCAGGTCATATTGCTCAAACCGGCTTTCGGTGCGCATCTCGATCACATCGCGGAAACCTTGGGTCGTGATTAGCGCCGTCTTGGCCCCGCGCCGCTCAATCAGCGCGTTGGTGGCCAGCGTGGTGCCGTGGATGATCTGGGTCAGGTCGGCAGGGGTGACCCCGGCCTTGGTGCAGACCTGATGCATCCCGTCGATGATCGCGTTCTCGGGCGCGGCATAGGTGGTCAGCACCTTGGTCGAGAAGCTTTCGCCGCCCTTTTCCAGAACCACGTCGGTAAAGGTGCCGCCGATGTCTACGCCCAGTCGGATGGTTGATGCCGCCATGTCATTCTCCTGTTTGGGCGCAGGATAGAAGCGGGCGTAGCATCGGTGCAAATTATTATATTCTATGGGTGTGAAAGCTTTTTTCGATCCTCTGCCTCGAAAGCCCGGGCGCAGCCCCGGGCCAGTTCTGCGGCGCGGGTGACATAGGCGGGCGTGCGATCCGCGTGATAGCGCGCAGCGACCTGCAAGGGGCGCGGGTGCCATGCGGCGGGCAGGGTCTGCAACGCCCCATCGGCCAGCGCGCCTGCCACCATGACACGTGGCATTACCGCCACGCCCATCCCGTCGAGCACCATGTTCATCGCCGCCGACAGGCTGCTCGAAGGCACCAAACGGGCCTTGGGCGCGGTGGTGCCATCGAAATGGCGGATCAAATCGGAATGGGCCTGCGTGTGCCGCGCATGGCCAAGCACCGGATGGCGCAGCATCGCGGCGAAGTCGGGGGCGGGACCGATCTGCGCGGCGAGTTCAGGAGCGGCCACCCAGATGTAGTCATAGGTCGCCAAGTCCACCTGCCCGCTCGCCGGGGTCGAGAAAGGCGCGGTTTGCAACGTCAGGTCAAGCGCATGGGCGGCAAGCTCTTGGTCCAGATCGCGGGACAGGTCGACGGTAAGTTCGACGGTGAGGTTGGGATAGACCTCGGCCAATGCGCGCAGGAAGGGGCGCAGCCATGTGCTGGCGACCACCTCGGTCACCCCAAGGCGCAGGCTGTCGTCGATCAAGTCAGGCCGCGCGGCGGTCTCGACCAGTGCCTCGGCTTCGCGCAGCACGCGGCGGGCTTGGGCCAGCAGGGCGGTGCCTTTTTCAGTCAGCCGGATCGACCCGGCGTCGCGTTGCATCAGGGTGACACCCAGTGTCGCCTCCAGCCCGGAAATCCGAGCCGAGATATTGGGCTGTGTCGTGTTCAGATGTGCAGCGGCGCGACGAAAGCTGCCAAGGTCCGCGACCCAGATCAGCGCTTCAAGCTGTTTCAGCGTGAAGAGGGTGCCGATCATTCCCGCCAGTCGAAGAAGCCCGGCCCGGCCTCGGCCAGAAGCTTGCGGGCCATCGCCTCGCCCGCCTCGGCCCCGTCGGAAATGGCGCAGGTCACATCGTCGCCGATGGCGTCTGACCCGTCCGGGCGCAGCACCTGACCGCGCAAGCGCATTTCGGTGCCGTTGAGTTCGGCCAATCCGGCGATGGGCGTCTCGCAAGAGCCGTCAAGCGTTGCCAGAAACGCGCGTTCGGCGGCGAGTTGTTCGCCCGTGGCGCGGTCATGGATCGCGGCCAACATGTCGGCGGCGCGGCTGTCATCAACACGGCGTTCAACCCCAATCGCCCCCTGGGCGATGGCGGGCAGCATGTCATCGGGATGCACGGCGGCCTGCGGCACATCGTCCATTTTCAGCCGATTCAGCCCGGCCATGGCAAGAAAGGTCGCCTCGGCCACGCCGTTATCCAGCTTTTTCAAACGGGTCTGCAGGTTGCCACGAAACTCGACTACTTCTAGATCGGGCCGCCGCAGTTTCACCTGGGCGCGGCGGCGCAGGCTGGAGGTGCCAACGACCGCACCCTGCGGCAGGTCGGCGATGGATTTTAGGTGCGGCGAGATAAACGCATCGCGGCAATCCTCGCGCGGGAGATAGGTGTCGATCAACAGCCCACCGGGTTGCAGCGTCGGCATGTCCTTCATCGAATGCACCGCAATATCGATGGAGCCGTCGAGCAGCGCGGCCTCAATCTCGCGGGTGAACAGCCCCTTACCGCCGATTTCTTTCAACGGGCGGTCGATGATCTTGTCGCCCGTGGTCTTGATAACCACAATCGTAAACGCCTCAAACGGCAGGTCAAAGGCGGCGGCGAGCCGGTCGCGCACCTCATTCGCTTGCGCAAGCGCCAGAAGCGATCCGCGTGTGCCGATGTTGAGAGGTTGGGCCGGGGTGGGAAGCTGATACGTCATGACGCATCCCTACCCCCGTCGACATGAACTGACAACTGCTGTACCTGCGCTACCTACGGGTTTGCCACAATTAGGAACGCCATAATGACTGCGAATAAGACCATCCTGCGCGCCCTTGCGGGCGAAACCCTGCCGACCCCACCGATTTGGATGATGCGCCAAGCCGGACGCTACCTGCCGGAGTACCGCGCGACGCGGGCCAAGGCGGGGGATTTCCTGTCGCTCTGCTACAACCCTGAATTGGCAGCCGAGGTGACTTTGCAGCCGATCCGACGCTATGGGTTTGATGGCTCGATCCTTTTTGCCGACATCCTGCTGGTGCCGCAGGCGCTTGGCGCGGACCTGTGGTTTGTCACCGGCGAAGGGCCGCGTCTGTCGACGATCACCACCAAGGCCGAGATGGAAGCGCTGAAGCCGGCGGATGCCATTCACGACCACCTCGCCCCGATTTACGAGACCGTGCGCATCCTGTCACGCGAACTGCCCGAGGAAACCACGCTCATCGGTTTCGCAGGCGCGCCATGGACGGTGGCGACCTATATGATCGCGGGCAAAGGCACGCCGGATCAGGGCCCAGCCCATGCGCTGAAGGACGAAAACCCAGAGGTTTTCGATGCGCTGATGGAGCGGATTACGCTGGCCACAATCGAATACCTCGACATGCAGATCCAAGCGGGGGCCGAGGTTGTGAAGCTCTTCGACAGCTGGGCCGGGTCGCTTCAAGGCACCGATTTCGATCGTTATTCGACCGAGCCGCTGCGCCAGATCATCAGTGCGCTGAAGGCTCGCCACCCGCATGTGCCGATCATTGCGTTTCCGCGTGGTGCGGGCGCGCGATTTGCCAATCTCCATGCGGCCACTGGTGCCGACTGCATCGCTATCGACGATGGCGTCAGCGCCGAATGGGTGGCCGAACATGTGCAACCCAATGGCTGCGTGCAGGGCAACCTGAAGTCCTCGCATATGGTGACGGGCGGCGATGCGCTGGTGCAAGAGACGCGGGCGATTGTCGATGCGCTGTCGAAGGGGCCGCATATCTTTAATCTGGGGCATGGCATCACGCCGGATGCGGATCCGGAGAATGTGCAGTTGATGATCGACACGGTGCGCGGGTAAGACCCGGAGGGCCATCGCCTGCCCGCGGGTCGGCGATGCGACACTGGTTCATGCCACTTTATGGCTCAACTATGATGTGCGTCCTCAGTGTCCAACCCAGCCTCACTCAATCGCCTACCCGTCCGGGCGGGCAGGCGATTGCCCGGCGCCTGCGGCTTGATTCCGGGCTGGATGGCACCTTCGCCGTTTCTTTGTCGCTCTAACAGAAAAGGGCGGAAGGCTGCCTCTCGATTGTGCAGCGCCTCCTGCCTGCTTGTTGCCCAGCCTCAGTTCACACCCACTTCGCCATTGGCGGCAGGCTCATCAGCACTGCGTCAGGGTCATGCCCCGTTTCCAACCCGAACTTCGTCCCCCGATCATAAACGAGGTTATACTCCGCATAGAGCCCACGGTGGCGCAGTTGCACGTCCTTGTCGTCCATGTCCCACTCAATCTCGCGCCGCTTGTCGACCAGTGGCACATAGGCGGGCAGAAACGCCCGGCCCACATCCTGCGTCAGGGCGAAATCCGCCGCCCAATCACCGCTGTTGCGGTCGTCATAAAAGATACCGCCCACACCCCGCGCCCGTTTGCGATGCGGGATGTAGAAATACTCATCCGCCCAAGCCTTCAACTCGTCATAGAGCGTGGCACCATGGGGGTCGCAGGCGGCCTTCATCTCAGCATGAAAATGGGCGGTGTCCTCGTCATACTCAATACAAGGGTTCAAATCCGCCCCACCCCCGAACCACCAAGCATGAGGGGTCCAGAACATTCGCGTGTTCATATGCACAGCAGGCACATGCGGGTTTTGCATATGCGCGACCAGACTGATCCCCGAGGCCCAAAAACGCGGATCATCAGCCATGCCCGGCAGGCCTTTGCGCGCGGCCATCGCCACCTGTGCGCGTTCGCCCAAAGTGCCGTAGACGGTGGAGATATTGACGCCCACCTTCTCGAACACCCGCCCGCCGCGCATCACGCTCATCTCACCGCCGCCCGCATCTGACCCGTCGGGCGCGGTGCGCGTGGTGTTGCTGACCACGAAACGCCCGGCTTCTTCCTCGCGGACATGACGCGCTTCGATGTCGTGGAACGCCTGCACGATGTCATCGCGAAGCTTGCGGAACCAATCCGCCGCGCGTGTCTTTTGGTCTTGCATGTCGTCGGTCATCTCTGGCCCGCCTTTCTGTTATTCCATCGCCCCGTCGCCAAGGATCAGACCTTTGTGTTCGGCCATGTAAATCCGCAGCCAAGGCGTATAGTCATCGGGATGCTGCGCGAGGTCGGCATGTAGATCGCCAAGGGTGATCCAGCGCGTCGCCAACACCTCATCAGGATTTTCCGTAATCGTGAGATCTGGCGCGGCATGGGCGAGATAGACCTCAACCACCTCATGCTCAATGAGCCCCCCACCAACATCAGCGCGGTATTCGACTTGTCCGCGATGCTGAAGGTCCAACCCGGTGATCCCCAACTCCTCATCCAAACGCCGTGTGGCGCAGGCTTGGGGCGGCTCATCCCATTGCGGATGCGTGCAGCAGGTGTTCGCCCAGAGGCCGGGGGTGTGGTATTTGCCAAGCGCGCGTTGCTGCATCAGCAGCTTGCCGTCCGCGATCACAAAGACCGAAACCGCCATATGCCGCAAACCGCGCTCATGCGCGGCGAGTTTTTCAACCGGTTGCAGGGTGCCGTCGACCCAAGCGGGGACCATGATCTCCATCAGAGGCGGCTCGCCGTTGTGTTCATCTCACCCTCGAAGCAGAAGAAATTCACCGGCAGTTATCGGAGGAATTCCCCTTGGTCTCAACCGCTAACCGGCCCGCGGCCCGCCCATGCTACCTTTTGGCGCAGCCGATATGCTTTACCCCCTCGCCCCAAACGCTAGTTTCAAATCAGCCAGACAAAGGAACTCACAATGAACATGCGTATCGCGTCGATCTTCGCCATCTGCCTTGGGGCCACGCCCCTCTGGGCGGAAAGCCATGCCACCGGGGATGCCGAAGCCGGGGAAAAAGTATTTCGCAAATGCAAAAGCTGCCACATGATCCAAGATGATGAGGGCAATGACATCCAGAAAGGCGGCCGCACCGGGCCGAACCTTTATGGAATCTACAACCGCGTGGCGGGGTCGGTCGAAGACTACCGCTATGGCGATTCCCTCGTTGAAGCCGGCGAAGCCGGGCTGGCGTGGAACGAAGAAGACTTCGCCGGATACGTCGCCGATCCCAAGAAGTTTCTGGCCAGCTATCTCGACACGAACCGCGCCAAATCCAAGATGTCTTACCGTCTGAGAGACGAAGAAGACGCCAAGGATGTTTGGGCGTATCTGGTTTTGGTCGGGCCCGAGGTTACTGAAGCGGATATGGAAGAAGCCAAAACGACTGAATAATCCGACGTTTCACTGGTTTTTAAGAAACGGGGGGCCGGTGATCCGGCCCCCCGTTTTGCGTTTTAAAAGCAGTCGCGCAGCAGCTGCGTGACATTCTCTTTGGTCAGTTCAATCGGGTTGCCGCCGCAGCTTGGGTCTTGCAAGGCCGAGGCCACCAGCGCGTCGATATCCGGGTCCGTCACGCCAAGGGCGGTCAGTGAACTGGGGATGTTCAACTCTTCGTTCAGCTTGCCGACGAAATCGTAAAACCCGTCAAAGCCGCCGACGATATCAAGATAGGCCGCCGCTTTGGTCAGACGCTCTTCGATCGCGGGGCGGTTCATACGCAGGACGGGTTGCATGACAACCGCGTTGGTGGTGCCGTGGTGCGTGTGATGTACCGCGCCAATCGGGTGGCTGATGGCATGGATCGCGCCCAGACCCTTTTGAAACGCCGTGGCGCCCATGGCCGCGGCGGACATCATATGCCCGCGCGCCTCAAGGTCACTGCCATCGGCATAGGCGCGCGGCAGATATTCCTTGACCAGACGCATCCCTTCCAGCGCCACGCCTTGGCTCATCGGGTGGTAATGCGGCGAGCAGAAGGCTTCGAGGCAGTGGGCGAAAGCATCCATCCCGGTGCCTGCGGTGATCATCGGCGGCATGCCGACGGTCAGCTCCGGGTCGCAGATCACGACGGCGGGCAGCATTTTGGGGTGGAAGATGATCTTTTTCTCATGGGTCTGCGAATTCGTGATGACGCTGGCGCGGCCCACTTCCGACCCGGTGCCGGCTGTTGTCGGCACAGCCACGATCGGCGCGATACCGTCCGCATCGGCGCGGGTCCACCAGTCACCGATATCCTCAAAATCCCACAGCGGGCGGGTTTGGCCGGACATGAAGGCGATGACCTTGCCCAGATCAAGCCCCGAGCCGCCGCCAAAGGCGATCACGCCGTCATGGCCGCCGTCGCGGTAGACCTTGATGCCTGCTTCGGCGTTCATCTCGGTCGGGTTCGGGTCAACGTCCGAGAACATCGCCCGGCCAAGGCCAGCGGCTTCCATCAGGTCGAGCGTGGATTGGGTGATTGGTAGATAGGCCAGCCCTTTGTCGGTCACCAACAGGGGTTTTTTGATACCAGCAGCGGCGCAGGCTTCGGCGATCTCTTTAATCCGGCCTGCGCCGAAGCGGATGGCGGTGGGGTAAGACCAATTGGCAGTCAGGGACATGTCTCAGGCTTTCTTGAGGTGGTAGGATTTGGGGCGTGTCAGCGCGTGATAGCCCAGTTCAGACAGGCCCGCGCCGCGCCCGGTTTGCTTGCAACCGGTCCAGCACAGTGCCGGGTCGAGGTAATCGGCGCGGTTCATGAAGACAGTGCCCGTTTCGAGCCGCTGACCGATGGCATCGGCGGCCTCTGCATCGGCGGTGAAGATCGCAGCGGTCAGACCAAACTGACAGTCGTTCATCAGCGCGATGGCTTCTTCGTCGCCCTTCACCGGCATGATGCCGACGACGGGACCGAAGCTTTCGTCGCGCATCACGCGCATCTCATGGGTCACATTTGTCAGGATTTGCGGGGTGAGGTAAGCGCCACCATCATCGGCGGGCATCTTTTCGATATGGGCCTTGGCCCCATCGGCCAGCGCTTCGTCGATCTGGGCGCGGACCTCATTGGCGAAGCGGACATTGGCCATCGGGCCGAGCGTGGTCGCCTCTTCCAATGGGTTACCGAGGTTGAGGTTGTTCACCCAAGCCACGGCCTTTTCCACGAAAGCGTCGTAGAGGCTTTCGTGCACATAGATCCGCTCGATCCCGCAGCAGCACTGGCCCGCGTTGAACATCGCACCGTCCATTACGCCATCGACGGCGGCATCAAGGTTGGCATCCGCCCGGACATAGGCCGGGTCTTTGCCGCCCAACTCGGTCGCTACGCCAGTAAAGGTGCCAGCCGCCGCGCGCTCCATCGCCTGCCCACCGCCGACAGAACCGGTGAAGTTCACGAAATCGAACGCATTGTCGGCGATCAGCGCCGAGGTGGTGTCATGGCTCAGTACCACATTCTGGAACACATCCTCGGGCACGCCCGCCGCGCGGTAGGCATCGGCCAGATGCTCGCCGACCAAAATGGTCTGCGAGGCGTGTTTCAAGATCACCGAATTCCCGGCAATGAGCGCAGGCGCGATGGTGTTGTTGGCGGTCATGTAAGGGTAGTTCCACGGTGCCACGACAAAGACCACGCCATGCGGCTCACGCATGATCTTGCGGCTAAAGGCTTCGCTGTCTTCAATTACCGTGGGGGCCAGCGCATCGGCTGCGATCTTGGCCATGTGGCTGGTGCGTTCCTGCAGACCGCCGAATTCGCCGCCGTAGCGCACCGGGCGGCCCATCTGATGGGCCAGTTCCTCGGTCATCCGGTCGGTGGAATTCTCAATCTCTTTCAGCGCGCCCATCACCAGATCGACACGTTCCTGCAAGGGCCGTGCCGCCCATGCCTTTTGCGCTTTGCGAGCGCGGGCAACAGCCTCAAGCGCCACGTCATTGCTCAGGGTTTCGCGCTCCGCATAGACCGAACCGTCAATCGGAGAGATACATTTTACTGTCGTCATTCTCAGGCCCTTTCAAAGCCGCGGGCGATTTCCCAATCGGTCACCACCCGGTCATATTCTTCCTGCTCCCATTCCGCCGCGCGGGTGTAATGGGTCACTACATCGTCGCCCAGCACCTCGCGCAAGAACGTCGAGCCGCGCAGGGTCTCGGTTGCTGCCCGCAGGGTCTGGGGGATATCGACGGCTTTGCTTTCACCGTAGGCATCGCCGCGTGTGGGCGGGGCCAGCTCCATCTTGTCTTCGATCCCTTTGATCCCGGCGGCCAGCATGACCGCCTGCGCCAGATAAGGGTTTAGATCCGATCCGCCAATACGGCATTCGACGCGCACGCCTTTGGTCCCCGCCCCGCACAGGCGGAAACCCGCGGTGCGGTTGTCGACCGACCAAACGGTCTTGGTCGGGGCAAAAGTGCCTTTGGCGAAACGCTTGTAGCTGTTGATATAGGGCGCAAGGAAATAGGTATATTCCGGCGCATAGGCGATCAGCCCGGCCATGTAGTGGCGCATCAGGTCGGACATGCCCAGTTCATCGTTGGAATCGACGAACATCGGCTTGCCGTCTTTCCACAGCGACTGGTGCACATGGCTGGAGGAGCCCACCCGGTCCTTGTCCCACTTGGGCAAGAAGCTTGCCGCCTGACCCTGCTGCCACGCGATTTCCTTGACCGCGTGTTTCGCGATTGTGTGGTAGTCGGCACAGTCGAGGGCCGGGGAATAGCGGATGTTAAGCTCTTCCTGCCCCGCTTCGGCCTCGCCTTTGGAATTCTCAATCGGCAAGCCAGCGGCAAAGAGGTGGTTGCGCACGGGGCGCATCACGTTCTCTTCTTTGGTGGTCTGGAAAATGTTGTAATCCTCGTTGTAGCCGCTGAACGGCACGAGGTTGCGGTAGCCATCTTTGCGCAGCGCGTCAAAGCTCTGCTCGAAGAGGAAGAACTCCAATTCGGTGGCCATCATCGCGTCAAAGCCCAGTTCTTTCAGCCGCGCGATCTGCTTTTTCAGCATGGCGCGGGGGGAATGGGGCACCGGCGCATGGGTGTCGTGATCCATCACATCGCAAAGCACCATCACGGTGCCTTCGAGCCACGGCACCGGGCGGATCGTATCAAGGTCGGGCTGCATGACGTAGTCGCCATAGCCCGTCTCCCATGAGGTGGAGGCAAAGCCTTCGGGCGTGCTCATCTCAAGGTCGGTGGCCAGCAGGTAATTGCAGCAATGGGTTTCTTTGTAGGAGGTCTCAACAAAGTTCACGGCGTGGAAACGCTTGCCCATCAGCCGGCCCTGCATGTCCACAAGGCAGGCAAGAACGGTATCCACCGAGCCGTCTTTGACCATTTTCTTCAGCGCATCGAATGTCAGGGTGCCGGGCATGTTCAGTCCACTTCAAGGGTAAGGCGGGGGCGCAGGCAGCGCGCCCCCGGTTGTCGGTTCAGCCGTTTGTATAGGGCGGACCGGCTTTGTTGATAACGTCGTTATAGTCGCGGAAGATCTGCACGATCTTGGCGTGCACTTCGCCTTCTTCGGCGATCTCTGTCCAGAACTCCTTGGCCGCGTTTTCGACCTCGGCCCATTCGTCGGCGGGTACTGTGCTGAGTTTGAGCTTGTCGCCCTGCGCCCGCAGACGCGCCTCGCCGCCCCAGTACCACTGGTTGCGGTAGGTATGGCCCGCTTCGATCCCCGCCATGACCAACTGCTTGAGGTGATCCGGAAGATCGGCCCACTGTTGCTGGTTGACGAAGAACGACCCGATCCAAGCACCCGAGATGTTGTTGGTGAGGAAGTAGTCGGTCACATCGGCCCAGCCAACGGTGTAGTCTTCGGTGATGCCCGACCACGCCATGCCGTCGAGCTCGCCTGTTTGCACCGCGACCTCGGCGTCTTCGTAAGGGATGTTCACCGGCACCACGCCGAACTTCGACAGGAAGCGGCCCGCGGTGGGGAAGGTATAGAGCTTCAAACCATCCAGATCGGCGACCGATTTGATCTCTTTGGTGGTGTTGAAGTTACAAGGGTCTTGGCCCGCGGCCGACAGCCATTCGACGCCGACCTTGGCGTATTCTTCTTTCCAGATGTCGGCCAACCCGTACTGATTGAACAGCACCGGCACGTCGAGGATGTGCTTGGTGGCAAAGGGGAAATACCCGCCGAATTGCTGCAGCGGCGTGGGCGAGGCCATGCTATCATCATCGGAATGCACCATGTCGATGGTGCCGCGCTGCATGGCTTGGAACAGCTCACCGGTGGGCACGATCTGGTCGGCGTAGAACAGTTCGATCTCCATCTCGCCATTGGCGGCGGCGTTGATGTAGTCGACGGCAGGCTTGGTCACCTGCTCACCTAATGCGGCGCCCGCGTAAGTCTGCAGGCGCCACTTGATCGGCGCTTGGGCATGGACAATGGACGGCGCGGCGAGGGCCGCTGGGGCGGCAACGGCGGCCCCTTTTAGAAACTTTCTGCGAGTGGTCATACGTCTCTCCTTTGTTGAAATATCAGGCCGTCTTTGCGCGGCTCTCGTTGTTATTTGTCGTAGATGTAATCGGGCAGCCATGTCGCGATCTGTGGGAAGACCATGACAAGTATCAGCGCCAAGACCATCACCAGCACGAAGGGCGTGATCGAAGCATAGATGTCGCGCAGGGTAATCTCCGGCGGAGCCATGGCGCGCATCAAAAACAGGTTATAGCCAAACGGCGGCGTCATATAGGCGATCTGCGTGGTGATCGTATAAAGGATACCATACCAGATCAGGTCAAAGCCCAGCGCACCGACCAAGGGCACATAGAGCGGGGCCACGATGACCAGCATCGCCGTGTCATCAAGGAAGGTGCCCATGATGATAAAGCTGAGTTGCATCATGATCAGGATCATCCACGGGCTCAGGTTCATCTTCTCGGTAAAGAGGCTCTCAATCGCCTTGACCGCGCCCAGCCCGTCAAAGACCGCGCCAAAAGCCAGCGCGGCGAGAATAATCCACATGAACATGCAGGTGATACCCAGCGTATTGCGGACGGAGTTTTCAAAAACTTCGCGCGTCATCCGGCCCTTCAGAACGGCGGCGAGGAAGGCCGCACCCGCACCGATGGCCGAACTTTCCACAAGGCTGGTCCAGCCGCGCACAAACGGCACCATCATCACCGCAAAGATCACTAGCGGCAGGATGCCCGCGCGCAGCAGGCGCAGTTTTTCGGCGCGGGGAATGTCGCGATCTTCGGCCGAGAGGATGGGGCCAAGCTCAGGGTTCATGCGGCACCGTATCACGATATAGGCAATGAACATCGCCGCCATCATGAGCCCCGGGATCACCCCCGCGAGCCACAGTTGCCCCACCGGCTGCCGCGCGATCATCGCGTAAAGCACCAGCACCACCGAGGGCGGCACGAGGATGCCAAGGCTCGACCCCGCTTGGATCACCCCCGTCACCATCCTTTTGTCGTACCCGCGCTTCAGCAATTCCGGCAGCGCAATGGTCGAGCCAATCGCCATCCCCGCCACGCTCAGCCCGTTCATGGCCGAGATCAGCACCATCAGACCAATCGTCCCAATCGCCAGCCCGCCGCGTACGCCGCCCATCCAGACGTGGAACATCTTATAGAGGTCATCGGCAATGCGGCTCTCGCTCAGCACATAGCCCATGAAAATAAACATCGGCAGCGTCAGCAGCGGATACCACTTCATCAGCTTCATCGCGGCGGCAAAGCCGATGTCATATCCGCCCTTGTCGCCCCAAAGCAGCAGCGCCGAGACCACGGCGATAAAGCCGATGGCGCCAAACACCCGCTGGCCGGTCAGCAGCATCAGCATCATCGATGAGAACATCAATGTCGCGATCATTTCATAAGACATCAGATGGCCTCACCCTTGAGCCGCAGCACGTCTTTCAAGAGCTCCGACAGACATTGCAGCAGCATCAGAAAGATACCGACGATCATCACGACCTTGATGGGCCAGAGGTAGGGCCGCCAAGCGGAACTAGATTTCTCCATATGGCCGATCTCTTCAGTGCCGGTGACCAGACCGCTAAAGAAGCTGAAAGGCTCGGTCCCCCAGTATCCCAGCGAATAGGCCGTCGAGCTGATTGCGCCATATAGCAGCACGCAGAGATAGAAGATCAGGAAGAAGACAGTGAATAAGTCAAACCACGCTTTGCGGCGGAGCGACCAATCGCCATAGAGCAGGTCCATCCGCACGTTCGAGCCCAGTTGGATCGAATAGGGCCCGCCCAAAATGTAATAGCCCACCATCACAAACTGCGCCATTTCCAGCGTCCAGAGCGACGGGACGAAAAACGCCTTGCTCACGGTGGACCACAAAAGCACCCCCATCAGGACAAAGATGCCATACATCATGATCCGCCCGATCCGTCGGTTCATCGCGTCGATGCCCCGGATATAGCCACGCATGAATTTCATGGTTTGGCGTCCTTCATCTCGGGCCGGGCCAAGGCGGCGCGGAGCCAGTTGCTGATCATCGCGGCCATTTGCTGCTGCCCGGCCTCGGTTGTGATCAGGTCATTGCGGATTTCCAACATGACATGCGGATGGCCATGCACCAAACAATGTTCTTTCAGTGTATGGGTCACGCCGTCTTGGGGGCCGTAAGGTTCGTTGCGCTCGACGTTAAGGTCGGTGTGATCTGCCGCGACGGCGAGCATTGCATCGGCCAAACGGGTGTCGCTGTCGTGCAGAATACCAATCTCCACTGCACGCGGTTTGCCATGGTAGATGGGCGTGAAACTATGCACCGTCACGATCACCGGCGCGTCGACGCGCTTGATCGTGGCGGCAAGCGTGGCGCGGAACGGCTCGTAGTAGCGCGCCACCCGTTCGGCGCGGGCAGCCTCGTCGAGTGTCGCATTACCGGGGATCGCGAAAATCTCGCTCTGCGCAGGCATCGCGCCGGGCGCTTCTGGCGGGCGGTTGCAGTCGTAAACCAGCCGCGAAACGCGGCCTGCGACCAGCACGGCATCCAGTTCATCCGACATCTCACGCGCAACACTCAACGCGCCGGGGTCCCATGCGACATGGCTTTCCCGAGCTGCGGCATCGATGCCAAGACCGTCAAAATGGGCAGGAATATCACGGGACGCATGCTCACAGACCAGCACCACTGACGCATTGGCGCCTGCGTTGATCACCTCAACGGCCTCTTGCATTGCGTTGCTTTTCCCCGGCACACGATCCCCCTGTGTTGCATCGAACCTCCTGCGGACGGTCGCGTCTGTCAACAAAATTATGTCGGATTTATTACACCCTCGCGCAGTTTGTGCTATTACTCGTCAAAAGAGAGGCGCCCATGGCTGAACCGGCACTGACGATTTCTGACCGCATCCAGCAAGAACTGGACCGTTTGACCCGCGCCGAGCGGCAGTTGGCTCATTCGATTCTCGAAAATTACCCGGCCTCCGGACTCGGCCCGCTGACCGCGCTGGCCAAGGACGCCAATGTCTCGACCCCCACCGTGGCTCGGATGGTGCAAAAGCTGGGGTTCAAGGGCTACCCCGAGTTCCAGAACGAGCTGCGCGAGGAACTGAAGGCCAAGGCCAAGAACCCCATCGCCAAACATGACACATGGGCCGAAGGCGCGCCCTCGGGCCATGTGCTCAACCGGTTCACCGACGCGGTGATCGACAACATCCGCCATACCCTCGGCCAGATTGAGCCCGCCACCTTTGATCGGGCCTGCGCCATGATCGCGGACACCAAGCATCCGCTCTACATCGTCGGCGGGCGTATTACACATACGATGGCGGAATATCTGTTCCTGCACGCCCAGATCATCCGCCCGAAAGTGACCCATATCCAATCCACCTCGAACGCTTGGCCGCATTACCTGCTCGACGTGGGCGAAGGCGATGTCTTCGTCATCTTCGACGTGCGCCGCTATGAGAACAACACCCTGAAACTGGCCGAAATGGCCCATGCGCGGGGGGCCAAGATCATCCTCTTTACCGACCAGTGGCGCTCTCCGGTGCATAGCCTTGCCGATATCTGTTTCTCCAGCCGGATCGTCGCGCCCTCGGCTTGGGACAGTGCGGCGGCGACGCTTTTGCTGGTGGAAAGCGTGATCTCGGCCATGCAGGACATCAACTGGGCCGACACCAAAGACCGGGCCGAGCGGCTGGAAGAGATGTTTGATCAGACCCGTTTGTTCCGCAAATTCACCTGATCCACAGAGGCTGATCGCCCTGCCATAAAGGGTATTGGCTTGCCCAAACCCCGCCAGTCGTCTATGGCCAGCACGCCGGGTGTGGTGTCCAGCGCGGTGCCGTGACACGCGCCAAGGCCGGAGGGGGACCGACCATGCGTGATGAAATCTTTTCGCCCAGCGAGCTTGAGCGCCATTATGACCTCGCGCCATCGCCTGCGCTGGCGGCTGAAATGGCCGATATCTTCGCCAAGATGGACCGTGTCGTTTCGCCCCCCGATTGGGCCATTCACGCCCCCTATGTTGCCGCGATCAACAAACTGAAAAAAGAGCGTAACGCGGTCATCCTCGCGCATAACTACATGACGCCTGACATCTACCACGGCATCGCCGATTTCGTGGGCGACAGCCTGCAACTGGCGATCAAGGCGACCGAGGTTGAGGCCGATGTGATCGTGCAATGCGGTGTGCATTTCATGGCCGAGACCTCGAAAATCCTGAACCCGTCAAAAACCGTGCTGATCCCCGACATGGAAGCGGGCTGTTCACTGGCCGAAAGCATCACCGCCGAGGGCGTGGCGCAGATGCGCGCGCAATACCCCGGCGCGCCGGTGGTGACTTACGTGAATACCACAGCCGAGGTGAAAGCCGCGTCGGACATCTGCTGCACCTCCTCCAACGCCGCGCAGATCGTCGCGGCGATGGAGAGCGACACGGTAATCATGACGCCCGACAAATACCTCGCCCAGAACATCGCCAAACAGGTGCCCGAGAAACGCATCGTCTGGTGGGACGGGGCCTGCATCGTGCACGAACGCTATACCGCCAAGGATATCGCCGATTACCGCGAGTGGAACCCCGACACCCGCATCATCGCGCACCCCGAATGCCCGCCCGATGTGGTGGCAGAGGCTGATTTTTCGGGCTCCACCAGCGGCATTCTGGACTATGTGCACCGCGAAAAACCGGCGAAAGCGATGCTGGTCACCGAATGCTCCATGGCGTCGAACATCGCGGATGAGCTGCCCGAAGTCGATTTCGTCGGCCCCTGCAACATGTGCCCCTACATGAAGAAGATCACGCTCGAAAAGGTGCTGTGGTCGCTGCACACCATGTCTGGCGCGGTCGAGGTTGAGGCGGAAGTCTCTGAAAAAGCGCGCGTGGCGGTGCAGCGGATGATCGACCTCTCCCGCGAACTCGGCCTTTAAGGGCCGCGCTCCGTGCAGGACATCACAACCGGCAGGATCATCATCGTCGGGGCCGGTCTGGGCGCGCTTTACGCCGCGCTCTGTCTTGCGCCCCGCCCGGTTTTGCTGATCTCGCCTGACACGCTCGGGTCGGGGGCCAGTTCCGCTTGGGCGCAGGGCGGTGTGGCCGCCGCCATGGCGCAGGCCGACAGCCCAGAGGCACATGCGCTGGATACCATCGCCGCCGGTGCCGGCACGGTAGAGGCGCGCGTCGCGGCGACCGTGACGGAAGAGGCCCGCGCCCATATCCTTGCCCTGACCGACTTTGGCACCGCTTTCGACCGCAGCCCTGATGGCGGCTATGTCATGTCCCGCGAGGCGGCGCATAGTTTCGCGCGGGTCGTGCGGGTGCAGGGCGATCAGGCCGGGGCCGAGATCATGCGCGCCCTGATCGAGCGGGTGCGCAATACCCCGTCGATCCAAGTGCTTGAAGGCGTGCTGGCCCGCGGTTTGGACAGCGATGGCACCAAGGTGACCGGGGTTGAGATCGAATTGGCCCAGTCCGAAGGCTCCGCCCCCGCCCTGCTGCGCGGCGCGGGAGTGTTGCTGGCGGGCGGCGGCTCGGGCGGGCTTTATGCGCTGACGACCAACCCAGCTCGCATTCGCGGGCAGGTGATCGGGATGGCGGCACGGGCAGGCGCGCTCATCGCCGATGCAGAATTCGTGCAGTTCCACCCCACCGCCATCGACTGCGGCGAAGACCCCGCCCCCTTGGCAACTGAAGCCCTGCGCGGTGCCGGTGCGCATCTGATCAACAGCGAGGGGGCGCGGTTCATGACCGAGGTCCACCCGCTCGCCGAACTCGCCCCGCGTGACATCGTGGCCCGCGCGATCTTTGCCCAGACCCAAGCGGGCCTGCGCCCCATGCTCGACACCCGTGCAGCCTTGGGTCCTGCGGTACTGGCCGAGTATCCCGCCGTGGCCGCCGCCTGTGCCCGCAACGGCATTGACCCGGTGATCCAACCGATCCCCGTGGCCGCCGCCGCGCATTACCACATGGGCGGCGTGGCCACGGATGCGCATGGGCGTTCCAGCCTCGCCGGGCTTTGGGTCTGTGGAGAGGCGTCTTCGACCGGGCTGCACGGCGCGAACCGGCTTGCATCGAACGGGCTGCTCGAAGCGCTGGTTTTTGCCCGCCGCGCGGCGCAGGACATGCTTGAGGAATGCAGCACCGGCGACAGCGGAACGGTGACCCTGCCAGACCTGCCCGCAAGCGAAACACCCGATGAGACCCTCGTCGCGCAGTTGCGCCAAACCATGACCGCCCATGTCGGCGTTCTGCGCGATGCGAAAGGGCTGCAACGCGCCCTCGCCACGATTGCGCAGATCGAAGCCGCACAGCCGCACTGTGCACAGCTGCAAAATATGACCGCCACCGCGACGCTGATCACTGCCGCCGCCCTCGCCCGCCGCGAAAGCCGCGGCGCACATTGCCGCACTGATTACCCCGACACGCTCCCCGAGGCCGCGCGCAGTTTTCTGACACTGGCCGAGGCCACCGCATTCCGCTCCAACCCTGAGGAACTTCCCGCATGACCACCGCCCTGCCCGACCTGATCCTTGAGCCGCTGGTCCGCGCCGCGCTGATGGAAGACCTCGGTACCTATGGCGATGTCACCACCCGCAGCGTGATCCCCGAGGGCACGACCTATTCCGCCCGCCTGCGCGCCCGCGCCGAGGGGGTCGTCTCCGGCATGCAGATCGCACGGCTGGCCTTTCATCTCGTCGACCCATCGCTTGAGGTTCGCACGCTAAAAGAAGACGGAAGCACGATCGCCAAAGGCGACACGCTGATGGAGATCGAAGGCTCTGCCGCCGCGATCCTGTCGGCAGAACGTGTGGCGTTGAACTTTGCCGGGCGGCTGTCGGGCATCGCCACCCTCACGGCGGCCTGCGTGGCAGAGACTAAGGGCACCGAGACCCGGATTACCTGCACCCGCAAGACCACGCCGGGGCTGCGGATGGTGGAAAAACAGGCGGTGCTGCATGGCGGGGGGTTCAACCACCGCTTTTCGCTCTCGGATGCGATCCTGATCAAAGACAATCACATCGCGGCAGCCGGGGGCATTCGGCCTGTCTTGCAAGCGGTGAAAAGCAACGCCTCGCATATGATCCGCGTCGAGATCGAAGTGGACACGCTGGCGCAGCTTGAAGAGGTCTTGGACGAAGGCGGCGCAGATGTGGTGCTGCTGGACAATATGGACACGGCGACGCTTCACGAAGCGGTGGAAATGGCCAAGGGCCGCATCGTGCTTGAGGCATCGGGCAACATGACATTGCCGCGCATTGCCGAGGTCGCGGCGACGGGGGTGCACTATATCTCCATGGGCGCGCTCACACATTCTGCGACAACGCTGGACCTTGGGCTGGATTTCTGAACCAACTGGGGCAAAGATCGCGCAGCCAGCGAAGGGAGCCCGCCATGTCCGACCTTACGATCCGAACCGTGAAAGACCATGACCGCACCGATTGGGAGCGGCTCTATCAAGGCTATGCCGAATTCTACAGAGTCGAGCAGACGCCAGAGATGCGCGCGCGGGTCTGGTCTTGGCTGCATGATCCGCTGACAGAGGTCGAAGGGCTGGTCTGCGAAGACGCCGAAGGCCGTGTGATCGGCCTGACCCATTTCCGCCATTTCGCGCGCCCCTTGGCGGCGGCGACGGGCTGCTTCCTCGACGATCTATTCGTGGCACCCGAAGCACGCGGCAGCGGGGCTGCCGACGCGCTGATCGGGGAGGTGAAAAAGATCGCCCAGAAACGCGGCTGGAGCCTCGTGCGCTGGATCACGGCCGAGGATAACTACCGCGGCCGTGGGGTGTATGACAAGCTGGCCACGCGGACCAACTGGGTCACCTACGACATCAAGCTGTAGGATCGGGCGCCTTTTTCGAGGCCTCGGGATTGGTCGGCTCGTCTGGGTCTGTCACCAACTCCGCCTCTTCGATGTCGTCGGTCCGGGTTGTCAGCGCGCCTTCTGGCGGTGTCGTTTCCGGGGCACCGACGATCAGCGGCAGCATCTGCACACCGCTCGGCATGGCGACTTCGGAGAGCGGCGGGGTCTTCCATTCCAATGTGTCAAAGCTTTTGCAGTTCTCACAGATCGGCTTCCATTCGGCGTGGATATGGTGGCAGTTCTCACAAATCCACTGCGGCCCGCGTGAGACATTCAGTGCGCGTGTCAGCCAGCCTTTCACAACCGTATCAGACGCGCCTTCGCCCCGCTCAATCGCGGCCATAAGCGTGACGGATCGCGCGGAAGGGTCGGTCTCAACCAGATTGCCAAGCGCACGACGCGCTTCGGGGAAGTCCTCGTTGGCGATGTGCAATTCGGCCAGCAGCATCTTGGTTTCAGGATGGTCAGGCTGCGATTTGGTCAGCGCGCGGAAACGCTTGATCCGTTGCGGCGGGGTCTCGTCCGGCTGGATCTCGGCAAAGGCGGCGGCGAGATCGGGGTGCGGATGCACGCTCCACGCCTTTTGCAACACTTTCGAGGCATAGCGCGGTTTGTCCTGCGCGATATAGCTGCGCGCGGCCATCACGGCGGCGGGCACCAGATCGGGCGACAGGCGATTGGCTTCGATCGCGGCTTCGCGCGCCTCGATGCTGTTGCCTTCGGCGATAACGTCACGCGCTTCGGAAAGGGCCAGCACCGCGTCGCGGCGTTTGTGCACATCGCGCGGCAGGTGGCCGTTTTTGTACTTAGCCTGCAGGGTGCCGCGCGCACCGGTCCAGTCATGCTTTTCGGCCTGCAACTTCAGCAGCGTATCGCCGGTTTCTTCGTGTTTGGGCTTCAGCGCAAAGGCCTTTTCGGCCAGTTTCAGCGCCGTCTCGGTATCCCCGTCGGCCAGCTTTTGTTTCATGATGCCACGCACGCCGACGAAACGGGTCTTTTCGTCTTCGACCAGCTTGCGATAGGTCCGCTCTGCCTTGCGACGGTCGCCTGCAAGCTCTGCGGCCTGCGCGGTCAGCAGATTGGTCAGCGCCGGGCGTTTGAGATAGCGGTCCGCCTTGGCGGCCTTGGCCATCGCAACCTGACCCTCACCGCTGGCAAGCGCCATCAGCCCGTCCGACAGCGCCTCATAGCCCTTCCGTTCCCGGTTGCGGTCAAAGTAGCGCGACAGGGCGGTCTCATCCCCGTTCAGGAAATGCCAGACCGCCGACAGCAGCGCCACGATCTTGAGCAGCGCCCAAACCGCGAACATCAACAGCAGCACGGCGATCACCGATTGAAGTGGCCCAAGGGTATATTCGGTGCCCGCCACGGTCAGCTGTATGCCGCCCTCGCTTTCCAGTAAGAAGCCCGCACCCCATGCCAAAGCGGCGACGAGCACGACGAACAGAACGATTTTAATTAGAGACCAGAGCATTTTTCGTTCCTCAGTTGGCCGTCAGGCGTTGGGAGAGTTCATTGGCGGCGGTTTCAGCCGCCTGACGCGCGCGGGCATCGGCAAGCCATTCCGCCATCGCGTCCTGCGCAGGGGCGGGCAGCGTTTCGATCTCGGCCAGTGCATCGGTCAAACGGCCATCGCGCACCGCCGCTTCGGCGCGGGAGAGGACAGCATCGGGGTCCGTCCCTTCGCGGGGCGCGACCGAGCGGGCACCAAGCTGCCGTTTCAGGAAGCTGCCAAAGCCGCCTTCGCCTTCTTCCGGCACGGCGGCGCGGGCGGTGGCCAGGGCCTGCCGCGCGGCGTCGGGATAACGCGCCTGTAGATTGGCGAGGGTGACCACACCGCCCGCGGCGGTCTCAGTCAGCGCTTGGGGAATGTTCTCAACCCCGGCTTCATGCAACTCGGCCAGCGCGGCCTCAAAGGGGCGTCCGGCGCTGATCGCGGCGTTCATCTGGGTCAGGCCGGTCTGGGCGCGGGCTGCTTCTGCGGCGGCGGCGGTCGCCTCTTCGGCGGTTTGGGCGTTATCCAGCAGGCTTTCGATTTCGCGGCGCTGCTCAGCCACCGAGGCGCGCAGGGCTTCCATTTCACGTTCAAAGGCCGCGACTGCAATCTCGTTTTCGCCACCGCTTACGGGCTGTTTCTCAACCGTGGCGAGGCGGCTGTCGATCTCGGCCAATTGGCTTTGAAGCGCCGATAATTCTTCGCGTGCGGCGGTCAACTCTGCGCTGATCGCGTCGACCTGCGGCAGGCTTTCTGGCAGGGCCGCAGGCTCATCAGCGCGGGCTTCCAACTCAGCGATGCGGGCCTGCTGCGCTTCGATCGCGTTTTGCAATTCCGCAGCCCCCTGCGCGCGGGAGCCAAGAACGTCGTATTCTGATGCGGCAAACCCCAGTCCGGCAGCAATGGCCCCACCGAGCAGCATGGGGAAAAACACGCTCCGCTTGCGCTCTTTCTGAACGGGCGCGGGGGTCGGCGTCGGGGTTGGCTTGGGGGTCGTAGCGCTTGGCTTTTCGGTCTTTGTTGCCGCGGGCTTCGATGTGCTGTCACCCGGCTTAGACGCGGCTGCCGATGCGCGCGAGGGCGCGGGATCGGTCGTTGGTTTGTCTTGGGAAACCGGTTTGTCCTTAGGCGCAACGCCGCTGGACGTTGGTTTGGTATCATCCTTAGCCGAGGGCGTCTTTGGCGTCGTATCTTTGGCGGTAGAGGTGCTCTCCGCCTTAGCGGGTGCCTTATCATCACGCTTGACCGCGTCTCTTGCGGCGGTCGGCTTCGCCGTGGCTTTCTCCGCTGCGGGCGCAGTGTCCGTTACTGGCGCAGTGCTGGTTGTTTTGCCCGGCTCGGGTTTGCCCAAGTCTGTTTTCCCGGGCTCGGCTTTCGCTGCATCCGGTTTGACATCTTCGGTCTTCGGCGCGTCGGGCTTCACCGTGTCCGTACCCTTGGCATCGGTCTCGGATGGCTTCGGCGCGTCAGCTTTCTCCGCCGCTACTGCCTTATCCGCCTGAGGGGGCGTCTGTTCGGCCGTGGTCTTGTCCGCTTCGCTTTTGCTGACCGTCTTTTTGGGTTTTGCCACGCCGTACGCCTTTCGATTCTGAACCTATCATCCGCTCGCAGTGGCGAGCTTACCCGGCATACCAATGCCCCTCAAGGCAAGGTGGTGCAGCGGAAAAGTTTTTCAACGGCCTCCGCCATGGCTTCGCCAGTGGGTTCCGCAGCGACATCATGCGCATAGAGCGGCAGAGCTTCAAGCGCCTGCGCGGCGGCGGGGCTGATCGACAGGGCGATGACCCGCTCTGTGCAACTGGCCTCGCGGGCGAAATGCTGTGCACTGCGGGGGGAAAAGAGCGGCACGATGACAGGATTTGGCCCGTTTAAAAGGGTTTGCGCCGCGGCGGAGAGCGGCAAAAGGTTCTGTTCATAGACCGTTGCGACGTCAACGGTCAGACCCGAAGCGCCCAAAATTGCGGCAACATCCGCCCGCCGATGGCGTCCGGCAAGGTGCAAGAGCGGGGCAATCTGCGGCTGCCCCGAGAGGGTCGCGATCAGCGCTTGGGCATCCAGCCCGGCCATCTGCGCCCGCCAGCCCGCTTTCGCCGCCGCCGCCGTGGTCTGCGGGCCGACACAAAAGGCAGGCCGCCCGTCCCCCTTTGGCGCATGGGCCACACCATTGGCCGAGGTAAAGATCACCCCGGCGAAGGGCGCGAGATCGACCCCTACACCGGTCGGGGCAATCTCGATCAGGGGGGAAATCACCGCCCCGTCCCGCAACGCGGGCGAGAGCCGATCCAGAAACTGCGCGGCACCGGGATGTGGACGTGTCAGAAGCAATCTTGGCTGTGGCATCACAAGGCTCCGGCATTGTTTGCGCGTGATAGCGGTGTTACCTGCGGTACAGGTGCCTTGCAACGGAAAGCCCCCATGCCCTCTACCCAGCCTCAGACCCGCTTGATCCTTGGTTTGGAAAGCAGTTGCGACGATACCGCTGCCGCCGTGGTGCGTATGGGCGCGGATGGGCGCGGCACGGTGCTGGCTTCGGTTGTGGCCGGCCAGACCGAGCTGCACGCCGATTTTGGCGGCGTCGTCCCCGAGATCGCCGCCCGCGCCCATGCGGAAAAGCTGGATCACTGTGTCGAAGAGGCATTGGCCGAGGCTGGGATCGGCCTGCCGCAGATCGATGCCATCGCCGTCACTGCGGGGCCGGGGCTGATCGGCGGGGTTGTCTCAGGCGTGATGTGTGCCAAGGGGCTTTCGGCGGCGACGGGCAAACCGCTTTATGGGGTGAACCATCTGGCGGGCCACGCCCTGACGCCGCGGCTGACCGATGATGTACCCTATCCCTATCTGATGCTGCTGGTGTCGGGTGGGCATTGCCAGTTCCTGCTGGTGCGCGGGCCGGAGAGTTTTGACCGCCTTGGCGGCACCATTGATGACGCGCCGGGCGAAGCCTTTGACAAGGTTGCGCGCCTGTTGGGTCTGCCGCAGCCCGGGGGGCCTTCGATTGAGAAATGCGCGCAGGAGGGCGAGCCCACGCGCTTCGCCCTGCCGCGTCCGCTGTTGGATCGCGACGGCTGCGACATGTCTTTTTCGGGCCTGAAAACCGCCGTGCTGCGCGCCCGCGACAAATGCGTGGCAGAGCGTGGCGGGCTGACCCGGCAAGATCAGGCGGATCTGGCGGCAGGGTTTCAAGCTGCCGTGGTCGATGTGCTCGCACATAAGACGCGCCGCGCCTTTTCCGAGTATCCGGCAGAGGGCGCGCGGGGCCTTTGTGTGGCGGGCGGGGTGGCGGCAAACAAGTCCATCCGTGCCGCGTTAGAGACTGTTGCAGAGGAACAGCAGGCGCGTTTCGTCGCCCCGCCGCTGGCGCTTTGCACCGATAACGCCGCGATGATCGCCTTCGCTGCTGGAGAGCAAGCCGCCCTGCGCGAGGCCGATGATCTGACGCTCTCGGCCCGCCCGCGCTGGCCGCTGGATACCGCACGGCCTTCGATGCTGGGCAGTGGCAAGAAGGGGGCCAAGGCATGAGTGTATCTGTTCTGGGCGCCGGTGCATTCGGCACGGCGCTGGCCATTTCGCTGGCGGGCAAAGGGCCGGTGACGCTCTGGGCGCGCGATGCGGGGGATATGGCCGAGCGCCGTGAAAATGCCAAACGCCTGCCGGGGTGCCCTTTCCCTGATACGCTTACCGTGACCGATAGCCTTGAGCAAGCGAGCGCGGCCGAGATCCTGTTGCTCGCCGTGCCGATGCAGCGGCTGCGGAGTGTCTTGGAAGACCACAAAGACGCGCTTCACGGGAAACATCTGGTGGCCTGCTGCAAGGGGATCGAACTCAGCAGCGGCGTCGGGCCGGTGAGCGTGATCTCCCAGACCATCCCCGATGCGACGGCAGCGATCCTTACGGGGCCTAGCTTTGCCGCCGATATCGCACGAGGCCTGCCCACCGCGCTGACTTTAGCCTGTGCTGATGCGAAGGCGGGCAAATACCTGCAAGCGGAACTGACCACGGCGAACCTGCGCCTTTACCGCACCACGGATACCATCGGCGCGGAACTGGGCGGGGCGCTGAAAAACGTTGTCGCCATCGCCAGCGGGGCCGCGATTGGGGCGGGTCTGGGGGAAAGCGCGCGGGCCGCCCTGATGACGCGCGGCTATGCCGAAATGCAGCGGCTTGCCGCGCATCTGAAGGCGGAGCCGACAACGCTGGCCGGGCTTTCGGGCTTTGGCGATCTGACGCTGACCTGCACGTCGGAGCAATCGCGCAACTACCGGCTGGGGCAGTCGCTTGGCCAAGGCACGCCGTTCGACCCGTCGACCACGGTCGAGGGTGCCGCCACCGCGCGCGCTGTGGATGCGCTGGCCCGCGAGGCCGCGCTCGATATGCCGATCACCCGCGCAGTTGCCGGGCTACTCGACAACCAGTTAGATGTGGCTGGCGCCATGAAATCACTACTGACCCGACCCCTAAAGGAAGAATGATATGTTTGTTGCCTTGATCGCCCATGACAAAGCCGATGGCCTGCCGATCCGTCAGGAAAACCGGCCCGACCATTTGGCCTATCTCAAGTCCAGCGATGCCGTGGCCCAAGCTGGCCCGCTGCTGAATGCCGAAGGCGGCATGATCGGCTCGCTTATTATTTTGGACGTAGCGGATATGGCCGCAGCCGAGGATTGGGCCGCGAATGACCCCTATGCCAAGGCCGGTCTGTTCCAAAGCGTGACCCTGACCCATTGGAACCGGGTGATCGGCTAATGGCCTATTGGTTGTTCAAATCCGAACCCGCAACATGGAGCTGGGCCGACCAGAAGGCCAAAGGCGACGCGGGCGAGGAATGGGACGGCGTGCGCAACTATCAAGCACGCAACTTCATGCGCGAGATGAAGGTCGGCGATCTGGGGTTCTTCTACCACTCGCAAAAGGACCGGGAGATCGTCGGCATCGTCGAAGTCTGCGCCGAAGCGCATCCCGACAGCAGCACCGATGACCCGCGTTGGGAATGTGTGGATATCAAAGCGGTGCGGTCGTTCAGACTGCCTGTGACACTGGATACGATCAAGGCCGACCCACGGCTGGAGGATATGGTGCTGGTGAAAAACTCCCGCCTATCGGTGCAACCTGTAACCGAAGCGGAATGGGACCTCATCTGCGCTTTGGGCAAGACTGCGCCCTAGGGTCGGGCCCTAAGACCGGCCAAAAACTAACGGTTGGGAAACGAAAAAGGGTTCCGGCACCCCGCCAGAACCCTTCTCACCCCATGTGCTCCCAAAACCACCACACATGTTCTTTAAACTCTTATCAGCGCATCAAGCCGATAAAAGAGTGATAGCAGAAGTCATTGAATTTCTCAACTTTCTACTGTGTCAAAGCCCCATCAAAAACGAAACGCGCGCTTAACCAAGCGCGCGTCCGAGGTAAGGTTTTGGTAAGTCTTTCCGGCGATCAGCCGTAGACGGACTCTTTGCCGAAATGTTTGACCAGCATGTAATAGACCACGGCGCGGTACTTGTTCCGCTCTGACCGGCCATAGGTTTCAATCACTTTCTGGATGCCGCCCATGAGGTGCTCATCATCCGGCAGGCCGAGTTTCTTAATGAGGAAGTTATCCTTTACGGTGTTCAATTCAGCCGTATCGCTGGCAGACACCGTTTGCGCGTCGGCGTTGTAGATCGACGGACCGCAACCGATGGTCACCTTGGTCAAAAGGTCCATATCCGGGTCCATGCCGCATTTGTTCTTCAGGTCCTCGGCGTATTTCGCGATCCATTCGTCACGCTTGCCCATAAAATTCTCTCCAACAGTAACTTCGGCTTCAGGGGTTCCTGAAACCGGAGCCTAAGGCCATAACCCTGTTTTGCAAAAGATTTATTTCGCGACCCCGGCTGGCTGCCCCCGTCGACCACGCCCGCATACGCAAAGAGGCGCCCGATAGGGCGCCTCTGAGTTCGATATCGCGGGTCGCTTAGGATGCGTCGTCAAGACGGACGTCGTCTTCGAGACCTTCGATTGCATCTTCATCAACTTCCGGCTGGGCTTCCAGCTCGGCTTTGGTCCAAGAGCTCAGCTTCAGGTCGTTTTCGGCGGCCATGGAGATTTCCTCAAGCGGCACGGCGACGGTGTGTTCGCCAAGGCCAAGGAAGCCACCCACACCAACGACAGCGGCATAGCCAGCATCAGTCTTGATCACATAGTCGATGTCACCGATGGTATCCCCATCCGCTTCGACGACGGTCAGGCCGACCAGATCACCCACAACCATACCGGAGAAGGCATTGCTCATGCCGGTGTCGGTGCGTGTGACGTCTGTTTCCATGTTCGCTTCGGTGTCCGAAGCGACATTCTCTTCCAGATCGGTTTCGGCTTCGCCTTCGATCTCGGCAGTCATTTCGCTGTCGATATCGGCGTCTTCATCGGCTGCCAGATCGGTGTCTGTCTCTGTTGTGACAGTGCCGCTGGTGTCGGTGCTCAGGGTCGAATTCGACTCTGAATCTGCGTTCCCGGCCAGATCGGCTTCGGCATCCGTCAACGGGGTCACGCCATCGGTTTCGGCGGTCAGCTCCGCTTCGTTGTCGACTTCGGTGTCACCGTCGAATCCCGCGCTCTCAGTCGGGGCGGTCAGAATTTCGTCGGTTTTGTTGGCGTCGTTGGTTCCATCGTAGTCGTCGGAATTCTCACGTGACATCTCAGCGGTTTGCTCGGCCTGTTTCTCAACAGTGGCGGTCAAATCGTTGGCGGTGTTGCTCACGCTCTCACCCGAGATTGTGGCCTCGGCCTCTGCTGCTGCACCGGCTTCGGTGTCGGCAGTCTGAGCGAATGCGGTGCCCGCAGTCAGTGCAAGGGCGGCGACGGTGGATTTCAGGAATGTACGTTTCATCTTCGATACTCCTTTTCAGTGGTCTGGGGAAGAAACACCGCCCGGGTGACTATGTTCCGCCCGCCATTTGCTACCGGCAGATATGTGCTTGAATCCGCCGATGGGCCGCATTTCCTTAGGAGTTTCAGAACTTTAATACAAAAACGCCGCCCCGACGGTCTGCGGGGCGGCGTTGAAACCTTACCAAAGAGGGAACTCTTTGCGGCTTAGTAGCGGTAATGCTCGGGCTTGAACGGGCCTTCAGGCGTTACACCGATATAGGCGGCCTGCTCGGGGTTCAGTTTTGAGAGCTTCACGCCGATCCGATCCAAGTGCAGGCGGGCGACTTTCTCATCCAAATGCTTGGGCAGGATATAAACGTCGTTGCCGTATTTGTCGGTGTTCTCCCACAGTTCGATCTGCGCCAAGACTTGGTTGGTAAAGGAGGCGGACATCACGAAGGACGGGTGCCCGGTGGCATTGCCAAGGTTCAGCAGACGGCCTTCGGAGAGCAGGATCAGACGATTGCCGTTCGGCATCTCGATCATGTCCACCTGTTCTTTAATGTTGGTCCATTTATGGTTCTTCAGTGCGGCAACTTGGATTTCATTATCGAAGTGGCCGATGTTGCCAACAATCGCCATGTCCTTCATCTCGCGCATATGCTCGATGCGGATCACGTCTTTGTTGCCAGTGGTGGTGATGAAGATATCGGCGGTGCCGACAACATCTTCCAGCAGCACGACTTCGAAACCGTCCATCGCGGCTTGCAGCGCGCAGATCGGGTCGACCTCGGTCACCTTCACGCGGGCACCTGCACCGCGCAGAGACGCGGCAGACCCTTTGCCCACATCGCCATAGCCCATCACAACAGCGACCTTACCGGCCATCATCGTGTCGGTGGCGCGGCGGATACCGTCGACGAGGCTTTCTTTACAGCCATATTTGTTGTCGAACTTCGACTTGGTGACAGAGTCGTTCACATTGATCGCGGGGAAGGGCAATTGGCCCTGCTTCACCAGATCATAGAGACGGTGCACGCCGGTGGTGGTCTCCTCGGATACACCTTTGATCTGGTCGCGCATCTTGGTGAACCAGCCGGGGCTTTCGGCCATACGCTTTTTGATCTGAGCGAAAATCGCTTCTTCTTCCTCGGACTTGGGAACGGAGATCAGCTCGTCTTCGCCATTCTCAACCCGTGCACCGAGCAGGATATAGAGCGTCGCATCGCCGCCATCGTCGAGGATCAGGTTCGGGCCGTCGGGGAACATGAAGGATTTGTCGAGGTAATCCCAATGCTCAACCAGCGACTGGCCTTTAATTGCGAAGACCGGAACGCCCGCTTCGGCGATGGCCGCCGCGGCGTGGTCTTGGGTGGAGAAAATGTTGCAAGACGCCCAACGCACATCGGCGCCAAGCGCGACCAGCGTCTCGATCAAAACGGCGGTCTGGATGGTCATATGCAGCGAGCCAACGATCCGCGAGCCTTTCAACGGCTTGCTCTCACCGTATTCGTCGCGCAGCGCCATCAGGCCCGGCATCTCGGTCTCGGCGATGTCCAACTCTTTGCGCCCGTAGGCCGCCAGATTGATATCCTTAACAATATAGTCGTGGGCCATGCGGCGCTCCTGTTTGAAGTGTTGGAGGGCGGTTAGCACCTTCGCCGCGAATTCTCAATGTGAATGGGGAATGACCCCCGCAGGGTCAACGCTGAAGAGCGGCCAATTGCTTATCGCCCGAAAGACCCGCCATCCAGTCATCGCCTTGGGCTAGCACACAGGCATTGCCGTCGGCCAATGTCTTGACCAAGGTCCATGTGCCCGATTGATCCGATGCCCAGAGTTGGCTGTTGTCGTCCCGCTGACCCGGCACAGGCTTTTCGCCGTACCAATCGATCAGAGCCGACTTCATTTCCTTGGCGGGCATGCAGACTTCTTCTGCCTGCGCCGCACCGGCGAGGGTGGCCAAGGTAACTGCAAGTATCGTACCGGAAAAAACGGGTTTCATGATTATCTCCTTCGTGGGATGAACAGGTTTGACAGGGATTTGTTCCCAAGGATCACGAGGTAAGGACTCCGGCGGATGGCGCAGAAACCACGTGCATGGCAAAGGATGCTGTCAGGTCGACGGCTTGATCTGCTCGACCCCACCCCGGTGGATGTCGAGATCGAAGACATCGCCCACGGTCTGGCCTTTGTCGCGCGGTGGAACGGGCAGACGCGGGGAGACTATGCCTATTCGGTGGCCGAACACTCCCTTCTGGTGGAAACGATATTTGCCCGGATCGCCCCCTGTGCGCCTGCGAAATGGCGCTTGGCCGCGCTGCTGCATGATGCGCCTGAATATGTGATCGGGGACATGATCTCGCCCGTGAAGGCTGCAGTGGGGCCGGATTATCGCGCGCTGGATGACCGGCTGACCACCGCCGTGCATGTCCGGTTTGGCCTGCCGGCCAGTTTGCCGGTGCGCGTCAAGCAACAGATCAAAAAGGCGGATCGCGTCAGTGCTTGGATGGAGGCCAGCCAGATCGCAGGCTTTTCCGAAACCGAGGCGACGCGCTTTTTTGGCCGCCCCGACGCGGCGCTGATGGAGGGGCTGAGCATCCTGCTGCGCCCACCGGTCGAGGTACGGGCAGAGTTTACCCAACGCCATGAGGCGCTGCTGCGCGAGATGGCGTGATTCATGTCCGCCGTGCCGGGGCGCTTGATACCCGCGCCTTGGCCGACTTGCTGAACGCGATTATCGCCAAGGGCGGCACCACCGCCATGGTCACCCCCGTCACCCCGCGCGAGTTCCAAGGTTGGATGGCCGCGCCCGACAGCGCATGGCATCTGGCCGAAGACGGGCGGGGAGAAATCAAAGGCTTTCAGTACATCGAGCCCCACCCAGATCTGCCCGAAGGCGGTGTGGATGTCGCGACCTTTGTGCGGGTGGGCGAGACGGGGTTCGGCATTGGCTCGGCGCTGTTCGAACAGACGAAGACTGCCGCGCGCGACCTCGGCTATGCCCATATCCACGCGATTATCCGCACCGACAATCTGGGTGGCTTGGCCTATTACCAAAGCCGCGGGTTCGAGGATTTCCGCCGCCTGCCCGATTGCACGCTGGCCGATGGCACCCGCGTCGATAAAATCTGGAAACGGTTAGAGCTTTAGCGCGGCGAGCGTTTTGCCAGGATGCGCTGCAAGGTGCGCCGATGCATGTTCAGCCGCCGCGCGGTTTCCGAGACGTTGCGATCGCAAAGCTCATAGACCCGTTGGATATGCTCCCACCGCACGCGGTCCGCACTCATCGGGTTCTCCGGCGGCTCGGGCAGATCGCCTCCGGTTGCCAAAAGCGCATTCACGATGTCATTCGCGTCAGCCGGTTTTGAGAGGTAGTCCGTGGCCCCTGATTTCACCGCGGCAACCGCCGTGGCAATCGCGCCATAGCCCGTCAGCACGACAACCCGCGCATCGGCACGTTTGTCACGCAGCACTTCCACAACATCAAGGCCGTTGCCATCCTGAAGCCGCAGGTCAACCACGGCAAAGGCCGGGGGGCGTGCCGTGGCGATGGCCTTGCCCGCCGCGACAGAGCCTGCGGTTTCCACCTCAAAGCCGCGTTTCTCCATCGCCTTGGCCAAGCGGCGCAGAAACGGCTCATCGTCATCGACCAAAAGCAAGCTGCGGTCTGGGCCTAAGTCGGAAATATCCTGCATCAACGTCCCCTCTCCAAGGCTAATATGGGGCGGCTATCGCGGCGGGTCAATTTCAGCTTTGATCGATGAAGCAACCAATGCTGTCGGCCATCTGCTCGGGCCGGACCTCGCGGCGGAAAAAGTCGACGACGCCTTCCTCGGGCATGACCAGATAGCTGAAGGTCGAGTGATCGACGAGGTATTCGCCATTCTCATCTGCCGGGTGGGCCTTGTAGTAGGTGCGGTAAGCTTGGCTGGCTGCTTTGACTTGTTCCGGCGAGCCGGTCAGCCCCACCATGCGCGGGTGCATCACCTCGGCAAAGTCACCGACCACTTCGGGTGTGTCGCGTGCCGGGTCGACGGTGATGAAAACCGGCGTGATACTTTGGCCGCGCTCATCTAGGATTTCGGTGGCGGCGGCGTTGCGGTCCACGTCCAGCGGGCAGACATCGGGGCAAGAGGTATAGCCGAAATAGAGCAAAGCAGGCTCGGTGATGACATCGGCATCGGTGACGGTTTCGCCCGCGCCATTGACCAATTCGAACGGACCGCCAATATCGCCCCCCGCCACTTGGCTTGACCGGCAAGAGGCATAGGCATCATCTTCGCCGCGCAGCACCATAAAGGCCGTGCCCGCTAGAAATACCGCTGCAACCCCAACCGCACCAAATGCAATCATCTGTTTCATGTCAGTCCTTTGCGCCGATGGCCGCTCTTGATCGTGTTTCGCCGCAGATCTACGCTAGATCGCAGGTGATGCAAGACGCAATAAAGTGATGGGGCTAAGATGACGCAGGCAAATATTCGGCCCCTCGACGGGCGCACCCGCGCCAGTTGGATCCGGCTGCGCACGATGATCCTGCTGCGCTGGTTCGCCATCGCCGGACAGTTGACCGCCGTCACCGTGGCGCAATGGGCGCTTGGGCTGCAACTGGCCTTTGGTCTGTGTTATCTGACCATCGGTGCCTCGGTGGTCGGCAACCTCGTCGCGGCCTTTGTCTTTCCACAGAACAAACGCCTGTCCGAGCGCGAAAACCTAGCCATGGTTCTGTTTGACCTGCTGCAACTGACCGCCCTGCTGGGGCTGACCGGGGGGCTGCACAATCCCTTTGCGCTGCTGCTGCTGGCCCCGGTAACGATCTCGGCCACCGCACTCAGCCTGCGTTCGACACTGGTTTTGGGCGCTACCGCGATTGTCGCGGCTTCGGTGCTGGCGCTGTGGCATCTGCCGCTTGTCACTCAGTCGGGCGATGTGCTGCGCCAGCCCGGCATTTTTGTCTTTGGCCATTGGGCAGCGCTGCTGATCGCCATCGTTTTCACCAGCGCCTATTCGCGGCGCGTCACGACCGAGGTCCACTCCATGGCCGATGCGCTCTCAGCCACGCAGATGGTGCTGGCACGGGAGCAGAAACTGTCGGACCTCAGCGGTGTTGTCGCCGCTGCCGCCCATGAATTGGGTACGCCCCTAGCCACCATCAAACTGGCCAGCACCGAACTGCTGGGTGACCTCGAAGACCGGCCCGATCTGGCCGAAGACGCCGCGTTGATCCGCGATCAGGCTGACCGGTGTCGCGATATCCTGCGCGATATGGGCCGCATTGGGAAAGACGATCTGCATATGCAACGCGCGCAACTTACCGCCGTGGTGAAAGAGGCCGCCGAGCCACATCTGGAGCGCGGCAAGACGGTGATGTTCTCTGACAACCCGATGGCCCGAGATCACGCGCGCCCCCCCACCATCCCGCGCAAACCCGAGATCATTCACGGGCTGCGCAATCTGGTGCAGAACGCGGTGGATTTTGCCGAGAGCACGGTTTGGATCGAAACCGAATGGTCCGCCGAGGATATCTCGGTGCGCATCATCGACAACGGGCCGGGCTTTCCGCCGCAGCATCTGGGGCGGATCGGCGACCCCTTCCTGCGCCGCCGTAGCGGCACGGCAAGCGAGACGGCGCGCCCTGAATATGAGGGCATGGGGCTGGGGCTTTTCATCGCCAAGACCTTCCTCGAACGGTCCGGCGCGCGGCTGCGGTTTGCCAATGGGTCAGACAGCGGTTGGCTGCGCGGGTTGCCGCCCGCAGGCAGCGGTGCGGTGGTCGAAGTCGTCTGGCCGCGCCGCCTGCTGGACCTTGGCCCCGATGATACCGTGATGGGCGAGAACCAGCGCCTGACGGCTTGAAAGGGGGAACTATGCTTTTGTTAACCCGCCGTTAACCTTTGGCTCTCAAGATAGGGCGTCGCATTTGCCGAAAGGGGTATCCGTCATGGCATTGCCAGACGTTATCATCGTGCTTGCCGCCGCTTTCACCACCGCTCTGGCCGCCATTTGGTGGCTTAGCACAGCAACGGGCCGCCCCGCTGCGGCACCGCCCGGCATTGACGATATGAGCCTGCTTTTCGAAGACGGCGAATTGATCCACGGCTCCGACAGCGCGCTGACCCGCTTTGCCCTCGCCCCCGGCCACCACCAGTGGGAGGACATCCGCGAAGCGCTGCTGTCGCGGTTTCCTGAATTTCCCCGCACGGCCCGGCACGGGGCCACCGGCAAACTGACCCTCACGGCAGAAGATGGCGACAGCCCCTCGGAACTTCGCATCACATGGCGGGACGCGCTATGTTGGCTGCACCTGCCCCAGACCCGCGCGGCCGAAGAGATCACGCAAGAGACGTTCCAAAAACTCGCCGCGCTGCGTCGGGCCAGCGAAACCAGCCCCAACCCCGCATGGCAGACTAATGCCGCAGGCCGCATCATCTGGCACAACCGGGCTTACGGGGCCCTGAAACGCAAGGCTCCGGCCGATCCTGAATGCGGCGGCGCCGCATTGTTCAGCACGCCCTCGCCCGAACATCCCAACCGCGTATGCCTGCGCTGCGGCGACGGGGACAAACCCGATTGGTACGCGCTGACCACCACGACAGAAGACAATGTGCAGGTCTATCACGCCACCTGCATCAATGCCGTGGTCGCCGCCGAAGAGGCGCAGCGCAACTTCGTTCAAACCCTTGCCAAGACCTTTGCGCATCTGTCCATCGGGCTGGCGATTTTTGACCGCAACGGGCAATTGGCCCTGTTCAACCCTGCCCTGGTTGACCTGACCGCCCTGCCCGCCCCTTTTCTCAGCGCCCGACCGACGATGGTGTCCTTTTTCGATCAGCTGCGCGAAAGCCGCCGCATGCCGGAACCGAAGCACTACAAGAATTGGCGTCAAGAGATTGCAGAGGTCATCGCCGCCGCAACCGATGGGCGCTATCAAGAGACATGGTCGCTTGAGAACGGTCAAACCTATAGCATCCGTGGCCGGCCCCACCCCGACGGGGCTACCGCTTTCCTGATCGAAGACATCACCGCCGAAGTCACCCTGACCCGCAATTTCCGCGCTGAGCTTGAGCAAAGCCAAAGCCTGCTGGACAAGCTCGAAGATGGCTTCGCCGTCTTCTCCGCCTCAGGCGTGCTGACCTTTTGCAACGCCGCCTATCGCGACCAATGGAAACAAGACCCCGACAAAAGCTTTGCCGAGATTACCATCAACGACGCGATCCGCGTCTGGCAAAAGATGTCGGCCGCCAATCCGCTTTGGTCCGACGTGGCCGAGTTTGTCATGGGCAGAGGGGACCGCGCGGGTTGGAGCATGCCCGTCGCTCCGCTCCACGGCGGGGCCCTCACTTGTGAGATTTCGGCCATCGCTTCCGGCGCGACGCTTTTGCGCTTTCGCCCGACCCCGGTTGGAACGGCCCGCCCGGACCGCAGCGCCATGCCTTCGGCATGTGACCGGCGGCAACCCTCCAACTAGGGCATTCCCGCCGCTTTAATCTTGCGGCTGCGTGTCGGCACGCTAAGCATGGGGCATGTCCGACGATACCCTTTCCCTCCGGCTCAGCGGCCCCGATGACACCGCTCGGCACGCCCAGCAATTAGCCCGCCGCCTGTCATCCGGCGATGTTATTTTGCTCAGCGGCGATGTCGGCGGGGGCAAGACCCATTTCGCCCGCGCCCTGATCACCGAATTGCTCGACTACCCCGAGGACATCCCCTCGCCCACCTTCACATTGGTACAAACCTATGAGGGGGCAAGCGGCGCGATCTGGCATGCCGATCTCTACCGTCTGACCTCCACCCATGAGATTGAGGAACTGGGGCTGATCGACGCCTTTCATGACGCGATCTGTCTGGTGGAATGGCCAGATCGTCTCGGCCCGCTCTCCCCCGCCGGGGCATTACGGATCAGCCTTTCCCCCGGGGCCCATGAAGACAGCCGCGCGCTGACAGCCGAATGGTCCGGCAGCGGTTGGGCCGCCAAGTTGACAGAGTGGCGCGGATGACCGAACGCGCCGCATTGATCGAGACCTTTTTGCAAGCGTCCGGCTGGGCCGGAGCCACCCGCAAGCTGCTGGCGGGCGACGCCTCCAACCGGCGGTATGACCGGCTGTGCAAAGCGAATGGGGATAGGGCCATCTTGATGGATGCCCCACCCGAACGCGGCGAAGACGTGCGCCCCTTCCTTGAGGTCGCGGCGCATCTGACGGCCTGCGGCCTCAGCGCCCCCCAGATTTACCATGCGGACAGCGACCACGGATTGCTGCTGATCGAAGACCTTGGCGATGATCTTTTCGCGCGACTGATGGCGGCTGATCCCGCTCGGGAACTTCCGCTGTACCGCGCCGCCGCAGACGTATTGGTCAAACTGAATAGCGCCCCCATGCCGGATCTGCCGTTTTGCGATGCCGATTGGCTGACCGACATGGCAGCCCCCGCATTCGAATTTTACGCACCCGAGCGTGGGCAAGTGGCAAGCGCCGCTTTCGCGCAGGCTTTCCGCCCCCTCGCCACTGCGCTGGATGACGCGCCCAAGGTTGTGATCCTGCGCGACTATCACGCCGAAAATCTGCTTTGGCTGCCGCAGCGCGAAGGTGCAGCGCGCGTCGGGTTGCTGGATTTTCAGGACGCGCTGCTGGGCCATCCGGCCTATGATCTGGTCTCAATCCTGCAAGACGCTCGCCGTGATGTTCCGCGCGCGGTGGAGGCACAGATCATCGACTATTACCTTGCCCAGACCGGACAAGAAGCCGCCCCCTTCCGCCGCGCCTATGCGCTGCTTGGTGCCCAGCGCAATCTGCGCATTCTGGGCATCTTTGCGCGCCTTTGCCTGCGCGATGGCAAACCGCATTACGTCGATCTGATCCCCCGTGTGTGGCAACATCTGCAACATAACCTGCGCCATCCCGCGCTTGCCGCGGTGGCAGATTCTATCGCGAACGTACTGCCCCCTCCGACCCCCGAATTCTTGGAGCAACTGAAAAGCCAATGCGCGACTATCCCGACGCCATCATGATGTTCGCGGCCGGGTTCGGCAGGCGTATGAAGCATCTCACCCAGACCCAGCCCAAGCCCATGGTGCCGGTCGCAGGTCGCCCCTTGATCGACCATGCGCTGGACCTCGCCCGCGGGATATCCCCCGCCCGGATCGTGGCGAACCTGCACTATCTGCCCGACCAGCTTGATGCCCATCTGCGTGCGCAGGGTGTTAAAACCGTGATCGAGACGCCTGAGATCCTCGACACCGGCGGCGGGCTGCGCAATGCCCTGCCTTTGCTGGGCGCGGGGCCGGTTTTCACCATGAACAGTGACGCAGTTTGGGCCGGGTCGAACCCGCTCGCGATGCTGCAAGCGGCGTGGGATCCGGCGCGGATGGAAGCGCTATTGATGACCGTGCCGCTGGAAAACGCCCTCGGCCATGGCGGAACGGGCGACTTTACCCGCGCCGCGGATGGCCGCCTGAAGCGCGGGCCGGGGCAGGTCTATGGCGGGATACAGATCATCAAGACCGATCTGCTGGCCGATATCGAGGCCAAGAAATTCTCGCTCAACCTGTTGTGGGATATGATGCTTCAGCGCGAGACGTTGTTTGGCCTGTCCTATACCGGACGTTGGTGCGATGTGGGCCATCCCGGCGGTATTCCCCTTGCCGAAAGCCTTTTGGCGGGCGCCGATGTTTGAGCCGCAAGACAGCCCCCGCGTCTTTGGCCTTGCCCCCGGTGTCGACTTCCCGCGCGGGTTGGTGCGCGGGCTTTGCGACCGGTTGGAGAATGGCCCCCCCGAGGCGATGGCCCGCGTTGAACTGCTGGTCAACACCAACCGCATGGCACGCCGGTTGCGCCATGATTTCGACGCAGGACCGGCAGGGTTTCTGCCCCGCATTCGGCTGATTACCGACCTTGATGCCTTGGGCCCCGGCATTGCGCTGCCTGCCCCAACGCCGCCGCTGCAACGGCGACTGGAGCTCATTCAACTGGTGTCGCGCCTGCTGGATGCCGCGCCGGATCTCGCGCCACGCGCGTCGCTTTATGCGCTGTCGGACAGTCTTGCGGGCCTGATCGACGAGATGCAGGGCGAAGGGGTCTCGCCCGAGACGGTGGCGGGGCTGGACGTTGGCCATCTCTCGGCCCATTGGGAGCGCGCGCAGCGGTTCCTTGCCATCGCCCACGACTATTTAGGTCAGACCACAACCCGCCCGGATGCCGAGGCGCGGCGGCGGCAACTGGTTGCCCGGATCATCGCCCGTTGGCAGGACGCGCCGCCGCAGCATCCGGTCATCCTCGCTGGCTCCACCGGGTCGCGCGGGACCACCGCGCTGCTGATGGAGGCCGTGGCCCGCCTGCCGCAAGGGGCGATCATCCTGCCTGGTTTTGATTTTGAGATGCCGACCGCCGTTTGGAATGAATTGGATCAGGCGCTGCTGGCCGAAGATCATCCGCAATACCGCTTTCGCAAGCTGATGAATATGCTCGGCGTTGCGCGCGGCGCGGTTGAGCCGTGGTGCGCGATGCCCCCGGTTTCGACGGCCCGCAACAAGCTGGTGTCGCTTTCGCTCCGGCCCGCGCCGGTCACCCATGCTTGGCTGGGTGAGGGGCCGAAACTGGAAGACCTGCAAGGTGCCACCGCCAACATCACCCTGATCGAAGCGCCCACGCCGCGAGTCGAGGCATTGGCCATCGCGCTGCGTCTGCGCCAAGCTGCCGAAGATGGGGTGAAAGCCGCGTTGATCACGCCCGACCGGATGCTTACCCGGCAAGTCACGGCGGCGCTTGATCGCTGGAACATCCTGCCCGACGACAGCGCCGGGATGCCGCTGCAACTCTCTCCACCGGGGCGGTTCTTGCGCCATGTGGCGGCGCTGTTCGTCCGAAAACTGGACGCCGAGGCGCTGCTGACCCTGCTGAAACACCCGCTGACACACAGCGGCGCGGGGCGGAACTTTCACCAGCTCTATACCCAGCGGCTTGAGGCCGAGATCCGCCGTCACGGGCTGCCCTATCCTGATGCCGAGAGCTTGACCGAGATTGCAGAGCGCGCCGCGAAGCGGATGGAAGACCCCAGCGGTTTCCGCGATTGGGTCGCTTGGCTGGGCGAGACCTTCCCCGGCCACGACACCTCCGGAGAGCGGCCCCTGCCCGATTGCGTCGCCACGCATTTGGCGCTGGCCGAAAGGATCGCCGCCGGGCAAACCGCCGACCCCGATCACCTGCTCTGGCAGCAGGGTGCGGGCATCGCGGCTGCTGCGGTGATGGCCAACCTGACGGAGCATGCCGCCCATGGCGGTGCGATGAATGCCGCCGATTATGCCGATCTGCTCGGCGCGCTTTTGTCCCAAGAAGAGGTGCGCGAGGCCGATACCCCGCATCCCGACATCATGATCTGGGGCACGATGGAGGCGCGGGTGCAGGGGGCCGAGTTGGTCATTCTCGGCGGACTGAACGAAGGCACATGGCCCGAAGCCCCGCCGCCCGATCCTTGGCTCAACCGTCAAATGCGCGAGAAGGCCGGGCTGCTGTTGCCCGAACGGCGCATCGGCCTGTCGGCGCATGACTACCAACAGGCCATCGCCAGCCCCGAGGTTTGGATCACCCGCGCGATCCGCTCGGATGAGGCAGAAATGGTGCCCTCGCGCTGGCTGAACCGGTTGGGCAACCTGCTGGGCGGCTTGGGCGACACCGGCGGGCCGGAGGCGTGGAAGGCGATGCAGCAACGCGGCGGCTATTGGCTGGATCAGGTGCGCGGCCTTGAGGCGGTGGAGCGTACGGCCCCCGCGCCGCGCCCCTCGCCGCGCCCGCCCCGTGCCGCGCGGCCCCGCAAACTATCGGTGACCGAGATCAAGACGCTGATCCGTGATCCCTATGCCGTCTACGCCAAGCACAGCCTGAAATTGCGTCCGATCAACCCTTTGGTGCAATCTCCCGACGCGCCGGTGCGGGGCATCGTTTTGCACCGCATCATGGAGGATTTCGTGAAGCTGGTGGCCCGCGACCCCGCGCGGCTGACCCGTGACACGCTGATGCAAGTGGCCGCCGAAGTGCTGGAGGAGGAAGCCCCATGGCCGGCTGCCCGCGCCATGTGGCTGGCGCGGATTGACCGGATCGCGGATTGGTTCATCGCCCGTGAAAGCCAACGCGCCGGATTTTCCAGCCCCGTCGCTTTTGAGCAGGGCGCGCGCGGCAGCTACACCTTTGCCGACCTCGGCTTTACCCTCAGCGGCTTTGCGGACCGGATCGACCAGACCGATGATGGCGATGTGCTGATCTATGACTACAAGACCGGCACGCCGCCGGGCAAAAAGGAACAGCGGCTGTTCGACAAACAACTGCTGATCGAAGCGGCGATGGTCGAGCGCGGCGGTTTTCCCGAGGTGGGCGTGGCCCATGTGGCCCATGCCGCCTTTATCGGGCTCGGGTCGAAACCCGTCGAAGTCCCTGCCCCGCTGGAAGAAGAGAACCCGCAAGAGGTGCTCGCCGGGCTGCACGCGCTGCTCTCGCGCTACCTTGATGAGGGGCAGGGTTTCACCGCGCGCCGCATGGTGCAAAGCGATGCCTTTGCCGGAAATTATGACCAACTGGCCCGTTTCGGCGAATGGGACGGCACCAGCTCTGCCCGTCCAGAGGATTTGGAATGATGCGCGATTTTGACGATGCCACCCGCGCCCAGATCGAAGCGGCGCGGCCCGATGCCTCCACTTGGCTCACCGCCAACGCAGGTTCTGGCAAGACCCGCGTGCTGACCGACCGCGTGGCGCGGTTGTTGCTGGATGATGTGGAGCCGCAGCACATCCTTTGCCTGACCTATACCAAGGCCGCCGCGTCAGAGATGCAAAACCGTCTATTCAAACGCTTGGGCGAATGGGCGATGCTGAAGGACGAGGCGCTGCGCAGCGCTTTGGCCGATCTCGGCGTGCAGGGAGAGTTGACACCCGAGCAACTGCGCAATGCCCGCACCCTTTTTGCCCGCGCGATTGAGACACCGGGCGGGCTGAAAATCCAAACCATCCACTCTTTCTGCGCGGCCCTTCTGCGTCGCTTCCCACTGGAGGCGCAGGTCAGCCCGCAATTCACCGAGATCGAAGACCGCGCCGCCGATCTGCTGCGGGCCGAGATCGTCGACGAGATGGCCGAGAGCGACGACGCCCCGCTGGTGGCCGACATTGCGCGGCATTACACGGGCGAAGATTTCGCCAGCCTTACCCGCAGCATCGTGGGTCAGCGCGATGCTTTCACCGATCCCCGGTCATGGGCCGAGATCCTAACGATTTTCGCCCAGCCAGAAGACCTGACCGAAGAGAAGATCGCGGCATCGGTCTTTCTTGGCAGCGAAGCGGCGATGATGGCCGAGATCATTCCTCATCTGCTGGCCAAGGGCGGCAATGACGGCAAGGCCGGCGCGGCGCTGCAAGAGATTGACCGCTACGATCTCTCTGCCCTGCCCAAGCTTGAGAATACCCTTTTGACCGGCAGCGGCGCCAAGGCGCCCTTCACCGCCAAGATCGGCAGTTTTCCCACCAAGCCGACGCAAAAGGTCATCGCCGAACAGATGCCGCAGCTTGAGCAGTTGATGCAGCGCATCGAAGATGCCCGCGAAGCGCGGCTGGCCTTAAAGGCCGCGCGCAAATCCTATGTGCTGCACCGCTTCGCCGCCCGTTTCCTTGAGCGTTATGCCAACGAGAAACAAAAACGCGGCTGGCTCGACTTTGACGATCTGATCCTCAAAGCCCGCGCTTTGTTGACCGACAAGGCGGTGGCGGCCTGGGTGCTGTTTCGCATCGATGGCGGCATCGACCACATCCTTGTGGACGAAGCGCAGGACACCTCGCCCCGGCAATGGGATGTCATCGAACGGCTGACAGATGAATTTTACTCAGGCGCTGGCGCACGTCATGAGGTGGACCGGACGCTTTTCGTCGTGGGCGACAAAAAGCAGTCGATCTACTCTTTCCAAGGCGCCGACCCCGAAGAGCTGGACCGCAAAGGCTCGACCTTTGAGCAGAAAATCGGCGAAGCGGGGCAGTTCTTTCAGCGCCGTAGCCTCGCCTATTCCTTCCGGTCCTCTTCGGCGATTTTGCAGGCGGTCGATGGGGTTTTCGATCCCGCGATCCAGACCGGATTCACCAATGACGGCCATATGGCCTTTAAGGACCGCCTGCCCGGCCGCGTCGATCTTTGGCCCTTTATCGAAAAAGCAGGCCCCGATGAAGAGGGCGATTGGACCGACCCCGTGGATCGCCGCAGCGCGCGGCATCACACCGTGCAACTGGCCGAACGTATCGCGCGGCGGATCAAAGAGCTAACCACCGAGGCGCATTACCTGCCCGACGACAGCAAGGGCGGCTTGGCGCGGCGGCGCATACAACCGGGGGATTTCCTGATCCTCGTGCAGCGCCGCTCGGCCCTGTTTTCGGAAATCATCCGCGCTTGCAAGGCGGCGGAACTGCCCATCGCCGGGGCGGACCGGCTCAAGGTCGGGGCCGAACTGGCGGTGCGCGATCTGGCGGCGATCCTGTCGTTCCTCGCCACACCGGACGACGATCTATCCCTTGCCACCGCGTTGAAATCACCGCTTTTCGGCTGGTCTGAACAAGACCTTTTCACCCTCGCCCATTACCGCAAAGAGGATCACCTCTGGCAAGCGCTGCGCGGCCAGACCGAGACCCATGCCGCCACCCTCGCCGTGCTGCGCGATCTGCGCGGGCAGGTCGATTACCTGCGCCCCTACGACCTGATCGAACGCATCCTCACCCGCCACGATGGGCGCCGCAAACTGCTGGCGCGGCTGGGGCCAGAGGCCGAGGATGGGATCAATGCGATGCTGAGCCAAGCGCTCTCTTACGAGCGCGGCACGGTGCCCAGCCTGACCGGATTTCTGCAATGGATGCAGACCGATGATCTGGAGATTAAACGCCAGATCGACAGTGCTTCGAACCAGATCCGCGTGATGACGGTGCATGGGGCAAAGGGTCTGGAAGCGCCGATCGTGATCCTGCCCGATACCGGGCGGCGTGATGTGACGATCAAGGATGAGATCATCATCGTCGACGGCACGCCCGTCTGGAAAGCCCCGGCAGATGACATGCCCCAGCCCATGCGCGCGCGGCTCGACGAGATGAAAGAAGCCGCGTTGCAAGAGCGGCTTCGGCTTTTCTATGTCGCCATGACACGGGCCGAAAAATGGCTGATCGTGGCGGCGGCGGGGGAATTGTCGAAAGATGAATCCTCTTGGTATCAGATCACCGCTGCCGCTTTGGCCCGGCTCCGGGCCGAGCCCTTGGGCGATGATGGCACGCTACGCTATCAACAGGGCGATTGGGATGCGCTCGACATCGTAGAGACCCCAGAGAAAATCGTCACAACGCCCGTGTTAGACCCTATTTTCACCCGTTCGGCCCCGTCCCCCCGGGGAGAAGACAAGACCCTTTCGCCCTCTGATCTTGGGGGCGCCAAGGCCCTGGCGGGTGAGGCTGGCTTTGATATGGATACCGCGCTGAGTTACGGGACTTTGGTCCATGAATTGCTGGAGCATCTGCCCCTCATGGGGCCGGACGCGCGGCAGGTATTTCTGGACCGCTTGGCCCGCACGCATCCACCTGAAATGATTTCCCGCGCCGAAAGTGAGGCCGAAACGGTGCTGCGCACCCCTGCCCTCGCCCCGCTGTTTACCGAGACGACCATTGCCGAAGTCCCCGTGACCGGCAGCTTGGGCCATCAGCGTCTGCACGGCACGATCGACCGATTGGTGATCGCCGAGGACCATATCCTTGCCGTCGATTTCAAGACCAACCGCGTGGTCCCCGAGACCGCCGACGCCTGCCCGGAGGGGCTGTTGCGCCAGATGGGCGCTTATGCCCATATGCTGCGCCAAATCTACCCCGATCGCCGGATAAAGACCGCCATTCTGTGGACCGCCCGCCCCGCGCTTATGGTGTTGCCCAACGATATCGTGACAAATGCGCTGCGTGCCCTGCCATATCTTGACGCCACCGCCCCGCGTTCATAGGTTCAGGCCTCAACCCATTCCTGTCAGGAGAGCATCATGGCAACCGTCGCAGTCACCGACGACACTTTCGACGCCGAAGTCAAAAATTCGGACATTCCGGTTCTGGTCGATTTCTGGGCCGAATGGTGCGGCCCGTGCAAACAGATCGGCCCTTCGCTGGAAGAGCTGTCGGATGAGATGAACGGTCGCGTGAAGATCGTCAAAGTCAACGTCGACGAAAACCCGAACTCGCCCGCTCAGGTCGGCGTGCGTGGTATTCCGGCGCTGTTCATCTTTAAAGACGGGCAGGTCGTGTCCAACCTTGCTGGCGCACGCCCCAAGGCGGCCCTACAAAGCTGGATCGAAGAATCCATCTAAGGTCAGTACCTTACCAGATTTGAATAACGAAAACGGGCGTCCTTCGGAGCGCCCTTTTCATTTGCGGCCACAAAAGCCAGTCAAAGGGGCCAGCCAAAGCGCTTGAACTGGGCAACGATCTTTTCTTCGGCCTCGGCTCGGCCTGCGTTGATGCAATGCTCCTGCCAGAACCACCAGATATAAGCGGCGAAATCCGGGGCAGCCTGCCTCACGGCGTCAAAGCTGTGGCTGAGATCCGCGAGATCCGCCCGCACGCCGATATGGTGGAAATCGATCTCGCCAAAGAACAACGCCGGTTTGCCAAAGAAGTAGCCAGAGAACGCGGCTGCTGAATTCTGCGTCACGACAAAAGCACAGTTTTGCAAATGCCGCACCATCTCACCCATCGTCAGGGTCAATCTTGGATGGCGCGCAGCGAGCGCCTTAAGCGCGGTTAGCTCCTCGGGGCTATAGACTTCTTTCGGGTGCAGGGCCGCGACGACGGGGCCGGTGCTATGGGCAAGCGTGAGGGTCAGCATTTCCAGCGGGCTGCAAGATTGAAAAGACCGCCGTTGCAACAATCGACCCTGCAGCGGCACGTAGATCGGCCCGTTGCGGTTGGACTGTTGCGGCGCGTCTCCGAACAGGCGCTTTTGCCAGAAACGGTAGAAGCGTTGCGCCTGCTTTGGATCGACACCGCTTGGGTCAAACTCGGCCACGGCGACATCCCAAAGCCACCGTTCAGGGCGCGCTTCGATCTGCCAAAAGGGGTAGTAATAGCAGCGCCGAAAGACCAAACCGCGGGTCGTTGGGGCAGGGGCCATATGGCTTAGTGAAAGCGCATCGGACGCGCGGGCGGGCGCGCCGATATCCCGATATGTGACCCTAAATTGAGCATTTTCGAGGACACGCGCCAATTTTCCGATGAAGTTATGCGTCCCGGCTTCGGCGCTCTGCCGTAGCGGGGGTTCGAGGTAGATATCAACTTGGGCGTGATCCTGCATCGCTAAAGGCTAGCCCGTCGCCCGACCGCTCACAAGCGGCGCTGCCCTTGTCCTGCCCTGCCACGGGGGCCATATAGAGCGCCAAGCGACAGGAGGCCCCATGGCACAGAACGACGATTTCCCCGGTTGGCACGGGACCACGATCATTGGCGTCAAAAGAGGCGGCGAAGTGGTGATTGCCGGTGACGGACAGGTCAGCCTTGGCCAGACCGTGATCAAAGGCACCGCGCGCAAAGTGCGCAAGCTCAGCCCCGGCGGCTATGACGTTGTGGCGGGGTTTGCGGGCTCCACGGCAGATGCCTTTACCCTGCTGGAACGGTTGGAGGCCAAGCTCGAAGCGACACCGGGGCAATTGGCCCGTGCGAGTGTCGAATTGGCCAAGGACTGGCGCACCGACAAATACTTGCAAAAACTCGAAGCGATGCTGATCGTGACCGACGGGAAAGACCTGCTGGTCATCACCGGCGCCGGTGACGTGCTGGAGCCGGAGCATGAAGTCGCGGCGATTGGCTCGGGAGGGAACTACGCCCTCGCCGCTGCGCGCGGCATGATGGACAGTGACCGCGACGCCGAAACCATTGCCCGTGATGCCATGGCGATCGCCGCCGACATCTGCGTCTACACCAACGGCAAACTCACCGTGGAGAAAATCAACGCATGACCGACCTGACCCCCCGCGAGATCGTATCCGAACTGGACCGTTATATCATCGGCCAGAATGACGCCAAACGCGCCGTTGCCGTGGCCCTGCGCAACCGCTGGCGCCGCAAGCAGCTCAGCGATGACCTACGCGACGAAGTCTACCCCAAGAACATCCTGATGATCGGCCCCACTGGCGTCGGCAAGACCGAGATCAGCCGCCGTCTGGCAAAGCTGGCCCGCGCGCCGTTCATCAAGATCGAAGCGACGAAATTCACCGAAGTAGGCTATGTTGGCCGCGACGTGGAGCAGATCATCCGAGATCTTGTGGACAGCGCCATCGCCATGACCCGCGATTTCATGCGTGAAGACGTGAAAACCAAGGCCGAGCAGGCCGCCGAAGAGCGCGTGATCGACGCCATCGCTGGCACCGACGCCCGCGACGGCACCCGCGAGATGTTCCGCAAGAAGCTCCGCAGTGGTGAGCTGGACGACACGATGATCGAGCTTGAGGTCTCCGATACCTCCAGCCCCTTCCCAATGATGGACATTCCCGGCCAACAGGGCATGGGGATGATGAACCTTGGCGATATGTTTGGCAAAGCCATGGGGGGCCGCACCACCAAAAAACGCGTGGCCGTGGCCGATAGCTATGAGGTGCTGGTCGGCGAAGAGGCCGACAAATTGCTGGACGATGAAGCCGTCAACCGCGCCGCCATCGAAGCGGTCGAGCAGAACGGCATCGTCTTTTTGGATGAGATCGACAAGGTCTGCGCCCGTTCCGATGCGCGGGGCGGTGATGTTTCACGTGAAGGGGTGCAGCGCGATCTGCTGCCGCTGATCGAAGGCACCGTGGTGTCGACAAAATACGGCACGGTTAAGACCGATCATATCCTCTTTATCGCTTCTGGTGCCTTCCACATCGCCAAGCCGTCGGACCTGTTGCCCGAGCTTCAGGGCCGTCTGCCGATCCGCGTCGAACTGCGGGCGCTGACCGAGGGTGATTTCGTTCGCATCCTGACTGAGACCGACAATGCGCTGACGCGGCAATACACGGCCCTGATGGGGACCGAGGATCTAACCGTCACCTTCACCGAAGAGGGCATCGCGGCACTGGCCAAGATCGCGGCGGATGTGAACACCTCGGTCGAGAACATCGGCGCTCGGCGGCTTTATACGGTGATGGAACGGGTGTTCGAGGAGGTCTCTTTTGATGCGCCCGACCGGTCGGGGCAAGAGATCACGGTTGATGCCGACTTTGTCGAAAAGAACTTGGGCGAGTTGACCCGCTCCACCGATCTAAGCCGCTACGTTCTTTAGGGCTTTCCTTTCCTCCATGCCCCGGCGATGAAAGGGGCATGGAATACCTCTCATTTTTGCGGCGCAACTGGCTGTTTCTGCTGGCCGGTTTCCTGCTGACATTCACATCGTCCTATGGGCAAACCTATTTCATCTCGCTCTTTGCCGGGGCGGTGAAGGGCGACTTTGGCCTGAGTGACGGGCAATGGGGCGGCATCTATACCATCGGCACGACGCTCTCGGCGATCACCATGGTCTGGGCCGGGGTGCTGACGGATCGTTTTCGCGTGCGGGTGCTGGCCTTTGGCGTGATGGTGGCGCTTGCCGGAGCCTGTTTGGCGATGGCGGCGGTGCCGAATTGGGTCGCGCTGATCTTCGTTATCTATGCCTTGCGGCTAACCGGGCAGGGCATGATGTCTCAGCTTGGGCAGGTCGCCATGGTCCGCTGGTTCGAGGCATCGCGCGGCAAAGCGCTTTCGCTATCCTCTATGGGATTTGCGGCCGGTCAGGCGTTTCTTCCGGTGATCTTTGTGGCGCTTTTCGCCAGCTTTCACTGGCGCAGCCTTTGGGTGCTGGCCGCCGGGGTGGTGCTGCTGACCATCCCGGTGATCCTGATGCTGCTGCGGCAAGAGCGCACCCCGCAAAGCATGGCGGATCAAGCGCAGCGCGCGGGCATGAAGGGGCGGCATTGGACGCGGGCAGAGATGTTCCGCTCGGGTCTGTTCTGGATGATCATCCCTCTCGCCATCGGCCCCGCCGCATGGGGCACCGCGCTGTTTTTCCAGCAGGTTCATCTGACCGAAGTGAAGGGCTGGGCCTTGGTCGAATTCGTGGCGCTCATGCCAGTCTACACGCTCTCGGCGGTGGCCTCGACCTTCCTTTCGGGCTGGGCGATTGACCGCTTTGGCGTCAGCCGCGTGGTGCCGGTGATGATGCTGCCCTTTGCCCTTTCATTCGCGGTGCTGGCCTATGCCGATACGCTGTGGATGGCGGGGATCGGCTTGGTGATTTTCGGCTTCGGGCAGGGCATGCAATCCACCGCACCGGCGGCGTTCTGGGCCGAGTATTTCGGCACCCGCCATGTGGGTTCGATCAAAGCGGTGGCCGCGGCGCTAATGGTCTTTGGCTCGGCCATCGGGCCGGGGGTGACGGGTCTTTTCATCGACTTGGGCGTCGATTTCCCGCAGCAGATGTTGCCGATCGCGGTTTACTATCTGCTGGCGGCTGGTTTGGCCGCATGGGCGATAAGACGCTACAGGCCGCTGCTGCGCGGCTAACGGTTACGCCGGAGATAGACGTAATAGGCCCCGCCACCGCCGTGGCTGACATGGGCCTGCGCAATCTGAAGCACAAGGCCGTTGAGCGGCGGCATCGACAGCCATTGCGGCACCTGATGACGCAAAACACCATCGCGCACAGGGATCGGGCCACCATCGTCGCGGCGCTTGCCCTTGCCGGTGATGACCAGCACCAACCGCTTGCCCCGCGCATGGGCATCCATGATAAAGCCGTTCAGCGCCGGATGCGCGCGGTCAAGCGTCATGCCATGAAGATCAATCCGGCCTTCGGGGCGCAGTTTACCGCGCTTCAGCTTGCCGAAAGCTTTGTGATCCATCTGAACCGGGGCGGCTTTCATCTGTTCTGACAATGTCGGGCGCAGGTCATTGCTACGTTTATTCATGGCCGGCTGAGGCTTGTTGCCTTGGAGCGCGATTTTGGCCCGGCGGACCTGCGGCGGGGCAGGGGCGGGCGCGTCAATTTCAGGCGTGAAAAGCTTGCTCGGCTCAAGCTTTTCGGTCCGTTCCGTGACCCTGCGCCAAAGCGCAAGATCGTCTTCGTTCAGGTGGCGACGTTTCATATCGCGCTCTCCGGCAGGAAAGCATAGGCGCGTTGAATCGGCATCAAAACCATCATCCGCCCCGCGTCGCGCAGGCGGCCTGCCTCGCGGCCCGCTTTGTCGCCGGTGCCAAAGAACACATCCGCACGCTGGGCGCCCTTGATGGCCGAGCCTGTATCCTGCGCGACCATCAAGCGCCGCATGGGTTTCTTGCCGTCTTTTTCGATCCAAACCGGCGCGCCAAGCGGCACATGCGACGGGTCCACCGCGATGCTGCGCAGCGTGGTGATGGAACGGTTCATCGCCCCAAGCGGCCCCTTGTCGGCGGGCACCCGGCTGACCTCTCGAAAGAAAACATAGGATGGATTGTGGTAGAGCAATTCGCGGCCATCTTCGGGGTTGCGGCGCACCCAATTCTTGATGACATCGGCGCTGACCTGATGCGCCTCATAGACCCCGCGCCGGACCAGTTCGACCCCGACAGAGCGGTAATCATGGCCATTCGCCCCGCGGTAGCCCACGCGCAGGTAGCTGCCATCGGGCAGACGGATACGGCCAGAGCCTTGAATTTGCAAAAAGAAAAGCTCAACTGGGTCATCGACCCAAGCGATTTCCAATCCGCGGTCCCGCATCACGTCGCCATCTAGGATCTCACGTCTGGTGAGCCAGGGACGGATCTCTTCGGCCTCGGGGGGCATGGCGTAGATGGGGTACTGAAACCGCGCAGAGGGGTAGAGATCGCCGTCCAACTCAGGTTCGAAATACCCTGTGAACAGCCCGTCTTTTCCGTCTTCCATCAACACGGGTCGGAAGAACAATTCGAAAAACTGCCGGGGGTCGGGGCCATCTTTGGCCAGCTTGCACAGCGCGCGCCAATCGACATCTTTCATGTCGCCGCAGGTGCTGGTGAACACCTCAAAGGCGGCGGCGTGGTCATCTTCGGCCCAGCCGTCAAGCTGGTCGAAATCCATCACCGTATAATGCACCTCTGCTGCGGACGGCGTGTTCATCGACACACCGCCCAACAGCGCAAGTGCGCCGAGCGCACGCGCTACCCGTCTGTGGAAACCAACAGCCAATTCGGATCATCCGAGCCCATGACACGGGCGAAGACCCATGTATCTTTTTGGCGTTTGATTTCGTTGCTGCTACCCTCAACAACCTCGCCTTCGCGGTTGCGAACCTCAGAGGTCAGCTCTCCCACGAAGCGAATGGTGAGTTCGGCTTCTTTCGTGGTCTCGTCCATCGTGGCGTCGACCAATTCCATTTCACGCACGCCGATAAAGTTGGCGTCGATCGTCAGACCTTGATCCTCACGCGCCGCGACACCGTCAACAAAGCTTTCATAGACATCGTCGGCCAGAAACGGCTGAATTTCCGCCAGATCGCCACGCTCGTAGCCCATGACGATCATCTCATAGGCACCGCGTGCGCCTTGCAGAAAATCGCTGACGCCGAACGAGGGCTCAACCCGTTTCATCTCGGCCAGTGCCTTGCCCGAGGGGCTGTCTTCGGGAACGTGGTCGGTGATATCGAGATCGGGGCCGCCTTCGATCACCTCAAACGCAGGGCCACTGCGGGCGCTTGGCGTTTGATCGGTTACCGGGGGCTTTTCAAAACCCTCGCGGGTGCCAAGCACGTTTTTCAGCCGCAGGATCAGGAATACGGCGATACCGGCAAGCACCAGAAGCTGTATCAGGGGAGAATTCATCGAAACCTCATTCAGGGGTGGCATGGAAACATGCGAGTTAAGCTCTTATGTAGGTGTTCGACCGGGGCAAGTCCACTCTGCCCCCAGCGAAAGGACCCCGCCACATGTGGCTATTGATCGCATTTATCGCCGTGCCTCTGATTGAGATCACGCTTTTCATCCAAGTCGGTGGCGCCATCGGCCTTGGCTGGACGCTGGCCGTGGTGGTGCTGACCGCCATTTTGGGCACATGGTTGGTGCGCTCTCAAGGGGCGCTGGCACTGGGTCAATTGCGCAGTTCCTTCAATGACCTGCGCGACCCGACAGAGCCTTTGGTGCATGGCGCGATGATCCTGTTTTCCGGCGCGTTGCTGCTGACACCGGGTTTTTTCACCGATGCTGTCGGTTTTGCTTTCCTGATCCCGCGCTTCCGGCAAGCGGCCTATAGCGCGATCCGCGATCGGGTGAAGGTCCAGAGCTTTGGCACGCCGGGCGGCATGGGCCCGCGCCCCGGCCCGCAGGGCAGACGCGACCCGCGCGGTCCCGGTGACGTGATCGATGGCGATTTTCATGAGATCCCCGAACAGCCGCGCCAGACCAAGGGCCCCTCGGGCTGGACTAAGGATTGAGCGGCCCGTGCCGACCTGCTAAGTCCGGGAAGATTTAAGAAATTCACCACAACAGGACACAGAAAATGGCAGAAAACGAAACAGCGCAACCGAAACAGCCGCAGATGCGCGTGCTGGGCCAGTTCATCCGCGACATGTCGTTTGAGAACATCATGGCTCAAAAGGGCGCTCCTGCGGATGTGCAGCCCGATGTGCAGGTTCAGGTCAACCTCGATGCGAAAAAGCGCGGTGGGGAAAACCAGTATGAGACCGCGATCAAGCTGAACATCACCTCAAAGGCGAAAGACGGCGACGCGACGCTCTTCGTTCTGGAAATCGACTATGTCGGTATTTTCCAGGTCGAAAGCGTGCCCGAAGAGCAGATGCACCCCTATCTGCTGATCGAATGCCCGCGGATGATCTTCCCCTTCCTGCGCCGCATCGTCAGCGATGTGACCCGCGACGGTGGCTTCCCGCCGCTGAACCTTGAGAACATCGACTTCCTGTCGCTCTACCGCAACGAAGTTGCCCGCCGCCAGGCCGAGACCCCGCCAAAAGCCGACGCCTAAGCGTTAGCCTAGCTGTTTCCACAGCGCGTCGTCGCCCAGCTTGCCGACAAATTCGGCATGGGCGGCGGCTTCGGCCTCTGTCAGACGCGAGGGCAGGGGATTGGGCCGCGGTTTCGGGGTCCAGCGTGTGTCAGGCTCACCGGATTTCCGTTCGGGCGCCGATGACAGCGCAAAGTCGGGCTGCCGCCCCCCGATCAATTCCAGATAGACTTCGGCCAGAATTTCACTGTCGAGCAGGGCGCCATGCAGCGTTCGCGAGGTATTGTCGATCCCAAAGCGACGGCACAGTGCATCAAGCGACGCGGGCGAGCCGGGGAAGCGTTTGCGCGCAATTTCCAATGTATCGAGCGCTTGTTCCCATGGGATTTGCGGCAGGCCCATCCAGCGCAGCTCAGCGTTCAGGAATTTGATGTCGAAAGCCGCGTTGTGAATGATCAGCTTGGACGTGCCAATAAAGTCGAGGAATGACTTGCCGATCTGCGCAAACTTGGGCTTGTCGCGCAGGAAATCATCGCCCAGACCATGCACCTGAAACGCCTCTTCGGGCATGGAGCGTTCGGGGTTGATATATTGGTGATAGGTCTCGCCGGTGGCCATGTGGTTCATCAGCTCGACCGCGCCGATTTCGACGATGCGATCGCCGCTTTCGGGGTCAAAGCCGGTGGTTTCGGTATCGAGCACGATTTCACGCATGACGCAGCTTTTCCCTAATGTCGCGGATCACATCCCGCACCTGCGCGCGGGCATGGTCGGGCGTGTCGGTTACTATCACATAGTCAGAACGGGCGCACTTCTCTTTGGCGGGCATCTGCTTGGCGCGGATGGCATCGAATTGCGCTTCGGTCATGGTGCCACGGGCGAGGACGCGGTCGCGTTGGACGGCGTCGGGGATGGTGACGCAGACCACAGCGTCCATCGCAGCGTCGCCGCCGGTTTCAAACAGCAACGGAATGTCGAGCACGGCAATGTCGCTATGGGCTTCTGCCAGAAATGTCGCCCGGTCTTGGGCCACCAGCGGATGCACGATGGACTCGATCCGGGGCAGGGTGGCGGGATCAGCGGCGATGATCTCTTTCAATGCGGCGCGAGAAACCGCGCCAGCCTCTATCGCCGTCGGAAACGCTGCCTGCATGGGCGCGACCGCTGCGCCCCCCTTTGCATAAAGCCGGTGCACCGCTGCATCGGCATCCCACACGGCGCAGCCTTCTTCGGCAAAAATCTTTGCCGTGGTCGATTTGCCCATGCCGATCGACCCGGTCAGCCCGAGGTGAAACATCAGCGCAGCACCGCCGTGCGCGTGGCGCGGTCAACCTCTGGCCGCTGGCCGAACCAACGCTCAAACGCGGGCACCGCCTGATGCAATAACATGCCAAGGCCGTCGACCGTGACGCAGCCCATTTCCTCGGCCGTTTCCAGCAGATGTGTGCGCAGCGGGGCATAGACGAGGTCCGTCACCACGGTGCCGGGACGCAGCCCATCAAGCGGCACACGCAAAGCACCCTTGCCGATCATGCCGAGCGATGTGGTGTTCACCACCAAGGCGGCATGATCAATCATATTGCCTGCCTGCATCCAATCGACGACTTTGACCCTGCTGCCAAAATCGCGCTGCAACTGCTCTGCCCGCACGCGGGTGCGGTTCGACAGGCAGATCTCAGGCACGCCCGCGTCCAAAAGCGACGAGACCACAGCCCGCGCCGCGCCGCCTGCACCCAAGATCGCCGCTGGTCCGGATTTTGGATCCCATTCGGGCGCTCCGGCCTTCAGGTTTTCGATGAATCCATAGCCATCCGTATTATCCGCATGAATTTTGCCATCGGGACGAAAGATCAACGTATTGGCGGCACCAATCAATGTGGCGCGGTCGGTGATGAGATCCGCGATCTTCATCACTGCCTCCTTATGGGGGATCGTTAGGTTTACCCCGACGAATCCCATCTTGGGCAGTGTCCGCAAAACCTGCTCCAGATCATCGGGCGGCACATCAAGCGGTACATAATGACCCGCGATGCCGTAGGTCTCTAGCCAATGGCGGTGCAGTTGCGGGGATTTGGAATGCGCGATGGGCGATCCGATCACACCGGCAAGGGGGATTTTGGGCAGGCTCATGTGGTGAGGTCTCCGCGCAGTGTCAGGTAATTCAGCAGTTCAAGAAATGGCATACCGAGGACGTGAAAGTAATCCCCCTCAATCTGGCTGAACAGCCGCACACCTTCTTCTTCCAGCTTATAGCAGCCCACCGCGTGGCGGATGCTGTCCCAGTTCCGCTCAACGTAGTCCTTGATATAGGTGTCACTTGCATCACGCATCCGCAGGCGCACTTGGCCGACATGCCGCCACAGCGGTTCACCATCTTCATAGAGCACGGCGGCAGAGAGCAGCGAATGCCGATCCCCGCGCAACTGGTAAAGCTGCGCGATGGCCTCATCCCGATCACGCGGCTTGTGCAACATCTCTCCGCGATGCTCCAAGACCTGATCGCAGCCCAATACCAGCGCGCCGGGGTGTTTTTCGCTCACCTTGCGGGCCTTCATCTCGGCTAATGTATCGGCGATGTCGCGCGGTTTCGCCGCCTCTGCGCGCAGGGCAGCGGTGATCATCTCTTCGTCGATCCGCGCCGGGATCACCTCATGCGGGATCGCGGCCTGCGCCAAGAGTTTCGCGCGGATCTCCGAGCCGGAGGCGAGGACGATTTTCTGCGGCATGTGGATAACCCTGTGATGATCTGGCGCAAATCTTGAGGATTTGTTCTGCGAGATAAAAGTTGACAGCACAAGCCCGCAGTTCTCGCCCCGAGTCGCGGTTTTTGTCGCCGATTCCCACCCCGATGGATAGGGATAAACCGCTTGTGCGTATAACCACGGCACTTCACCGGTTATCCCCGCTTTGATACATTTTGTCCCCCGGAAAATACGCTGGCAAGATCCTGAGAAAGTTGAACATTCGCGAATCGAAGCGGTTTTTTCCACAGGGTGCCGTGAAGTTTGCTCACCTGTTGATAAGCGGCGGTATAAATCATTAATCCACAGGAATCCGGCTCCCTACAATCAACTACATCTTTTCTCTTTTCTTATTTATTAAGAAAGAAGCACGCACACCGGAGCCGTCCTCATGCTTGATCTTCTCAGCCTCGCTTATCCGTGGATCAAAGCGCTACATATCGTGTCCGTCATCAGTTGGATGGCCGCGCTGTTCTACCTGCCGCGGCTCTTCGTGCATCATGTCGAACAGGCAGGCTCGGCAGGTCGGATGCATGAGACCTTCTCGATGATGGAATTTAAGCTCGCTCAGTTCATCATGCGTCCCGCGATGATGGCGACATGGGGTTTCGGCCTCGCCCTCGTTCTGACGCCGGGAATCGTGGATTGGACGATGATCTGGCCTTGGACCAAGGGTGCTAGCGTCGTCGCCATGACGATTTTCCACGTTTGGCTAAAAAAACAGGTCAAATCCGTCGAAAGCGGCGACAGCACGGTGACAGGCCGTCAGTTCCGCCTTTTGAACGAGGTGCCAACGCTGCTGATGATCGTGATTGTCTTCTCGGTCGTTGTGAAATTCTGAGGCAATTGACTCAAGCAGCGCCGTTGCCTATATCTGCGCCACTGTCCCGTCCGGGGCGGTTTCTGCTTGCCACATTCAAATGATCGACCAGCCCGCATTCTGCTGCGGCTGAACAGGATGCTCCATGACAACCGAAACGCTGAACCTCGCTGATCTCAAGGCGCAGACGCCGAAAAACCTGCTCGCCATGGCCGAAGAGCTGGAGATCGAAAACGCCTCGACCATGCGTAAAGGCGAGATGATGTTCCAGATCCTCCGCGAACGCGCGGATGAGGGCTGGGAAATCTCCGGGGACGGCGTGCTGGAAGTGTTGCAAGACGGATTCGGTTTCCTGCGCTCACCTGAAGCGAACTACCTGCCGGGCCCCGATGACATCTATGTCTCGCCTGACATGATCCGCAAATGGTCGCTGCGCACCGGGGATACCATTGAGGGGCTGATTAAGGCGCCTGACGACACAGAGCGCTATTTTGCGCTGACCGAAGTGACCAAGATCAATTTTGAGGCTCCCGAGAAGGCCCGCCACAAGGTTGCTTTTGAGAACCTGACGCCGCTTTACCCTGACGAGCGTCTGACGATGGAGGTTGATGACCCCACGATCAAAGACCGCTCCGCGCGGATCATCGATCTGGTTTCGCCCATCGGCAAGGGCCAGCGTTCGCTGATCGTCGCCCCGCCGCGCACCGGTAAGACCGTGCTGCTGCAGAACATCGCTAACAGCATCGAAAAGAACCACCCAGAGTGCTATCTGATCGTCTTGCTGATCGACGAACGGCCCGAGGAAGTCACCGACATGCAGCGCTCGGTGAAGGGGGAGGTCGTTTCCTCCACTTTCGATGAACCTGCGACGCGCCACGTGGCTGTGTCCGAGATGGTGATCGAGAAAGCCAAGCGTCTTGTCGAACACAAGCGCGACGTGGTGATCTTGCTCGATTCGATCACCCGTCTAGGCCGTGCGTTTAACACCGTGGTGCCATCTTCGGGTAAGGTTCTGACCGGTGGTGTCGACGCCAACGCCCTGCAACGGCCCAAGCGTTTCTTCGGCGCTGCGCGGAACATCGAAGAGGGCGGATCGCTCACCATCATCGCTACCGCGCTGATCGACACCGGCAGCCGCATGGACGAGGTGATCTTTGAAGAGTTCAAAGGCACCGGCAACTCCGAGATCGTGCTCGACCGCAAGATCGCCGACAAGCGCGTCTTCCCGGCGATCGACATCCTCAAGTCCGGCACCCGGAAAGAGGATCTGCTGGTCGATAAAGTGGACCTACAAAAGACCTTTGTCCTGCGCCGCATTCTCAACCCGATGGGCACCACCGACGCCATCGAGTTCCTGCTCGGCAAACTTAAGCAAACCAAGTCGAATTCTGACTTCTTCGACTCCATGAACACCTGAGTTATTTATTAATAACAATAGGTTAGTGAAATATGGACACGATATTCGCCCAAGCGTCAGCGCCGGGCCGTGCCGGGGTTGCGGTGATCCGCATTTCCGGCCCGCGGGCCTTTGCGATCGCAGAGAAGATCACCGGCCAACGCCCTGAGGGGCGCGAAAGCGTGCTGCGCAATCTTCGGGGCGCTGAGGGGGAGGTCATCGACCAAGCCTTGGTCCTAAGCTTTCCTGGGCCGAATTCCTTCACCGGCGAAGATGTTGTCGAGCTGCAAGTGCACGGTTCGATCGCTGTCGTCCGCGCTGTGCTTTCACTGCTCTCGACATTCCCGGAAACACGAATGGCTGAGGCAGGTGAATTCACCCGTCGCGCTCTAGAAAATGAAAAGCTGGACCTCGCACAGGTCGAAGGTCTGGCAGATCTCATCGAAGCAGAAACCGAGGCACAAAGAAAGCAAGCTCTCCGTGTTCTCTCCGGGCACCTTGGCGCGCGGGTCGAAGAGTGGCGGAAAGACCTGATTCGAGCCGCCGCCCTGCTAGAAGCGACGATCGACTTCGCAGACGAAGAGGTGCCCGTTGATGTCACCCCAGAGGTCGACGCGCTGCTAACCAAAGTCGGGAAAGAGTTGCAGGCCGAAGCGCGGGGCACCTATGTCGCAGAGCGCATCCGCAATGGCTTTGAAGTTGCCATCATCGGCGCACCTAACGCCGGTAAATCGACCCTGCTAAATGCACTCGCAGGCCGTGACGCAGCGATTACATCTGAAATCGCCGGCACGACTCGCGACGTTATCGAGGTAAGGATGGACCTCGGCGGTCTGCCAGTGACGCTGTTGGATACGGCGGGTCTGCGCGATAGCGATGATAAGATTGAGGCCATCGGAATCGAGCGGGCTATCGAACGCGCGAAAGCCGCCGACTTGCGGGTCTTCCTTGCCGCCCCGGATGAGACTTTGATGATCGCTCCGGAGCCTGATGATATTGTGGTCCGACCAAAGGCGGATCTCACAGGTATCGGGGAAAGCGGGATATCTGGAAAAACCGGGCAGGGCATCTCCGAGCTTATTGCCCGGGTTCAAACGACCCTTTCGACGAAGAGCGCCAGCATCGGACTTGCGACTCATGAGCGACATCGCGTCGCTCTGGAGCAAGCCGTCTCGTGTTTGGCTGAGGTAGATGTTATCCTGCAGCGAGGACCCGACTTCTATGATCTTGCCGCGGCGGAATTGCGATTCGCTATACGCGCGCTTGAAGCTTTAGTAGGTCGCATAGACGTCGAGAATCTGCTGGATGAGATCTTCACCAGCTTTTGCGTAGGTAAATGATGGAGTGTTTCACGTGAAACATTTTGATGTGATCGTGATCGGCGGCGGCCATGCGGGCTCGGAAGCGGCCCACGCTTCGGCGCGCCTTGGAGCTCATACCGCTCTTGTGACTATGGACCGGAACGGCATCGGTGTGATGTCTTGCAATCCAGCGATCGGTGGGCTGGGCAAAGGTCACCTCGTCCGCGAGATTGATGCGATGGATGGCGTGATGGGCCGGGTTGCAGATAAAGCTGGTATTCAGTTCCGCCTCCTGAACCGTCGCAAAGGCCCCGCGGTTCAAGGCCCGCGAGCACAGGCGGATCGAAAAATCTACCGTAGCGAGATGCTCAAGGAGATCGAAGGACAAGAGAACCTCGACATCGTTGAAGGCGAAGTTGTGGATTTCGCTATGGATGGCGACAAGGTTGCCGGGGTGGTACTGGCCGATGGCGCTACTATCCGAGCGACCTCTGTTATCCTAACGACTGGAACCTTCCTGCGGGGCGTCATTCACATCGGCAACGTATCGCACCAGGGTGGACGAATGGGCGACAAAGCCTCCGTTCGGCTCGCTGAACGGATCGATTCCTTTGGCCTTCCTATGGGACGGTTGAAGACAGGAACGCCGCCGCGCCTAGATGGTCGCACCATTAACTGGGATATCTTGGAAAAACAGCCGGGTGACGAAGAGCCTGTCGTATTTTCATTTCTCTCAACGAAAGTTTCTGCGCAGCAGGTCGCCTGCGGGATAACGCACACCAACGAGAAAACCCATCAGATCATTCGAGAAAACCTTGATAGGTCTGCGATGTACGGAGGGCATATCGATGGTGTAGGCCCGCGGTACTGCCCATCCATTGAAGACAAGGTGGTTCGGTTTGCGGACAAAGACTCGCATCAGGTTTTTTTGGAGCCTGAAGGCGTAGACGACCACACTATTTACCCGAACGGAATTTCAACGTCCCTACCCGAAGACGTGCAAGAGACCTATGTTCGGAGTATGGTTGGGCTCGAGAATGCGGTAATTCTACAGCCCGGATATGCGATCGAGTATGATTACATCGATCCCCGTGCTCTGTCTTCGACCCTCGCAGTGCGGACCGTGCCGGGCCTCTATTTGGCCGGTCAAATCAATGGCACCACAGGATATGAGGAAGCCGCTGCGCAGGGCCTCGTCGCCGGACTGAATGCCGCGCTAACGTCACAGGGTAAGGACGCGGTCACTTTTGGGCGGGCTGAGAGCTATATCGGCGTTATGATTGATGACCTGACGACCCGAGGCGTGACTGAGCCATATCGCATGTTTACATCTCGGGCAGAGTTCCGGTTGTCTTTACGTGCCGACAACGCTGACCAGCGCTTGACGCCCTTGGCAATTGAACTTGGCTGCGTATCGGAAAGTCGGATTAAGATCTTTCGGCATAAGCTGTCGTCTCTGGAAGCCGTCAAAGAGCAACTACGCTCAAAATATTTCACCCCGAAAGAACTCTTGGCGGCCGGCATTGCCGTCAACCAAGATGGTTCCAAGCGGAATGGCTTTCAGGTACTCGCGTTTCCGGATGTAAAGTTCGAAGATCTTCTGCCGCTCGATAGCGGCCTAAAGGAAGCTTCGCAAGAGGTACGACGCCAGGTCGAGCGCGATGCGCTTTACGCGACGTACATCTCTCGCCAGCAGAAAGAGATCGATCTGCTCAAGAAGGACGAGGGTCTTCGTATCCCAACTGATTTCATGTTTGACGACCTTGCCGGCCTCTCTAATGAACTAAAGTCGAAAATTGCAGCCGCCCGGCCCGAGACTATGGCACAGGCGGCCCGGATCGACGGGATGACGCCAGCGGCCCTAACCTTGATCCTCGCGCGGGTGAAAAGAGGACAGGGGAAGAGGTCTGCATGACGATAGAGAACACGCTGAATGTTTCACGTGAAACATTTGACAAGCTGGAAACCTTCGCTGAGTTGGTGCGAAAATGGAATCCGAAGATCAATTTGGTTTCCAAAAACAGCTTAGATGATCTCTGGCAGCGTCATATCCTCGATTCCGTGCAGGTTTTCGAACTCGCACAGGGCAGCGGCCATTGGGTCGATCTGGGCAGTGGTGGGGGGTTTCCGGGTATTGTGGTTGCGATCCTTAATCAAGAAGTACAGAATTTTCGGATAACCATGGTCGAGAGTGATCAGCGCAAATGCGCGTTTCTGCGTACCGCTATTCGGGAACTTGGTCTGACCGCCTCGGTCCAAACCGAGAGGATAGAGAAGTTGGATGGTCTCGAAGCCGATGTTCTGTCGGCACGGGCCCTTGCCGATTTGACTCAACTCTTGGATTTCGCTGAACTTCACCTGAATTCTGATGGCACTGCGCTTTTTCCCAAGGGGCAGAATTGGGAAAGCGAAGACAGTGATGCTAAGCAAGTATGGTCCTACGCGCTCGAAGCCGTAGAGAGCAAAACCAACCCAGCTGCCGCTATTTTGAAGATTGAGGAAATCGCCCGTGTCTGACCTATCTCGTCCGGCTGGACCGAAAATTGTTGCAATTGCAAACCAAAAGGGCGGCGTTGGTAAGACCACAACCACGATCAACCTCGCTGCAGCACTTGCAGAGGCGGGTAAGCGGATCCTCGTTGTCGATCTTGACCCACAGGGGAACGCCTCTACCGGGCTTGGGATTGAAGTGGAGGATCGGGAGTTCACGACCTATGATCTATTGCTTGACGACAGCTTGCCGCAGGATGTCATCCAGCGCACTGAAACCGATGGATTGCTTATCGTTCCTGCAACGGTAGACCTCAGTTCTGCGGATATCGAGCTTTTCTCAAATGAGAAAAGGAGCTTCCTTCTTCACGATGCGCTGCGGCAGCCAGCGATGGATCAGTTTGAGTTCGACTATATACTGATCGACTGCCCGCCATCTCTTAACCTATTGACAGTAAATGCCATGATCGCGGCGCATTCTGTTCTCGTGCCGCTTCAGAGCGAGTTTTTCGCGCTGGAGGGTCTTTCACAGCTTATGCTTACGATACGCGAAGTGCGGCAGAGCGGGAATAAAGATCTGAGGATCGAAGGCGTGCTTCTTACGATGTATGATAGGCGGAATAATCTGTCGCAGCAGGTTGAGAGTGATGCGCGTTCGAACCTCGGAGATCTGGTGTTCCAGACCGTCATCCCGCGGAATGTTCGGGTAAGCGAAGCGCCAAGTTTTGCGATGCCCGTTTTGAGTTATGATCCTACTTCGAAAGGGGCCCAAGCCTACCGCGATTTGGCGGCAGAGCTAACGAGAAACAATGGTTAATAAGGTGGCAGTATGGCAGATAAACAAGAGCGTAAACGGGGCCTTGGCCGGGGGCTTTCGGCATTGATGGCGGATGTAGCTGAGACAGAGAGCGTGGCCGCCAAGGGGGCCGCGGCGGCGGAGCAGTTCGTTCCGATTGAACGGATCAAGCCAAACCCGGATCAGCCGCGTAAACGGTTTGAGCAAGAGCACCTTGACGATCTCGCCGCATCTATCAAAGAAAAGGGGGTCATTCAGCCCCTGATTGTGCGTGCGCTGGACAATGGTAACTTCGAGATCGTCGCTGGCGAACGGCGGTGGCGGGCTTCGCAGATCGCGAAGATACATAGTCTTCCGGTTATTGTGCGCGAGTTCACCGATGTTGAAGTGCTCGAAGTTGCGATCATCGAAAACATCCAGCGGGCCGATCTGAACTCGGTCGAGGAAGCGGCGGGTTATCGTCAGCTGATGGATAAATTCGGGCACACGCAGGAGAAGATGGCCGAGGCGCTTGGCAAGAGCCGGAGCCATATTGCGAACCTTTTGCGTCTGTTGAACCTGCCGGATCCCGTGCAGGAAATGGTGCGTCAGAATGAATTGAGCGCAGGGCACGCGCGGGCGCTGATCCCTGCGAAGGACCCGATGAAATTGGCCCAACAGGTCATCAAGGGTGGCCTTTCGGTGCGCGCAACCGAAGCCTTAGTCAAGAAAGATCAGGCTGGCGAACGCGGTAATATGGTAAATAAAGAGCGTCTCTCGCAGCGCTCAGAGAAAGATGCCGATACTCAGGCGCTTGAAGGCGATCTGTCAGCTAACCTTGGTATGAAGGTGAGTTTGGACCATAAACCCGGCCAGGAAGCGGGTAAGGTGACGTTGCACTATACCACGCTTGACCAGTTGGACGAGATCTGCCGCTTGCTGGGCGGGTCTTAGGGCAAAAGCGTTTCGATCACGGCGTTCAGAACTATAACGCCTTGATCGGTAACGATAAATCTGTCTGCTTCGCGTTTTGCCATACCGATATCTTGCAGGTGATCGACGGCCTTTTCGTCGATTTCATGCCCGGCGATATCGGTGTAGCGGGCCAGATCGACGCCTTCTTTCAGGCGTAGACCCATAAGGAGAAACTCGGTCGCCTGTTCGCTCCGGCTGATGGCGGTGCGGGGTTTCTCCGCTTCGCCTTTCGCGACACCATTGAGCCAGCGTTGCGGATTGCTATAGGCAACGGTTGCCAGCTTTTGTCCGCCAAGTGTCAGCCGTCCGTGCGCGCCGGGGCCGATACCGATGTAATCGCCGTAGCGCCAATAGATCAGGTTGTGACGCGATTGGGCACCATCGCGCGCGTGATTTGAAACCTCATAAGCGGGCATGCCCATATCGTTGCAGATGTCTTGTGTCAGTGTGAACATATCAGCGCCGAGGTCTTCGTCGGGCAGGCCGCGCAGCTTGCCACGGGCGTAGCGGTCGCCGAAAGCGGTGCCTTGTTCGATGGTCAATTGGTAGAGCGAAATATGGTCTATTGCGAGGGATAGAGCCTGCTTGAGCTCGGCTTCCCATTGGGCCGCGGTCTGATCCTGACGGCCATAGATAAGATCGAAACTGACCCGTTCGAACGTATTGCGGGCGATGTCGAAAGCCGTCAACGCCTCTTTGGCAGAGTGGAGGCGGCCCAAACGCTTGAGATCTGGATCGTTGAGTGCCTGAATTCCCATGGAGACACGTGAAACGCCGGCTTGCCGGTAGGCGGCGAAACGTCCTGCTTCGACAGAACCGGGGTTGGCTTCGAGCGTGATCTCCAGATCATTGGCGGTCGGCCAGTGCCGCCGGATCGCGGCAATGATATCGGCCACAACATCGGGGTCCATCAGGCTGGGTGTGCCGCCCCCGAAAAAGACTGCGTTGAGGACGCGGCCCGGTGTCTCATCCGCGGCTCGCTGAAGCTCTGCCAGATAGGCATCTCGCCATGCGGCATGGTCAATCCGGCGGCTGACATGGCTGTTGAAGTCGCAATAGGGACATTTCGCCTCGCAAAATGGCCAGTGGATATAAAGGCCGAAGCCGCCCTGTTGCCAATCTTCAGCCAAAACAGCCCGCAATCAATTTCGCAAAAGCATCAGCACGGTGGCTGATGCTGTTTTTCTGTTCTGCGTCCATCTCGGCGAATGTGATGTCATGCCCATCGGGTTGGAACATCGGGTCATAGCCATGCCCTTGTGCGCCCCGCATGGGCCAAACCAGCGTGCCATTTACCTTACCCGCAAAGACTTCGTCATGGCCATCGGGCCAAGCCAGCACCAGCGTCGCGCAAAAGCGGGCGCGGCGCGGGTGTGGGGCGTTCTTTTCTTCCAGTAGGTCCCGCGTTTTGGTCATGGCCATGATGAAATCGCGGCCATTCTCGGTCTCTGCCCAGTCGGCGGTATAGACACCGGGGGCGTTGTTCAGCGCTTCGACCTCAATGCCGGAATCGTCGGCCAAGGCGGGCATGCCGGTGGCCTTGGCCGCCGCATGTGCCTTGATCCGGGCATTGCCGACGAATGTGGTCTCGGTCTCTGCGGGCTCGGGCAGGTCCATCTCTGCCGCGCCGACGACCTCTACCCCATGGGGCGCGAAAAGCTGGCCCATTTCTTCCAGCTTGCCCGCGTTATGGGTGGCGATCAGGATCCGGCTTTCGGTGAACTTGCGTGTCATGCGGTGACCGATTTCTGGATCGCGGCCAGCTCGCCGACGCCTTTTTCGGCCAGATCCATCAGCTGGTTCATCTGATCGCGCGTATAGGTAGAGCCTTCGGCGCTCATTTGGACTTCGATTAGCTTGCCGGACCCGGTCATGATGAAGTTACCGTCAACGCCAGCCTCAGAGTCTTCGGGATAGTCGAGGTCAAGCACCGGCTGTCCTGCATAGATGCCACAGCTTACCGCGGCGACCGGATCAACCAGCGGATCAGAGACGACATCGCCCGCTTTCATCAGTTTGTTCACGGCCAACCGCAGGGCAATCCAACCGCCGGTGATTGACGCGCAGCGGGTGCCGCCATCGGCCTGAAGCACGTCACAATCGACGGTAATCTGACGCTCTCCCAGAGCGGAGCGGTCGACACCAGCGCGCAGGGCACGACCGATCAGGCGCTGGATCTCGACCGTGCGGCCCCCTTGCTTGCCCGAGGCGGCCTCACGGCGCATCCGTGTATTGGTGGCGCGGGGCAGCATGCCGTATTCGGCGGTGACCCAACCCAGACCGGAGCCTTTGATAAACGGCGGCACGCGGTCTTCGATCGTGGCGGTGCAGAGCACATGGGTGTCGCCCATCTTGATCAGGGCCGACCCTTCGGCGTGTTTGGTGAAACCTGTCTCGATCGAGACGGCGCGCATTTCATCGAGTTTCCGGCCAGAGGGGCGCATGACATATCCTTTTTGATGTTGCCCGGGGATACCGCCCCACAAGGCTTTGATGCAACCCCGATTGACGTTTGCCCGGCTTGTACCTTTATTGGGGAAGAGAGCGAGCACCGATGAAAAACACGCCTGAATTGCTGAAAGACATGAACGACCGATCCCGCGAAGTGTTTCGCCGGGTGGTCGAAGGCTATCTGGAAAGTGGCGATCCTGTCGGGTCGCGCACGCTGACGCGCGACTTCAGCGAAAAGGTTTCGGCAGCAACGATCCGCAATGTGATGCAGGATCTCGAATACATGGGGCTGCTCGACAGCCCGCATGTCTCGGCCGGGCGGATTCCGACCCAGTTGGGGCTGCGGATGTTCGTCGATGGCATGATCGAGATCGGTGACCCGACGGAGTTGGATCGCGAAAAAATTGACGCGACACTGGGCAATAATTCGTCCGATGTGGGCGGGCTTTTGGACCGGATTGGCTCGGCCTTGTCGGGGGTTACGCATGGCGCCTCCCTTGTGCTGACGCCGAAGCACGAAGCGCCGATAAAGCATATCGAATTCGTGTCTCTGTCGCCCGATAGGGCTTTGGTCGTGCTCGTCTTTTCCGATGGCCATGTGGAGAACCGGCTTTTCACGCCTCCGCCGGGGCAAACGCCCAGTTCGATGCGCGAAGCGGCGAATTTTCTGAATGCTTTCGTCGAAGGCAAGACCCTCAGCGAATTGCAACGCAGCATCAAACAAGAGATCGCCAAACGCCGTCAGGAGATTGACGTGCTGGCCCAGCAACTGGTCGAGAGCGGTGCCGTGTTGTGGGACGCAGAAGGGGAGCATTCCGAACGCTTGATCGTCCGGGGCCGGTCGAATCTGCTGAGCGGGGAGGGGGAGGCCGAAGACCTCGACCGTATCCGCAGCCTCTTTGATGACCTTGAGCGCAAGCGAGACATCGCCGAATTCCTCGAACTGGCCGAAGATGGGGACGGTGTGCGCATTTTTATCGGCTCCGAAAACAAACTTTTCTCACTTTCGGGTTCCTCTCTGGTCGTTTCCCCTTATATGAACGCTGATCGTAAGGTGATCGGCGCCGTGGGTGTCATTGGCCCGACACGCTTAAATTATGGACGTATCGTGCCGATTGTGAACTACACGGCACAACTGGTGGGGAAGCTGATTTCCGACCGGAACTAGAGGTGGAACATGGCAGAGCCGAAAGAAAACGACTTTTTGGACGAGATCGACAGCGCCGAAGCTGAAGAATACGCCGAAGACATGGCCGAGATCGACGAAGAAGCCCTTGCGGTGGAAGAGTTGCGCGCCGAGCGTGACCAGTACCGCGACCGTTTCATGCGCGCACTGGCCGATGCCGAGAACGCGCGCAAACGCTCCGACAAGGACCGGCGCGAGGCCGAGAACTACGGCGGCTCCAAGCTTGCCCGTGACATGCTGCCGGTCTACGACAACATGAAGCGTGCGCTGGAAACCACCACCGAAGAGCAGAAAGAGGCTTTTGGCCCGCTGCTGGAAGGTGTGGAACTGACGATGCGCGAGCTTCTGAACGTCTTTAAAAAGCACGGCATCGAAGTGATCGCACCCGAGGTGGGCGACAAGTTCGACCCCAAGCATCACGAAGCGATGTTCGAGGCCCCGGTGCCCGGCACCGTCGCGGGCGAGATCATTCAGGTCGCCGCCGAAGGCTTCATGCTGCACGACCGTCTGCTGCGCCCCGCGCAGGTTGGGGTGTCTTCGACCCCGGCGAGCTAAGCTCAGTTAGATATCTTTGAAAGAGGCGGTCAGGATTTGGCCGCCTCTTTTAGTTTGTAGATCAGTTCAAGCGCTTCGCGGGGGGAGAGTTCATCGGGGATGATCTCTTTCAGCTTTTCCTCGACCGCCGATGTTGCCGCGGGCTTCGGCTGTGGGGTCGGGCTGACGGCGAACAGCGGCAGATCGTCGATCAGGGTCTTTTGCGTCGCGCCGCCTTCGCGCTCGCCTTTTTCCAGCGCCTCCAGCACCACGCGGGCGCGGGCGATCACCGGCGCGGGCAGGCCCGCCAATTGCGCGACTTGCACCCCGTAAGACCGGTCTGCCGCGCCTTTGCGCACCTCATGGAGAAAGACGACCTCGCCCTCCCATTCCTTGACCGCCACCGTGGCATTGTCGACACCCGGCAGCTTGCCCGCCAGCGCAGTCATTTCATGATAGTGCGTGGCAAACAGCGCCCGCGTTCGGTTCACGTCGTGCAGATGTTCCAGCGTGGCCCAAGCGATGGATAGACCATCATAAGTGGCGGTGCCGCGGCCAATTTCATCAAGGATGACCAAGGCGCGGTCATCCGCTTGGTTCAGGATCGCGGCGGTTTCGACCATCTCCACCATGAAGGTCGAGCGCCCGCGCGCCAGATCGTCCGACGCGCCGACCCGGCTGAAAAGCTGGCTGATAACGCCGATATGGGCCGAGATTGCGGGCACGAAACTGCCCATCTGTGCCATCAACGCAATCAGGGCGTTCTGCCGCAGGAAGGTCGATTTACCGGCCATGTTCGGGCCGGTCAGCAACCAGATGTTCGCGGCTTCGCCCTCGGCACTAAGGTCGCAGTCATTGGCGATGAAAGGCTCGCCCGATTGTTGGGTCAAAGCGCGCTCAACCACCGGATGCCGCCCACCCTTAATGTCGAATGCCCGAGACATATCAACGCGCGGGCGGGTCCAATTCTCGCTCCGCGCAAGGTCGGCCAGACCTGTCGCAAGGTCGACCTCGGCCAGCCCGGCAGAGGTTTGGCCGATCTCTGCCGCTTGTTCCAAAATGGCACTCCGAAGGCTTTCATAGAGCCGTTTTTCGATCTCCTGCGCATGGTTGCCAGCGTTGAGGATTTTCGTCTCCAACTCAGACAGTTCGACGGTGGTGAACCGCACTTGGTTCGCCGTTGTCTGACGGTGGATAAAGGTCTCTGACAGGGGCGGAGAGAGCATCTTTTCCGCATGGGTCGCGGTGCATTCGACGAAATAGCCCAAGACATTGTTGTGCTTGATCTTAAGCGAGGAAATCCCCGTGTCAGAAACAAATTGCTGCTGCATCCCCGCGATCACGCCGCGCCCTTCGTCGCGCAACTCGCGTGCGGCGTCGAGGTCTCCATCATGGCCGGGGGCGATGAATCCGCCATCCCGCACCATCAGCGGCGGTTCGGCGACCAAGGCTTGATCCAGCAGGTCGATGAGGTCGCCATGACCCTGCAAACCTTCGGCGGCCTCGCGCAGAAGATCTGGCAGATCCTGTTGTGTTAGGCTCTGGTGCAGAGCCTCGGCTTCGATCAACCCGTTGCGGATCGCGGCAAGGTCACGCGGGCCACCCCGGTCAAGCGACAGCCGCGACAATGCGCGGTCGAGGTCCGGAACATTGCGCAGCCGTCGGCGCATGTCTTCGGCAAGACGGGCATTCTCATGGGCAAAGCTAACCGCATCGGCCCGGGCGGACACCACGTCAACGACCCGCGAGGGGCTTGAGATCCGCCGTTCCAGCAGCCGCGCGCCCCCGGCGGTGACGGTATTGTCCATGATCGATAGCAAAGACCCGCCGCGCCCTCCATTCAGAGAATGCGTCAGTTCCAGATTGCGCCGGGTTGCCGCGTCGATCTGTACGGTACGGGCTTCGGCCTCTTTCTGCGGGGGGCGGAGCAGGGGCAGCTTGCCGCGTTGCGTGATGGTGAGGTATTCTATTACCGCGCCCATGGCCGAGACTTCGGCGCGGGTGAAGCTACCGAATGCCTCCAGCGTCGCGATATCAAACAGGTCGCAGACCCGTTTTTCCGCGCTGGTGCTATCAAAGGCCGAGCGGGCCAAGCCCGTTAACGCGATCCCGAAATCAGAGACGACTTCGTGCAAATCACTCTCTTTCGCCTCAGAGACGATCAACTCAGACGGCGACAGCCGCGCCAGTTCCGGCCCCAGACGAACCTGCGCCAAGGGCATCACGTGGAACGCGCCCGTCGAGATATCGACCCATGCCATCGCGCAGGCATCACGGACCTCGGCAAAGGCAGCGAGGTAGTTGTGACGGCGGGCTTCCAGCAGGCTCTCTTCGGTCAGGGTGCCGGGTGTCACCAGCCGCACCACATCGCGTTTCACCACCGACTTATAGCCACGTTTCTTGGCCTCGGCGGGGCTTTCCATCTGCTCGCAGACCGCCACGCGAAAGCCCTTGCGGATCAGCGTCAGCAAATAGCCTTCGGCGGCATGGACCGGCACGCCACACATGGCGATGTCCTTGCCTTGGTGCTTGCCGCGTTTGGTCAGCGCGATGTCCAGCGCCTCGGCGGCGGCCACGGCATCGTCGAAAAACATCTCGTAAAAATCGCCCATGCGGTAGAACAGCAGCGCATCCGCGTGGTCCGCTTTGAGCTCAAGATATTGCGCCATCATTGGCGTTACTTTTTCTGTCTGCACGGCGGCCCCCTATTGCAGCGCGGACCCTACAAAACCCCCCGAAGCAGGGAAAGGGGGTGCAGGCGTGATGGGCGGCCTTTATCGGGCAATTTTGCTCTGACGCGGCGCTTGCGTTGTGCAGGCGTCCGATCGTGGCTAAGAAGATTCCAAAGCAAGGGAAGGGCCATATCGTGACCAGAAAGAACCGTATCACCTCTGAAGAGGCGCTTGCCTTTCACCTTGAGCCGACGCCCGGCAAATTCGAGATCTCGGCGACGGTGCCGATGACCACCCAGCGAGACCTCAGCCTCGCCTATTCCCCCGGCGTGGCGGTGCCCTGCGAGGCGATCGCTGAAAACCCCGAGACAGCCTATGACTACACCAACAAGGGCAATCTGGTCGCGGTGATCTCAAACGGGACGGCGGTGCTGGGCTTGGGGAACCTCGGCGCGCTGGCCTCCAAGCCGGTGATGGAGGGCAAGGCGGTCCTGTTCAAACGCTTTGCCGATGTGAACTCGATCGATATCGAGCTTGATACAGAGGATACCGAGGCTTTCATCAACGCCTGCAAGCTGATGGGGCCAACCTTTGGCGGCATCAACCTCGAAGACATCAAGGCGCCCGAGTGTTTCATCATCGAACAGCGTCTGAAGGAAGAGATGGACATTCCCGTCTTCCACGACGACCAGCACGGCACAGCGGTTATCTGTGCCGCAGGGCTGATCAACGCGCTGCATCTGTCGGGCAAAAAGATCGAAGATGTGCGCATCGTGCTCAACGGGGCGGGGGCGGCGGGCATCGCCTGTCTGGAACTGCTCAAAGCGATGGGCGCGCGGCATGACAATTGCATCATGTGCGACACCAAAGGTGTAATCTATCAGGGTCGTACCGAGGGTATGAACCAGTGGAAATCGGCCCATGCCGCCAACACCGAGCTGCGTACGCTTGAAGAGGCGATGAAGGGGGCGGATGTCTTCCTTGGGGTTTCGGTCAAGGGCGCGGTGACGCCTGCGATGGTCGCCTCCATGGCCGATAACCCGGTGATCTTCGCCATGGCGAACCCGGATCCAGAGATCACCCCCGAAGAGGCGCATGAGGTCCGTATGGACGCCATCGTCGCCACCGGGCGGTCGGATTATCCGAACCAAGTCAACAACGTGCTGGGCTTTCCCTATCTCTTCCGCGGTGCGCTGGATATTCACGCACGCGCCATCAACGACGAGATGAAGATCGCCTGCGCCCATGCTTTGGCGCAGCTGGCGCGTGAGGATGTGCCCGATGAGGTGGCGCTGGCCTATGGCCGCACGCTGAGCTTTGGTCGCGACTATATCATCCCCACGCCCTTTGATCCGCGTCTGATCCACCGCATTCCGCCTGCCGTGGCCAAAGCGGGGATGGACACAGGGGCGGCGCGACGGCCGATCATCGATATGGATGCCTATGAACTGGGTCTGAAATCGCGGATGGACCCAACGGCGAGCATCCTGCGCGGCATCAACGCCCGCGCCCGGGCCAATCAGGCGCGGATGATCTTTGCCGAGGGCGATGACCCCAAGGTGCTGCGCGCGGCGGTGATGTACCAGCGTGCGGGCTTGGGCAAAGCGCTGGTCGTGGGCCGCGAGGATGACGTGCGTGCCAAGCTCGAAGAAGCGGGCATGGCCGACGCGGTGCGCGAGTTGGAGGTGGTGAATGCCGCCAATACACAGCATTTGGAAACATACAAAGATTTCCTCTATGGTCGGTTGCAGCGCAAGGGTTTCGACCGCAAGGATATCCACCGCCTTGCATCACGCGACCGGCATGTTTTTGCAGCCCTGATGCTGGCACATGGGCACGGTGACGGTCTGGTGACCGGGGCCACCCGCAAGTCGGCGCATGTGTTGGAACGGTTGAACCACGTCTTTGACGCAAATGCCGAAGCCGGAGCCGCAGGCATCACGGCGTTGCTGCACAAGGGGCGCATCGTCTTTATCGCAGATACGCTGGTCCATGAATGGCCCAATGAGAACGATCTGGCCAATATCGCCGAAAGCGGCGCGCGTGTGGCGCGGCATCTGGGGCTGGAGCCGCGGGTTGCCTTCGTCAGCTTCTCGACCTTTGGCTACCCCGTCTCGGAACGCGCCGAAAAGATGCACCTCGCGCCCGAAGTGCTCGACCGGCGCGGCGTCGATTTCGAATACGAAGGCGAGATGACCGTCGACGTGGCGCTGAACGCGGCCAGTCAGGCGAACTACCCGTTCTCGCGGCTGACGGGGCCTGCCAATATCCTCGTGGTGCCAGCGCGGCACTCGGCCAGCATCTCGGTCAAGCTGATGCAAGAGATGGCGGGGGCCACGGTGATCGGGCCGATCCTCACGGGCTTGGACAAGTCGATCCAGATCTGCTCCTCGACCTCCACGGCGAATGACATTCTTAACATGGCCATTCTCGCGGCCTGCAAGGTGGGCTGATGATCTGGAACCTCGGCTCTATCAACGCGGATAACTTCTATCTGTTGCCCCATCTGCCGGGGCCGGGAGAGACGATTTCGGCCCGCAATTTTCGGCAAGGGCTGGGCGGTAAGGGGGCCAATATGTCGGTCGCCGCCGCCCGCGCCGGGACGCGGGTGATGCATGTCGGCGCGCTTGGGGCCGATGGCGGTTGGGCGCTGGAACGGTTGTTGGAATACGGGGTCGAGACGGCGCATATCACCTTGATGGAGGGGGTCACCGGCCACGCCAATATCGCCGTTGATCTTGAGGGCGAGAACAACATCGTCATCTTCCCCGGCACCAATCACGAAATTACCGATGAGATGATCGGCGCGGCGCTGAGTGAGGCCTCCTCTGGCGATTGGCTGCTGATGCAGAATGAGACCAACGGCCAGCGGTTCGCGGCCCGGACGGCAAAGACATTGGGCCTGCGGCTGGCCTATGCAGCCGCGCCTTTCGATGCGGCGGCGGTGACGGCGATCCTAGACCAGATCGATCTGTTAGTATTGAACGAAGTCGAAGCGGCGCAGCTTCGGGCCGCGACGGGGGGCGAACTGCGGCAACTGCCTGTCGATGACATCATGGTGACACTGGGCGCCGGGGGCTGCGAATGGGTCTCTAACAAGGCGCATCTGGTGGAAAGCTACCCTGCCTATCGGGTCGAGGCGGTGGATACGACCGGGGCGGGGGATACCTTTACCGGCTATCTGGTCGCGGGGTTGGACCGGGGCATGACCATGCCGCAGGCGATTGATTTGGCGATGCGCGCCGGGGCGCTGATGGTCATGCGCCATGGCACCGCGGATGTGATCCCCGACCTGAAAGAGATCCGGGATCACGATTTTCGTACCTAAGTGATCGGTGTCGCGGTTACTTCACAAAGGGTGCCGCGCTGCCCCAAAGCTGTTTCACACGGGCATCCCGGCCACAGCCGTTGCGGTAGCGTTTGTAGGCGACTGATTTTTTGACCGCCACGCCGACACTGCTGAAGGCCAGCCGTTCGCTGCTTTTGTAGTAGTCTTGGTGGTAATCCTCAGCCGGATAAAACGGCGCATTGCCAAGGATTGGGGTCACGACCTTAGCGCCAAGGGCGTTCTGCGCCTCGGCCTTGGCCGCCTCTGCAGCGCTTTTCTGGGCGGGGCTGCCCGCAAAGATCGCGGTGCGGTAGCTTTCCCCTCGGTCACAGAATTGGCCGCCCGCATCCGTCGGGTCGATTGAGCGGAAAAAGAGATCCAGCAGCGTTTTGCGGCTGACCACGTCTGGGTCGAATTGGATTTGCACGGCCTCATAATGGCCGGTGTTGCCGCCGGTGACCTGTTTGTAGGTGGGGTTCTGGGTGCGCCCCCCGGCAAAGCCTGAGACGGCTTCTTTCACGCCTTTGACGGATTCGAAATCCGCCTCGACACACCAGAAACAGCCGCCTGCGACGGTCAGCACCTCGGTTTGTGCCGCGGCGGCGGGGCGGTTCTGCGCCGCGAGGCCCAGAGTGATGGCAAGGGTCAGAATGGCGGGTTTGAACATTGATTTTCGGAACATGATGGTCCTCCTCTGGCGTAGGGTTGCCGCTGGAGCTGAGATAGCGCAAGGCCGGGGCAGGGGAAGTCACGCGCTGGTGAAGGCAGTTTACCACTTGGCGCGATGGCGCGTTCTTTCTAGCGTTCCGGGTTCAACGGCAATGGGGGGAACCTTTCATGCGAATTGCGATGTGGTCTGGGCCACGCAATCTAAGCACCGCAATGATGTATAGTTTCGGGGCGCGGCGGGACTTTACCGCGATGGATGAGCCCTTTTACGCAGCCTATCTGAAGGCGACCGGGTTGGAACATCCGATGCGCGACGCGGTGCTGGCGGCACAGGAAAAAGACCCTGCGCGGGTGCCCTTAGGGTTTGTGCAGGACGGTGCCCGGCACCTTTATATGAAACATATGGCGCAGCATATGATTGACGGGTTTCCGCTGGACTGGGCGGAGGATTGTGTGAACATCCATCTGATCCGGCATCCCGCACGGGTGATCGCCAGCTACGCCGCGAAACGTGAAGCGCCCCGTTTGGCGGACATTGGCTTTGACCGGCAACTCATGCTGTATGAGAGGTTGGGCGGGCTGGTCATCGACAGTGGCGACATCCGTGCGGACCCGGAGGGGATGCTGCGCAAACTCTGCGCCGCGATTGATCTGCCCTTCGACCCTGCGATGCTGCACTGGCCTGCAGGCCCACGTCCCGAGGATGGGGTTTGGGCCTCGCATTGGTATGGGGCGATCCATCAAAGCACTGGGTTTGCTGGGCCCGAGGGGGATTTGCCCCTGCTTGACGGGGCGAATGCAGAGGTTCTGGCGGCCGCCTTACCTTATTACGAGCGGCTATTTGCGGAACGTCTTAAAAATTTCTGAAACCTGCGAAACTTATGTTGGGCCGCTGTCGTGACTACCCCGTAATTTCAAACGGAGGGAAAACCAGATGAAAAAATTTGCAAGCACCGTAGTCGCCCTGTCCATGATCGCCGGTGGCGCATGGGCCGATGCTCATGCCATGGCAATGGTCGAAGCGTCGGGTCAAGATGTTTCGAATGGCGTCGTTAGCGCCGATAAAGTGATGGCTGGCGAAAATGGCTGGCTGGTCGTGCACCGCACCGATGCCGACATGAAGCCCGGCCCTGTTGTGGGCTATGCGCCCCTGCGCGCGGGTGAGAACACAGACGTGCTCGCGATCCTGCAAGAAGACGTCGCCTCGGGTGATATGCTGATGCTGATGGTGCATTCCGAAGATGGCGGCATGAAAACTGGCGTGTTCGAATACACGCTGGGCGCCAAGGAAGATGGGCCGATCAAGCCAGACGGTGAATTGGTGATGAAAGTCATTACCGCCGATTGATTTGGCATTGATAGATGTAGAAAGGCCCGGGCGGAAGTGTCCGGGCCTTTTGCGTTTTGTTTGGGGCCAGCCACCGGGGGCGCTGCCCCCGGACCCCCGCGGGTATTTAAGAAAGAATGAAGGGGATTAGGCCCCCCGTGTTTCAGCCTTTGGTGCGTTTGTCGCGGGCGGCGAGGAGTTTGAGGCGCAGGGCGTTGAGTTGGATGAAGCCTGCGGCGTCTTTTTGGTCGTAGGCGCCGGCGTCGTCTTCGAAGGTCACATGGGCTTCGGAATAGAGGCTGTGATCGGACCAGCGGCCAACGGTGCGGACATGGCCTTTGTAGAGTTTCAGGCGCACGGTGCCGGTCACATGGGCTTGGCTCGCGTCGATGGCGGCTTGCAGCATGGTGCGCTCGGGGCTGTACCAGAAGCCGTTGTAGATCAGTTCGGCGTATTTCGGCATCAGCTCGTCTTTGAGGTGCATGGCGCCGCGGTCGAGGGTGATGGATTCGATGCCGCGGTGGGCTTCGAGCAGCAGGGTGCCGCCGGGGGTTTCGTAGATGCCGCGGGACTTCATGCCGACGAAGCGACCTTCGACCAGATCGAGACGGCCGCAGCCGTGTTTGCCGCCAAGCTCATTGAGTTTGGTGAGGATCGTGGCGGGGGACATGGCTTCGCCGTTGATGCTGACGGCATCGCCGCGCTCGAAGCCGATCTCGACGTATTCGGGCGTGTCGGGGGCATCTTCGGGGTTTACCGTGCGCTGGTAGACGTAGTCGGGGGCGTCGATGGCTGGGTCTTCGAGGACTTTGCCTTCGGAGGAGGTGTGCAGCAGGTTGGCATCGACGGAGAAGGGCGCTTCGCCGCGTTTGTCTTTTGCGACGGGGATTTGATGCGCTTCGGCGAATTCCAAGAGTTTGGTGCGGCTCGACAGGTCCCATTCGCGCCAGGGGGCGATGACCTTGATCTCGGGGTTGAGCGCATAGGCGGCCAGTTCAAAGCGGACCTGATCGTTGCCTTTGCCGGTGGCACCGTGGGCCACGGCATCGGCACCGGTTTCTTCGGCGATTTCCACGAGGCGTTTGGAGATCAGCGGGCGGGCGATGGAGGTGCCCAGAAGGTAGAGACCCTCGTAGACCGCGTTGGCGCGGAACATCGGGAAGACGAAGTCGCGGACGAATTCCTCGCGCACGTCTTCGATGTAGATGTTCTCTGGCGCGATGCCCATCATCTCGGCTTTCTTGCGGGCCGGTTCCAGTTCTTCACCTTGGCCGAGGTCGGCGGTGAAGGTCACCACCTCGCAGCCGTATTCGGTTTGCAGCCATTTCAGGATGATCGAGGTATCGAGGCCGCCGGAATAGGCAAGCACGACTTTCTTGGGCGCGGACATGACGGGGTTCCTTTCAAGTTCGCTCTGCGAGGTAGCGGTTTTCGTGGGCGCGGGCAAGATTGAAGCCTGCGTTGACCTATGCAGGCTGCGCGCCTATCGACGAATGGCAGCAAGGAGAGCACAGATGGCGGATGAATTTGCACAGAAAGCACAGGCGGCGGCAGAGGCGCTGCGGGCATTGTTCCCGGCGACACCGCTGCTGCGCAATGAGCATCTGTCGGAACGCTTTGGCGCGGACATCTGGTTGAAGCGCGAGGATTTAAGCCCGGTACGCTCTTACAAGCTGCGCGGGGCGTTCAATGCGATGCGCAAAGTGATCCCGGGGCAGGGGCTGTTTGTCTGTGCCTCGGCGGGGAACCATGCGCAGGGGGTGGCTTTTGCCTGCAGCCATTTCGGGGTGCGCGGCGTGATTTTCATGCCGGTGACCACGCCGCAGCAGAAGGTGCAAAAGACCCGGATGTTCGGGGGTGAGAATGTCGAGATCCGGCTGGTGGGGGATTATTTCGATGCCACCTTGGCGGCGGCGCAGAATTTTTGTCGGGATGAGGGCGCGCATTTCCTGTCGCCCTTCGACGATGAGGATGTGATTGAGGGGCAGGCTTCTGTTGCTGTGGAGATTGCTGAGCAATTGGGCCGGGTTCCGGACCGGGTGATCTTGCCGGTGGGCGGCGGCGGGCTGTCTTCGGGGGTGGTCAGTTATTTTGGGGACACCTGCGACTATACATTCGTCGAACCCGCAGGTGCGCCGAGCCTTGCGCGGGCGTTGGAGGCCGGGGCGCCCGTGGATGTCTCTCCGATTGATAACTTTGTGGATGGCGCTGCGGTGGCCAAGATTGGCGCGCGGACCTTTGAGCGTTTGCGCGGGGTGAGCCCGGCGGATGTGGTGCATCTGCCAGAGGACCGGATTTGTGTGACGATCAACGAGATGTTGAATGTCGAAGGCATCGTTTTAGAGCCAGCAGGCGCGCTGTCGATAGATGCGCTGGGCGAGGTGGCCGATCAGATTGTCGGCAAGACGGTGGTCTGTGTGGCTTCGGGCGGCAATTTCGATTTCGAGCGTTTGCCAGAGGTCAAAGAGCGGGCGCAGCGCTATTCGGGCGTGAAGAAGTATTTCATTCTGCGCATGCCGCAGCGGCCGGGGGCGTTGAAGGAATTCCTGATGCTGCTTGGCCCGGAGGATGACATCTGCCGGTTTGAGTATTTAAAGAAGTCGGCGCGGAATTTCGGCTCTGTCCTCATTGGGATCGAGACGCGGCGGCCTGAGAATTTTAAGCCCTTCCTTGAGCAGTTGGGGCAATCTGGCTTTACCTATACCGATATCACCAACGACGAGACTTTGGCACAGTTCGTGCTGTAGGCGCGCCCGACGCGGATTTACAGAAGAATTCACGTTTCGGTAAGGCATCGCTGTTTAGATCAGCGGGCCTGTCAGGATCGTGTCGCATGAAATTGGATATTCCCAGCCTCTCTGAAGCGGTGGCGACGCCTGCTGTGTCGCCATTGGTTTTGGTGGTTGAGGGGGATGATACCCATCGGGAGTTTCTTTCGGCGTCCCTGAGGGCATGGGGGTATGAGGTGATCTCTACCGCGTCGGGTGCTGTGGCTCTGACGCTTTGCGAGCGCCGATTGCCTGATATTGTGCTCTGCAGTTGGGCGATGACGGGGCTGTCGGGGCTCGACGTCTGCCGGGCTTTCCGAAGCCTGTCGGAAGAGCGCCGTGGCTATTTCATTCTGCTGACCGACAAGCCTGAGGGTGGCGCGGTGGCCCGCGCCCTTGATGCGGGGGCTGATGATGTATTGATTCGGCCGATCGGTCCGCCGGACCTGCGCGCCCGGGTCATGGCCGGGGAGCGTTTTCTGGTCATGCAGCGTGAGCTGACGCAGAAAAACAAGCTGATCACCGAAACATTGGATGTTCTTCGGCAGGTGCACGCGCTGATCGACAAGGATCTGATTGAGGCCAAGAAATTTCAGCAATCGCCGCTCCGCGAACGCTATCGCGCCATGGAGGGGGGCAATCTGTCGATGATGCTGCGCTCTGCCGGGCATGTTGGCGGCGATTTGGTGGGGTATTTCCCTGTGCGGCCGGGGGTCGTTGGGCTTTTCGGTTTGGATGTGTCGGGCCATGGCATCAGCTCGGCCCTGATGACGGCGCGGCTGGCCGGATATCTGTCGGCGTCGACGCCGGACCAGAACCTCGCGCTCGCGCTATTGCCCGGGGGCAGCTATGCGGCCCGCCCCCCGGGGGAGGTGATAGAAGAGCTTAACGATCTTGTTCTTCATGAGATGGAGACGGAGCATTATTTCACGCTGATGCTGGCCATTGCCGACCTCACCACCGGGGAGGTCACTGTCGCGCAGGCAGGGCACCCGCATCCCGCTTTGCTGCGCGGCGATGGGCAGGTCGAACAGCCGGGCACCGGGGGCTTTCCTGTTGGCCTGCTCGCCGGGGTGGGGTTTGAGGAATATAAGCTTCAGATGGCGCCGGGGGACAGGCTGTTGATCCTATCGGATGGGGTGACGGAATGCCCCGATCCGGGCGGAGAGATGTTGGGCGAAGAGGGTTTGGCGCGGATGCTGGGGGAATTGCGCCGGTTCAGCGGTCCGGCGCTTCTCAGTGCGCTGGTCTGGAAGCTTTCCGAATTCGCGGGCAGCCGTGATTTCCCCGATGATGTTTCTGGGATATTGCTGGAGTATCAGGGCAACGTTTAGCGCAGGTGGCATTGCAGAAACAGGCGGTCGCCTTCGTTTGCGAGGGTCGCCAATGCTTCGCTGGCCGATAGCACTAAGGTGGCGTGATGCGGCTCTGTCGGCGCGGCGATCTGGCGCACGGGATGCGCAACGTAGATATGGCAGATCTTTTGCGCCCAGAGGTCGTAATCTTTCATATAGGTAAAGCGGCGGAATGCGCCCAGTCGGCGCGGGCGGGCAATGCGCCAGCCGGTTTCCTCCAGCACCTCGCGGTGGAGTGCTTGGAGCGGGGATTCTCCCGCTTCGATACCGCCGCCGGGCAATTGCACCTCGGTGTCTTGCGCCATTTCCAGCGTCATCAGAAAACGGCGTTGCAGCGGCAGAATGGCATAGACCCCGGGCCGCGGTGTGTAGCTTTGGCCGGGCTGTGGTGTCTCACCTGTACGTCGGATCATCTGCTGCCCCTTTTTCCATGGGTTGCTGCGCCTATATAGACGCGGTATGCCAAGCGGCCCCCGATAAGGAAACCCGATGACCCAAGGAACTAAAATCGCGTGGGACGATACCGTTCTGCCCTTTCAGCTTGATGATGTCGACATGCGCGGCCGCGTGGCGCGGCTTGATGGCGTGTTGGAAGGCATCCTGAAGCAGCACGACTATCCGCCGCAGGTCGAAGCCTTGGTGGCCGAGATGGCGTTGTTGACCGCTTTGATCGGTCAGACGATCAAACTGCGTTGGAAACTGTCGCTACAGGTGCAATCCAAAGGTGCCGTTCGGATGATCGCGACCGATTACTACGGCCCCGAAAAGGAAGGCGAGCCTGCGCGCATCCGCGCCTATGCCAGCTATGATGCAGATCGGCTGACCGATGACGCCCCGTTTGACCAGATCGGCGAAGGCTATTTCGCGATCATGATCGACCAAGGCAAAGGCATGACCCCCTATCAGGGTATCACACCGCTGGCCGGCGGATCATTGGCGGCCTGTGCGGAAGCCTATTTCGCCCAGTCCGAGCAGTTGCCGACCCGCTTTTCTCTGAGCTTTGGCAAATCGTCCGGTCCGGGCGAGCCAGAGCATTGGCGTGCCGGTGGCATCATGTTGCAGCATATGCCCAAAGCCTCGCCGCTATCGGCGTCGGGCGAAGGGACGGGTGAGGTCCTCAAGGCCGATGATTTGGTTGAAGGCGACGAGGCCGAGAATTGGAACCGCGTGAACATCCTGCTCGGCACGGTTGAGGAACTGGAGCTGATCGGCCCCAGCGTACCGCCGACCGATCTTCTGTTGCGATTGTTTCACGAGGAACAACCGCGGGTCTATGACCCTCAGCCGGTGCGTTTCGGCTGCACCTGTTCCGAAGACCGCGTGCGTCAGAGCCTGTCGATCTACTCGGCCCGCGATATCGAAAAGATGACGACGGACGAGGGGCGGGTGACCGCAGACTGTCAGTTCTGCGGCGCGCATTATGACCTTGATCCGGCCACGGTCGGTTTCGACGCCAAGGCCTAGGGTGAGCGACCGGTTCCAGTCCTTCCGCGAGGCGCTTGCCCAGACTGGGGTGGAATCCTCCGATTTCGATCTGAACCCGGAGGTCACCCTGCCCGAGGGCCGCAGTCTGCGGCCTGCGGGTGTGCTCGCCCCGGTGGTGGATACCGGAACGCGGCTGGAACTGGTCCTGACCAAGCGGTCTTCGGCGCTGAAACATCACCCCGGACAGATTGCTTTTCCGGGGGGCAAACAAGACGGTGGCGATGCGGATGTCATTGCCGCCGCCCTGCGCGAAGCGCGCGAAGAGATCGGCCTGCCGAGCGACATCGTAGATGTCTTGGGCGCTCTTCCGGCCCATGAGACGGTCACCGGCTTTAGCGTGACCCCCGTGATCGGCTATGTGACGCGCGATTTCACCGTGGTGCCAGAACCCGGAGAGGTCGAAGAAGTGTTTCGCGTGCCGCTTGACCATGTGCTGAACCCGAGCAACTACCTTGTGCATTCCCGGCGTTGGCGGGGCCAGCGGCGGTATTATTACGCTGTTCCCTATGGCCCCTATTACATCTGGGGCGCGACCGCGCGTATGTTGCGGGCATGGGCGACACGTATGAACAGATGATTCCAACCCCGACACGCTGGTTACATAACGCAGACGCACAGCGGGTTTGCCGCGTGGTGCAGGATGGTGGGCACCGTATCTATTTCGTCGGCGGTTGCGTGCGCGATGCGCTGCTGGGCCTGCCGGACAGCGATGTGGACCTCTCCACCGATGCGACGCCTGAAACGGTGATGGCGCTGGCCCAGGCCGCCGGGGTCAAGGCCGTGCCGACAGGGATCGACCATGGCACGGTAACGCTCGTGTCGGGCGGCAAACCGTTTGAGATCACCACCTTTCGCCGCGATGTGGAAACCGATGGCCGCCGGGCTGTCGTGGCCTTTTCCACCGATATCGCCGAAGATGCCCGTCGCCGTGATTTCACGATGAACGCGCTCTATGCCACGCCCGAGGGCCGTGTGATTGACCCGTTGGGCGGTCTGCCTGACCTCAACGCGCGACGGCTGCGTTTCATCGAGGATGCAGGTCAGCGTATCCGCGAGGATTACCTGCGCACCCTGCGCTATTTCCGCTTCATGGCGTGGTATGGCGACCCGGAGGCGGGGCCAGAGCCGGAGGCGCTGGATGCCATCGCGTCGAATTTGGACGGGTTAGAAACGCTTTCGGCAGAGCGGGTCGGGCAAGAGTTCAAAAAGCTGCTCCGCGCGCCGGATCCCGCCCCGGCCTTGGCGTTGATGCGGCAAACCGGTGCCTTGCCGGTGCTTTTGCCGGGGAGTGATGACCGCTGCCTATCCATGCTGGTTCATTTTGAACAAATGCTTGGGCTTGAGCCTGATTGGCTGGTTCGGCTGGCCGCGCTGGGCGGGGAAGCCTTGGCGGATCGTCTGCGGTTGAGCAAGGCGGAGGCCAAGCGCCTGACGTTGCTGCAAGAGCAAGGCTTTGCCGGGCCACCGCTGGCCGAACTTGCCTATCGTCATGGGGCAGGGATCGCCCGTGGCGCTGTATTGCTACGCGGCGTTATGACAGAACAGATGCCCGAAACCGCCGTGTTAGAGACGATTTCGAACGCCGCCGCTGCCCGTTTTCCGGTAACGGCTAAAGATCTGATGCCAGCGTTCAAGGGCCCGGCCTTGGGACAAGAGCTTGCCCGGCTGGAGCAAATCTGGATCAACTCCGGCTTCACCCTGGCCCGCGCGGAACTGCTGCGAAAGTCCAGCTAGGTCGACATCGCGCGGAAATTCGGCTATCCATACCGCATTACAAGGGAGATGGGCGAGATGTACCGCGGGATCTGGTTTAGCTAAGCTGGCATAACCATTGCCCCTTTGCGGCCTTGCTTTTGGGCGTTGCCGCGTATTTTGCACGTCTATTTCCAAGGTCTCCCCATGTTTCGCTTTTTCGAAAACCTCGTCGATCCCTATGTTGCCTATCGGGAAAAGGATCACCCGCCGCAGGGGCTTTGGCCCTTTTTGCGGGACTACGCGCAGCCGTTCAAAAAGGTCTTTGCCCTCGCCGGGGTGATGGCGATCCTTGTCGCAGCGATTGAGATCGGTCTGATCTACTATATGGGCCGTATCGTTGACCTGCTCGGCAGCGACCCCGCGCAGATGTGGGAGGACTACGGCACCGAGCTGACCCTCGTGGCCCTTGCCGTGCTGTTCCTGCGGCCCTTGGTGCAGGCGGTCGACGTTATGCTTCTCAACAATGCGATCCTGCCGAACTTTGGTACCCTGATCCGCTGGCGGGCGCATCGGCATGTGCTGCGGCAATCTGTCGGTTGGTTCGAGAACGATTTCGCCGGGCGTATCGCCAATCGCATCATGCAAACACCCCCGGCAGCGGGGGAGGTGGTCTTTCAGGTTTTTGACGCGATCTCTTATTCGCTGGCCTATATGATCGGCGCGGCGATCTTGCTGTCCACCTCTGATATCCGCTTGTTAGTGCCGCTTTTGGGGTGGTTTATCCTCTACGCTGGCTTGGTGGCATGGACGATCAAACGGGTCGGCCCTGCGTCCAAGGCGGCATCAGGCGCGCGGTCTCAGGTGACGGGGCGCGTGGTGGATGCCTATACGAATATCCATTCGGTCAAGATGTTCGCGCATCATGATCTAGAGGTCGACTTTGCCGGAGAGGCGATTGAAGAGGCGCGGCGTACTTTTCAGGGCGAGATGCGGATTTTCAGCATCATGGACGTGGTGCTGACCCTTCTCAACGGCATGCTGATCGTGGGTGTCGTCGGTTGGGCGTTGGTGCTTTGGATGGGGGGCGAAGCGAGCGTCGGCGTCGTGGCCGCTGCCGCCGCGCTGGCGCTGCGGCTCAACTCAATGACCAGCTGGATCATGTGGGCTCTGTCGAGCTTTTTCCGCGAGTTGGGTGTCGTCGCCGAGGGTATGGAGACCATTGCCCAGCCCCTCGCCCTGACCGACCGACGCGATGCGCCCCCCTTGAAGCTGACCGAAGGCCGGATCGAGATGGCAGGGCTGAGCCACCACTACGGGCGCGAAAGCGGCGGAATCCAAGGCATCAATATCACCGTGCAGCCGGGCGAGAAGATTGGCCTTGTTGGCCGCTCTGGCGCAGGGAAATCGACCCTCGTGAAGCTGATGCTGCGGTTCTACGATGCCGAAGCGGGGCAGATCCGCATCGACGGGCAGGACATTGCACAGGTGCGGCAAGACAGTCTGCGGCGGCATATCGGTGTCGTGCAGCAGGATTCATCGCTGCTGCACCGCTCGGTGCGCGAGAACATCCTTTATGGCCGCCCCGACGCAACCGAGGCTGAGATGATCGCGGCTGCGAAACAGGCGCAGGCGCATGAGTTCATCCTTGATCTGACTGACCCGGAGGGGCGTGCGGGCTATGAGGCACGTGTTGGTGAACGGGGTGTGAAGCTATCCGGCGGGCAGCGTCAGCGCATCACGCTGGCGCGCGTCATCCTGAAGAACGCGCCGATCTTGCTGCTGGATGAGGCGACAAGCGCGCTCGACAGTGAGGTGGAGGCGGTCATTCAAGAAACGCTCTATGGCATGATGGCGGGCAAGACGGTCATCGCCATCGCGCACCGGCTGTCCACGATTGCCGAGATGGACCGAATTCTGGTTTTGGATCAGGGCCGTGTCGTCGAAGAAGGCACCCATGACGCGCTTTTGCAGAAAGCTGGCCTATATGCAGCCTTCTGGCACCGTCAGTCGGGCGGTTTTCTCGCATTGGATGACAAGTCGTGAGCATTTCGAACTGGATCAACCCGTTTCACCCCGCCGATGGCCCGCCGCCGCAAACGCTGGGGGCTTTCATGCGCTGGTGCCTGTCGGGCGCTTGGCCGGTGCTGTGGCTCGCGGCTTTTCTATCGGCAGCCGCTGGCGCGATGGAGGCGGGCACGGCGTGGATTTTGGGCAAGGTCATCGACGCCACGGTCAGCGCGGGCCCAGAGCGGTTTTTCGAAGGCAGCAGTCTGGTGCTGGTGCTGGGCGCGGTGGCGTTCTTTCTGGTGGCGCGGCCTGTGCTGTTCGGCCTGTCATCGGCCTCGAATGCGATCATGGTGCAGCCCAATGTGAACCCGCTGGTGCTGTCGCGTTTGCACCGTTGGACGCTGGGGCAGAACGTCAATTTCTTTGACGAAGACTTCGCAGGGCGCATTGCTCAAAAACAGATGCAGGCCGCGCGGGCGGTGACGGATGTGGCCGCCGAGGTGATCAACGTGGTGGCCTTTGCGCTTGCCTCTCTCGTGGGGTCAGTGGCGCTGCTTTTGGCGATCGATTGGCGCGTGGCACTTGGGTTTTCGGTCTGGCTGGTCATGTATCTGGCGCTGATCAACTGGTTCTTGCCGCGCGTGCGCAAACGGGCGGCGGGCCGTGCCGGGGCGCGGGCGATGGTCTCGGGGCAGGTGGTGGATACGATCACCAATATCAAAACAGTGAAACTCTTTGCCCATGCCGATCACGAAGACCGCGCAGCCCTTTCCGCGATGCAAAGCTTTCGTGCCCGGGCGCTGGAGTTTGGCTATCTCGCCGCCGGGTTCCGCTTGGCATTGATGAGCCTTGCCGGGCTTCTGCCGGTGCTTTTGCTTGGTGGGACGATCCTGCTGTGGCAGCGCGGCATGGCGAGCGAGGGGGATATTGTGGCCTCCGGTGCCATCGCGATCCGTATCGCGCAGATGACCGGCTGGGTGTCTTTCACGCTGATGGCGATCTATTCCAACATCGGTGAGGTCGAAGATGGGATGCGCACCCTGACGCCGCGCGTGCGGTTGGACGACGGGCCTGATGCGCAGGCGTTGATGGTGAAGGCCGGGCAAATCGAACTGCGGGGCCTCGGGTTTGCCTATGGGCGCCAGACGGGCGGAATCGACCAGATTTCACTGACCATCAAACCGGGCGAGAAGCTGGGGATCGTAGGTGCTTCGGGGGCGGGAAAATCGACCCTCGTGGCGCTACTTTTACGGCTCTATGAACCGGAGCAGGGCAAGATTGTGATTGACGGGATGGATACATCGGAAGTCACGCAAGAGAGCCTGCGCCGCAACATCGGTATGGTCACGCAAGAGACTGCGATGTTTAACCGCTCGGCGCGGGACAACATTCTTTATGGTCGGCCCGACGCGACAGAAGCCGAGGTCATCGCGGCAGCCGAACGGGCCGAGGCGCATGACTTCATTCAAGACCTTGAGGATCACAAAGGCCGCCGCGGTTATGACGCGCATCTGGGGGAGCGCGGGGTGAAGCTTTCCGGCGGGCAGCGTCAGCGCATCGCCTTGGCCCGCGCCATTTTAAAAGACGCGCCCATTCTGGTGCTGGACGAGGCGACCAGCGCGCTTGATAGCGAGGTGGAGGCCGCCATTCAGCAGACCCTGGACCGTGTGATGGAGGGGAAAACCGTGCTTGCCATCGCGCACCGTCTGTCGACCCTGACAGAGATGGACCGCATCATGGTGCTGGACGCGGGCCGCATTGCTGAGATCGGCAGCCATGCTGATCTGCTTGCCCAAGACGGGCTTTATGCGCGCTATTGGCACCGGCAGTCGGGCGGGTTTCTGGATGTGAAGGCAGCGGAATAGGCTTTCGCTGTGGCCTTTGCCGCGCTATGGGCAGGCTATGACAGAACATCACATCTTGCGCCTTGGCCACCACGGCGACGGCATCGCCGAAGGTCCGATCTTTGCTCCGATGACCCTGCCGGGGGAAACCGTCAGTGGTGAAGTCGAGGGCCAACAGCTGCGCGATGTGCGGATCGTTACGCCGTCCGAACAGCGGGTCGCGCCGCCGTGCCGCCATTTCAAATCCTGCGGGGGCTGTCAGTTGCAGCATGCCGCGGACGATTTCGTGGCCGGGTGGAAGGTCGATGTGGTCCGCAATGCGCTGTCGGCGCATGGGTTAGAGACAGAATTTCGCCCCATCCAAACCTCGCCTGCGCAATCTCGCCGCCGGGCCACCTTTGCTGCGCGCCGCACGAAAAAGGGCGCCATGGCGGGGTTTCATGGCCGCGCTTCTGACGTGCTGATCGAGGTGCCGGGCTGTCAGTTGGTCGACCCTGCGCTTTTGCCGGGGTTGAAGGTTGCCGAGGAACTGGCGCTGATCGGCACCAGCCGCAAGGCCGAATTGGCCGTGACCGTGACGCTGTCGGAAGAGGGGCTGGACGTGTCGGTTGCCAATGGCAAACCTCTCGACGGGCCGCTGAGACAGCAGTTGGCGCAGACCTGTGAGGCTTTGGCGCTGGCACGGCTGACGTGGGATGGCGAGGTGATCGCAATGCGCGCGCCGCCGGCGCAGCGCTTTGGCAGCGCAGCGGTCACGCCCCCGCCGGGCGCGTTTTTGCAAGCCACCCGCCATGGCGAAGCGGCCCTGCGCGCCGCCGTCGTGGATGCCGTGGGGGAGGCCGAGACCGTGGCCGACCTTTTCGCCGGCTGCGGCACCTTCGCCTTGCCACTGGCGCAAAAGGCGCGGGTTCATGCGGTTGAGGGCGATGCCGAGATGACCGCCGCGCTTGAGGGCGGCTGGCGACGGGCCAAGGGGGCCAAACCGCTCACCGTTGAGACACGCGATCTGTTCCGCCGTCCGCTCTTGCCGGATGAGTTGGCCAAGATCGACGCCGTCGTGCTGGACCCGCCCCGCGCCGGGGCCGAGGCGCAGGTGACCGAGATTATCCGCGCGGGGGTGCCGCGCGTGGCCTATGTTTCTTGCAACCCGGTCAGCTTTGCCCGCGATGTGCAAAATATGGTGGCGGCAGGGTATCGGCTGGACTGGGTGCAGGTTGTGGACCAGTTTCGCTGGTCGTCGCATGTGGAGCTTGCCGCCTGCCTGACACTGCCGGAAGGTTAGGCAAACGGGCCGCATTTGGCGTGGTTCATCACCGCTTTTTGAATGAAATTAATCCCTCATTGTGGTAGCTCAGGTAAAAAGGGCCGGAATGGCCGGGGCTTTGAGGGCACAGTGATGAAGCGCAGGACAATGATACTTGGCGGCACCGCTATGGTGGCGCTTGGTGCGTGCAGCAGCAGTAAATTCAAACGATACAACGGTCCCGAAGTGACCTATGTGGTTGTGAACAAAAGCCAACGCCGCATGATGCTGTTGCATCATAACCGCGTGCTGGAGGACTATCCAATCAAGCTGGGCTTCGCTCCGGTTGGTCACAAGACCTTCGAGGGGGACGGGCGCACCCCCGAAGGGCTGTACCGAATCGACCGTCGCAATCCGAACAGCCGCTTCCATCTGTCTGTCGGGATTGATTACCCCAACGCACGGGATATCGAGACCGCCCGCGCCATGGGCAAAAGCCCCGGCGGCGATATCTTTATTCACGGGCAGAAAGACCCGCGGCAGAAAGAAAAGAACGATTGGACTTGGGGCTGTATCGCGGTCACCAACAAAGAGATCGAAGATGTCTATGCGATGGTGCGCGATGGCACGCCGATCCTGATCACACCCTGATCATCGGGTCGGTCAAAACGACACCGGCCCCCGCAGGGGCCGGATAAACCGCTGTTCAGCGAAAGTTCAGTTGCCGACGACCAGCGTCCACCAGATCTTGCCACCGTTTTCCTGATACCAAGAGAAACCCATCTGGCGGCCATCGGGGGCCATCAAGATGCGGCGGGTGTCTGGCTGCTCCATCCAGGCGGCGAGGGTCTCAAGCTCGGTCTCATAGGTTTCCGAGATGACTTCGCCGACCAGACCGCCGGTATAGCCAACGCGCTGGATACGGTCGATTGGCGACGACCCGTCAGAGCCGAAGTGCCAAGGACGGTTTTGCACCGACATATCGCGCGAGTGGGTCGCGGCGGCGGCGTTCAGTTTGGCATCCAGCGCCAAAGGCGTGACCCCAGCCGAGCTGCGCAGCGCATTCACCGAGTCGAGCATGCGGAATTGGATGGTACCCGCGTCGGAACGGCTGATGCGGTAGGAACCGCTGGCTTTGCCGCCACTCGTGCTGGACGGGGCACAGGCAGACAGCGCAACCGTCAGCGCCAGCAGGATGGACAGGATACGGATCATATGAGCGCTCCACGCAATGAGATTTTTTCTGCCTTACATCGGGGCGCGTTGCAGTTCAAACGCACATAGGCGTGACTCTGCCGTGCGGGGCCGGTTTCAATTGAAACTGCGTCTTTCGAGCCATATATAAGGCAATAATTAGCATAATTTCAGTTTGGAGACGCTCCATGTCCGCTCACCGTTTTTCGATCAAGAGCCGCCGTGGCTTTCTGGCTGGCAGCGCCGCGATGCTTGCCACACCGGCGCTGGCGCAAAGCACCTCTTCTTTCAACTCCTCCGCGACGACCGAGACTGAGCGCGATCTGACTGAATCGGTCCAGCGCAATGTCTCGAGCTTCCGGATGTTGGATTGGCGCCCTTATTTCAGCAACACGCGCAACGGCGCGGTGCTGGTCGATATCGACAGCCGGGCGGTGCATTACTGGTCCGAGGATCAGAGCGTTTACAAACTCTACCCCTCGTCGGTGCCGCTGACCGAAGACCTTACGCGCCGGGGTCGCACCCGTGTCATCAAAAAGGTCGAGGGGCCAAGCTGGCGTCCCACGCCTTCCATGCTCAAGCGCAATCCCGAGTGGCCGCCCTATGTCGGGCCCGGCCCGGATAACCCGCTGGGCACCCATGCGCTGTACCTCAGCTGGACGTATTATCGTATCCACGGAACCCACGACACAAGAAAAATTGGTCGCAAGTCTTCCAATGGTTGCATTGGGCTCTATAATGAACATATCGCCGAACTTTTTGCCATGACAAAGGTCGGTACGCAGGTGTTGCTTATTTGACGACATCCCCCTGATTCCTTGATGCAATAGCTGATTCCGGGTTTGCAAACTTTTGCCGATACTGTTTAGAACGAGATTACGAGGTAAGTCTTGGGTGCGTGTATGTATATGATACAGCACGCCTATTCTGGAGGTTATGTTATGAAGAAACTCGTTCTCGCCGCTGCTCTGTCCGCTGCTGCATCGACTGCTTTCGCTGGTTCGCTGGCCGAGCCGATCGTCGAAGCACCGGTCATCGTGGAAGAAACAACAGGTTCGTCCTCGGGCATCCTGGTTCCCCTGATCCTGCTGGCACTGGTTGCCGCAGCTGTTGCTTCCGACTAATCGGAACTGACGATCAAACGGAAAAGGCGGTGCACTGCACCGCCTTTTTTGTATTCTGCGTATGGCGTTGAAAAAGGGGCCGCCGCAGCGACCCCAAGGCGGGCTTAGACCCAGCCAGCCAGATTTTCACTGATGATCGTGGTCAGTGCCTCAATATGCGCGTCATCATCGTTCAGGCATGGGATATAGGTGAAATCCTCGCCGCCCGCCTCTTCAAAGCTTTCCTTGATCTCTTCGTTGATCTCTTCAAGCGTTTCGATGCAGTCGGCCGAGAAGGCAGGCGCGCAGACGGCGATGCTTTTCTTGCCCGCCTTGGCCTGACGGGCGACCTCTTCGACCGTATAGGGCTGCAGCCATTCCTCGGGGCCGAACTGCGACTGGAAAGTCGTCATGATCTCGCTGTCTTGCCAGCCCAAACGTTCCTTCAGCAGGCGCGTCGTTTTCTGGCATTGGCAATGATAGGGGTCGCCCTCCATCAGATAGCGCTGCGGCAGACCGTGGTAGGAGCAGACCAGCAGGTCGGGCTTTTTGTCCTTCGCGGCATAGGCACGCTCGACCGATTGCGCCAGCGCTTCGATATAGTCGGGGCGGTCGAAATAGGGGGCAACGGTGCGCGACGCAGGCTGCCATTTCTCTTTCGCCAGCGCGGCAAAGAAAGCGTCATTCGCCGTCGCGGTCGTGGCCCCGGCATATTGCGGGTACAGCGGGAAAAACAGGATCTTCTGGCATCCTGCAACGGTCATCGCTTCGACCTTGGACCGGGTCGATGGGTTGCCGTAGCGCATGGCGTAATCGACCATCACATCGGCGCCGTAACGCGCCTGCAACGCCGCCTTGATCTTGGCTGTCTGCGACTTGGTGATCGTCGCCAGCGGGCTTTCGTTCTCGGCCTCGTTCCAGATGGATTTATAGGCCGCGCCGCTGGTGAAGGGGCGTTTGGTCAGGATCACCGTCTGCAACAACGGCTGCCATTTCCACGGGCTGTAATCGATCACCCGGCGGTCCGAGAGGAATTCGCTTAGATAGCGGCGCATCGACCAATAGTCATAGCCGTCCGGCGTGCCGAGGTTGGCGAGCAGAACGCCAACCTTGGGACGCGGGACTTTGGGGTGGTCGCTGGGACCGTGTTGGGGTCGGGCCGTCTCGGGCTGGGCTGCCTGCATGGGGTTTCCTCGCACATATGATCCGCGCAGAGATAGCCGCTCTGAGGGTCGGGTCAATCGGGGAGAGGCTCTTCGCGACTATTCAGCGCATCTGCAAGCCGTTGTTGTGCCGATCCGGGGCGCAGGGGTTTCTGCTGGCTTTCATCCGGCGCCCAACCGGCGAGGAAGATCATATCGAAGGTCGCGGTAACCCGGCCCGATGCGGCGGTGAAATGGGTGGCGTAAAGCTCTGCCGCGCGGGTCAGTACCGCACGGCCCGTGGGGCGGCGCAGGCGGGCTTGTAGGGCGTTGGTCTCACCCATCTCGCGCAGGTCGCGCATCAGAGCCCAAGCGTCTTCGTATTCCACGGTCAGCGGTTGGCTATCGGCCACCGGCAGCGCCAGTCCGGCGCGTTGCAACAGCGCGCCAAGGTCGCGCAGTTCCCCCATCGGGGCGATGCGCGGCGACAGGCCGCCGGTCACTTCGGCTTCGGCTTGGCCAAGACAGGCCCGCAGCTCATGCAGGGTCTGCCCGCCAAGCGCCACGGCGTGCAACAGCCCGTCGGGGCGCAGGGCACGGCGGCATTGGATCAATTGGCCGATGGGATCATTTGCCCAATGCAGCCCCATGGCGTGGATCACCAGATCATGGCCCTGCGGTTCTAGCGCCAATACCTCGGCCTCGGGGGTAATCTTGGCCTCGGGGAAGGAGGCCGCCCAGACCTCCGGGAAAGCGGTCACGATGGCTGGAGCGGTAAACGCTTTTTTAACCAATCCCACCCGATCCTGAACCTCATCGGCGGCTGCCTGCTGCAAGAACATGCCCCGCACCGTCGCGCGTGCGCGGCGATGGGCGAGGGCCTTGGGGTCGGTCAGTGTGGGCTGTGCTGTCATGGGGAACACATAGAATGCCGCCACGAGGACTTCAAACAGCAGTATCACTGATCTACCCGCCGCGTTGCTTGGGCTGCGGCGGTTTGGTTGATGCGGATTTCGGGCTTTGCGGCACCTGTTGGCGCGACACGGGCTTTATCGGCGGCACGGTCTGCGACGCCTGCGGCGTGCCGCTGCCGGGCGGCGGGGATGTGGCTTCACCGCATTGTGATGCTTGTCTTGCCACCCCGCGGCCTTGGGCACAGGGCCGCACGGCGCTGCTCTATCGCGATATGGGGCGCAGGCTGGTCTTGGCGCTGAAACACGGTGACCGCCAAGAGATCGCGCGCCCGGGCGCGCGGTGGATGGCGCAGGCGGCGCAGGGCCTCTTGCCGGAAACGGCACTGATCGCGCCGGTGCCGCTGCATTGGCGGCGTTTGCTGAAACGACGCTACAACCAATCCGCCTTGCTGGCCAAAGCCCTGTCGGCTGAAACCGGCCACAGTTGGTGTCCCGATCTGTTGCAGCGGGTCCGGCACACGCCGTCGCTCGATGGGCTGGGTCGGGCGGAACGGTACAGCGTCCTGCAGGAAGCGATCGCAGTTCATCCCCGGCGGCGGCACCGTATCATCATGCGACCGGTGATTTTGGTGGACGATGTGTTCACCTCTGGCGCTACACTGACCGCCTGCACAGAGGCATGTCTTGCCGCCGGTTCCGGCCCCGTTTTCGTGCTGGCACTGGCGCGCGTGGCCAAAGAGACCTAGATCACTGTGCAACGTTAACTGTTCAAAGGGTGATCCTATGCAACCTGTCGAAATCTATACGTCGCCGCTCTGCGGTTTTTGTCATTCCGCCAAACGCCTGCTGACCCAGAAGGGCGCGGCCTTTGATGAGGTCGATGTCTTGTCAGAGCCCGAGCGCAAGAAAGAGATGATCCAGCGTGCAGGCGGGGCCCGCACCGTGCCGCAGATCTTTATCGGGGATGTGCATGTGGGCGGCTGTGATGAGCTTTATGCGCTGGACCGTGCGGGCAAGCTCGACGCGCTGCTGCAAGACAGATGAAAATCGCGCTGCTGCAACTCAACGTCTCGGACGATCCGGCCGCCAATCTGATCGAAACCCGCGCCCTATTGCGCGAGGCGGTGGCGGGCGGGGCAGCATTTGTCCTGACGCCCGAGGTGACGAATTGCGTCAGCACCAGCCGGTCCCATCAGCAGGCGGTGCTCGCCTATGAGGAAGATGACGCCACCCTCGCCGCCCTGCGCGAAGAGGCGGCGAAGGCGAGCATTTGGCTGCTGATCGGCTCACTCGCGCTCAAGACGCGGGGCGGCGACGGGCGCTTTGCCAACCGATCATTCTTGATCTCTCCGCAGGGGGAGATCGCGGCCCGCTACGACAAGATTCACATGTTCGACGTGGATATCAGCGCGACCGAGACCTACCGCGAATCCGCAGGCTATCGCCCCGGCGACAAGGCCGTGGTGGCCGAGACGGCTTTTGGCAAGATCGGCATGTCAGTTTGCTATGACATGCGCTTTCCCGCGCTTTATCAATCACTTGCAGAGTCGGGCGCGCGTATCCTCACGATGCCTGCGGCCTTCTCTCCGGTGACGGGGGCCGCGCATTGGCACAGTCTGCTGCGGGCGCGGGCGATTGAGAATGGCTGCTATGTGCTGGCCCCGGCCCAGACCGGCACCCATGCCAGCGCCGAGCATAAGACCCGCGATACCTATGGGCATTCGCTGGTTGTGGCCCCGTGGGGAGAGATCGTGCTTGATGCCGGGACGGCCCCCGGCGTTTACTTTTGTGACATAGACATGGAAGAATGTGACAAGGCCCGCGCCAAAGTGCCCAGCCTTGCCAACCGCCGCCCCTTTGCCGCGCCCTGACCGGACCTAAGATGACCGACGATAAAAACACACTTGCGATCATGCTGTTCGGTGAATTGCTGGCCGCCGATCAACAGGTGCGCAGCCGCCTCACCCGGGTTCTGCCGCGCGGGATGGAGATCTCGCATTTTTCGGTGCTGAACTCTCTGTCGTGGCACGGCGGCGAACGCTCGCCCGCGCAATTGGCCGAGACTTTCAACGTCACCCGCGGGGCGATGACCAACACGCTGAGCAAGCTGGAATGGGCCGGTTACGTCCATATCCGCCCCGATTGGGATGACGCGCGGCGCAAGATGGTCGCCATCAGCCCTGCCGGGCGACAGGCGCGGGATGCAGCGGTGAACGCGATCACGCCGATGATTTCCAACGTGGTGGATGATCTGGGCGAAGAGCAGGTCCGCGCCACGCTGCCGATCCTGCGCGCGCTCAGGCGTCAGTTGAGCCAGGGTTAAGGCCCGGATTAAGGCTGGCGGTCACGTAGTTCACGCTCAGATCCCGATCAGACAGACGCCAAGACCATGCGACGGGGTTAAAGACGAAGCCCTTGCGGTCCACAGGCTCCAATCCGGCGCGGTTCAGCAGGTCAAAAAGCTCATCCGGGGTGATGAACTTGTTCCAATCATGGGTGCCCTTGGGCAGCCAGCGCATCACATGCTCTGCGCCCACAATCGCCATCATGAAGGATTTCGGATTGCGGTTCAGAGTCGAACAGATGTGCAGCCCGCCCGGTTTCAGCAGGCGGCGGCAGGCGATCAGGTAGTCGATGGGGGAGGCGACGTGTTCGACGACCTCCATATTCAGCACGACATCGAATTTCTCACCGGCCTCGGCCATCGCTTCGGCGGTGGTGTGGCGGTAATCAATCTCCAGCCCCGACTGCTGCGCGTGGATTTGCGCGACGGGGATATTGCCCGCCGCCGCATCCGCGCCGACCACCTCGGCCCCCAGCCGCGCCATCGGTTCCGAAAGCAGCCCACCGCCGCACCCAATGTCGAGAATGCGCAGACCCTTAAACGGCGCGTCGGCAGTTAGATCACGGTCAAACTCGCCCGCGATTTGGCTGGTGATATAATCCAACCGGCAGGGGTTCAGCATATGCAGCGGCTTGAACTTGCCGTTCAGATCCCACCATTCGGCGGCCATCGCCTCGAATTTGGCGATCTCGGCGGGGTCGATGGTTGATTGATCCGCTTGCATTCTGATCTCCCTGTGCTCTTTTGGGTTTAATGACTATATAGGGCGGCAATGGACAAGTATCCCGACCAAAAACGCGACGCAGCGCATCTTTATCCGCCGGTTGAGCCTTTCGACCAGCAGATGTTGTCTGTGGGGCAGGGGCATCAGGTCTATGTAGAGCAATGCGGCAACCCCGATGGTATCCCCGTTGTCGTGCTCCATGGCGGCCCCGGCGGCGGCTGTAGCCCGGCGATGCGGCGTTATTTCGATCCCAAGGTTTACCGCGTGGTGCTGTTCGACCAGCGCGGCTGCGGGCGCTCCACCCCGCATGCGTCCGTCACGGACAACACGACATGGCATTTGGTCGCGGATATCGAGCTGATTCGCAGCACACTCGGCATCGACAAATGGATGGTTTTTGGCGGCTCTTGGGGGGCCACGCTGGCGCTGATCTATGCCCAAGCGCATCCAGAGGCCGTGCGCCATCTGATCCTGCGCGGCGTGTTCCTGATGACGCAGGCCGAGCTTGATTGGTTCTACGGCGGCGGTGCCGGGCGGTTCTGGCCCGAGCTTTGGGCGCGGTTCGTCGATCTGATCCCCGGAGACGAGCGTGACGATCTGATTGCGGCCTATCACCGACGGCTGTTCTCGGGTGATCTGCGGGTCGAGCAGGACTATGGCCGCGCATGGGCGGCTTGGGAGAACGCGCTGGCCTCGGTGCATTCCGATGGCGTTTCGCATGGCGGGCCATCGGCCTATGCGCGGGCGTTCTCGCGGTTGGAGAACCATTATTTCACCAATAACGGCTTTCTGGAGTTCGACGGTCAGATCCTCGAACATATGGGCCGCATCGCGCATATTCCGGGGGCGATCGTGCAGGGGCGTTACGACATGATCTGCCCGCCTGCGGGGGCCTACGCACTGGCGGAACGCTGGCCGAAAGCCGATCTGCGGATGATCCGCAACGCGGGGCATGCGCTCTCGGAGCCGGGGATCAGTGCCGAATTGGTGCGGACCATGGATAGGATTGGCCAGTGACGCGCGGGCGCAACTCTCTGCTGGATCGCCGGGCGCTTTTCACCACCGGTGCGGCTGCAGCCTTGCTGGCCGCGACAGGTGCCAGCGCCGGAGAGCCACCCCGGCGCGGGGGCCGTCTGCGGCTGGCGCTTTCGGGTGCCACGCGTGACGACACTTGGGTCAAAGGCGACGGGCTGTTCATGCAGGTCGCGCGGCAAGGGCTGATCTTTGACACGCTGACCGAAGTTACCGGTAATGGCATCCTCAAAGGTGAATTAGCGACTGGCTGGCAAGCCAGCGACGGCGCGCGGCAGTGGCAATTCGATCTGCGCCCCGATGTGCGCTTTCACGACGGCAGCCCGCTGACTGCCCGCGATGTTGTGGCCAGTCTGCAATCCGTCCTGACCGAGGCTGAGGTCGCGGTGCAAGACGACCTGAAGGTGCAGGTCACATTGGCCACGGCGAATCCTGACCTGCCGCTGCTGCTGGCGCAATCGCGCTATGTGATCCGCCCCGCCCACGCCCCCGAGGCCGGGATCGGCACCGGGCTATACCGTCTGCGGCGCTTTTCCGCCGGGCGTCAGGTTTTGGCGGAGCGGGTAGAGACACATTACAAAGACGGCACCGCCGGTTGGTTCGATACGGTCGAGCTTGTCTCGATCCCCGCGCGGGAGGTGCGGGTGCAAGCACTGAGCGAAGGGCTTGTGGATGCAGCGGATTTGCCCGCGCGGCCCCGCTATCGCGAGCGGGGTGATGTGACACTTCAGGCTGATAGCGCCGGCGGGGTCAGCGCCCTGTCGGACGATCTGCGCCAACCGCCGAACCCCGGACGCCAAGCGCCGATGGACAACCTGCGCGCGCCTGAGCGGTGGTGGTTCGGCTGAGAGGGGTTGCAGTTTCAGGCTTTCCGGCCTATATCCCCTTTCAACAGCGGCGCTTTCGGGTCCAAACCGAAGGCTCCACCGATCCTGAACACGGGCCGCGCGCCCGTTTTTTTATGCCTGAACGAAACTGCCAGATTAAATTGGATGTCTCATGTCGAATGACCTGATTGCCAAAGCTGCCATTGACCGCCGTCTGGCCGAGATCATCACCCCGGTGATCGAGGACATGGGCTTTGAACTGGTGCGCGTCCGCCTGATGTCGGGCAAATCCACCATCCTGCAAGTCATGGCCGACCGGCCTGATGGCGGGATCGAAGTGGACGAATGCGCCAAGATTTCGCAGGCCATCGGCGCGGTCTTGGATGTTGAAGACCCAATTTTGGACGAATATTCGCTTGAGGTTTCCAGCCCCGGCATCGACCGCCCGCTGACGCGGCTCAAGGATTTCGATGCCTTTGAGGGCTATGAGGCCAAGATCGAAACCACCGAGCTGATTGATGGCCGCCGCCGCTTTAAGGGTGAGCTGGCTGGCGTTGAGGGTGGCGAAGTGCTGATCAATGTCGAAGAAGGCACCATCGGCTTGCAGTTCGACTGGCTCAGCGACGCCAAGCTGGTGTTGACCGACGACCTGATCAAAGAAATGCTCCGCCAGCGCAAAGCGTCCGGCGCGATCGACGAAAACGAATTTGATGATATCGAGACTGAAGAGTCTGCTGAGGGAGACACCTAATGGCCATTACATCTGCAAACCAGCTTGAGCTGTTGCAAACCGCCGAGGCAGTTGCGCGCGAAAAGATGATCGACCCCGGTCTGGTCGTCGAAGCGATGGAAGAATCCCTCGCCCGTGCCGCCAAGTCCCGCTACGGCGCCGAGATGGACATCCGGGTCGATATCGACCGCAAGACAGGCAAAGCGACCTTCACCCGCGTTCGCACCGTGGTCGAGGACGAAGAGCTTGAGAACTATCAGGCCGAATTCACGGTAGACCAAGCCAAGCAGTATATGGCCGACCCCAAGGTCGGCGATACCTACGTCGAAGAAGTCCCCCCGGTTGAGATGGGCCGCATCGCGGCGCAGTCGGCCAAGCAGGTGATCTTGCAAAAGGTCCGCGAAGCTGAGCGTGACCGTCAGTTCGAAGAATTCAAAGACCGCGCCGGTACGATCATCAATGGTCTGGTCAAGCGCGAAGAGTACGGCAATGTCATCGTTGATGTGGGCGCTGGCGAAGCGATCCTGCGCCGCAACGAGAAGATCGGCCGCGAAAGCTATCGCCCGAACGACCGTATCCGGGTCTACATCAAAGACGTGCGCCGCGAGCAGCGCGGTCCGCAGATTTTTCTGAGCCGCACCGCGCCTGAGTTCATGGCTGAACTGTTCAAGATGGAAGTGCCGGAAATCTATGACGGCATCATCGAGATCAAGGCGGTCGCCCGTGACCCCGGTTCGCGCGCCAAGATCGCTGTGATTTCGCATGACGGCTCCATCGACCCTGTCGGTGCCTGCGTCGGTATGCGCGGTAGCCGCGTGCAGGCCGTTGTGAACGAGCTTCAGGGCGAGAAAATCGACATCATTCCGTGGAATGAAGACCAGCCAACCTTCCTTGTGAACGCGCTGCAGCCTGCTGAAGTGTCGAAAGTGGTTCTGGACGAAGAAGCCGGCAAGATCGAAGTCGTCGTGCCCGAAGAGCAGCTGTCGCTGGCGATTGGCCGCCGTGGTCAGAACGTGCGTCTGGCCAGCCAGCTGACCGGTCTCGACATCGACATCATGACCGAAGAGCAGGAAAGCCAGCGCCGTCAGGCCGAGTTTGAACTGCGCACCAAGCTGTTCATGGACAACCTCGATCTGGACGAATTCTTTGCCCAGTTGCTGGTCTCCGAAGGCTTCACCAACCTCGAAGAAGTGGCCTACGTCGAAGTCGACGAGCTGCTTGTCATCGACGGTGTGGACGAAGACACCGCAGGCGAGTTGCAGGCCCGTGCCCGTGATGTGCTCGAAGCGCAGAACAAAGCCGCGCTTGATAACGCCCGTGCGCTCGGTGTCGAAGACAGCCTGGTTGAATTTGAGGGTCTGACCCCCCAAATGATAGAAGCGCTCGCCAAGGACGACGTGAAGACCTTGGAAGATTTCGCCACCTGTGCCGATTGGGAACTGGCTGGCGGCTGGACCACGGTCAACGGCGAGCGTGTTAAGGACGATGGCGCGCTTGAGCCCTTTGAGGTCAGCCTTGAAGATGCGCAGGCTATGATCATGACCGCCCGCGTCATGCTGGGCTGGGTCGACCCGACCGAGCTTGAAGCCGATGCGGAGGAAGACGACGTAGAAACAGACGGCGAGACCGCCGAGGAGGCCGAGGCCTAAGCGGGCCTCGGGGGTTGCACATGGGACGCGGTGGCGCTTCGAATGACCAGCAAGATGGTGCGGAACGCAAGTGCATCGCCACGGGCGACGTGCAGCCAAAACACGGGTTGATCCGCTTTGTGATCGGCCCGGACAATCAGGTTTACCCGGATATTCTGGGTAAACTGCCGGGCCGGGGCATCTATGTCTCGGCGGACCGTGCCGCGCTGGAACTCGCGGTAAAGAAAAAGGCCTTTGCTCGGTCGGCGAAACAGCCGGTCACGCTGCCAGACGGGTTGATCGACGAGGTCGAACAGCAATTGGCGCGCCGGGTGGTGGACTTGATCTCGCTCCAGCGCAAGGCAGGCAAGGCGGTCGCCGGCTACGAAAAGGTCAAGGGTTGGTTGCAAACCGAAGAGGCCGAAGTATTGATACAGGCCGTAGACGGGTCAGGGCGCGGTAAGTCCAAGCTGAGCACCCCACACTATGGCCATTACATCGGTTGGTTGACAGCCGATGAATTGGGTTTGGCATTCGGTCGCCAAACTGTGATACATGGGGCGCTCGCCTCTGGTGGACTCACGCAACGTGTTGTAGAGGAAGCCGGACGACTTAAAGGCGTGCGCGTAAACGAGGGTGGCAACGGCCATCCGAAAGGATAGACGAGCTTCATGAGCGATAGTGACGGCAAGAAAACATTGGGTCTGCGCGGTGGCGCACGTCCGGGGAATGTAAAGCAAAGCTTTAGCCACGGGCGTACCAAAAACGTTGTGGTCGAAACCAAGCGCAAGCGTGTTGTGGTGCCCAAGCCGGGTGGCCAGAAACCAACCGGGCCGGGCGCCGGGCCGATTGGCGATCCCAAGAAGCGCCCCGCAGGCATCACCGATGCCGAGATGGAGCGCCGTCTGAAGGCCGTTCAGGCCGCCAAAGCCCGTGAGGTTGAGGAAGCCGCTGCGCGCGAGGCCGAAGAAAAGGCCCGCGCCGAAGAGCGTGAGCGCCGCCGGGCCGAGATCGAAGCCAAAGAACGCGAAGAGCGCGAGCGCGAAGAAAGCCTCAAAGCCAAGGCCGAGGAAGACGCCCGCCGCAAGGCAGAGGCCGAAGCCGCTGCCGCTGCGCCAGCACCGGAACCTGCCGCTGCACGCGAGCCGGGCAGCAAGCCCGCGCCCGCCGCCACGCCGCGCAAAACCACGGACCGTGACCGCGACGACAGCAAGAAGCGCAGCAAAGGTGGCGACAGCCGCCGCGCGGGCAAGCTGACCGTCAATCAGGCGCTGGCCGGTGGCGAAGGTGGACGTCAACGTTCCATGGCGCAGATGAAGCGCAAGCAGGAACGTGCCCGCCAAAAAGCGATGGGTGGTCAGGTCGAGCGTGAAAAGATCGTGCGTGACGTGCAACTGCCGCCCGCCATCGTGGTCTCTGAATTGGCCAACCGCATGGCCGAAAAGACCGGCGCGGTGGTCAAGGCGCTGATGCAAAACGGCCTGATGGTAACTCAGAACGAAACCATCGACGCCGATACAGCCGAGTTGATCATCGAAGAATTCGGCCACAGAGTGGTGCGCGTTTCCGATGCCGATGTCGAAGACGTCATCAAAGAGGCTGTAGACGATCCGAAGGATCTGCAGGGTCGTCCCCCGGTCATCACGATCATGGGTCACGTCGACCACGGGAAAACATCGCTGCTTGATGCGATCCGGAATGCGAAAGTGGTTGCTGGCGAAGCCGGCGGCATCACCCAGCACATCGGTGCCTATCAGGTCACGACCGACAATGGCGCGGTTCTGTCCTTCCTCGACACGCCCGGCCACGCGGCCTTTACCTCCATGCGTTCGCGCGGGGCTCAGGTAACGGATATCGTGGTTCTGGTGGTCGCGGCGGATGACGCCGTGATGCCGCAAACGATCGAGGCGATTGCCCACGCGAAAGCGGCCAAAGTGCCGATGATCGTGGCGATCAACAAGATCGATAAGCCTGCCGCGAATCCTGATAAGGTTCGGACCGATCTGCTACAGCACGAAGTCATCGTCGAGAAGATGTCCGGTGATGTGCAGGATGTCGAAGTCTCGGCCGCAACGGGCCAAGGTCTGGACGAACTGCTTGAAGCCATTGCGCTGCAGTCTGAAATCCTCGAGCTCAAGGCGAACCCGAACCGGGCCGCTGTGGGCGCAGTGATCGAAGCGCAGCTTGACGTGGGCCGCGGCCCCGTGGCGACCGTGCTGGTTCAGAACGGCACATTGCGTCAGGGCGACATCTTTGTTGTCGGTGAGCAATACGGTAAGGTCCGTGCGCTGATCAACGACCAAGGCGAACGCGTCAAAGAAGCCGGGCCATCGGTGCCGGTTGAGGTGCTTGGCATCAACGGCACGCCAGAGGCCGGTGACGTATTGAACGTGACCGAAACCGAAGCGCAGGCCCGCGAAATCGCTGAGTATCGCGCCAACGCCGCCAAGGACAAACGTGCCGCTGCCGGTGCCGCCACGACGCTGGAACAGCTGATGGCTAACGCCAAGGCGAACGAAGACGTCAGCGAGCTGCCGATCTTGGTCAAAGCCGACGTGCAGGGGTCTGCCGAAGCGATCGTTCAGGCGATGGAGAAAATCGGCAACGACGAAGTCCGCGTTCGGGTTCTGCACTCCGGTGTGGGCGCAATCACGGAGACGGATGTCGGTCTGGCCGAAGCTTCCGGCGCCCCGATCATGGGTTTCAACGTGCGTGCCAATGCTTCGGCGCGGAACACTGCGAACCAGAAGGGCGTCGAAATCCGCTACTACTCGGTCATCTATGACCTTGTGGATGACGTAAAAGCGGCTGCGAGCGGCCTGCTGAGCGCCGAGATCAAAGAGAACTTCATTGGCTACGCCAACATCAAAGAAGTCTTCAAGGTCACCGGTGTGGGCAAAGTTGCTGGCTGTCTGGTCACCGAAGGCGTCGCCCGCCGCAGCGCCGGTGTGCGTCTGCTGCGCGACAACGTCGTGATCCACGAAGGCACGCTGAAAACGCTCAAGCGCTTCAAAGACGAAGTGCCCGAGGTTCAGTCCGGTCAGGAATGCGGCATGGCATTCGAAAACTACGAAGACATCCGCCCCGGCGATGTGATCGAGATTTTCGAGCGCGAAGAAGTGACCCGCACCTTGGCCTAAGCCACGCGCTTACAGAACGAATTCCCCAGAGGCCCGGTCAAATTGCCGGGCCTCTGCTTTTGCGAAGGCCTTTTTGCCATCGTCAAAGCTGATCCGCGCCAGATTGACGTGCAGGGGCGAGATATCGATCAGATTGAAGTCATTTGGCTCCCCCCGCTGGCGCGATGACAGGCTGGTACCTGCGTGCAACTGGATCGCCAGATGGCCGTCGTGCTCCGGTGCCGGGTGGGCAAAGGTGCCCGCGTGCCAGATGTGCAGATGGCCTGACAGGATCAGGTCCGCGCCACAGTCCAGAAGCCGCTTCAAGGCCCGCTGCGCGCCCGGAATGGGCCGCTTGTGGGTTTCATTGGGGTGATCCAGCGGGTGGTGACACACCGCGATGCGCAACGTGTTCTTTCCGCCGCGCGACAGGGCACGGCAGGCCCGCCCCAAACGGCGCAGGCCCAGTTTGCCGGTCTGCCATTTGAAGCGGTCGACGGTGTTGATCCCCACCGCGACGAAATCCGCGCCTTCGTGCACGGGCGTCAGATCGTGATCAATCCAGCGCCGGTAGTAGCGCCAAGGGGCCAAGAACCGGGTAAGGGGGCGATGCAGGGGGATATCGTGGTTGCCCGGCACGCACAAGACCGGCGCGTTGATCCGGTCGATAAAGGCCCGCGCCGCACGGTATTCCTTTTCCCTCGCCCGTTGGGTCAGATCGCCCGAGATGATCACCAGATCGGGGTCATAGCCGTTCACGGCCTCCAACAAGGGCATAAGAAGATCGGGCCGGTCCTTGCCGAAGTGCAGGTCGGATAGGTGAATCAAGCGGCTCATCTCACGTCCTTTCCAGAAGCGCGGGGGACGAAAATATGGATGGGAGAGGTTGCACGGGTGAGCCTGAAGGGGCCCTGCATCACTGCAATCTCTCCGTCCCGCGCGACATATCGTTTGCGCTGTTTCATGCGTATTTCGACCTCCGACCCGCAGAGCATTTCGTAGTCGGTATGATGTTTCGCCAGGCCCGTCGCCAGAGCCACAGCATGGCGCAGCAGGCCAAAACGGTAGGTGTCGGGGGCGACCAGCAGCACCATATCGCCGCGCGCGATACAGTCTTGCCCGTCGAGCCCCATTTGATCCAATTGAAAGGCGTTGTTGACCGCGAATACCAGCGGGGTTCGGAGGTCGGTCTCTTTGCCGTCGACCACGATGGTCAGCTTGAGCGACGTACGGAAATCTATCAGAGCTTTGATCACCGACCAATAGGCGGCGATCCGACTGCGGCCCCAGCGACGATAGATGCCCTCCCGGGTCTTAAGAATCGCCGGGTAGGCGCCGATGCTGGCATTGTTCAAGAAGGTCTCGCCGTTGATTGTCGCCACATGCACCGCGCGGCTCTCGCCGCCTGCGATGACATCAACCGCTTCTTGCAGGTCTTCTGGGATGCCCATCGACCGCGCGAAATAGTTGAAGGTGCCCTGTGGGATGATGCCAAGCGGGCGGTCCTGCTCCTTCATGGCCGAGGACACGCCAGAGATCGTGCCATCCCCGCCGGCCACGGCAATGATGCCTTCAGGCTGAGACAAAGCCTGCCGGGCTGCACTGGCCGGATCGTTCCGTTTGTCGATGTGAATGAATTCCGCCGTGACCCCGTGCCGCGCAAAGGCGGATCGGATAGTGCTTTCGGCTTGGTCACCGTTTTGACGGCCCGAACCGCGGTTCAGGATGACAATAGCGCGCTTCGATGACATAAAATCCCCTGCCAAATGCTCAGGGGAAACGCGGCGGAACGCCTATTTGTTCACCAAAATAGGCGTTCCACGCAGATTTTTCAGACTGGTTTGCCTTCGAAGATCTTACCGTCGACTTGAACGGCCATGCGACCGCCCGCCAACATTTTTACAAAAATACCCTGAACGTAAATGGAACTTCCGATGGCGATGGTTCTCAACATGTCGGCACCCTTTCATACAGATGTTACAACTCTGCCTCAGTATGATGCGCTTTGGGTTAAAAAATCCGCAACATGCTGAGTGATTGGTGATCACTAGTGCAATTCTGCCACTCTAGGCTAGAGCCAATCACGCAATATTGATATAAGCGGTACGTCTGCTTCGGGCATCGGATAGCCGCGCATTTCATTGGGACGCACCCATTTAAGGGTCTGCCCTTCGCGCGAAACCGGGGTGCCGCCCCATTTGCGGCAGGCAAAAAGCGGCATCAGCAGATGAAAATCACTGTAGCTATGGCTGGCAAAGGTCAGCGGCGCGAGACAGGATGCCCATGTCTCGATCCCCAACTCTTCGTGCAACTCCCGGATCAACGCCGCCTCTGGCGTTTCACCGGGTTCGATCTTGCCGCCGGGAAATTCCCATAGGCTCGCCATTGGCTTGCCTTCGGGCCGCTGTGCCAAAAGCACGCGGCCATCGATATCGATTAGGGCCGCCGCGGAAACGAGCACTGTTTTCATGCGCTCAGGACCGGTAGTCGGCGTTGATGTCGATGTAGCCGTGGGTAAGGTCACAGGTCCAGACGGTGCAGCGGCCTTCGCCGAGGCCCAGATCAACGCCAATGACGACATTCTGACCCTTCATATGGGCGGCGGCATCCTCTTCGGAATAGTCTGGGCTGCGCCAGCCGTCGCGGGCGACTTCGATATCCCCAAAGCGGATCGACAGGCGATCGCGGTCTGCCGCGGCGCCTGATTTCCCGATGGCCATGACGACCCGGCCCCAGTTGGGGTCTTCACCAGCGATGGCGGTTTTGATCAGCGGTGAGTTGGCGATGGCCATAGCGTGAACTTTGGCCTCGTCATCGTTGGAGGCACCGGTGACGGCCACTTCGACGAACTTTTGCGCGCCCTCGCCGTCTTTGACGACCTGATGTGCAAGGTCCAGCATCACGTCTCGCAGCGCCTCGTCGAAGGCTTCGTTGTCCGCGACCTCGACCCCGGAGGCCCCCGTCGCGGCCATGATCAGCGCGTCAGAGGTTGAGGTATCGCTGTCGACGGTAATGCAGTTGAATGTCGTCTCGGTATGGGTCGAAAGGCGGTGTTGCAGCGCATCTGTCGCGATTACCGCATCGGTAAAGATATAGACCAGCATGGTGGCCATATCGGGCGCGATCATGCCCGAGCCTTTGGCGATCCCAGCGATAGAGACGGTTTTGCCGTCGATCTCTACGGTCGCGCTGGCGCCCTTGGGGAAAGTATCCGTTGTCATGATGGCCCGCGCGGCGTCTTCGATGCCCGCAGGGTCGAGTTTCGCGTGGAGATCGCCCAGCACGGCGGTGATCCGTTCGTGGGGCAGGGGTTCGCCGATGACGCCGGTGGACGAGGTGAAAACCCGCGATTGCGGCACGCCGCAGGCTTCGGCGGCGGCGGCGGTGATCGCCTCGACCGCTTCGGTGCCGCCCCGCCCGGTAAAGGCGTTGGCATTGCCGGAATTCACAACGATGGCGGCGCCCTCATCCGAGGCGCCGCCGATTTTTGCCTGGCAGTCCAGCACCGGGGCCGCGCGGGTGGCAGAGCGTGTGAACGCCCCCGCCACAGCGCTGCCCGGTGCCAGCTTCGCCAACATCACATCGGTGCGCCCTTGATAGCGGACGCCAGCAGCGATGGTGGCGAATGTCACGCCGTCAATAACCGGAAGGTCGGGAAAACGGGCCGGGGCGAGCGGCGAGACAGCCAGTGATTTACCCATGGGTCAGTTCAGCCATTCAACGTTTTTAAGGACAGTGGGGTCGATGCCATCGGCGGCGCTGCGGTCAACCTCGGCGGCCTCGGTAAGGCTTTCGATGGCTTCCTGCACTTTGGTCTGGCGCACTTGGGTCTCAAGCTCTTCGCGCACATCTTCCAGCGCGGGCGCTTCGCCTGTGCGAGTCTCGTTCAGCTTGATGACATGCCAGCCGAACTGGGTTTCCACCGGATCAGACACGCTGCCGGCTTCCATGCCAGCCACGGCCTCTTCAAAGGCGGGGACCATCATGCCGGGGCCGAACCACCCCAAGGAACCGCCACCGGGGCCGGAGGGTCCGGTCGATTTCTCTTTGGCAACTTCGGCAAAGTCCGCACCGCCGTCGAGTTCAACCTTGATCGCGTCGGCTTCTTCCTTGGTTTCGACAAGGATATGTGAGGCGTTGAATTCCTGCTCAGGCTCGGCGTCTTTGTACTGCGCGTCATAGGCGGCTTGCAGTTCTTCGTCGCTGACATCTTCGGCCATAACGCCTTCGATCGCCTCACCAGCGGTGAGCGAGCGTGTCTCGTTTTCGATCGAGAGCGTCACGCGCGGCGGCAATTCGCCGGTAAAGCTGTCGGCGAGGGCCGTTTGCTGCACCAACTGGTCGAGGATGCCTTTGAACAGCACGTCATCGGGCAACTGCTGGTACTGCTGGGGCAGGCTGGCGCGTGCGACAAGCATATGGCCCAGCGTGATTTCAGTGTCGTTGACGGTGGCAACAACCGTGTCGACACCCGGTTCGTCTTGGGCGGCAACAGGCAGCGCCACAGCGGCGGCAAGCGCCAAAGACGACAGAAAAGTGAGGGGTTTTTGCATGGTTGGGTCCAATCGCTTCCTTCGTAGCAGGGCTGCTACATTGACAGTGTATGGCACGCCCCTTACATCGCCTTATGGCGCTGAGAGGCGCGGGCTCATCCACTATCTATGGGCTGCCATGGCGCTCGGCAACCAGATCGGCGCAAGACATCATAACTTCGGCGGGAGATTACATGCTGGGTATCGGAACAATCGCCAAAAAGGTCTTTGGCACGCCAAACGACCGGAAGATCAAGGCGACCCGTCCGCTTGTGGCACGGATCAATGCGCTGGAGCCTGAATTCGAAAAGCTGAGCGACGACGAGATCAAGCTGCGCACGGAAGAGTTGGCCAAACGGGCCAATGCGGGCGAAAACCTTGACGATCTGCTGCCCGAAGCCTTTGCCAACTGCCGCGAGGCTGCGCGTCGCACCCTTGGCCTGCGCGCCTTCGACACCCAGCTTTTGGGCGGCATCTTCCTGCATCAAGGCAATATCGCCGAGCAGAAGACCGGTGAGGGCAAGACCCTGACCGCGACCTTTGCGGCTTACCTCAACGGGCTCACGCATAAAGGCGTGCATGTGGTGACGGTGAACGAATACCTCGCCAAACGTGACGCCGAATGGATGGGCAAAGTCTTTGGCGCGTTGGGTCTGACCACCGGGGTCGCCTATTCCGGCATGCCCGAAGATCAAAAGCGCGCGGCCTATGCCTGCGACATCACCTATGCGACCAACAACGAGTTGGGCTTTGACTATCTGCGCGACAACATGAAGTCGAACCTGTCGGACATGCTGCAGCGCGGGCATAACTTTGCCATCGTGGATGAGGTCGACAGTATCCTGATCGACGAAGCGCGGACGCCGCTGATCATCTCTGGCCCCTCGCAGGACCGCTCGGAGATGTATCAGATCATCGACGCGCTGATCCCCTCGCTGATCGATGAGCATTACGAGCTGGACGAGAAAACCCGCAACGTGACCTTCACCGACGAGGGCAACGAGTTCCTCGAAGAGCAGTTGCGCGCCCGTGATCTGATCGAAGAGGGGATGACCCTTTATGATCCCGAAAGCACGACCATCGTGCACCACGTCAACCAAGGTCTGCGCGCGCACAAGCTGTTCCAGCGCGACAAGGATTACATCGTTCGCGATGGCTCCGTTACGTTGATTGACGAATTTACGGGCCGCATGATGCCGGGCCGCCGTCTTTCGGACGGTCTGCACCAGGCGATCGAGGCCAAAGAAGGCGTCGAGATTCAGCCAGAGAACGTGACCCTCGCAAGCGTTACCTTCCAGAACTACTTCCGTCTTTACGACAAGCTGGGCGGCATGACCGGCACGGCCCTGACCGAAGCCGAGGAATTCGCCGAGATCTACGGCCTTGGCGTTGTCGAAGTGCCGACCAACGTGCCGATTGCCCGTGTCGACGAAGACGATGCCGTCTACCGCACCGCGCGTGAGAAATACGAGGCGATGATTGAAAAGGTGAAGGAAGCCCACGCCAAGGGTCAGCCTTGCCTTGTCGGCACCACCTCGATCGAAAAGTCCGAACAGCTTAGCGCCATGCTGACCGCCGACGGGATCGAGCATAACGTGCTCAACGCCCGCCAGCACGAGCAAGAAGCGCAGATCATCGCCGAAGCTGGCAAGCTGGGCGCCGTGACCATCGCCACCAACATGGCGGGCCGCGGCACCGACATTCAGCTGGGCGGCAACGTCGAGCTGAAAGTGCTCGACGCGCTGGATGCCGATCCCGACGCAGACCCGGCAAACATCCGCGCGCAGATCGAAGCGCAGCACGCCGAGGAAAAGCAAAAGGTGCTGGAGGCCGGTGGTCTCTACGTGCTGGCGTCTGAGCGTCACGAGAGCCGCCGCATCGACAACCAGTTGCGGGGCCGTTCGGGCCGTCAGGGCGATCCGGGCCGCACCTCTTTCTTCTTGTCACTCGAAGATGACTTGATGCGCATCTTCGGCTCGGAACGGTTGGAGAAAGTGCTGACCACGCTGGGCCTGAAAGAAGGCGAAGCCATCGTGCACCCTTGGGTGAACAAATCGCTGGAGCGCGCGCAGGCGAAGGTCGAGGGCCGCAACTTTGACATCCGTAAGCAGCTGCTGAAGTTCGACGACGTGATGAACGAGCAGCGCAAAGTGATCTTTGGCCAGCGCCGCGACATCATGGAAGCGCAAGACCTCAATGAGATCGTCACCGACATGCGCGAGCAGGTGATCGACGATCTGATCGACACCTATATGCCGCCCAAGACCTACGCCGATCAGTGGGACACCCAAGGGTTTTATGCTGCGGTGATCGAGCAACTGAACGTCGACGTGCCGATCATCGCATGGTGCGAAGAAGACGGCGTGGATGACGAGGTGATCCGCGAACGTTTGATGCAGGCCACGGATGAGCTGATGGCGAAAAAGGCCGAGGCTTTCGGCGAAGAGAACATGCGCAACATCGAAAAACAGCTGTTGTTGCAGGCCATCGACACCAAATGGCGCGACCACCTGCTGACGCTGGAGCATCTGCGTTCGGTCGTGGGCTTTCGCAGCTACGCGCAGCGCGATCCGCTGAACGAGTATAAAAACGAAGCCTTCCAACTGTTCGAGACGATGCTCGACAGTCTGCGGCAGGACGTGACCCAGAAGCTCGGTCAAATCCAACCGATGAGCGAAGAGCAGCGCCGCGAGATGATGCAGGAAATGGCCAGCCGTCAGGCCGCCATGCAGGCCGCTGCCACCGAGGCTGCAGATGAAGCATCTGAGCAGGCCGAGGCCGCCGCACCGGGCTTTGATGAAAACGATCCCGCCACATGGGGCAACCCGGGCCGGAACGATCTCTGCCCCTGTGGTTCTGGCAAGAAGTTCAAGCACTGCCACGGCCAGATCACCTGAGCCGCGACATCTTTTCGCCCATAACTTGGCGTTTCAGGGCCATACCCCGGCCCTGATCCCCGTCCATAAAGTCTCCAACGAATCCGTTGAAGGAGACTTGTTATGTGGCGCACTAAAGAAATTCTGACGGCTGTCGGCACTCTCACCTGTGCCGTTGGCATCGGCTATGTCATGCAAAGCTCTGACACGGCGCAGCAGCGTTATGGCGCGGCTGAGGCGCAGCGTCTGGTGGCCGACAATGGCGCGCTGCTCGAAGTTGAGGGCATCACCCTGACCTCTGCCGCGCTGGACAGTCCCATCGCATTGCCGACGCTGGATGACCGGGTGGTCAAAGCCGCAGCCCCTCAAAGCCTGCCGCCTGCACCTGAGAGCCACAGCACCGCGATCCCCGCGACCTGCGATATCAGCGCCACCGCAGACGCCGTGGCCGCCGCTATGGTGAAACTCAGCTTGGATGCGGCCTGTCTGCCGAATGAACGGCTGACCGTGCACCACAACGGCATGATCTTTACCGAAGTCACCGATGACAAAGGGCGATTGTCCGTCTCCGTCCCGGCCCTCGCGGAAGAGGCTGTGTTCATCCTTGCCTTTGGCAACGGAGACGGCGCTGTGGCGCAGACCACCGTGCCCGAATTGTCTGATTTCAACCGCGTCGTGCTGCAATGGAAAGGCACCGCGGGGTTTGAGCTTCACGCCCGTGAGTTCGGCGCGGATTACGGCGATGCGGGCCATGTCTGGTCCGGCGCCCCGCGCGATATGACCGCTGCCGTGCTGGGCGAAGGCGGCTTCATGACCCGCAATGGCGACACCGATACCGCTGAGCCGCTGATGGCTGAAGTCTATAGCTTTCCGGTCGCCAATGCGGCGCAGGAGGGCGATGTTGCGCTCAGTGTCGAGGCCGAGGTGAGCGAGGCCAACTGCGGGCTTGAGATCGAAGCACAGGCGCTGGAATTGCGTGGCGACGATCCGGTGAAAACTCAGAACTTGACCCTCGCCGTGCCGGAGTGTGATGCGGTTGGCAACTTTCTGGTGTTGAATAATTTGCTCCAAGACCTGAAAGTCGCGCAGAACTAACGCAACCGGGTAGGTCTTGATGAACGGGTTGAAACGTGCGGCGATCAGCGCCGCACTTTTGCTTTTTACGGCGGTCACAGGCACGGCGCAGGATATCGCGCTGACCTCGCGCGATGGCAGCGTTGAACTCAGCGGCACCTTGCTGGGTTTCGACGGCGAATTCTATCGGGTCGAAACCGACTACGGCGAGCTGACCGTCGACAGCAGTGGCGTGTCCTGCGCCGGGCCGGGATGCCCCAACCTTGAAGATTTCGTGGCCGAGGTGCGGTTCTCGGGCTCGGCAACCATGGGGGCGGTGCTGATGCCCGCGCTGATCGAAGCCTTCGCGGCGCGGCAGGGCTATACGGTCAACCGCGAAGACGGGGAGGGCGGGCGTTTCGCGCTGCTGCTTTCGCGTCAAGATGATGGCAAACTGGCCGCGCGATTCGATTTCCGGGCGACCAACACCAACGAAGGCTTTGCCGATCTTCTGGCGGATGAGGCCGATGTGGTGATGGCCCTGCGCGAAGTGCGCCGCGAGGAGCGGATAAATGCCCGCGAGTTGGGGTTGGGCGATCTGACCGGCGCCAATCGCAGCCGGGTGCTGGCGCTTGATGCGGTGGTGCCTGTGGTGGCCCCGTCCAATCCAGTGAAACAGATCTCGCCGCTGACCTTGGCCCGGGTGTTTTCCGGTGAGATCAAGAATTGGCAGCGCCTTGGCGGGCCGGACGCGCCCATTGAACTGCATCTACCCACCGCCGACAGCGGCTTGAGTCAAGCCATTGTGGATCAGGTATTAACGCCCGCCGGACTGGAACTGAGCGCCGATGTCACGCGCCACACTATGCCCGACGCGCTGGCAGAGGCGGTCGCGCGGGATGTCTTTGCTCTTGGGATCACCAGCTATGCCGAACAGGGCGGGACCGAGGTGCTGACCCTTGGCGGCAACTGCGGCTTTGCGCTGGATGCCGCGCGGCGCACGATCAAGACCGAAGATTACCCGCTGACCGCGCCGATGTTCCTCTATTTCCCGGCGCGTCGGCTGCCGCTTATCACACGCGAGTTTCTCGCCTTTACCCGCGGCCCCTCGGCGCAGATCGTGATCCGCAGGGCTGGTTTCGTAGATCAGACGCCCGAAGAAATCCCGATAGAGGAACAGGGCAACCGCTTTGCCAATGCCATTATCACGGCGGGGATCGAAACCCCGTTGGAAGAATTGCAGCGCATGACGGCGACGCTGGTGCCGATGGCCCGGCTCACGACCTCTTTCCGGTTCGAGGCAGGCTCGATCCGTCTTGACGCGCAGTCGCGCTCTAACGTTCAGCAACTGGCGCGGGCGCTGGAGCAGGGCCAATATGACGCGCGCCGGTTGATGTTCGTGGGCTTCAGCGATGGGGAGGGCGCGGCAAAGGCCAATCGCGAGATCGCGCTGCGCCGGGCCGAGGCGGTCCAACGTGCCGTCAGCGCAGCCGCGGTCACCGCCAACCTGTCGCGCATTGATCTGCGGGTGGATGCCTTTGGCGAAGCGATGCCGATTGCCTGCGATGACAGCGAGTGGGGCCGTCAGGCCAACCGGCGGGTCGAGGTTTGGGTGCGCTGAGGAGCGGGTTCCTTACAGGTGTCCTTCGTTCCGGAAGCTTAGCTCGCGTGATTTGCCGATGATCAGGTGGTCATGCAGCGTCAGCCCCAGGGCATCACAGGCAGCCGCAACTTGCCGGGTCATGTCGATGTCCGATCTTGACGGACTGGGGTCGCCCGAGGGGTGATTGTGCACAAGAATGATCGCGCTGGCATTCAGTTCAAGCGCCCGTTTGGCAACCTCGCGCGGATATACCGGGACATGATCCACCGTGCCTTTCGCCTGTTCCTCATCCGCGATGAGGATGTTCTTTCGGTCGAGGTAGAGAACGCGAAACTGCTCCATCTCCAGATGGGCCATGGTGGTGTGACAGTAGTCCAGCAGAGCGTCCCAAGAGGAGACGACATGCCGCTGTAGCACCTTCGCCCGGGCCAGCCGCTGGGCCGCAGCCTCAACGATCTTAAGCTCGACAATCACCGCTTCGCCAATACCTTTGATATCGCGCAGGCGGGCGGCAGGGGCGGTGATGACGCGGTTGAAGTCACCGAACCGGTCCAGAAGTTCGCGCGCCAGCGGTTTCACATCACGGCGGGGGATGGCGCGGAAAAGGACAAGCTCCAGCATCTCATAATCCGGGATAGCCGCCGCGCCGCCATCAATGAAACGGCTGCGCAAACGCTGGCGGTGGTCTCCAATATAAGAGGGTTGCTTTCCCGTATTGGACGGCGGTCTGTGCGCTTCGTCCATCAGGAAGGGAAGGGGCTGATCAGCCGAGGTTCTCGGGGCACGGGTCATGACCAGAGTTTTGCGTGAAGGTGGTTAGGATTCGGTTAACAGGGTTTTGACGTCCTATTTACCTTGTGCACCTAGGGTTGCAGGTGAGGCGCGCGATACGCCTCACCCGGCAGAATTTTAACCCTTCATCGAATCCCAGAAAGATTTGACGGAAGAGAAGAAATTGCTGCTTTCCGGGTTGTTGTTCTGGGCTTCGCCCTCAAACTCCCGCAGCAGTTCCTTCTGTCTGTTGGTCAGGTTCACCGGGGTCTCAACCGCCAGTTCGATGATCATATCACCGACGCCACCGCCCCGCAGCGGGGGCATGCCCTTGCCGCGCAGACGCATCTGACGACCCGACTGGCTGCCTGCGGGTATCTGCACGCGGCCACGACCCCCGTCGATGGTGGGCACCTCGATATTGCCGCCCAAAGCGGCGGTGCTCATCGACACGGGGACACGGCAGAACAGGTTCGGCCCGTCGCGCTCAAAGAGCTCATGTTCGGCCACCTCGATAAAGATATAGAGGTCACCCGACGGCCCCCCGCGCATGCCCGCTTCGCCCTCACCGGCTAGCCGGATACGGGTGCCGGTTTCAACACCAGCGGGGATGTTAACCGAGAGCGTGCGCTCTTTCTCAACACGGCCCGCGCCGCGGCATTTCTTGCAAGGGTTTTTAACGATCTGACCCATGCCAGAGCAGGTGGGACAGGTGCGTTCAACAGTGAAGAAACCCTGCTGCGCGCGGACCTTGCCCATGCCCGAACAGGTGGGGCAGGTCGACGGCTCTGCGCCGCCCTCGGCACCGCTGCCGTCACATGAATCGCACTGGACAGAGGCCGGAACGGTGATCGACTTTTGCATGCCCGAGAAGGCATCTTCGAGCGAGATGCGCAGGTTATAGCGCAAGTCGGCACCGCGTGCGGCGCGGCGTCCGCCACCACCCCCGCGTTGGCCCATGAAGTCACCGAAGAGATCGTCAAAGACATCGGAAAAGGCCGAAGAGAAATCGCCCTGACCGCCACCCATGCCGCCGCCGGGACGACCGCCGCCCATGCCACCTTCAAAGGCGGCGTGGCCGTAGCGATCATAGGCCGCTTTCTTGTCGTCGCTTTTCAGCACGTCATACGCTTCGCCCACTTCTTTGAACTGGGCTTCGGCGTTTGGATTGTCTTTGTTGCGGTCGGGGTGAAGGTCTTTGACCTTGCTGCGGTAGGCCTTCTTGATCTCGTCGGCAGAGGCCCCTTTGGCAACGCCAAGCACCTCGTAGTAGTCACGTTTTGCCATGGGTTATCATGCTCCTGCGCTGGAACGTGATGGGCCGGCCCGTCTGACGGACCGGCCCTTTCACAGGTTCCGTTTCACGCTTACGCGCGCTTGTCGTCGTCCAGATCTTCGAACTCGGCGTCGAGGATGTCATCGTCGCCACCCTGCGATTGCTGAGCATCCGAAGGCTGCGCCGTGTCGTCGTTGCCTTCTTCCTGAGCGTTCTTATAGATCGCCTCGCCCAGTTTCATGGCCGCTTCGGTGACGTTCTGGATGCCGGACTTGATCTTGTCGGCGTTGTCGGTTTCCAGCTCGTCTTTCAGCGCGGCAATGGCCAGCTCGATCGCTTCGACGGTGGTTGGGTCAACCTTGTCGGAATGCTCTTCCAGCGACTTTTCGGTCGAGTGGATCAGCGATTCCGCTTGGTTTTTCGCTTCGATCAGCTCGCGACGGGATTTGTCCGCCTCGGCGTTCTCTTCCGCGTCCTTGACCATCTTGTCGATATCCGCATCCGACAGACCACCCGAGGCTTGGATCGTGATCTTCTGCTCTTTGCCGGTGCCTTTGTCGAGCGCGCCCACCGACACGATGCCGTTGGCGTCAATGTCAAAGGTCACTTCGATCTGCGGCATGCCGCGCGGGGCAGGCGGGATGTTCTCAAGGTTGAAGGCACCGAGCATCTTGTTGTCGGCCGCCATCTCACGCTCACCTTGGAAAACCCGAATGGTCACAGCGTTCTGGTTGTCCTCGGCGGTCGAGAAGACCTGAGACTTCTTCGTCGGGATCGTGGTGTTACGGTCGATCAAACGGGTGAAGACGCCACCAAGGGTTTCAATGCCCAAGGACAGCGGTGTCACGTCCAGCAGAACCACGTCTTTGACGTCGCCTTGCAGAACACCGGCCTGAATGGCAGCACCCAGGGCCACAACTTCGTCAGGGTTCACACCCTTGTGCGGCTCTTTACCGAAGAACTTCGTCACTTCTTCTGCGACTTTCGGCATACGGGTCATACCACCGACCAGCACGACTTCGTCGATGTCGGAAGCCGAGAGGCCCGCATCCTTCAGCGCTGCGGCGCAGGGCTTCATCGACGCTTTGATCAGATCACCCACGAGGCTTTCCAGCTTGGCGCGGGTCAGCTTCATGACCATGTGCAGCGGCGAGCCGTCTTTACCCATCGAGATGAAGGGCTGGTTGATCTCGGTCTGGCTGGAGGAGGAAAGCTCAATCTTCGCTTTCTCGGCAGCTTCTTTCAGACGCTGCAGCGCCATCTTGTCTTGCGTCAGGTCAACGCCGTTGGCCTTTTTGAACTCATCCGCAAGGTAGTTGACGATGCGCATGTCAAAGTCTTCACCACCGAGGAACGTGTCGCCGTTGGTGGATTTCACTTCGAACAGGCCGTCGTCGATCTCAAGGATGGTCACGTCGAATGTACCGCCGCCAAGGTCATAGACCGCGATGGTTTGCGTGTTCTCTTTGTCGAGGCCATAGGCCAGCGCGGCGGCTGTCGGCTCGTTGATGATCCGCAGCACTTCGAGACCGGCGATCTTGCCGGCGTCTTTGGTGGCCTGACGCTGGGCGTCGTTGAAGTATGCGGGCACGGTGATAACGGCCTGCGTGACTTCCTCACCCAGATAGCTCTCTGCGGTTTCTTTCATCTTACCAAGGATGAAGGCTGAGATTTGGCTTGGGGAGTATTTCTCACCACGCGCTTCGACCCATGCGTCGCCGTTGCCGCCATCAATGACGTTGAACGGCATGTTCTTTTTGTCTTTGGCCAGATCCGCATCGTCGTTGCGGCGGCCGATCAGGCGCTTGACGCCGAAGACAGTGTTTTCTGGGTTGGTGACCGCCTGGCGTTTCGCCGGCTGGCCGACAAGGCGCTCATCGTCGGTGAAGGCGACGATCGACGGCGTTGTGCGCGCGCCTTCAGCGTTTTCGATCACACGAGGCTGGCTGCCATCCATGATGGCGATACAGCTGTTGGTGGTGCCAAGGTCAATACCGATTACTTTGGACATGTTCGATCCCTCTTTGAATCTAAGGCGATGACACGAGGCGCGGACCCGTTTCGGCATCCTGCCCCGATCTGTTGACATCGAAGACCACGTGCCTTCGACGGTTCGGAGCGTATATAGGGAGGGTATTTGCACCCTGCAACCATTGGCTGGTCAGGATGGTCGCGATTCCGTGATGTTTTTGCCAAACGAGTGAGGAAGAAAGAAAAATGACTGCTTTGCGCCTGCGGGGCTTCGATATCCACAAAGAATTTTTGGGAAGAGCGGCCCAGCAGAAGGTGTTGGACGCGGTGCGCGGTGTGGTGCGCGAGGCGCCGTTCTTTCGCCCCGAAGTGCCGCGCGGCGGGCGCATGTCGGTCCGGATGAGCGCGGCGGGGCGCTATGGCTGGTTCTCGGACCGGCGCGGCTATCGTTACGTCACCGAACATCCCGATGGGCAGCCATGGCCCGAGATCCCCGAACCGATTCTGGCGATCTGGGACAAGTTGACGGGGTTGGAGCGCCGTCCCGAATGCTGCTTAATCAACTACTACGATGCCGATGCGCGCATGGGGCTGCATCAGGACCGGGATGAGGCGGACTTTCAGTGGCCTGTCGTTTCGGTCTCTCTGGGAGATGACGGGTTGTTTCGGATCGGCAACCTGACCCGAGGCGGCAAGACGGAATCGATCTGGCTGCAGTCGGGCGATGTGGTGGTCATGGGCGGTGAGGCGCGGTTGACCTACCACGGGGTGGACCGGATCAAGCCCGGCACGTCGACGCTGCTGCCCAAAGGGGGGCGGATCAATCTGACGCTTCGTGTGGTGGAGTGACGTTTTCTTTTAAAGAAAACGGCGACGGACTTTTTTGAAAAGTCCGTCGTTTCAGCGGCTGAGTGAACAACACCCTGTCTGATGTTGCCAGCCATCATTTCCCTGCAAAAGAAGGTCGACCGCAAGCCCATAGGCGCGGTCCGACATGCCATCGCTACAGGCACGCGCCGTAAGCGCGGCGATTGCCGCACCGCTGGCCCCCTCGGCAATCAGATGAAAGCTGTCGCGCCGCCCCTGCGCCGTGCCGGACTGGGTGATGCGGAAATCGCGCGGGCTGTCCGCCATGGCATCGTAACTCAGCCTCGCTCCGGTGACATCAAAAGACCAAAACGGCTCCGTCCCGCTACAGCGCGCCACGGGCGGCATCGCCCCATCCCATTGCCCTGGTTGACGTGTGAGGTAGCTTAGAGAGACCCAGCCGCTCCCTTCGCCGGTGTTAACCAAGCCCCAGCTATGGTGGTCATCGGGGCGGATCACTTCGATATTCTCAGCGTCGGGCTTGAGGCTGCCGATAATCGCAGCGCTTGCGTCAGGTGCTTGGCGAATGTTCAGCACGTCATCCGCCGCGACCCCGCTGACATCGTAAAGAGCGGGCCATGCCTCCTGCGTTGCCACGGCAGGCAGCGCCCAGAGGCAGAGAAGGACCGCAAGCAGTCTCACCGCCGGGCATTCCAACTGATCGACGCATGACGGCGGGTATAGAATTCGCCCATCAGCCCGATCATCAAAAGCACCAGACCAACCCAGAGCGGGTATTCCCAACTGCTGTAGCGCGGGTTGTAATTGATGAAGGCAAAGCCGCGCGCCTGATCGATGCTATGAAACAGCGGGTTCCAATCAAACATCGCCAGCATATAGCCGGGCAGAGAGTTGGCGAGGAACATCTTGCCCGAGGCGATCATGTTGGCACGTTGATAGACGGTCGAAAAAATCGTCACGAAGGACGGAAACCACGGCTTGATCGCCAGCATCACCAGCCCAAGCGCACAGCCGGTAAACCACGCGGTGAGCATCATCCCGAAAGCGGCAAAGGGCTGATCGATGGAGATCGGGGTCACCGCCACATGGTAGATAAACAAGATCACAAAGAGCGACAGCACCTGAATATAAAGCGATCCGACCGCCGCCGAAGCGATGGCGATGATTGTATTCATCGGGGCGTGCTGCATCATCGGGCTTGCTGGCCCCTCTGACCCGGCGACCGCGCCCAATGCCTTCACATGGGTGAGGTAGAGAAAGATGCCAGACATCAGATAGACAAGAAAATCACCGCGCACGGCAGACCCGCGCATCCCGAGGATCGAGAACATCACATAGAAGGCCAGCACGAACATCACCGTTTGCAGCATGTTCATCGCGATGGCGATGAAGGCGTTGTTGTGCTGCTTGCGCACGTTGCGCACCACGGAATGGTAAACCAACTCTGCAATGGAGAGAGCCGAGCCAAAGCCCGATTTCGGCTTTCTGGAGGATTGGAACATGCGCGCGTCCTTGACGAAGCCCTAACGTGGCACGGAATTCTTGCTGTTCCGTTAGCTGCACAGCATAAGGGAAATGGTTAATTGAAGCAACGACAGCCCGCAGGGCCGGAGGCAAAATGGATTACGAGAAATTGGTCGCAGAAATGCGGCGGCTGGCATTGGAAGCCGGGGATAAGATCATGGAGATCTATGGTCAGGATGATTTCGAGGTGAAATCGAAATCCGACGACAGCCCCGTCACTGCCGCCGACGAAGCCGCCGATGCGATCATTTCCGAAGGGCTCCGCGCTGCCTTTCCCGATGTCATGCTGGTCACCGAAGAGCAGGCCGCGACCCATACCGCCAAGGGCGATACCTTTCTCATCGTCGATCCGCTTGATGGCACCAAGGAATTCGTCCACCGCCGCGGGGATTTCACGGTGAACATCGCGCTGGTCGAAGGCGGCGTGCCGACGCGCGGCGTGGTCTATGCGCCTGCCAAATCCCGGATGTTCTTTACTCAAGCCGACGGTCAATCGGTCGAGGAGACGGGCGCATTTGCCAAAGGGCAGCTTGGCGAAACCAAGGCGATTTCAGTCTCTAACCCGGACAATGCGGCCCTGATGGTCGTTGCTTCCAAATCCCACCGCGATCAGGCGACCGACGACTACATCGGAAAATACGGCGTGCGGGACATGACCTCGGCGGGTTCCTCGCTGAAGTTCTGTCTGGTCGCGACCGGAGAGGCCGATCTCTACCCGCGTTTGGGCCGCACGATGGAATGGGACACCGCCGCAGGCCATGCGGTGCTGAACGGGGCAGGCGGCGCTGTGGTGCGTTTCGATGACCTCACCCCGCTGGCCTACGGCAAGGAAGATTTCGCCAACCCCTTCTTCATCGCCCATGCGCCGGGTGTTGAGCTGAAGGCGGGCTGATGTCTGTTCTGATCGTCATCCCCGCCCGCTATGCCTCCACCCGCTATCCCGGCAAACCGCTTGTGGCCCTCACCGGAGCTACGGGACAAAAACAGTCCCTGATCGAGCGCAGTTGGCGGGCCGCCAGCGCGGTTTCGGGCGTCGATCGTGTGGTGGTGGCCACCGACGACGACCGCATTCGCGAGGCCGCAGAGGGTTTCGGCGCCGAGGTCGTGATGACTTCGGAATCCTGCGCCAACGGCACCGAACGCTGCGCCGAAGCCCATGCCGCGCTGGGCGGGGGCTATGACATCGTGGTCAACCTGCAAGGCGACGCACCGCTAACGCCGCATTGGTTCGTCGAAGGGCTGGTGCAGGGGCTGAAAGACAATCCCAATGCCGAGATTGCGACCCCGGTTCTGCGTTGCGACGGTGTCACGCTGAACAGTCTTCTGGGCGACCGCAAGGCGGGCCGGGTCGGCGGCACGACGGCGGTTTTCGGGGCCGATAATCAAGCGCTCTATTTCTCGAAAGAGGTCGTTCCCTATACCGGAAAGCTCTACGCAGAGACTGATATGACCCCGGTTTTCCATCACGTCGGGGTCTATGCCTACCGCCCCGACGCGCTGGCGCGCTACCCTAACTGGCCTGTCGGTCCCTTGGAGCAGTTGGAGGGGCTGGAACAGCTTCGTTTCCTTGAGAATGGCCGCCCGGTGCTCTGCGCCGAGGTCGAGGCCAAGGGCCGCGAGTTCTGGGAATTGAACAACCCCGAAGACGTGCCGAAGCTCGAAGCCATGATGGCGAAAATGGGTCTGGAATGACCACCACCCCCGTCAGTGCCACGCTGGAAAACGGCGTGCCTGTCAGCATCGTCATCGTCAGCCGGAATCGGCCCGAGGCATTGCGGCGCTGTCTGACGGGGGTGGGACAGCTTCAATACGCCCCTTTCGAAGTCATCGTCGTGGCCGACCCCGTAGGGATCGCTGTGGCCCGCGACATGGCCTTTGCCGAGGCCCTAAAGCTGGTCACTTACGACAGGCCGAACATCTCTGCCGCGCGCAACCTTGGGATCGCCGAGGCCGCGGGGGAGGTCGTGGCCTTTATCGACGATGATGCCGTGCCAGAGCCGCAATGGCTGCGCCACCTGCTGGACCCTGCGCGACAGCCCGAAGTGGCGGCGATGACCGGTTTCGTCCGGGGACGAAACGGCATCTCTTTCCAATACCGCGCGCGCCAACTGAACGCATTGGGAGAGCCGGAAAACCTTGATGTAGACCCCGAAACGCCCAGCATTTTGCACCCTCCGCCCGGGGGGGCAATCAAAACCGAAGGCACTAATATGGCTTTTCGGCGTGATGCCTTGGTGGAGATGGGCGGTTTTGACCCGGCCTTTCATTACTATCTCGATGAAACCGATCTGAACATGCGGCTGGCGCGGGCAGGCCATGCCACCGCAATCGTGCCGCTGGCCGAGGTCCATCACGGTTTCGCCGCCAATGCGATGCGAAGCGCCAACCGTGTGCCGCGTGATCTTTTCGACATCGGGGCAAGCTGGGCCGTGTTCCATCGCAAACATCTGCCCCCGCAGGACCGTGCCGCCCAATGGGCACACCTTCGCGCGGCAGAGCGCCGCCGGTTGCTGCGCCATCTGATAAGCGGCGGGTTAGAGCCGCGCGATGTTCCCCGTCTGCTGCGCAGACTGGATGAAGGCCATGCCGAGGGGCTGAAGCGCCCCTTCGTCAGCACCAGCGTACCGCGCGTCGCCAGCAGCCCCTTTCGCCCTTTCCCCGCCCGCGCGCGGCGCAGCGTGGCGATCTTCACCCGGCCTATAAAACTGGCACGGGACCGGGGAAAAGCTGCAAAACGGGCGCAAGCCGGAGAGATCGTCACCTTGATCAGCCTTTCGCCAACGGCGCTCTACCATCGCGTTGTCTTTGATCCGACCCACGCTATTTGGCAGCAAACAGGTGGGATATACGGAAAATCCGCCCGGGATGACGCGGTTTTTCGCTTAAGGCGGCGGTGTGATCGGCTGAAAAGAGAAGTTAAGCGAGTTGCCAGACAGCGCGGTTTCAGCGATGATCGTAGCCGTTAAAAAGACGCAGGTGGATTTACCGTGGCGTTCTGTATTTTTCGAATAAGTTGTAAGGATTAACATGCGCAAGAAGGTAACAAAGGCGGTTTTCCCTGTCGCAGGTATGGGGACACGCTTTCTGCCCGCCACCAAATCGGTGCCCAAAGAGATTATGACTCTCGTTGACCGCCCCTTGGTTCAATACGCAATCGATGAGGCGCGGGCGGCCGGGATCAAAGAGTTCATCTTCGTGACTTCCCGCGGCAAAGGCGCGCTGGAGGATTATTTCGACCACGCCCCGCAGCTTGAGCAGGAGTTGCGTAAAAAGGGCAAGACAGAGCTTCTAGAGACGCTTCAAAGCACCAATATGGACAGCGGTGCGATTGCTTATATCCGCCAGCATAAGGCGCTTGGTCTTGGCCATGCGGTCTGGTGCGCCCGCCGTTTGATCGGCAATGAACCTTTTGCCGTCATGCTGCCTGATGACGTGATCGCGGCGGAAAAACCCTGCCTCAAGCAGATGGTCGAAGCCTATGAGGAAACCGGCGGCAGCATGGTTGCCGCGATGGAGGTCGAGCCCTCCCGTGCCTCTTCCTACGGCATTCTCGACACCAGTGAAGAGCGCGGCGATATGGTGAAGGTCAAAGGGATGGTAGAGAAGCCCGCCGTCGACGAAGCGCCGTCGAACCTTGCGGTGATCGGGCGTTATATCCTCTCGCCGAACGTTTTGAAGAACCTCAACAAACTGAAATCCGGCTCGGGTGGTGAGATTCAGCTGACCGATGCGATCGCCCAAGAGATCGAGCAAGGCCGTGATGTCTATGGTTTCCGGTTCCGCGGGCAGCGGTTCGATTGCGGCTCCAAAGCAGGCTTTCTTCAAGCGACCGTGGCCTTTGGTCTTGCCCGTGAGGAATTGCGCGATGATCTTTCGGCCTATCTGCAAAGTATTTCCCAAATCGACCGGGCCGCGCAGTAAGGTCGGGAAAACGCAAAATGGAAAAGGTATTGGTAACGGGCGGGGCAGGCTATATCGGCTCGCACGCTTGTAAGGCATTGAAAGCGGCGGGCTTTATTCCCGTCACATTTGATAATCTGGTGACAGGCTGGCGCGATGCCGTGAAATTCGGCCCCTTTGAGCAAGGCGATCTGCTGGACCGCGCGCGGCTGGATGAGGTCTTTGCGAAACATCAGCCCATTGCGGTGATGCATTTCGCCGCCCTCAGCCAAGTGGGGGAGAGCATGGCGGAGCCGGGGCTTTACTGGCGCAACAACGTCAACGGGTCTCTTACGCTGATCGAGGCGGCGGTCGCTGCAGGCTGCAAAGGGTTCGTCTTTTCGTCGACCTGTGCGACCTATGGCGATCAGGATAACGTCGTGTTGGATGAAAACAGCGCACAATATCCGATCAACGCCTACGGCGCGTCGAAACGCGCGATCGAAGACATCCTGCGCGACTTTGAAGCGGCCTATGGGCTGCAGCATGTGATCTTTCGCTATTTCAACGTGGCCGGGGCGGATCCAGAGGGCGAAGTGGGCGAGTTCCATCAGCCAGAGACGCATCTGATCCCCCTGATGCTGGATGCGATTGCCGGAAAACGCGCGGCGCTGACTGTTTTCGGGGATGACTATGACACCCCCGACGGCACCTGTATTCGGGACTATGTGCATGTCTGCGATCTGGTCGATGCCCATGTTTTGGGTCTGAAATGGCTTCAGGACGGGAAGGGCAGCCGCGTGTTCAACCTTGGCACCGGCAGTGGCTTTTCGGTGCGTGAAGTGCTCGACGACAGTCGCGCTGTGACCAATCAAACGGTGCCCCATGAGATCGGCGCGCGCCGTCCGGGGGATTGTACCAAACTTGTGTCAGGCTCTACCCGCGCGGAAGAGGAGTTGGGTTGGGTGCCCAAACGCTCGACCTTGGACAAGATGATTGCCGACGCTTGGAAATGGCACCAGACCGGCCACTACGATGGCTGAACCCGCCACGCGGCTCTTGGACCTAACGCGCAGTTTGCGTCGGGTCGGGCGGGGCGCGACGGGGGTTGATCGGGTCGAACTGGCGTATCTCTCACATCTTTTGACAGGTGACGCGCCGCTCTTTGGAGTGGCGCGCACGGCTTTGGGCTATGTCTTGCTGGACCGCGACGGGATGCGGGGCTTTCATGATCGGCTTGAGGGTCGCGTCCCTTGGGGGCGGGCAGACCTTCTGTCGCGCTTGCCACGGGGGCGTAGTGTGGCTCTAACGCGGGCGGAAAGTGACCTGAGGCGCTTGGCGCGGGGGCGGTGTCTGCCTGCCGGGTTGCCGCCATTGCTCTCGCGTCATCTGCCACCGGGCTTTGCCTATCTCAATGTCGGCCACAGCAACCTGACGGACCGGGTTCTGGGCGCCGTGAAAAAGGCGCAGGGACGGATTTCGGTTCTCATTCATGATGTGATCCCGCTGGACCATCCCGCCTACCAGCGTCCCGGCACGGTCGCGCCGTTTCGGGCCAAGATTGACCGGGTGTCTGCGCAGGCCGATCTGGTGATCTACAACTCGCAAGACACGCGCCGGCGCAGCGAGACGCAGATGCGGGGGCGGATCCCCCCTGCGATCGTCGCGCATCTGGGTCTCGACCTGCCCACGCCCGATAGCGGTGAACTGCCTGCGGGCCTGCCGCCAAAGCCGCCCTATTTCGTCGTCGTCGGCACCATCGAGCCGCGCAAGAACCATGGTTTCTTGCTGGACCTATGGCAGCAGATGGGCCCTAACGCGCCGCTGCTGCTGATTTGCGGCGCTCGGGGGTGGAACAACAGCGCGGTCTTTGACCGACTTGATCGGCTGCCCCCGAGCGGCCCTGTGCGCGAGTTCTCAAGCCTCAGCGACGCCGGATTGGCCGCATTGGTACAGGGCGCGGCAGGGATGCTTTTTCCCAGCCATGCAGAGGGGTTCGGCCTGCCGCCCGCCGAGGCACTGAGCCGTGGAACGCGTGTTTTATGCAACGATTTACCGGTCTTGCACGAGGTCCTAGGCGACAAAGCCGTTTACGCGGCCCTGAGCGAGCCCTATTCATGGATCAGAACAATCGAAGAATGGGCCGCATCTGTGCCAGACCCGCGCCCCGCGACGACTTTTATCGCGCCAACATGGGCCGAACACTTCAAGACCGTGTTAAAGTCAACGTGATAGCGCGGTAGAGAAGCGGTCAGATCCGATAGGTAAGGGGCGGTTTGGGCTTAATTCAGTCATATCGATTGCGGCTGCAACGCAAGCGCTGGCGCATCCGCGCCTTCCGCAAACGGCGCGAGTTGACCCGCGTGGCGATCCGCACCGCCCAGATCAAACGCGACGATATCCTTGTGTTCTGCACGCAGCGCAACGAACGCATCCGGCTGCCCTATTTCCTGAAATACTACCGCGAGATGGGCGTCGGACACTTCTTTTTCGTGGATAACGACAGCACCGATGGCTCGCTTGACTATCTTGCCGAGCAACCCGATGTGTCGGTCTGGAGCGCCAAGGCCAGCTATAAACGGGCGCGCTTCGGGGTCGATTGGCTGAACTGGCTGCAGATGAAATACGCCCATGGCCACTGGGCGCTGACGGTCGATCCCGATGAATTTCTGGTCTATCCCTTTTGCGACACCCGGCCCCTGCGGGCGCTGACCGATTGGCTTGATGCGTCCTCGATCAAAAGCTTTTCCGCGATGCTGCTGGATATGTATCCCAAAGGTCGGCTGGACGAAGAACCCTACCAATCGGGCCAAAATCCGATTGAGATTGCGTCGTGGTTCGACAGCGGCAACTACACCATTTCGCGCAATCGGCGGTTTGGAAACCTCTGGATTCAGGGCGGGCCACGGGCGCGGGTGTTCTTCCCAGATGAACCCGCCAAGGCGCCGGCGTTGAACAAGGTGCCGCTGGTCAAGTGGGACCGGCGCTATGCCTATGTCAGCTCGACCCATATGCTGCTGCCGCGCGGGCTTAATCAGGTCTATGACGAATGGGGCGGAGAGAAAGCCTCGGGTGTGCTGCTGCATGCCAAGTTCCTCGACACCTTCGGTGCCAAGGCGGCGGAGGAGTTGCAGCGCAGCGAGCATTACGCGGCTTCGGTGGAATACAAAGCCTATGCCGCGCAGCTAAAGGACGACCCGCAGCTATGGTGCAAGTGGTCGGAGCGCTACATCAACTGGCGGCAGCTTGAGATTCTCGGCCTGATGTCCAAGGGGAACTGGGCATGAGCGTCGGGATCGTCATGCTGGTGCACAACGCCTTTGACCGGGCCGAGCAGGTCGCGCGCCATTGGGCCGCTGCGGGCTGCCCGGTGGTGATCCATATCGACAAGGCCGTGCCCCGGCGCGCGCATGATGCTTTCGTGGCGGCACTCTCTGACCTGAAGGATGTGCATTTCAGCCCCCGCAAACGCTGCGAATGGGGTACCTGGGGGATCGTTGCGGCCTCTCAGGGGGCGGCGGAATTGATGCTGTCGCGCTTTCCCAAGGTGCGCCATGTCTATCTGGCCTCGGGTTCCTGCCTGCCGCTGCGCCCGGTGCAGGAATTGATCGACTATCTTGAGGACCGCCCGCGGACCGATTTCATCGAAAGCGCCACCACGGCGGACGTGCCCTGGACGGTGGGCGGGCTGGATGAAGAGCGGTTTACCCTGCGTTTCCCCTTCTCTTGGCGGCGCAACCGCTATCTGTTTGACCGCGCGGTCGAGGTGCAGCGTCTGCTGCGGCTCAAACGTCGGATGCCGCGCGGGATCGTGCCGCATATGGGCTCGCAATGGTGGTGCCTGACCCGGCGCACGCTCTCGGCGATCCTGCAAGACCCGGACCGGCCCAGCTATGACAAGTTCTTTCGCTATGTCTGGATCCCGGACGAAAGCTATTTCCAGACCCTAACGCGGCTCTATTCCAGCAAGATCGAGAGCCGGTCGCTGACCCTGTCGAAGTTCGATTTTCAGGGCAAGCCGCATATCTTTTACGACGACCACCTGCAGCTATTGCGCCGTTCGGATTGCTTTGTCGCACGCAAGATTTGGCCCCATGCAGACAGGCTCTATCAAGCGTTTTTGACGGATTCAGCCGGTGCGCTGAAAAAGACCGAACCGAACCCCGGCAAGATCGACCGCATCTTTGCCAAGGCCGTCGAGCGGCGGACCCGCGGGCGCGCGGGGCTCTATATGCAAAGCCGTTTTCCCAATGAGGATTGGGAGAATGGCGTCACCGCTGCGCCCTATTCGGTGTTTCAGGGCTTTGCCGAGATTTTCGAGGAATTCGAACATTGGCTGAGCCGTGCCAGCGGGGGGCGCGTGCATGGGCATCTCTTTGCGCCAGACCGGGTTCATTTTGCCGACGGGCAGACCGCGCTGAACGGTGCCTTGTCGGACAATCCGGTGCTGCGCGATCACAATGCCAGTGCGTTTTTGACCAACCTGATCTGGAACACCCGTGGCGAACGCCAGTGTTTTCAGTTCGGCCCGATGGACAACCAAGACATCAATTGGCGCATCGCCAAAGACCCGAATGCGCATATTTCGGTAATCACCGGCGCTTGGGCAGTGCCGCTGTTCCGCTCGAACCTCGATTTCGCCGATATACGCCGTCTGGCGGCCAAGCTGCAAAAGACGGAAAGCACGCATTTGGATGTGCTGCACTCGCCCTATACCAAGGCGCGCGTGCGGGTCTGGACCATGGCGGATTTCATCGAAGCGCCGATGGAGCCGCTGCAAGATATCCTGGATGAGATTGGCCGCCCCCGCCTGCGCCGCCTGTCAGAGGCGCCTCGCATGGTTGATCTGAACGGTTTCGGCCAGTTCCTGCAGAACCTCAAGAACCAAGGCATGCACCCCTATCTGGTCGGCGATTTCCCTGTCGCCCGCGGCAGCAGTGCCGATGCCCAACCCTCTCCCAAACCCTATCTGGTGAAATAACCCATGCGCGACAAATTCGACAGTTTCGTGGTCTTCGCCGAGATGCGGACCGGGTCAAATTTTCTGGAGGCGAACCTAAACGCTTTCGCGGGGATCGCCTGTCATGGAGAGGCTTTTAACCCTTTCTTTATGGGCTATCCCAAAAGCGAGCCGATCCTTAGGGTTGATCAGGCCACGCGGGACGAGAACCCCCAAAAGCTGCTCTCCGCCATCCGGGGACAACAGGATGCCTTGGGCGGCTTTCGCTATTTCCACGATCATGATCCGCGCGTTTTCGAGACCATCCTCAAGGATCACCGCTGTGCCAAGATCGTGCTCACGCGCAATCCGGTCGACAGTTACGTTAGTTGGAAGATCGCGCAGGCGACCGGGCAGTGGAAACTGACCGATATGAAGGCGCAGAAGGTGGCGCAGGCGGTCTTTGACGCCGATGAGTTCAGCACACATCTGGACGCCTTGCAGCGCTTTCAGATCACGCTGCTGAACAGCTTGCAGACTTCGGGCCAGACGGCGTTTTACGTGGCCTACGAAGACCTGCAAAGCGTTGAGGTGATGAACGGCCTTGCGCGCTATCTTGGCGTGGATGAGCAGTTGGAGGCGCTGGACAAGAACCTCAAGAAACAAAACCCCAGCCCGATCTCGGCCAAGGTCAGCAACTATGACGAGATGCTAGAGGCGCTGGCGCGATTGGACCGTTTCGACCTGACCCGCACCCCCAATTTCGAGCCGCGGCGCGGGCCGAATGTGCCTTCCTACGTGGCGGCGGCGACCAGCGGGTTGATCTATCTGCCGATCAAATCCGGGCCGCAGGATCAGGTGTTGGATTGGCTGGCCGCCCTTGATGGTGTCCCGCGCGAGGCGCTGCGCGATAAGATGTCGCAAAAAGATCTGCGTCAGTGGAAGCGCAAAACGCCGGGGCATCGTGGCTTTACCGTGCTACGCCATCCCGCTCTACGGGCGCATGATGCTTTTTGCCGCCACATCCTGACCACGGGCGAGGGCAGCTATCGCCAATTGCGCAACACGCTGATGCGCCGCTACAAGATGCCGCTGCCGAAAGATGGCCCCGATGCAGGGTATGACCGGGATGCGCATCGCACCGCCTTTGTCGCCTTTCTGAAGTTTCTCAAAGGCAATCTGGCCGGTCAGACGTCGATCCGGGTGGATGCGGCATGGTGCTCTCAGGCCCAAGCCATCGCGGGGTTCGGCGAGTTCTGCCTGCCGGATCGCATCATCCGCGAAGAGGAGCTGGCCAGTGAGCTGCCCGCTTTGGCCGCGGGCCAAGGTCATGTGACCACCCCCGCCGTGGCTGCGGCGGCGGAACCCGGTCCCTTCACGCTCGCCGATATCTATGACGATGAGATCGAGGCGTTGACGGCGGATGCCTATCAAAAAGATTACATGACTTTCGGCTTCACCCGCTGGCGCTGAGTTGGCGGTGGATTGACCTTGCCGGGTTTGGCGTAAACTGGAACAAGGATGCATCCTGAATGCATCGCCAAAGGTCGCGCCGCCCGTGAGTTTCCTGTCAGTCACCTCTGTCCCGACATTACGCTGGAGTTCGCCCAAGGCGTTCACCCTCAAGCCGCCCTTTGCCTCGATGGTGTTTCTGATCCTCGGGCTGGTCATGTTCGGCTTGGGCGAAGCGCTTTTGGTCAAGGCTGGCGTCGGTGTCAGCCCTTGGACCGTCTTTGCCGAAGGGGTGACCAACATCACGGGTTGGAGCCTTGGGCTTGCCACGTTCCTTATCAGCGCCACGGTGCTGCTGCTTTGGGTTCCGCTGCGCCAGACGCCGGGCATCGGCACCATTCTGAACGCGGTGATCGTGGCGCTGGTGCTGGAATATGCATTGCCGATCCTGCCCCGCTTTGACAGCTATCTGGCCAATGTGATGCTGGCGCTGACCGGCGTCTTCGTGACCGGCTTTGGCGGCGCGATCTATCTTGTGGCAAACCTCGGCCCCGGCCCGCGTGACGGGCTGATGACGGGGCTGCAGCGGGTGACGGGCAAGCCCATCGCCCTTGTCCGCATGAGCATCGAATTATCGGTCGTGGCGATTGGCTGGGCCTTGGGCGGGACGCTGGGCCTTGGCACGCTGCTTTTCGCGGTCGGCATCGGTCCGGCCATGGCCATCGGGATGCAGATTCTGCAAACGCGCAGCGTGACCCGCTAAGAAACAGGCGCGGGAACCGGGGGGATGCGCCCCCTCGAAGCATGCCGAAAGGCTGAAATCCGCTAGTTCCGCATATTTTCCCGAAACGACCCTACCGCATACTGCGGTATACCGTCGACCTTCGCCGCCTCTTCCGCTATCAGGGCACCAAATGCAGCAATTTGGAGCAATCATGTCCGATATCATCTACACCAAAGTTGACGAAGCGCCGGAGCTGGCCTCTGCGTCGCTGTTGCCGATCATCAAGAAATTCGCCGAAGCCGCTGGTGTGAGCGTCGGCACGAAAGACATCAGCCTTGCGGGCCGTATCCTCGCGACCTTCCCCGAGCATCTGACCGAGGCGCAGCGCCAGTCGGACGATCTGGCGGAACTGGGCCGTCTGGTAAAAACACCCGAAGCGAATGTCATCAAGCTGCCGAACATCTCTGCCTCCGTGCCGCAGCTGGTCGCCGCGATTAAAGAGCTTCAGGCCCAAGGCTATGCGCTGCCCGACTACCCAGAAGAGCCCAGCACGGACGAAGAAAAGGCCGTGCGCGCCAAATATGATGGCATCAAAGGGTCGGCTGTGAACCCGGTCCTGCGCGAAGGCAACTCTGACCGCCGCGCGGCCAAGGCCGTCAAAAGCTTTGCCCAGTCGAACCCGCACCGCATGGGCGACTGGCAGTCGGACAGCAAGACGCATGTATCGTCGATGTCCGGCAATGATTTCTTCTCCAACGAAGTTTCCGCCACGCTCGACGCCGCGAGTGGCGCGAAGATCGTGCTGGAAACCGCGGATGGTGAGACGGTTCTGAAACACGGACTTGAGTATCCTGCCGGCACCGTGGTTGACGCGACCTTCATGAGCGCCGCGGCACTCAAGGACTTCCTCAACACCCAGATCGAGAAAACCAAAGAAGACGGCACTCTCTTCTCGCTCCACCTCAAGGCCACGATGATGAAGGTCTCTGACCCGATCCTTTTCGGCCACGCGGTCAAAGCCTACCTCGCGCCGGTGTTTGAAAAGCATGGGCAAAAGCTCAAGGAACTGGGTGTGAACCCCAACTCCGGCCTCGGTGACCTGCTGGAGCGCGTGAAGGGCGAGACGGAGATCATGGCCGACATCGACGCCTGCATGGACGACCGTCCGCCGATGTATATGGTTGATTCCGACAAGGGCATCACCAACCTGCATGTGTCCTCTGACGTGATCATCGACGCCTCGATGCCCGCGCTGATCCGCGCTGGCGGCAAGGGCTGGGGGCCGGATGGCAAAGAGCATGACGCGAATTGCGTGATCCCCGACAACTCCTATGCGCCGGTTTACGACGAGGCGATCAACTTCTTCAAAGAGAACGGCAAGCTTGATCCGGCAACAGCAGGCACGGTGCAGAACATCGGTCTGATGGCCCAAAAGGCCGAGGAATACGGCTCTCACCCCACCACGTTTGAGCTGGCCGAGGCGGGCACCGTCAAGATGATCCTCGACGATGGCACTGTGCTGCACCAGCACAAGGTCGAGGCCGGTGACATCTGGCGCTCTTCCTCCGCGCGCAAAGCGCCGATTGAGGATTGGGTGAACCTCGCCATCTCGCGTCAAAAGGCCGAAGGCTGCCGGGCGATCTTCTGGCTGGACGAAAGCCGCGCCCATGACGCCGAGCTGATCTCCTACGTGAAGCCGATCCTTGAGGCCCAAGGCGTGGCCGATAAGTTCGAGATCATGGCCCCCCGCGAAGCCACCCGCGCCTCGCTTGAGACGATCACCAAAGGTGAGAACACGATTGCCATCACCGGCAACGTGCTGCGCGACTACCTGACCGACCTCTTCCCGATCTTGGAATTGGCGACCTCTGCCAAAATGCTGTCGATCGTGAAGCTGATGAACGGCGGCGGTTTGTTCGAGACCGGCGCGGGCGGTTCGGCCCCCAAACACGTGCAGCAGTTGGTTGAGGAAAATCACCTGCGGTGGGACAGCCTCGGCGAGTTCTGCGCGCTTGGCGAAAGCCTGATGTTCCTCGCCGACGCACGCGGCAACGAGAAGGCGCGCGTGTTGGGCAAAGCGGTCGAGACCGCGACGCAGGGCATCCTCGACCACGGCCGTTCCCCTTCGCGCAAGGTGGGTGAGCCCGACAACCGCGACAGCCACTATTGGTTCGCGCGCTACTGGGCCGAAGCTGTGGCCGCGCAGGGTGATGACGCAGGGCTCGCCGCAGAGTTCGCGCCCGTCGCCAAAGAGCTTGCCGCTAAGGAAGCAGACATCCTGTCCGAGCTTGCGGCGGCCCAGGGTGCTGCTGTCGATCTTGGTGGCTACTACCACACCGACGCGGACAAAACCGCTCGCGTGATGCGCCCCTCCGAGACGCTGAATGGCATCATCGGGTAATTAGCCTGATATAAACAAATCCGCCGCGTAGCTGCTTGAGCTACGCGGCGGATATCCGTTTCAAGATATTGAGCAGAGCGAAAGCGCGTCTTTGCGCCTGCCTACATCCCTTGTAGGACACCGCGTAACCGTGCGCACTCTGCTCTTAATGTTTGAAGAAATTCGCAGTTTCAGGCCCAATAGTTTGCGCACAACTCGCCCAAAGTCTTGCGCGTTTTGCCTATAATGTTGCGCTTCCCGCGTACCGCTCGCCGTCAGCGATCACCCTGCATTCTGATACGTCAAATTCGACCAGCAGTCCAGCATTCAGAAACGCCGAAAGCCGCCAAGGCATTCCTTGGCGGCTTAAATATAGTGCGCGAGCAGGCGTGTCGGTTAGGTGGGGGGAAACGCGATAATCCGTGCGATATCTCCGGATCGGATTAGATGCCCCCGGGACGATGTTCCTACCGCCTGCGACCCGACTGAGGAAATCCCTCGATCTGCAAGTGATGCGAGCAGCTTTCGCGAAGTAGTCTTGCCTTCCTTTGCCAGGTCGGAGGCCACATGGAATTCACGACAGAACCGCAAAAGCGCTTCCTCAGTAATCTGCCAGACGCAAAACGAGCCTCGCTTCCCTTTGGTCGCCTGAAGCAAACCCTGCTCGCACCATCCGGTGACACATTCGGGTTTCCATCCCGAGAATTCGGCAACGTCTCTGGCGGTCCATGACCGCGCGCCGCCATGATTTTGTAGAAGGCGGTCGACCTCCGCCGCGTCGAAGAGTGCATCGCCGAGGCTTTCACCCTCTGCGAACTTGACCGCTCGAAGCTTCTGGTCCGCTATGAGACGATAGATCTTCAAAATCGCGGTCCGATCTGTCGTCCTGCGCAGGTTGATCTTGCAAAAGGCCACCACCCCATCGGCTCCGGCACTTTCAGCGCGGGTCATTTTCCGGATTCCATCTACCGCAGTGCAGATGTTCTTGAGGTCGAAATTACCATCGACACAGGGGTGAGCCGACATCCTGCACTCAACACCGAAGAACCTCGCCTCTTCCATGAGCTCGAACTGCTTCCTCGAAACCCCAAGGGTGTTCCGGACTTTTTCCTTTGCCGCAGATCGCGCCCGTTGCTCTCGGACCTCTTCGATGTCCTGCATTCTGACGATCGTATGAAGGTGGCCCGTGCCCGATCGTCCCTGCGATCCCTCCATGACCCCAGCACGGACTGCCTCGACAATCCTCTCGCTGCGTATGCCCAAGATATCTCCTGCGTGGGCCGCGCTCATCCATGCCGCGCCATCCTGATGCCGACGGGTCTTGTATGCGTCGCCACACACTGTGCTGACGACAATGAGGCAGCGGGACTGTTGATTGTCACTGAGAACTGACCCGGTATTTTCACCGAGATTTGACCCACCCTCAGTTATGCGTCGTGGTTTATGACGCGGTCAATGTTTTGGCCTCCTTTCGTGTTTTCTTTGCAGCCTCAGC
>NZ_JAGDED010000008.1:0-213934 GCF_040148765.1 Sulfitobacter sp. NFXS29
CTGAGGCTGCAAAGAAAACACGAAAGGAGGCCAAAACATTGACCGCGTCATAAACCACGACGCATAACTGAGGGTGGGTCAAATCTCGGTGAAAATACCGGGTCAGTTCTCAGTGACAATCAACAGGCGGCCCACCCGGCGCCCCATGACTGCGAATACTACCTTTGCGGACCGCCAATGATGATCAAGGCGGTCCTCGCCATGCTTGATGATTTGGGGGTCGGCCCGGACCATATTTTCAACGACGATTTTGGAGGATAGGTGATGCGGTTCTCTCGACGTGGTTTTCTGGGGGGCAGCGGCGCCATGCTTGTCGCAACGGCGCTTCCGGCGGCGGGGTCTGACCTGTTACAGATAGAGGGTCCGGCCTTTCGCGCAGGCTGGCGGGTGCGGCTGGGAAGCGGAGCCGATGCAGATGCTGTTGTCCGGGTGATCACTGGCGTCATCGCATCAGTTGACGCGGCGATGTCACCCTTTCGAACAGGGTCGGAAATTTCAGTGTTCAACCGCGCAGAGACCACGGACTGGCAACCGCTTTCGTCCCAGACCCTCGCAACTATTGCCGAGGCACAGCGCATTGCCGACAAAACCCGAGGCGCTTTTGATCCGACCCTTGGCGGTCTTGTGGGCCGATATGGTTTCGGCCCAATCACGGCGGGGCCGGAAGGCGCGATTCATGACCTCACGGTGGGGGCCGGCGGCGCGCGCAAGGCCCATCCGCGGCAAACGTTAGACCTGTGCGGCATTGCCAAGGGCCACGCGCTCGACCGGTGTGTCGCCGCTTTAGAGTCACTCGGCCTTCGCACGTTCTTTTTGGAACTAGGCGGCGAAGTTGCAACACGCGGGTTGAAGCCCGATGGCACTGTCTGGCGTGCGGCAGTCGAACGCCCCCTGCCCGGACAAGTGGCACCGCAATGCGTGGTGGGGCTGACAAATGAAGCTCTGGCAACCTCGGGCGATTTGATAAACAGCTACGCCCTCGCCGGGCACCGCTATAACCACATCATCAATCCGCAGTTGTTGGCACCCTCAGACACGGCGCTGGCGTCGGTTTCGGTCTTTGCGGCACGAGCCATAACGGCGGATGCGCTGGCCACTGCGCTTTTCGCGATGGGGTCGGAACAGGGACCGGCCTTTGCACAGGCCGCAGGGCTCGATGCCCTGTTCCTGTCGCGCGATGGGCCGGGACTGCGCCAAGACATAACAGGCCGGTTCGCGGACCGGATTATCTGGGGGTAAGACAGCGATGATGGCTTTTATGATCACATTCGGATTGTTCTTATGCGCCTTTGCCGGGCTTGGGCTCGGAGCCCTCTTTGGCCGTGCGCCGATCAAAGGCTCATGCGGCGGGTTGTCCTGCATTCCGGGCGCAGACTGCGCCGCCTGCCCCAAACATGGCACCAAAGGAGATCGGACATGACCGAGCGACCTTGTATCGCGGATTACATGGCCGTTGATTTGGTCCTGTTCAAACCGGAATTCGAAATCCTGCATGCCATGAATACACTGCTGGGAAAGCGGCTCTCCGGCGCGCCCGTCGTTGATGACGAAGGTCGGCTCGTCGGGGTGCTGTCAAAGAAGGACTGCCTGCGCGCCGCTTTGAATGGAGCCTATTATCAAGAATGGGGCGGTCAGGTCGACGCCTACATGAGCGCAAATCCCAAGACTTTGGATGCGGGCCTTGATCTCGTAACCGCTGCCGAGTGGTTTCTGAACAGCGATTATCGCCGGTTTCCTGTGCTTCGTGGTGGTAAGCTTGTTGGACAGATCAGCCGTGGTGATATTCTGCGTGCGTTGCTGGACAACTGGTCCGCCTGACCCCTGTCTGAACACGGGCCGTGCAACGGCTCAAAGATCAACAACCTCATGCAGTTCTGGGCAGCGCACTGGAAGACCCTTGCGTTCCAATTCCTGCCGCAGACCTTCCATGCCGCCGTCTCTTTCACCATGCACCAGAAAGGTCATCCGAGGCTTGCCGGTCGTCCCTAGCCAATCCAGTAATTCCTGTTGATCCGCATGCGCCGAGAAACCATTAATCGTGTAGATCTTGGCATTGACGGGCATGTCCTTACCTTGAAGACGAACGGACTTGGCCCCGTCGATGATGTCACGCGCCAAGGTGCCAAGCGCGGCGAAGCCGACAAATACAATGCTGCATTCTTTGCGCCAGATATTCTGCTTCATGTGGTGTCGCACCCTGCCCCCGGTACACATGCCTGATCCTGCCATGATGATGGCGCCCCCCCTGACCCTGTTGATCAATATGGAATCGACAACGTCGCGGGTGAGGCGCAAACCGGGGAGCACAAAGGGATCCGCCCCCCTGCTCATTCCGCGGCGAAGGTGGTCGCGAAACCCCTCCGGATGGGCGCGAAATATTTCGGTCGCGGAAATCGCCATCGGACTGTCGAGAAAGACGGGCGTGTTCGCAGCAAATACATCTCCGTTAATGCCCTTCGCCAGATAAAATAGAACCTCTTGCGTGCGTTCCAAAGCGAATGTGGGGATGATCACATTGCCCCCCCGCGAAAGGGTTTCGCGCACGGCTTCAAGAAGCTCCTCAATTGAGCCGTCAAGCGGGCGATGCTGACGATCGCCATAAGTGCTTTCGACCACAACGTAATCAGCCGTTGGCGGCGGTGTCGGATCAGGAAGAAGCTGATGCCAGCGATTGCCAATGTCGCCCGAGAAAACGATGCGCCGGCTCTTCCCCTCCTCCACTGCGTCAATAACAACAGACGCAGCACCCAGGATGTGACCCGCGTTGATAAAGCGGGCATCGACACCTTCGCTGATCTTGAGCGGCTCCTCATAGGCCACGACGCGGCCAAAGCGCTTCAGCGCGGCGAGGACATCTGGAATGGTGTATAAAGGTGTGATCGGGGATTTTCCCTGCCGCCGTCGCTGTCGGGTGGCGCGGGCTGCGTCCTCTTCCTGAATCTTGGCGGAATCCATCATGATCAATTCGGCCAAATCGCGGGTCGGCGCGGTGCAGATAATTTCGCCTTTAAACCCGCGCTTCACCAACAGCGGGATACGTCCGCAGTGGTCCAGATGCGCGTGGGTCAGAAGAAGGACATCAATCTCGGAAGGCTCAAAACCAAAAGCCCCTGCGTTTTCCTCATCCGTATGCTGTCGGCCCTGAAACATGCCGCAATCGATCAAGATACGCAGACCGGCACACTGCAAAAGATGACAGGATCCGGTGACGTTTTGCGCCGCTCCGTGAAAAGAAAGTTTCATTCGGTCAAATCCTCATTGCAGGTCCGTAACGGTTCGAGCGAGGCGTCGCATTCAGCCCTACTGGCTTTCTTTTTTCGAAAGATTGCGTAGCCCAGCGAGGGTTAAGACGAATTATCTCTCTGGCTGTCGCAGCATCACAAGGACGAGACATCCAATCTCCTCTAAAAGCGCGCCGAGATCATTGATCCGAACCTGGCCGAGACTGAAAATGAGATTGGCTGGGAAAGGACCGCTTAATCTGAAATTGCTGAGTTTCAGTGCCATTGATTGGCGTCTGCATGCGCTGCCCATATCGGCAAGTTCGACTGACCTCCTTTCGCGAAAATCAATTCCCAATGGCGTCTTTGACGATACCGTCCAATAGAGTTTGAACTTCCTGCATGGCGCCTTCGGGGTAATTGCGGAAACCTACGATCACCTCATCGCCCTGATCGGCAACGAATATCCCATAGGGGCAATAGCCGATGTTCATGGGGTCAGCCTCCATCACCTTACGAGAGGTCACAGCTGAGCAGAAAATAAACACATCTGCTGCGTCGAAAAGCTTGACGTCACTCCCCACGTCCGCACCCGTTCGGGCGAGCATGTCCCCAACATGGCTGACATAATCGACAACGAGCCCACGGTCGACTATCGCGCTTTCGACAGCAAACGTGACATCTTCAAAGCTGTCATCGACAGAATAGGTCGTCATGCCTTGGGAAAAGGCCTGCGAGGCTGCGGTTATGGCGACAAGTATTACTGCAAGGCGTTTCATCGTGATCCTCCCGTTAAAGCTGAATGAAATATTGCTGCACGAACCCCCCGCTTTGCATTGATATGCATCAACCTAAGGGCGCAACTGCGGCTTCGGTCGTGGCAATCTCGGACCCGTCGCTCATCAAACACCGTTCAAGGAACGTAGCTGGTGGGCGCTGGATCTTGTAAGCTTAACAGAAATTCGACGATGTCGATCAATTTTGCTGGCACCAAAGTATTAGCGCCATTTCCGGTATCAAATTCGACCATCTCATTATCCAAAAGATTCTCGAAAACAGGCATATCTTCGCGCGGGAGGGTATTTCGTGAATAGCCGTCGATGACCGACATGATCTCAAGCATCGGCCAAACCCCATTGCGGCGCGCGGCGATCTCGGTCAGGTTTGCGGGTTTCGTGGCCAACCCCGCCGCTAAAGGGCCATCCCCCCGCCCCGCGGTGCCGTGGCAAGCCACACAGTTCTCCATAAAAAGGGCTTCCCCTGGGCTTTGGGCCTCCATAGTAGTCCCAATAAGGAGAAGCGGAAGCAATACGAGAAAGTGTTTCATATGTGACCTGCTTTACTGACGTCCTATTGTGGGTGAGCCATGCTTAAAGCGGAATATCGTCATAGCGACGAGCATGACCAGTTCGCGCATCTTCTGCTGTATTGATAGTTGTAGTCGAGATCATCCTGTATAGACGGGTGAATTCTTCCGCATACTGGGCCAAGGCTATCTCGTAGAACTCCGCTTGGACCTGCAACAATTCGCCAGGGTTTTTGCAGGCGAGCATGGCGCTTTGAGCGTTCATATTCTCTTGCAGCCGATTGTTCACGAAGCGCGTGCTTTCGGAAATGACGTCGAGCCAGCCCTTGGTGGCGACCGGGTTTGTCGCCATCATGGCGACGGTGATCGCGGGAAGGTCGATGTTGGCAATCGTGGACGCCTTATCGTTTACATTCATCGTTCACACCTCTTTATCTGCGCGGCTACTCTGCTGCTCCGAAACTGCTCAGCGACCAAACATAGCTTAACCCACATTCAACCAACCACATTGATCTAAATCATTCTGGCGGAGGGTAAGGTCTGTAAAATAGCGGTGCTCAATGTCGGGTACGACGGCGGTACCGGGTAGTGATGCATAGTACCTCGACCGGCGGCCAAAGGCCGTAGCGCCTAACTGCGCTGCGGATTGGGTCAAATCCGCTAGCTCAACCGCCACAGGCCCTTCCCACGGCCCGTGACAAAGAAGCATATCCTATTAGCGGACCATCGATTTAATTTTTGTCAATCTGAGGTCAAACTAAAAGTCTACTAGGCTCAGGACCCATTGATTATCGTGGAGCCGCATGATTCACCGTCCGAAAACGGAGCGGTGATATGTCTGATCTTTTCTGGCTGAACGATGCGCAGATGGCGCGGCTGGAGCCCTACTTTCCGAAATCCCATGGCAAACCTCGTGTCGATGATCGGCGGGTTTTAAGCGGGATTATTTTCATCAATCGCAATGGTTTGCGATGGCGAGATGCGCCTAAGGAGTATGGCCCCCACAAGACGCTCTATAACCGTTGGAAGCGTTGGAGCGACAAAGGCATTTTCGCACAGATGATGGTGGGACTGGCTGCCGAGCACAGCGAAAAGAATACCGTGATGATCGATGCTACCTACCTGAAGGCTCATCGCACAGCGTCCAGTTTGGGCGTCAAAAAGGGGGGCGTGGACGTCTTATTGGACGAACCAAAGGCGGCATGAACACCAAACTTCATGCAATCTGCGATAGCCGGGGGCGCCCACTCAACCTGTTCGTAACGGCAGGACAGGTGAGCGACTACATAGGTGCGCGAGCGCTTTGCGATAGTCTTCCGGATGTCGATTGGCTGCTCGGCGATCGCGGCTACGACGCCGACTGGTTCAGAGAAGCATTAAAAGACAAGGGGATACACGCCTGCATCCCCGGACGAAAGCAGCGGAAGGCGACGGTGAAGTATGACAAGCGCAGATACAAACGCCGCAATCGGATCGAGATCATGTTCGGCAGACCCAAGGACTGGCGGCGCGTTGCCACTCGCTACGACCGATGCCCAAAGGTCTTCCTCTCAGCCATCGCTCTCGCCGCCACTGTCATCTACTGGCTATGAGTCCTGAGCCTAAACGCTTAAACTCAAAAGAGGAAAATTCATGCATTCCGTTTCAGAATCTTGGCTCTTTTGGGCCATTCTCGCCGCCATTTTTGCCGCGCTAACTGCGATCTTTGCAAAGGTCGGGGTGTCGGGCGTCAACTCCAACTTTGCGACTTTTCTGCGCACCATCGTCGTTGTTTTCGCACTGGGCCTTCTGATCTGGTTGACGGGCGAGGTGCAGTTACTATCCACGATCTCCCCGAAGACGGCAATATTTCTGGTGCTGTCCGGTCTTGCGACTGGCGCGTCATGGTTGTGTTATTTTCGTGCGCTTCAGCTCGGCAAGGTCTCGCAGGTCGCACCCATCGACAAGTTAAGCGTTGTGCTCGCCGCAATTATCGCCGCGGTTTTTCTGGGGGAGAAGTTATCGGCGACCGGGTGGAGCGGAGTGGGTCTGATCGGGCTCGGCGCCGTCCTCGTAGCCTTGGCATGATATGTTTCAAAAAGGTTTCAGAACAGAACGGTGCCTAATGATTTTCGGTAGTAACATCATGTCGACCTACCTTCAGGACATTCTCTAATGCGTAGGGACTTAGCCAAAAGATCAGGTCGTAGAACTTGAACGTTCTCAAGAATTTGACGTATGAAAGCTCGCGTTCGAGCGTCATGTAGCGATAGTCCGCAACCCGCACTTCCGCCCAAAGGTCCTCTCAACAGCAACGGAAACTGAGCGGCCGCAGCGAACGGCAGGAAGGTCCGGAGACTGTGTGAAAACTCCTCCATTTTGACCGGACTGATGGTATAAATTTTGTATTCGGCACGGAGGTTGATGATGACGCAATTTATCTCCTCCTTCGACGTCGAGTTTTGTTTGTTGGCCTCAGATTAGATAAGGCTGGCATCAACGGACATCCTTTGACCGCTGACCAGCCCCTCGTCGATACGCGGTGAGACGGTCGTTTCGAACAGCTGCCGGAGCAATTCACTCTCACGGGAATGGCCGTGCCGGTTCTTGGAGAATTTGGAAAGATCCGGGATGCGGTCGCTCAAGTCGAGGCGGCAGAACAACCGTACGCAAGGTTCATATGTACCTATTCGCAAAGCTGGCGCTCCGATCGGATGCCGAAGCAATAGCCCACCCGCAGGATCCTGATGGGGAGCTGGGGATCGACAAACGGCCGTCCAGTGTAGCTGTAGAAATGGACAAGGTAGGTGCGGATCCGGGCAGGTCGACGAACCGATCAATGGAGCGCAGCAGGTGGTTCTACGGGACATGATCCTCGAGCGAGATTTCGTAGAACTGCGCCGATTGCGCCTCCTGCCGCGGCCCCATCATCACTGGTTCCTTCAATCCCTCACAGGAACTGAATCAATCGATGGTCCTTCGATCAAGAGCGAGTTTGTCAAAATGCGCCCGTTGATCCGTAGCCCTAAACCGTTTCTTCGGTGTTTTCGTCGTCCCGAAGAAGCATAGAAATTTCATATTTGTCGATCAGGATCGCGGAAAATGCACTCTGCCCCTGCAGCCGGAAGACTTTCTTGGCGCGACATTCTAGGATGAGCTTAAAAATACGATCAGTAGATGCCCGGTGCTTGCGGACCGCATCGGCGATACTGGTCAACGTCTCCCACTTCTTAGATTCAGGAAATGAACCAAACAGCTCCACCCACGACACTATTGTAGCCTCAGTGAACCTTGGGCGTGCCAGATCGCCCCCCTCACCCGGAACCAAAATCTCGGCTTTGATAAGCGTTTCCATCTGGCCACGGGTCAGCCCCAGTCTCTTTTGTGCGGCCGTAAATCCGACTGACCCACTTGCCTGCTCGAGGAACTCACGCGCTTCTGCTGCGTCGAAGATGACCTTGAAGTCAGCCAGATTGCTGTCCTGTATGATGCCTGCATCGACCAAGATGTGGCGCAATCGTTTCGGGTGTAGATCATGGGTCTTCGCCGCCGTCCTAATCGAATGGAGACGTCGGTCAGCCATGACGTAGTCCAGTGCCTGATCCCCCGCACCCAGCGGCCAGTTTTCTAAAATGTGTTGCCGCACTAGTTCTCGAAGAGGCTCAAACTCTGTGCCACTCCCTGCCCCACGTTTCAGCCAATCATATATCTTACCGTAACAAGCTTGTGGCCGATCCTGGGGCTTCCCGGGGTTCATTCTCAGGTGCTCGAAGTAGGCAAGAACTTTATTAGGGCCGCCATTCAATAGAGCAAACCCTGTAGATGTCGCTGTGGCCAGTTCTTCTTGCGCCAGTTGGGTCAAAGTCGCTGTCTTCCCGTGGATGACCGATACCCCCAACACTTCGCAAATCGCGCCCAATGCACCGATAGGGAAGCTGGTGGCCCATCCTTCGGGATGGTCGCCGTCAAGCCGGCGAACGATGTGATCCTCGTATACACCACCCTCGGTGACGTCCTGGTCGAGTTCACCCTCCATCACCTCAAACATCCACGGCAGCCATGCATCTACAAATTCATGTTTGGAAGAGTCTTCCGGGGGTGGAACTAAGGCAAGCTTGTGAACAGGACAGACCCGTGCTGACGAAATCACCCAGAGCGTACGACCATAGGTTTTTGCCATCGCCTCAGGGGTGAGCTGCATGTCGAAATCGCTACGAAGGCACGCCGGGCAAACTCGACTTTCTCCGCGCAAGAGATGTTGCTTTCCCAGGTCATGTCCAAACAATCGGTATCGAGACAGTCCGGTTGGCACGCATGCCTGCCTCAGTAGATCGCAAACGGGGACTCCAGAAAGTTCAAAAAGCTTTCTGAAAACCTTTGGGTCCCCCTTTAGGAATTCCGCCATAGTCAGCTCAGCATCAAGCAAGAGATCTGCAATTGTTGGAACCCCGTTGGCAAACGCCAAACGCGCGACAAATGATGTCGTTGTTTCGTCAGAATGGAGCGGAACCGTGTTCTTCAATCTCATGGTTTTGGATGTTGCAAAGAAAAAGGCGCGCCACAAGGGCACCCCGAGGTTTGAATGACTCAGCCCACTATCTTAACGCTCGGTTTGTTCTATGCCTCTGGCTCAGTCTTCTTCAGGAGGTAAGCGCACTTACATCTGGTGTCCCTGCAGACCTAGAAAGAAAAGCTCCCGGGCCGTGTAACATCATCAGCCCTCAAGAAACGTCGATTATAGGTGGTTTCTCTTTGCTCTTTCCCAGAGGATCCTCAATTTTAAGAGCAAATGTCAACATCCATTTTTTTAAGGGGGCAAGCGCACTTGCCCCTTGTCTTTTTACCCATGTTACACGAGCTAAGCTCGCTTCGCAGGAAATTTCAAAAATTCAAGAAATCGCCTTTATAAGCTATTTTCCATAATTCTTTCTTTAAGTCGCCTGAATTAAAGTAATTTCACTTGACACCAAATTCCGCCAAATTTTGAAATTCCGACAAAATTACGGATTTTTACAGCTTTGCCTTTTTAAATTGCGAGCACCTGAGCGCCCTCAGGCCTTAAGACCCTCGCAAATGAGCGCCACAACCCCGTTTAGCTACAGCCGCTGGTGCCGCCGCAGGTGTTGCACTTCATGCAGGTGCCGTTGCGAACCAGCGTATAGTTGCCGCATTCGCCGCAGGCTTCGCCTTCGTAGCCCTGCATCTTGGCTTTGGCCCGCGCATCAAGGCTGACCCCGCCGGAACTGACGGCTGTGGAGGATTTCACCGCCAAGGCCAAGTCACCGCTGCCGCTGACCTGTGGGGCGAGCCCCTGCGGGCCCGCATCTGCGTCCGCGTTTTGCCCGCCTTGCAGCACCACAAGATCTTGCGGCAGGCGGTTGCGCAGATACCCGGACGAGCTGATCTGCTTGAGCACCTCAAGCGATTTATTCGCCGCGTTCTCACTCAACTCGCTCACATTCCCAAGGTTCTCTTCCTCACCCCGGCCCAGATCGTCAAAGGTCGCGCCTTCAGGCTTCACATGCGCCAGATCGGTCCGGTCGAGGTAGGACACGGCGAGTTCGCGGAACACATAGTCAAGGATCGAGGTCGCCTGTTTGATGCTGTCGTTGCCCTGCACCATGCCCGCGGGCTCGAATTTGGTGAAGGTGAAGGCATCGACGAACTCCTCCAGCGGCACGCCGTATTGCAGGCCCACGGAAACCGCGATGGCGAAGTTGTTCATCATCGCCCGGAAACCCGCGCCTTCCTTGTGCATGTCGATGAAGATTTCACCCAGCTTGCCGTCTTCGTATTCGCCGGTGCGCAGATAGACCTTATGCCCGCCGACATTCGCCTTCTGGGTATAGCCCTTGCGGCGCTGCGGCATCTTCTCGCGGTGCGATTTGATGATCTCTTTGACGATCACCTTCTCGACGATCTTCTCGGCCAGCACGGCGGCTTTCTCATGCGTGTTGCCGCTCTCCAGTGTCTCGGCAGCGTCATCGTCGTCTTCGACCAGCGCGGCCGCCAGCGGCTGGCTCAGCTTTGAGCCGTCGCGGTAAAGCGCATTGGCTTTGATGCCCAAGGACCAGCTTAGCTCATAGGCCTTTTGGCAGTCCTCGATAGTGGCGTCATTCGGCATGTTGATCGTCTTGGAGATCGCCCCCGAGATGAAGCTCTGCGCCGCCGCCATCATATGGATGTGGCTGTTGACCGACAGATAGCGTTTGCCCTTCTTGCCGCAGGGGTTGGCACAATCGAAGATGCCGTAATGCTCTGCCTTGAGGTGCGGCGCGCCTTCCAGCGTCATGGTGCCGCAGACGTGGTCATTGGCCGCTTCGATATCCGCCTTGCTGAAACCGAGGGAGCGGAGCAGATCGAAGGTCGGGTCGTTCAGCTTTTCGGTCGGGATGCCCAGCACCTGCGTGCAGAACGCCTCGCCCAGCGTCCATTGGTTGAACACGAAACGGATATCAAACGCCTGCTTCAGCGCGGCATCCACCTTGGCCAACTCATTCGCGCCAAAGCCGTGACCCGCCAGCGTGGTATGGTTGATTGCAGGCGCGTTGCCGATGGTGCCGTGGCCCACCGCGTAGCTGACGATTTCTTCGATCTGGGCCGAGCCGTAGCCGAGTTTCTCAAGCGCTGCGGGCACGGATTGGTTGATGATCTTAAAGTACCCGCCTCCGGCGAGTTTCTTGAACTTCACCAGCGCGAAGTCCGGCTCGATCCCCGTGGTGTCACAGTCCATCACAAGCCCGATGGTGCCCGTGGGCGCGATGACAGAGGTCTGGGCGTTGCGGTAGCCATGCACCTCGCCCAGCTTCAGCGCCTCGTCCCAGCATGATTTGGCGATGTCGACCAGCCCGTCCTGTGGACAATTGGCGTGATCCAGCGGGACTGGCTTGACCGAAAGCTGCTCATAGCCATCCGCCTTGCCATAGGCGGCGGTGCGGTGGTTGCGGATGACGCGCAGCATATGCTCAGCGTTCTTGGCATAGCCCGGAAAGGCCCCCAATTCGCCCGCCATCTCTGCCGACGTGGCATAGGCCACGCCGGTCATGATCGCGGTCAGCGCCCCGCCAAGGGCACGGCCCTCGTCACTGTCGTAGGAATAGCCCATGTTCATCAGCAGCCCGCCGATATTTGCATAGCCAAGCCCAAGCGTGCGGAAGTCATAGGAGCGCTGCGCGATCTCCTTGGAGGGGAACTGCGCCATCATCACGCTGATCTCAAGCGTCACGGTCCACAGACGCGAGGCATGCATGTAATCCTCGACCTGGAAAACGCCGTCCTTGAGGAAGGTCAGCAGGTTCATCGACGCCAAGTTGCAGGCCGTGTCGTCAAGGAACATGTATTCCGAACAGGGGTTCGAGCCGCGGATCGCACCGTCTTCGGGGCAGGTGTGCCAGTCATTCACCGTGTCGTGGTACTGGATGCCCGGATCGGCGCAGGCCCATGCGGCATGACCGACCTGATCCCAAAGATCGCGGGCCCGGATGGTTTTCACCACACGGTTTTCGGTGCGGCTGATCAATTCCCAATCGGCGTCCTTTTCCACCGCCTTGAGGAAGGCGTTGGTGACCCGGATCGAGTTGTTGGAGTTCTGGCCCGAGACCGAGTTGTACGCCTCGGAGTCCCAATCGGTGTCATAGGTCGGGAATTCGATGCCGGTATGGCCCTGCTTGGCGTAATCCAGCACGCGCTTGACGTAGGTTTCGGGGATCGCGACCTTCTTGGCTTCGCGGATCGCGGCCTTCAGCTGGTCGTTCTTTGCGGGGTCATAGGCATCCGCCGCGGCCCCGTCCCATGCCTTGATCGCGTCGAACAAGAGGTTCAACTTCTGCTCGTGCATCTTGGAGCCGGCGACGATGCTTGCCACCTTCTGCTCTTCGAGCACTTTCCAATTAATGAAGTCCTCGATATCGGGATGGTCGGCGTCGACGATCACCATCTTCGCCGCGCGGCGGGTGGTACCGCCGGATTTGATGGCGCCGGCTGCACGATCGCCGATCTTAAGAAAACCCATCAAACCCGAAGACTTGCCGCCGCCCGACAGCTTCTCGCCCTCTCCGCGGAGCGATGAAAAGTTGGTGCCTGTGCCTGAGCCGTATTTAAAAAGCCGCGCCTCACGAACCCAGAGGTCCATGATACCGCCCTCGCCCACCAGATCGTCGGCAACCGACTGGATAAAGCAGGCATGGGGCTGCGGGTGCTCATAGGACGACTTCGAACGAGTCAGTTTCCCGGTTTTATAGTCGACATAGTAATGCCCCTGCGCCGGACCATCGATGCCATAGGCCCAGTGCAACCCGGTGTTGAACCATTGCGGGCTATTGGGAGCCGCGCGCTGGCTGGCCAGCATGTGGCGCATTTCGTCGTAATAGGCGCGGGCGTCTTCTTCGGTCGAGAAATAACCGCCCTTCCAGCCCCAATAGGCCCAAGCGCCCGCCAGCCGGTCAAAGACCTGCTTGGAGGAGGTCTCTCCCCCCATCTCGGCGCTCTCGGCGGGGACCGAGCGCCAGAGGAACTCCGGCACGCCCTTTTCTTTGACACGGCGCGTGGCGCTTGGCACGCCCGCTTTGCGGAAATACTTCTGCGCGATCACGTCGCTTGCGACCTGGCTCCATGATTTCGGGACTTCGACGTTGTCGAGCTTGAACACCACCGAACCGTCAGGGTTGCGGATCTCTGACACCGTGGTGACAAAGTCCAAATCCGCATAGGCGTCCTGCCCGGCTTTGGTGAAATTCCGTTCAATCTTCATCGTCGCTGCCCTTTTCTAAACTTTTAAAATCTTTAGCCGACCCGCTCTGAGCAGACCGTCTCCCCCCGTTTGTTGGCAGTTTGGACAGAGCTTCGCCGTGCCACCTGCTGACGCGGGCGGCTGGAATCCCATTGAAACACTGGTTCTTGTATTCTGTCCCCACTGCCAAAGCGCCGGCTGCGTTGCACACAACATCTTGTGGCGCTCTACTTGACCCCCACAAACTGACGTAGATAGACCTAATCGGTCAACGGTTTTTTTACGTTTTATTTCCGGGAGGACAGTTGACCGATGCGCCGCTACTTGCCCCATCCGCGCGCGAAGTGATTCAGCCTCAGGATATCCCCAAAGATACCCGCAAGCCCGGTGCGGCGCTGAATTCCAAATAATCCATTGCCCCGGCAGAGTTAGGGGCGGTGCTTGAGGGATTGGTCAAATTCATCCACAGGCCGCGGCGGCTGAGGCGGCGACAAGCCCGCCGAAGCTGGCCCCACATCGCATCGGAAGGGGTCCTGCGCCCCTGCCCGTCAGCTCAATGTAAAACCGCGACAGAATCATCACGGTCTTTGCGGGCAATGGCGCAAATCTGCCAAAGCACAGGCGGCAGACACTATATCTTGTGCAGAATGGAAATATTCCAGCCGATAGAGCCCCTAGATCGCTAAGGACTGAGATAATCTCAAGACTGGAAGAAAGTGGTCGGAGCGAGAGGATTCGAACCTCCGACCCCCTGTACCCAAAACAGGTGCGCTACCAGGCTGCGCCACGCTCCGACTGGGGCTTCTTTAGCCATAAGCCCGCCGATTGAAAAGCCCCGATTGACCTTAAACTCAGAAAAACGACGAAGTCTTTAGCAGGGCCAGGCCGGGGTGTTCCCAGCAAAGGCCGGATGGCGGATTTCGCTGCCTTCGGTGATGCCCAGACGTTTCGCCAGACCGCCGTTAATCTCCAAAACCGACAGCAGATCATCCCCGCCCAGAATCGGTGTCTCATCCAGTGGTATGGCGGAGTGGTGAATTTTCTTTACCACGCCCCGATCGTCGATAAACAGCAGATCGAGCGGGATCAGCGTGTTGCGCATCCAAAAGCTCAGCGGCTGGGGTGTCTCATAGACAAAGAGCATCCCCGCACTTAGCGGCAGGGAGCGCCGGTGCATCAAGCCCTCGGCCCGCTCCGCCGGGTCATCCGCCACCTCGACGGAAAACCGCGCCTTGCCCCAGTCGCCCCGCAGGTTCACGCCATCGGCGCGACAGGCCTCGGCCAGCGCCGCGCCGGTGAGCAGCAGGCTGGCAAGCGCCGCCCCTGCAATATGCCCTGTCAGATGTCGTACCTTCAGCCGTCTATCACCGCGTCCCATGAACTTACCTCCGCCGCCAGGTGGCCCCGATCGCCAACAATCACCCGCATGGCAAGCGCTTCGCCCGGTTGCAAATCACAAAGTCCGGATTGGCGCAGTACATCGATATGCAGAAACACATCTTCCGCGCAGCCAAAGACATTTGCAAACCCAAAACCCTTGGCCTTGTCGAACCATTTCACACGGGCGGGCTCGAACTCGGCGGCGGCGAGTTGATCTGGATCAAATCCTGCGAATTCGACCACGGCGGCGGGCGGCTCACTGGGGGGCGTGACGGCAAGCACCTCGACCGCCTGCGCGCCGCGATCGGTCTGCTGCACCCGCACCGTCACCCGCGCCCCGTCGGCGACCGAACTTTGGCCGAAATTGCGCAGAACATTGACGTGCAGCAATATGTCGGCCCCGCCCGCATCGGCCACGATAAAGCCGAAACCTTTGAGCGGATCGAACCATTTGACCACACCCTCAAGGGGATCGTTTATTCCCGGCGTTTCTGCCGTTTGGGTATCAGACACATCTTTCATCGCTAATCCGTGCCGTCCTATCAAGGATTGAGCCGGGTGACGGCCCAAGGCGCTGCGACATCCGCGCGGCGCCATTGAAAACGGTCATGCAGGCGGAATTCGCCATCTGCCCAGAACTCGATTTCCAGCGGGGTGATCCGGTAGCCGCCCCAGAACGGCGGACGTTTGGGGTTCACCCCCTGCTGCGCGGTAACTTTGGCGACTTCGGCCATCAACGCCCCGCGCCCTGAAAGAGGCTGAGATTGGCGCGAGGCCCAAGCCCCCAAGCGGCTCTTGAGCGAGCGCGATGCGTAGTAGTCATCGGCCTTTGGCCCGTCTTCGCGGCTGATCAGCCCGCGCACCCGCACCTGACGGCGCAATGATTTCCAATGCATGACAAAAGCCGCTTTGCCCGCGCCATCCAGCTCTTGCGCCTTTTGGCTTTCGTAATTGGTGTAAAAGACAAAGGCGTCCGCTTCGATCTCTTTCAACAGCACCATACGGGCGTTTGGCAGCCCGTGCGAATCTACCGTGCTCAGCGCGATGGCGTTGGGGTCATTCGGCTCACTCGCCTCTGCTTCGGAAAGCCAACGCTGCGCAATCGCAAAGGGATCATCCCCCGCAAATATACCAGTCCGCGTTTCCATTCGGCATCCCCTCTTAGAGTGTTCGAGCCCGTCACCGGTTCTTCGCCGGAGTCTGAGTTATTCGCTAAGACATTTGTTAACGATCGGCAACTCAAAGGACAACCTTACCCGATTTCCGTCAGTTAGCCGCCGATCTTATGGCAAATCACGGGGGTGAAGCCGCCTGTGCAGTCTTGATGGCCGCGCTGCAATCGCCTAGACCAAGACAACCTGAACGGAACATAGACAAGGCGGCGGAATGGGAAACGAATTGATGCGGGGCAAGCGCGGGCTCATCATGGGTCTGGCGAATGACAAATCCATCGCATGGGGCGTGGCCAAAGCGCTGGCCGATGCGGGGGCGGAACTTGCCTTTTCCTACCAAGGTGACGCGCTCAAGAAACGTGTTGGGCCTTTGGCCGAGCAGCTTGGCAGCGACATCGTTCTGCCCTGCGACGTGGGCGACGAGGCGTCGATCGACGCGATGTTTGATGGGCTGAAAGAACGCTGGGACGGGCTTGATTTCATCGTTCACGCGATCGGCTTTTCCGACAAGGGGGAACTGCGGGGCCGCTATGTCGACACCAGCCGCGGCAACTTCACCATGTCGATGGATATCTCGGTATACTCTTTCACCGCCGTGATGCAGCGCGCGGAAAAGATGATGTCGCCCGGGGCCAGCGCCCTGACGCTGACCTACTACGGCGCCGAGAAAGTCATGCCGCACTACAATGTCATGGGTGTGGCCAAGGCTGCGTTGGAAGCGTCCGTGAAATACCTCGCCGAAGATCTGGGCAAGGACGGCATCCGCGTCAACGCGATTTCGGCGGGGCCGATCAAGACGCTGGCGGCCTCTGGCATCGGTGATTTCCGCTACATCATGAAATGGAACGAGTACAACTCGCCTTTGCGCCGCAATGTCACCACCGAAGATGTTGGCAAGGCCGCGCTCTTCCTGCTGTCGGATCTGGGCAGCGGCACCACAGGTGAGAACCTGCATGTCGACGCAGGCTATCACGTTGTCGGCATGAAGGCGGTTGACGCGCCCGACATGTCCAAGGAATAAGCCGCCCAAATTAAATCGCGCGGGTGCCCGCGCCAGCTGCTGCAAAGGACCATCATGACCAAATCCAAGGACGCCTCGCGCCTGCCCCATGAAAAGGGCTTTCACATCTCCTGGGATCAGATCCACCGCGACAGCCGTGCGCTGGCGTGGCGGCTCGATGGTCTTGGTCCCGACGATGGCGCCTGGCGTGCCGTGGTGGCGATCACCCGCGGCGGCATGGCCCCCGCGATGATCGTCGCGCGGGAACTCGACATCCGCACCGTCGATACGATTTCGGTCATGTCCTACCATTCGGGCGGCGGCGCCGCCGACCAACGGCGCGAGGCCAAGGTCCTGAAATCCCCCGACGCCGAGATGATGGGCGATGGCACCGGCATCCTGATCGTCGATGATCTGGTCGACAGCGGCAAAACCATCGAACTGGTGCGCGAGCTTTACCCCAACGCCCATTTCGCCACGGTCTATGCCAAGCCCGAGGGCGAGCCGCAGGTCGATACTTTCATCACCGGCGTCAGCCAAGACACCTGGATCTTCTTCCCGTGGGACATGGCGCTGCAATATGTCGAGCCCTACCGCGGCAAGGACTGAGGGGCCCTGCGCCACCTTCCCCTGCCCCTTACCTGACCGGATACACCAATGCAGCTTTCGCGCACCGCCACCACTTTCTTCCCTCCGGTGATGGAGGCGCGGCGCTGGCTAGATGGTGTGACATTCACCGATGATCGCCCGCTGATCAACGTAAGCCAAGCCGCCCCCGTCGATCCGCCTCCAGAGGGGCTGCGCCGGGCGATGGCCGAGATCACGCTGAACAACGATGAGGCGCATCTCTACGGCCCCGTGCTGGGCCTGCCGGAACTGCGCGCGGAACTGGCGCGGCAGACGGCAGAGAAATACGCGGGCGTGGTGACCGACGAACAGGTCTGCATCACATCCGGGTGCAACCAAGCCTTCGCCGCCGCCATTGCCACGCTCTGCGGTGAAGGCGATGAAGTGATCATCCCGACGCCTTGGTACTTCAACCACAAAATGTGGCTCGACATGAGCGGGGTCGCCGCTGTGCCGCTGCCCGTGGAAGCCGACATGCTGCCCGACCCCGATAAGGCCGCAGCCGCCATCACCCCGCGCACCCGCGCCATCGCGCTAGTCACCCCCAACAACCCCGGCGGCGTGGAATATCCCGCCGCCCTCGTGCAGGAATTCTTTGACCTCGCGCGCCGTCACGGCATCGCGCTGATCCTCGACGAGACCTACCGGGATTTTCACAGCCGCCCCGGCCCGCCGCATGCGCTGTTCCGCGACCCCGACTGGCACGACACGCTGGTCCACCTCTATTCCTTCTCCAAAGCCTACCGCCTGACCGGCCACCGCGTCGGCGCGCTGATCGCCAGCAAGGCGCGGCTGGCGGAGGTTGAAAAGTTTCTCGATACCGTGGCCATTTGCCCGGCGCAGATCGGCCAGCATGGCGCGCTCTGGGGGATGCAAAACCTTGGCCCCTGGCTGGCAGATGAACGCGAGGAAATCCTTGCCCGCCGCGCCGCGATTGCTGCGCTGATGCCCAAGATTGAACCGCTGGGGTGGGAATTGCTTGGGCTGGGCGGCTATTTCGCCTATCTGCGACATCCCTTCGACCTCTCCTCGGCGGAACTTGCCCCGCAACTGGTGCGCGATGCAGGCGTGCTTTGCCTGCCCGGCACGATGTTCCAGCCCGAGGGGGACACGCGCGGCGAAAGCCAGTTGCGCATCGCCTTTGCCAACCTCGACACCGCCGGTCTCGAAGTGCTTTTCGACAGGCTTGCAGCCCTGCCACGCAACGCATAGACAGGTCCGAAATCAACGAGGGACCGTGTCATGGCCAAAAAAGGCTTCAGCTTTTCGAAAACCGCCGTTTGGGTCTTGATGGGCCTGCTTATCTTAGGTCTGGGCGGCTTTGGCGCGATCAATCTCAGTGGCAATCTGCGCAGCATTGGCACGGTCGGGGACAAGTCGATCTCGGTCGATCAATATGCCCGCCAATTGCAGCAGGAAATCCGCGCGATTGAAGCGCAAACCGGCGAGAGCCTGTCCTTTGCCCGCGCCCAAGAGATGGGTCTGGACCGCGCCGTTCTGCAACGGATCGTCCGCAACCGCGCGCTGGATCACGAAGCCGACGAAATGGGCCTCTCCATCGGCGATGCCACCCTGCGCGATGAGATCGTGGCCATTTCGGCGTTCCAAGGGATCGATGGCAACTTCGACCGCGAAGGCTATCGTTTCGCCCTTCAGCAAAGCGGCATGAGCGAGGCCGAGTTCGAGCGTTCGATCCGCGAAGAAGCGGCGCGCGGCCTGCTACAGCGTGCGGTTCTGGGCGGTGTCTCCATGCCCGACACCTATGCCCGCACGTTGGTCGACTACGTCGCCGAACAGCGTAGCTTTACTTGGGCCCGCCTCAGCGAGAGTGACCTCGACACCCCCGTGGCCGCACCGACAGCCGAAGAGCTTCAGGCCTATTACGACGCCAACACCGATGACTTCATGCTGCCCGCCAGCAAAAGCATCACCTATGCATGGCTCCGCCCCGAAGACCTGCTGGACGAGGTTGAGGTGCCCGAAGAAGAACTGCGCGCCGAATATGACGCCCGCAGCGATGAATACGACCAGCCCGAGCGTCGCTTGGTCGAGCGTCTGGTCTTTGCCAACGAAGAGGCCGCCACGCAGGCCGCAGCAGCGCTCGAAGTCGACGGCACCACCTTTGAGGCGCTGGTCGAAGAACGCGGGCTGGCGCTGGCGGATGTGGATATGGGCGACGTGGCCAAATCCGATCTCGACGCCGCAGGTGACGCGGTGTTTGGGGCCCAGAGCGGCAACATCGTCGGTCCCCTCCCCACTTCGCTTGGGCCGGCCCTCTTCCGCGTGAACGCAGTTCTGCCTGCGCAGAACGTGCCTTTCGAAGAGGCCCGTGAGGTTTTGGAAGAAACCCTCGCCATTTCCCGCGCGACCCGCGCCGTCGAAGCCCGCGCGCAGGAGATCGACGACCGCCTTGCCGGAGGGGCCACGCTCGAAGATCTGGCCGAAGAAACCAAGATGAACCTCGGCACCATCGACTGGACCCAAGAAAGCAGCGAAGGCATCGCCGCCTATGGCGCCTTCCGCGAAGCCGCAGCGAGCCTGAGCGCCGATGCCTTCCCGCAGATCGACCAATTGGAAGACGGCGGCGTTTTCGCCATGCGCCTTGATGAGACCAAGCCCGAGCGCCCCGAACCTTTCGAGCAGGCCCGCGATGCGGTTGAGACCGCGTGGCGCAACGCTCAGATCGTGGAGGCGCTGACCGCCAAGGCCGAGAGCCTGACCGGCACATTGGCCGAAGAAGGTGGTTTCGAAGCCGCCGGTCTCACGCCGGAGCTTGGCGAAGGCCTGACCCGCAGTTCCTATGTCGACGGCACGCCCGACGATTTCATGGATCAGGTCTTTGACCTCGACGAGGGTGGCGTCGCGGTCCTGCCCGCAGGGGACAGCGTCGTGGTGCTGCGCCTTGATGCCGTGACCCCCGCGGGCGAAGACGACCAGACCCAAGCGCTGATGACCCGCCTCTCACAGCAGTTGGATCAGGCGCTGGCCCAAGGTCTTTTCGATATCTACAGCAATGCAGTGATGCGCGATGCCGATCCCCAGATCGACCAGCGCGCGGTCAGTGCCGTGCATGTGAACTTTCCCTGATAGGCAAATTTGATGGCCCTGACCCCGGATTTCGACACTTTCGCCCGCGCTTATGAAGCGGGCGAAAACCAGATCGTCTACACCCGCCTTGCCGCCGACCTCGACACGCCGGTGTCGCTGATGCTCAAACTGACGGGCGCGGCGGAGAATGCCTTTGTGCTGGAGTCTGTCACAGGCGGCGACGTGCGCGGACGCTATTCCATCATCGGCATGAAGCCCGACCTGATCTGGCGCTGCCAGGGTGAGACCGCAGCCCTTAACCGCGCGGCCCGCTATGATGCGGATGCCTTTGAGGACATGCCCGGCGCTCCACTAGACTGTCTGCGCGATGTCATCGCGGAATCGCGCATCACCCTGCCCGATGATCTGCCCCAAGCCGCTGCCGGTCTCTTTGGCTATCTCGGCTATGATATGATCCGGCTGGTCGAACATCTGCCCAATGTGAACCCTGACCCTTTGGGCCTGCCTGATGCGGTGATGATGCGCCCCTCGGTCGTGGCCGTGCTGGATGGGGTGAAGGGCGAAGTCACCATCGTCTCCCCCGCTTGGGTGTCCGAGGGTCAGACCGCCCGTGCCGCTTATGCCCAAGCCGCCGAGCGGGTGATGGACGCGGTGCGCGATCTGGAACGCGCCATGCCGCAGACCTCCCGCGATTTGGGAGAGGCCGAAGACGCACCGGAGTCAGTGAGCAATTTCACCCACGACGGGTACAAGGCCGCCGTCGAAAAGGCGCGTGATTACATCAAGGCCGGCGATATCTTTCAGGTGGTCCCAAGCCAGCGTTGGGCCCAAGGGTTTACCCAGCCCCCCTTCGCGCTCTATCGCAGCCTGCGCCGCACCAACCCGTCGCCCTTCATGTTCTATTTTAACTTCGGCGGCTTCCATGTGGTCGGCGCGAGCCCCGAAATCCTCGTGCGGGTTTTTGGCAACGAAGTTACCATTCGCCCCATCGCGGGCACCCGCAAGCGCGGCGCCACGCCGGAGGAAGACCGCGCGTTGGAGGCCGATCTGCTGAGCGATCCGAAAGAACTGGCCGAACACCTCATGCTGCTCGATTTGGGCCGCAACGATGTGGGCCGGGTCGCCAAGATCGGCACCGTGCGCCCCACCGAAGAGTTCATTGTCGAGCGCTACAGCCACGTTATGCACATCGTCTCCAACGTGGTCGGTGAGTTGAAAGAGGGCAAAGATGCGCTTGATGCCTTCTTTGCCGGCATGCCCGCAGGCACCGTCTCGGGCGCGCCCAAGGTCCGCGCGATGGAGATCATCGACGAGTTGGAGCCCGAAAAGCGTGGCGTCTATGGCGGTGGCGTGGGCTATTTCAGCGCGGGCGGCGACATGGATATGTGCATCGCCCTGCGCACGGCGGTGGTGAAGGACGAGACGCTCTACATCCAAGCCGGGGGCGGCGTTGTCTATGACAGCGATCCAGAGGCCGAGTTCATGGAGACGGTGCATAAATCTGGCGCGATCCGCCGGGCTGCAGCCGATGCCGCGCGCTTTGGCGGTAAAGGGAACAGCTGACCATGCCAAACCGTGCCCCCTTTCAGATTGCGGGGCATTCCGTTGCCCCCGGCAGCAGCCTTGCGGTCGACCTGCCCGTCTCAATCCTGCCGGATCACACGCCGGTGCATCTGTCGCTCGAGATCTATCACGGCAAACGTCCGGGGCCGACGATGTTCGTCTCTGCCGCCGTGCATGGGGATGAGGTCATCGGCGTTGAGATCACGCGCCGCCTACTGCGCGCGCCGCAGCTCTCCGCCCTGCGCGGTACGCTGATCGTGGTGCCAGTGGTGAACTCCTTTGGCTTTCTCAACCGCTCACGCTACCTGCCCGACCGCCGCGATCTGAACCGTTGTTTCCCTGGCTCGCCTTCGGGCAGCCTTGGCGCGCGGCTGGCGCATATTTTCCTGCAAGAGGTGGTGCTGCGCTGCGACTTTGGTGTCGATCTGCATTCGGCGGCGATCCACCGCACGAACCTGCCGCAGGTGCGTGTTTCGCCCGCGGACAAGGTGACCCATAAGATGGCGATGGATTTCGGCGCGCCGGTGGTGCTGACCTCGCCGCTGCGCGATGGGTCGTTGCGCGCGGTCGCGGCGCGCGAGGGCACGCCGATTCTGCTTTATGAAGCGGGCGAAGGGCTGCGCTTTGACGAGATGGCCGTGCGTGCCGGGCTTGCAGGCATCCTGCGGGTCATGCGCGGCCAAGACATGCTGCCCGCCAAGGGCATCGCCAGCGCCCGCAGTGCGCCCTATATCTGCACCGCTTCCCATTGGCTTCGTGCGCCTGCGGGCGGCCTGCTGCGCACCTTCCGTGCCGAGGGTGAGACGGTGGCCGAAGGCGATCTGCTTGCCATCGTGTCAGACCCCTTTGGCAAAGAAGAGGCCGAACTGCTGGCCGATGCACCGGGCATTCTTATTGGGCGTGCCATTCTGCCGATCGTCAACGAGGGCGACGCGGTCTTTCACCTTGCCAAGCTCAGCCCCCGCGCGGCAGAGGCGACGGTGGATGAACTGGTCAACCAGTTGGAAGAAGACCCGCTCTTTGACGAAGACGAGATCATCTAAATCAGAACCATACCCTGCGCGGGGTCACTCCTCGCGCAGCAGCACTGCCGAGATCGGGACTAAGGCCACATCGCTCGCTCGGTCCTGCAGGCCCCAAAGCAGCAGTGCCGAGACGGTATCGGGCCGTAGCCGGCCCAACATGATCACCGCCCCCTCTTGCCCGGCCTTGAACGCCGCTTGATCGAGGAAGCGGCGGATCACCCGCGCGGTCTGGTCCTTGCTGTCGAAATCGCGAAACACCGGATCCGCAGGCACCCCGGCCTTCCGCGCCAGTTTCGGCATGGTGTTGAGCCCTTTGTCCTGCGTGACCAGCCCGTGGCCGGACTGCGCAAGGATATCCGTTACTTGGTCGGCCAGCGCCCGGCTGCCTTGAAAGCCGCTCTGGGTCCCTTCCAGCACACCGACCACGGGCCCGATCCGCTCGAGCGTGGCGGCAAAGGCTGTCTCGGCGTCGCTCGGCTGTGCGCCCTGCGGCAGATCGACCAGCGCCAAGACCTCAAACCCGGCCTCGCGATAGGTTTCCACCCGTTCCGCCGCGTCCGAGAGGCCGCTGTCGACCGCAAAGCTCAGCGGATAGGGAAAACTGCGCAGCGCGGCCAGCCCGGCGCTGCCCGCGGTGACCGAAGTGCCATCGTCGATCAAGACCACGCTCATCAGCGGCTTGCCCTCGGGCTGGTCACCAGCAAGGCTGTTGACCACCACGGGGCGCGGATCGTCGTTCACAATCTCGTCAGCCTCGGCGGGCTCTGCCGCGGGTGTCGCACCGGGGCGGTTAATCACCACCCCCGTATCACGGTCTGCCAAAGTGTCTGCGGGTGTGCCGATGTTCGGTCGGCCATCGCTCTCCGTATCGCCAGTTTCTGGCGCGGCTTCTGCAGACTGCGGCTCTTCCTCTTCCACCGGCGCGGGGGTGTCTGCTGCGGTGGATTGAGGAGCAGCCTCGGGTGTAGGCGCATCTTCCTCGGCATCAACGACAGGCGGAGTTTCGACGATATCACTCTCCGGTGCCGGTTCCGGCACCGCATCCTCTTCAACGGCAATCTCTTCCGCTGGCAGGGTGATCGCCTCGTCCTCCTCGACCTCCGGCGCTTCCATGCCTTGCGGCGCGTCAAACGCCCCTTCGATATCGGCCACATCCGGCGCAGGCGGCTGCGCGGGTTCGGTGCTGATGGAAAGCTCGTCGGCGGCCTGCGGCGCATCGGGGGCCACGGCCTGCGGATTGGGCAACACCGGTTCTTCCGCGCCCGGAGACATCGGGGTTTGCCCCTCCGGTACCGCGGGGGTGCTAAGCCCCTCTGCGCTGCCGGTCTCTGGCAGGCTGGCCGACGTCTGCGTGTCGGGGTCAAGCGCGGCCAGGCTGTCTTGCTCAGGCACATCGGCACGCGGCGCGGGGGCATTCAACACAGGCGCAGAATCGCGGCTGCGCCCCTGCTCGCCTGCATCGGTCACATTGATCCGCGCCGGGGCGGGACCAGAGCCGGGCGCATCGCCCACCTGCGGCGGCAAGGGCAAGGGCATCATCAACGACACCGCACCGGCCACACCGATGCACGTCACACCCCCCCAAATCAGCCCGCTCAGAACTCCGCGTGCCATCTGCGCTACTCCTGCTGTCTGCGCCATGGCCAGAAAGCCCGGCGTTCCCCTCAATTGGCTTGCCCCAAACTCTTGACGATGGGGTTCAAGCCTGAACATGTATGCCAAAACCTATACCGCGCTCCGGCGCGGTTTCTCCAGTCCTAATACAAAGAAATGCCTGCCTGTGCTGCTGCTCATCGATAACTACGACAGCTTTACCTATAACTTGGTCCACTATCTGGGCAGCCTCGGGGCGGATGTGCAGGTGCACCGCAACGACGCGCTCAGCGTGGACGAAGCGATGGCCATGAACCCCGCCGGTATCTTGCTGTCCCCCGGCCCCTGTGACCCTGACCAAGCGGGGATATGCCTAGAGCTGACCCATGCCGCCGCCGAAGCGCGGGTGCCGCTCTTGGGCGTCTGCCTGGGCCATCAGACCCTTGGCCAAGCCTTTGGCGGCAAGGTCGTGCGTGCGGATGACATTGTGCACGGCAAGCTGGGCCAGATGCAACATGAGGGGCGCGGTGTCTTTGCCGGGCTGCCCTCGCCCTTTGGGGCCACGCGCTATCACTCGCTGGTGGTGGAACGCGCAAGCCTGCCGGAGTGTCTTGAGATCACCGCAGCACTCGAAGACGGCACGATCATGGGTCTGCAACACCGCGACCTGCCGTTGCACGGCGTGCAATTCCATCCAGAATCGATCCGGTCCGAGCATGGTCACGCCCTGCTGCAAAACTTCCTGAATGAGATGAAGGTCCCGGCATGAGTAGCGCGCTGAAACCCTTGCTTGACGCCGCTGCCAACGGGCCGCTCACCTCGGATCAGGCTGTCGAAGCCTTTGAAATCCTCTTCGAAGGCGAAGCCACGCCAAGCCAAATCGGTGGCTTTCTTATGGCCCTGCGCACGCGCGGCGAAACGGTCACCGAATATGCCGCCGCCGCACAGGTCATGCGCAGCAAATGCAATGCCGTGCGCGCGCCCGAAGGGGCAATCGACATCGTCGGCACGGGTGGTGATGGCAAGGGGACGCTGAACATCTCAACCGCCGCCGCCTTTGTGGCCGCGGGCGCAGGTGCGGTGGTGGCCAAACATGGCAACCGCAACCTCAGCTCGAAATCCGGCGCTTCCGACGCGCTGTCGCAGCTTGGTATCAACGTCATGGTCGGCCCTGCGGTGGTTGAGCGTGAATTGGCCGAGGCGGGCATCGGTTTCATGATGGCCCCCATGCATCACCCCGCTGTCGCCCATGTCATGCCTACAAGGTCCGAGCTTGGCACCCGCACGATCTTTAACATCCTCGGCCCGCTCACCAATCCCGCAGGAGTCAAACGCCAGCTTACCGGTGCCTACAGCCGCGATCTGATTGAACCGATGGCGCTGACGCTGAAACAACTCGGCTCTGAAAAAGCGTGGCTCGTGCACGGGTCCGACGGCACGGATGAGCTGACCATCACCGGCGTAAGCTGGGTCGCCGCACTGGAAAACGGCGTGGTTAACTTGCGCGAATTGCACCCCGAAGACGCGGGCCTGCCGGTCCATCCGTTCGAGGCCATCGCCGGGGGTGAACCTGCCGAGAACACAAAACATTTCAAAGCGTTGCTAGACGGCGCTCCATCGGGTTACCGCGACGCTGTGTTGCTTAACGCGGCCTCTGCCTTGGTCGTAGCGGATGTGGCCCCCGATTTGAAAACCGGCGTCGAAATGGCCCGTGAAAGCATCGACAGCGGCGCAGCGCGTGACCGGATCGAAAAAGTGGCGCAGATCAGCCAGTCGAAATGACACCGCCAAGTCACAGCGCGCTTGGCGAATGGGCCGACCTGCCCTTTTTCGCTGAGGACTGGCCGCACATCGCCCAACGGCTAGCTGCCGAGCCGGGTGACATTTTGCCGCCCGCTCCTAAGATATTCGCAGCACTTGAACACCTTCAACCCACAGCGGTAGAGGTGGTGATCCTCGGCCAAGACCCCTATCCCACGCCGGGCCATGCCCACGGCTACGCCTTCTCAGCCGAGCCTTACGTGCGCCCGATGCCGCGTTCTCTTGCCAATATATTCAAAGAGTTACAAGACGATCTTGGCGCATCACCTGAGGACCCCGATCTGCGGTTCTGGGCCGATCAAGGCGTCCTGTTGTTGAACAACGTGCTGACCGTTCCGGCAGGCTGTGCGAATGGACATGCGAAACTCGGTTGGCAGACGCTGACCGCTCAGGTGCTGGCCCGCCTCTCAGATCGCCCCCGCGCCTATCTGCTTTGGGGCGCACATGCCCAGAAGGCCGCGGCGCAGGTTGACCCGGCGCAAAACCTCAAGATCGAGACACCGCACCCATCGCCGCTTTCCGCCCGGCGCGGCTTCTTTGGCTCGCGCCCCTTCAGCCGGGTGAATGACTGGTTGCAGGGCCAAGGCAAGCCCGGCATACATTGGACAAAGCCGTGAGGATGCCATGACCGCCACTATTCTGGAAAAGATCAAAGCCTATAAGCTGGAAGAAATCGCCGCTGCGAAGGCCGAAAAATCGCAGGCTGACATGGAGGCCGCCGCCCGCGCTGCGCCGCCCGTGCGCCCCTTTGCGCAGCGCCTGCACGAAGCCTCCCGCGAGGGCTATGGCCTGATTGCCGAGATCAAAAAAGCCAGCCCGTCGAAAGGGTTGATCCGAGAAGATTTCGAACCCGCCGACCTTGCCCGCGCTTATGCCGCAGGCGGCGCGACCTGCCTATCGGTTTTGACCGATACGCCTAGTTTTCAAGGTGCGAAAGAGTTCTTGGTCGAGGCTCGTGCGGCCTGCGATCTGCCGGTACTGCGCAAAGATTTCCTTTACGACCCCTATCAAGTCGCCGAAGCACGGAGCCTTGGCGCGGACTGCATTCTGATCATCATGGCCTCTGTCTCTGATGCGCAGGCCGCCGAGTTGGAGCAAGCCGCACAGGACTGGGGCATGGATGCGCTGATCGAAGTACATGACGCCGCCGAGCTGGCCCGCGCCGAAAAGCTAACGAGCCGGATGATTGGGATTAATAACCGTAATCTCAATACCTTCGAGACCTCTCTTGATGTAACACGTCAACTCTCCGAAGCGGTCCCGCCTGATCGGATGCTCGTTTGTGAATCCGGCCTCTACACCCCTGCGGACCTCGCCGATATGGCGGTCTATGGCGCACGCTGTTTCTTGATCGGCGAGAGCCTCATGCGGCAAGAAGATGTCGAACAGGCCACCCGCGATCTACTGGCCAGCCCCCTCGTCCCGGGAGGCATGTAATGGCGCTGACGCATTTCGACTCCGAAGGTGACGCGCATATGGTCGATGTCTCGGATAAGGCCGTCACCTCTCGCGTGGCCCAGGCCGAAAGCTACATCAAGATGGCACCCGAAACTCTTGAAATTATTACCGAAGGGCGGGCCAAGAAAGGTGACGTTCTCGGCGTCGCAAGGCTTGCCGGGATCATGGCGGCCAAGCGCACGGCGGATCTGATCCCGCTCTGTCACCCTTTGCCGATCACGAAAGTGAGCGTCGATCTCACCCCCGACGTCACCCTACCGGGGATCCGGATCTCGGCCACCGTTAAGACCACCGGTCAAACCGGCGTGGAGATGGAAGCTCTCACCGCCGCCTCTGTCACCGCGCTCACGGTCTATGACATGGCGAAAGCGGTGGATAAGGCGATGGAAATTGGCGGCACGCGGGTCACATTGAAAGACGGTGGCAAATCAGGCCGTTATGAGGCGACATGATCAGCGTTGAAGCGGCAATGGAGGCTGTTTTAGACCTCGTCACCCCGCTAGAAACCGAAGAAGTGGCTCTGCGGGCCGCAAATGGCCGCGTCTTGTCACGACCCGTGATTGCGCAGCGCAGCCAACCGCCCTTCGCTGCGTCCTCCATGGACGGCTACGCACTGCGCCGGGCTGAGGTCGAGCCCGACGCGATGTTTAAGGTGGTTGGCGAGGCCGCGGCGGGCCATGGCTACGCAGGTACGCTTCGCGCCGGGCAAGCCATCCGCATCTTCACCGGCGCACCGATCCCCGATGGGGCCGATTTCGTGGTGATCCAAGAGGATGTCACCCGGCGGGGCAACCTTATCACCCTCGGCCACCGTGTTGATGACAAAGACAATATCCGCCCTGCGGGGGGTGATTTTACCCAAGGCGAAGAGCTCACCGCCCCGCGCATTCTGCGCCCCGCCGAGGTGGCGTTGCTCGCCGCGATGAACGTCGCGAAAGTGCCCGTCACCCGCAAACCCGTCATCGCGATCCTCGCCACAGGCGATGAACTGGTGCAACCCGGCGAGAGCCCCGGCCCTGACCAGATCATCGCCTCCAACAGCTACGGCCTTGCCGCGATGTTCGAGGATGCAGGCGCCGAGGTGCGTATGCTGCCCATTGCGCGCGACACCGCGGCCTCGCTCAAACAAGCATTCGCCTTGGCCCGCGGCGCGGATCTTATTGTCACGATCGGCGGCGCTTCGGTGGGCGATCACGACCTGATTGCGCCGGTCGCGGCTGAGCTCGGCATGGAGCAGGCTTTCTACAAAGTCGCCATGCGCCCGGGCAAGCCCCTGATGGCAGGCAAAATCGAAGCGTCCGCGATGATCGGTCTGCCGGGAAACCCAGTTTCTGCAATGGTTTGCGGGGCGGTCTTCGTGTTGCCCATGCTGCGGCGGATGTTGGGGCTGCAAGACCTACAAGCCCCCCTGCGCGAAGCGCCCCTCGGGCGCGGCATTGGCCCGAATGGACCGCGAGCGCACTATATGCGAGCCCGGCTTCGCGATGGGGCGCTTTATCCGGATGATCGCCAAGATTCATCCCTTCTGTCCGTCTTGGCACAGGCCGATGCATTGATGGTTCGTCCGCCCGCGGACCCAGCAAGGAATGCCGGAGATATGCAGCGGTACATTTTGATTTAACGCCCGCAGCGGTTGACACAAAACAAGAACATCCCTAGAACAAAAGCAATAAAAGCTTCAGGGGCCGTGCCATGCTGACCAAAAAACAACTCGATTTGCTCTCCTTCATTCATCAGCGCGTGCAGCGCGACGGCGTCCCGCCGAGCTTCGATGAGATGAAATTGGCACTCGATCTGCGGTCAAAATCTGGCATTCACCGTTTGATCACGGCATTGGAGGAACGCGGATTTATCCGGCGCCTTGCCCACCGTGCCCGCGCGATCGAAGTGGTCAAACTTCCGGAAAGCCTCGGCGGTGCGCCTGGTTTCGCCCCGCGCGTGATTGACGGGGATCGCCCCGACACCCCGCCGCCATCTGCTGCGCAATCCGTGACGGCGCAGCACGCCTTTGATGTGCCCGTCATGGGTCGGATCGCTGCCGGTGTTCCGATTGAGGCGATCTCGCAAGTCTCGCACAGCATTACGGTTCCGGGTGGTATGATCGCCGGTCAAGGCGAGCATTACGCGCTTGAAGTGCGGGGCGACTCGATGATTGAGGCGGGCATCAACGATGGCGACATCGTGGTGATCCGCGAGACAGCTGTGGCCGACAACGGCGATATCGTGGTCGCGTTGGTCGAGGATCAAGAGGCGACGTTGAAACGTTTCCGTAGGCAGGGGTCTTCGGTCGCGTTGGAAGCGGCGAATGCGGCCTATGAAACCCGCGTATTGCCCTCGGACAAGGTTAAGGTTCAGGGCCGACTGGTGGGGTTGATCCGTACCTACTGACGCTTTGGCCTGCTGTTCCACAAACGCAGGCCGGCACGGTCCCTAGCGGTGGTGATCTGCCAACCTTGGGACGATTTGGTTAGCGCCAGGGCGCCGGTTTCACGTAAGCGAACGGGATCATAGACCGGGCAGCCCAAAGGCTGGGCTGCCTTCATTTCAACGGATGCCACCACAATTTCTTCTGGCTGGCAGCCGGTAAATGCGGCGACGGCGCGTTTTCCTGAAAGGTGGATGATACCGGCTTTTTGCGCTGCCCACCTTTGGGCGGCCATGGCCTGATCGACGCCGTCGCCGTCATTTTCCAACCAATTGCGGGCAACAAACCCTGCGCCCCGTTCTTTGCTGAGCGCCCTGCCCGCCGGAGTCATTACACCCACCAACGTCCCAGTATCAGCGACAAGCACATCGGGGCGCGTGGCTCCCTGCCAAAGAGCGAATGACAGCAGCATCGCGGGCGCGCCCAACCAGCGCATGCGGCCTTGCCACAGGATGAGCCATAGAAATCCAAGCGACAGAAGCGGCAGCACCCATCCCCCCAGCCCCGGCACGAAACTGCGCGCGCCGGGCAGATGCGCCACCAGATCCGCAACCGATAGTATCCATCTCAGGCCGAGCCCCATCGCCCAAAGCGGGAGCCCTTCGCCCCCGATGGGCGCGAGGACGGCGGCCAGCACGGCGGCGGGGATGACCAAAACGCCCATTAAAGGGACCGAAAGCAGGTTTGCCACCAGCCCGTAATGGGCGACCGTGTTGAAATGCGCGGCGGAGATCGGTGCTGTAGCGAAACCCGCAACGGCCGAAGAGATCACGACAGCAGCGACCGGGCGAAGGCGCTTGGGGATGACCTCACCCTCGAAATCGCGCATCCAGCCAAAAACAGCGACGAGCGCTGTGGTCGCGGCGAAGGACATCTGGAACCCCGGCCCCATCAGCGCCTCGGGGCGCAGGGTCAGCACGATGATCCCCGCCACGGCAACGGCACGCAGCGAAATCGCCCTCCGCCCGATCATCAGCGCGCACAAGGCGACAGCGCACATAATATAGGCCCGCTCGGTCGCGACATTCCCGCCCGAAAGCGCGAGATAACCGGTGGCGGCGATAAGTGCAGCCGCCGCCGCGATGCTGCGGCTGGGCCACCCTGTGGCCGAGACCGGATGCGAAGCGAGGATCAACCGCGCCGCACCAAAGACGACCGCACTGAGCAGTCCCATGTGCAGCCCCGAAATCGCTAATAGATGGGCCAGATTGCTGCTGCGCAGGTTTTGCAGCGCGGCCTGCGAGATGGCGCTGCGGTCGCCGGTGGTGATGGCGGCGGCAAAACCGCCAATGTCACCGGGCAGATGCGCGCGCACCCGTGCCGATGCGGCCATGCGCAGCCGAAACAGGGCCAGTCCGGGGTCTCTTTCGGCTGGCTCTGCGGTCCCCAATAACGGCACCCGGGCATAGCCGACTGCCCCCAGCCCGGCAAACCAAGCGTGGCGCTGAAAATCAAATCCGCCCGGTTCAACAGGGCCCGCAGGCGGCGACAGATGCGCGGTGGTCATCACATGCAGGCCCGGCTTGGGCGCAACCGCGCCGGGGAGTTTCGAGTGGAGCGAGACCCGGACCCGGCTTGGCGTCCGCGCGGGCGGCACACGGTCCAGCCGGACCTGATCAAGCGTGACACGCGGCGCATCCGATTGGCTACGGTCAAGCGCCACAACGCGCCCTTCAACAGCGCCGTAGTAACGCCAGCCGAGCACGGGGGCGCTCATCGAATGCGCCCGAAACGCCGCAAGTAGCAATCCCAGCAGAACCAAGGCCACACCGACCGCGAAGGGTGCAGTGACCTCAGACAAGGCCCGCGCCACAACAGCCAACGCGGCGACGGCGAGTGCGGTGGCCCAAAGCAAAGCGACCGAAGGCTCCGCCGCCAGCGAAAAATACCATCCGATCCCCAAGGCGAGACAGACCGGCACCCAGCCGAACAGATGCCCCCGCTGGCGCAGCATCACGGTGCTGAACTGGTTCCAAAGGCCCATGCTTGCCCCCGCGGATCGCACTGGGTAGACAGACGTCAAATCCTAGGACCGGTAGGGTTACCAAATGGTAAACGCCGCTCCGAACACCATATCTCTGACCGAAAGGCCCACCGCCATGAACGCCCCTGTTGTGACCCGTTTCGCCCCGTCTCCTACCGGGTTCCTGCACATCGGCGGGGCGCGTACCGCCCTGTTTAACTGGCTTTATGCCCGTGGCCGTGGGGGTGAATTCCTGCTGCGCATCGAAGACACCGACCGCGCGCGGTCCACCCCCGAGGCGACGGAGGCGATTCTCGCCGGCATGTCTTGGCTGGGCCTGGATCACGACGGTGAAATCGTCAGCCAGTTCGAAAACGCCCCCCGCCACGCCGAAGTCGCACATGAGCTGCTTGGGGCGGGCAAAGCCTATAAGTGCTTCGCCAGCCAAGAAGAAATCACCGCATTCCGGGAGGCCGCCAAGGCCGAGGGACGCAGCACGCTCTACCGCTCGCCCTGGCGCGACGCCGATCCGGCAAGCCACCCCGACGCGCCCTACGTGATCCGCATCAAGGCCCCGCTGGAAGGCACCACCGTGATCCGTGATCAGGTGCAGGGAGATGTGACCATCCGCAACGATCAGCTTGACGATATGATCCTGCTGCGCTCGGACGGCACGCCGGTCTATATGCTGGCCGTGGTGGTAGACGATCACGACATGGGCGTGACCCATGTGGTGCGCGGCGACGACCACCTCAACAATGCCGCTCGGCAGATGATGATTTATGAGGCGATGGGTTGGGACGTGCCGGTCTGGGCGCATATCCCGCTGATTCACGGTGCAGACGGCAAGAAGCTTTCGAAACGCCACGGGGCCTTGGGGGCGCAGGAATATCAGGTGATGGGCTATCCGGCTGCGGGGATGCGGAACTATCTTGCCCGTCTTGGTTGGAGCCACGGGGACGATGAATTCTTTACCGACGCGCAGGCGCAGGAATGGTTTGACCTTGACGGCATCCGCAAAAGCCCCGCGCAGTTCGACCTGAAAAAGCTCGAAAATCTTTGCGGCCAGCATATCGCGCAGGCCGATGATGCCGCGCTGCGGCGCGAAATCGAAGCCTATCTGGAGGCCGCTGGCCTACCTGCCCTTACGGCACCCCAAGCCGAGGGTTTGAAGCGCGCGATGTATTGCCTCAAAGATCGCGCGAAGACATTCCCGGAACTGCTTGAAAAAGCGGTATTTGTCCTAGCCGAACGCCCAATCACCCCGGATGAGAAAGCGGCAAAGAATCTTGATACGGTATCCCGTGGCATACTGTCGGAATTGACGCCGCAATTGCAAAATGCTAGCTGGAACAAAGAAACGCTGGAGGAGGTACTGAACGGCTTTGCTGCCGCGCATGACACCAAATTTGGCAAGCTGGCGGGGCCCCTTCGGGCGGCTTTGGCTGGCAGGGCAGTCACCCCATCGGTTTTTGACATGATGTTGGTGCTGGGGCGCGAAGAGACCCTTGCCCGACTGACGGACGCCGCGGCCTAAGTTTTGGTTCACCACTTCTTTGGGCGGCAGGTATAACTGAACGGGACAGCCCCATTTGGGGCTAGGCCCAGACGGCGGGGAGCATCTCCGCAGCCTACATTCGGGAAGGGATTTCATGACCAATAAAAATAAAACCGCAACGCTGACGATCGACGATCAGAGCTTTGAGCTGCCGATTCACAGCCCCACCGACGGCCCCGATGTTGTCGACATCCGCAAGCTTTACGCTCAAGCGGGTGTCTTTACCTACGACCCGGGTTTCACCTCGACCGCGGCCTGCGACAGCACGATCACCTTTATTGATGGTGACGAAGGCGTGTTGCTGCACCGTGGCTACCCAATCGAGCAACTGGCGAGCAAATCGCATTACCTCGAAGTTTGCTACCTGTTGCTTTACGGTGAACTGCCCTCCCCCAAGGCGCTCGAAGATTTCGAATGTCTGGTGACCAATCACACCATGCTGCACGAGCAGATGATGAACTTCTTCCGTGGTTTCCGCCGCGACGCGCATCCGATGGCGATCATGGTGGGCGTGGTCGGCGCGATGTCGGCCTTCTATCACGACAGCACCGACATCAACGATGAGCACCAGCGCGAAGTCGCGACGATCCGTCTGATTGCCAAGATGCCGACCATCGCGGCAATGGCCTATAAATACACCATCGGCCAGCCCTTCGTTTATCCGCGCAACGATCTGGACTATGCGTCGAACTTCCTGCGCATGTGCTTTGCCGTTCCGGCCGAAGACCATGAGGTAAACCCGATCCTGAGCCGCGCGATGGACCGGATCTTTACCCTCCACGCAGACCACGAGCAGAACGCCTCGACCTCGACCGTGCGTCTGGCGTCTTCTTCCGGCGCGAACCCCTTCGCTTGTATCGCCGCCGGCATTGCCTGCCTTTGGGGTCCGGCGCATGGTGGTGCGAACCAAGCCTGCTTGGAAATGCTCAAGGAAATCGGCACGCCCGATCGCATTCCTGAGTTCATCGCCCGCGCCAAGGACAAGAACGATCCCTTCCGCCTGATGGGCTTTGGCCACCGCGTTTACAAAAACCACGACCCGCGCGCGACCGTGATGAAGGAAAGCGCCGACGAGGTTCTGGAGCTGATGGGTGTTGAAAACAACCCGATCCTTCAGGTCGCCAAGGAACTGGAAAAGGCCGCGTTGGAAGACCCGTATTTCGCGGAGAAGAAACTCTTCCCGAACGTGGATTTCTATTCCGGCATCATCCTCGAAGCGATGGGCTTCCCCACATCGATGTTTACCCCGATCTTCGCACTGGCGCGGACCGTGGGCTGGATCTCGCAGTGGAAAGAGCAGATCAGCGATCCGCAGCTTAAAATCGGTCGTCCGCGTCAGCTTTATCTTGGTGAAGACAAGCGCGACTACGTCGATATCGAGAACCGCTGAACCAACCGTCAGTGACATCGCAAACGCCCCGGACTTCCGGGGCGTTTCGCATTTTTCCCCGACCCTGCAAACGGCACCCGCGTTGGACGTTGTTGACCCTAGGGCAACAATTGAGATGCGATGCGGCGTGCGAATACCCTGGCTCCGAATCGCGTAAATCAACGCCACTTCTCGCTGCGTATGCAATGGGTCCGAAAAACAGTGAATGTTTCCAAGCGTTTTGCCAGTTGCGAAACACCGAGGCGCAAATTACGGCCAAATTACGGCACTGTTTCGCCCCGCGTGACAATGGCCCAGTCCCGCTTGACGGGAATCCCCCTGCGACGATACCCTCACATCAAGAGGCCTTTTCGGGGTGGGAAAGGCATCATCGCGGCACTGCATTGAGGGATTTCCCCTCTCGCGGTCCGGCTGGAGTCCGCCCCAAAGGTAGATGACATTTGGCAGCTTAGCAGCCCGCCCGCGACGAAGGACAGCACGATGACCGGATCAGAACGGACCAAAGGGCTTCGCTGGGACTGCGCCACCGGTCTGACGCCCGCCAAGGCCAGCGAAATCCCCGGCCCTCAGGGTGCTCTGGTGCCCGACACGCTGCATGATTGCGATCAGATCGCGGTGGTCTATGACAAGGGCCAGACCCCGCCACGGATCACCATCGCGCAGGTGTCGAACTCCGTGCATACGGTTTTGGCGGATGGGGTCGCGGTGGCTGTGGTGGCGCGGGCCCATGGCCCGGCACCTTCGGCAAGCGATGTGCTTTTGGTCGAGCGGAGCTGCTAGCCTTACCGCCCCTGAAACTTCGGGCTGCGCTTTTGGGTAAAAGCCGTGACCCCTTCGGCGAAATCTTGTGACTTTCCGCAGCGGCCCTGCGCTTCGGCCTCCAGCGACAGTTGATCCTCTAACCCATTGCCCCAAGACGCCCGGATCGCCTTCTTGGCCTCCGCATAGGCCGCTGTAGGGCCGGCGGCCAATTGCGCGGCCTTGGCCCGCCAATGGGCGTCGAATTCGGCATCCGGTACGGCTTGCCAGATCATGCCCCAGTCATCGGCCTGCCGCGCGGTGATCTTATCGGCGAAAAGGGCCGCGCCCATCGCCTTGGCCATGCCCATCTGACGCGGCAGCGCATAGGTGCCGCCCGCGTCAGGGATCAGGCCAATGCGGGTGAATGCCTGCATAAAATAAGCACTCTCACTGGCAAAGACGACATCGGCGGCCAACGCGATATTCGCCCCCGCCCCCGCCGCCGGGCCGTTCACCGCGGCGATGGTCGGCACGGGGCAGTTGATGATGGCGCGCAGCAGCGGGGCATATTCTTCGCGCAGCGTTTTCTCCAGATCAGCGACGCCGCCTGCCCGGTCGGCCAAGTCCTGCCCCGAGCAAAAGGCCCGGCCCGCCCCTGTCAGGACCACGACCCGCGCGGCGCGCCCGCCTTCGGTCACCGCATGGGTCAGCTCCGCCCGCATTTGGGTGGTCAGCGCATTCATCTTGTCGGCGCGGTTCAGCGTGATCAGCGCGACATCATCGGTCAGCGCATAGGTGATCGTTTCATAGTCCATCTTGCTATCCTTGATTGCTTGGCCGCAGCATATCAAAGCAAGTTGTCACTGCCAGTACAACGGCGCGTCAGCGGTCGAGAATATCGCGCAGGCGGGCTTCTTCCTCGGGCGAGAGTGGTGCCTCGGTCGGGGTTTTGCTGCGGGCACGGCCCCGCAGATAGACCACGCCCAGCCCCCCGGCCAGCAAAAGCATCAGCGGCCCCGCGCCCCACAGCAGCCAATTGGCCCCCGTGGCTTGCGGGTTCAGCAGGACATATTCACCGTAGCGGTCGACGATGAAATCAACCGCTTCCTCATCGCTGTCGCCTAACACCAACCGCTCGCGCAGCAGAATTCGCAGATCGCGCGCAAGGCTTGCGTTGCTCTCATCGATGCTTTCGTTACGGCAAACGAGGCAGCGGAGACCTTGGCTCAGCTCCCGCGCGCGGGCTTCCAGTGCGGGATCGTCCAACACCTCGTCAGGCTGAACCGCCCAGAGGGGGCTTGCCAGCAGGGTCAGGATCAGCAGCAGCCGCTTCATTCCGCAGGCACCCCTGCTGGTTGCTTGCGTGCGCCCGCCGCGACACGGAAGCGCCGATCGCTCAGGCTCAGTACCCCCCCAAGCGCCATCAGCGCACAACCGATCCAAATCCAATTGGTCATCGGTTTGATATAGGTCCGCACAGCCCAACCGCCGCCGTCCTGCGCATCGCCGATCACCACATAGATGTCCCGGGCGAGGTTATAATCGATCGCCGCCTCGGTCGTCGGCATCTGCGCCACGGGGTAGAACCGCTTTTCTGGCCGCAGGGTCGAGATCACATCGCCCTCCTGCGCCAGCGTGATCTCGGCCATGGTGCTGAGGTAGTTCGGCCCCCTGACCTCACTCACGTCGCGGAGGGTCAGCGTATAGCTGCCCACGTCAAAAGGCTCATCAATCCGGGCCACGCGGATGTCATCCACGGCCCAAGCCATCAGCCCCGCGATCCCGGCCATGGTGATGCCCAGCCCACCATGCGCCGTGGCCTTGCCCCAATCTGCGCGCGGCAGACGCCGCAGACGGCGCAATTTACCCGGGCCGCGGCCCAGACGCTGCATCACATCCACCGCAGTGCCCATCAGCAGCCATGCCCCAAGGAACATGCCCACAGGCCCCAACAGCCCGCGTCCAGACTGCATGGCAAAGGCCAAGCCCCCAAGCGCCAGCGCCAAGAGGAAGACATAGCGCAGCGGATATAGCGCACGCATGATCTTGGCCCGTTTCCACGGCATCGCGCTGCCGATCGGCAGGATCAGTCCAAGCGCTACCATGAAAGGAGTAAATGCAGCGTTAAAGAATGGCGGTCCGACACTTAGTTTGCGGTCAAGGAACATCTCGGCCACCAGCGGCCACATGGTGCCCACGAAGACCACGAAACAGGCCACGGCGAGCAGCAGATTGTTCACCACGAGGGCCGTCTCGCGGCTCAGCAGGCCAAAGACGCCCTTGGCCTCAAGCGCAGATGCGCGCAGCGAGTAAAGCACCAGCGCCCCGCCGGTGAAAGACCCCAGAATGGCCAGAATAAAGACCCCGCGCTCAGGGTCGTTGGCAAAAGCATGGACCGAAGTCAGCAGACCGGAGCGCACGATAAAGGTGCCGATCAGCGAAAAACCGAAAGCAAGGATCGCCAGCAGGATTGTCCAGCTTTTCAAGCTCTCGCGTTTTTCGACCACAATCGCCGAATGCAGCAGCGCCGCCGCCAAGAGCCAGGGCATGAAGCTCGCGTTCTCGACCGGATCCCAGAACCAGAAACCGCCCCACCCAAGCTCATAATAGGCCCACCAAGACCCAAGCGCGATGCCGATGGTCAAGAAGACCCAAGCCGCCAGTGTCCAAGGCCGCACCCAACGGCCCCAAGCCGCATCCACACGCCCCTCAATCAACGCCGCCACGGCAAAGCTGAAGGCCATGCTGAGGCCGACATAGCCCAGATAGAGAAATGGCGGATGAAAGGCCAAACCCGGGTCTTGCAGCAGCGGGTTCAAGTCTTGGCCATCAAAAGGCGGCGTGCCCATGCGCAGAAAGGGGTTCGAGGTAAAAAGGATAAACGCCAGAAAAGCCACGCCAATCGCGGCTTGGACCGAGAGCACCCGCGCGCGCAAGCGCGGCGGCAGATTGCCGCCAAACCACGCGGCCATCGCTCCGAAAAGCGCCACGATCAGCACCCAAAGCAGCATGGAGCCCTCGTGATTGCCCCATGTGCCGCTAATTTTATACAGCATCGGCTTGGCGGAATGGCTGTTGGCCACCACCAGTTGCAAGCTGAAATCCGAGGTGATGAAGGCCCACATCAGTGCGCCAAAGGACAGGGCAATGAGGATGAACTGCGCCGCCGCCGCCGGTTCGGCCATCGCCATCCAAGCAGCACGGCCCCGCCAAGCGCCCCACATCGGCACCACCATCTGTACAAGGGCCACGCCAAAGGCGAGCACAAGCGCGAAATGTCCAAGCTCTGTAATCATGGGCCGGACTATAGGGGGCCTAAGCCCCCTAAGCCATGGCAAATCAAACGTGGAAAACGGTCAATCGGTCGCAGTCAGGCGCGGCTGCGGCGCCATGCGTCTAGGGCCGGATTCTCCGACGGGGTGACTGCGGCAAGGGCCAAGCGGCTGTCGGCACCGGTGGCGGCAACCTGCGGGCTGTCGGCACGCAATTTGCGCAGCGTCTCAATATTCTCCACCACCTGCGGCACCCGCGCGATGGTGCCCACGATGGCGCGCTGAAACTCCTGCGACTTCATCTGCTGCCGCGCCCCGAAGTAGAAGGACACGATCACGCCCAACAGCCACCAAAGCGGCTCTGGCACCAGTGCAATGCCCTGCATCCGTTCGGCAAACCACAAAGGGTTAACCATGGCTGTGATGAACAGCCCCAAGGTGCCGAGCGCAAGCATTGGGCGGGGCAAACGGTTGATCCCATCCATAAAGCGGTCAAAGCCGCCCTGCCGAGCTTGGGCGAACTCCGCCCCATATTGCGCCATTGCTTGGCCTCGCACCGCATGGGCACGCCGCGCCCCGGCCTCGGCATTTTCGCGGAACACTTCGACAGTGTCGCGGATGACATTTCGCTCGCCGCCGAAAACCGTCGTGAAGATACGTTCGATCAGCCCCATTGTGCCACCCTCCGTGCGAAATCTGCGTCGCTCATGTGATATTGCGGTGCGATGAACTCTTCGGCGCGCCGGATCCAGCCGCCCTTGCCGCCTGCCCGGCTGCGCGCGTATTTGCGGCTGGCGGGGCGACGGTCGGCGAGACGGAAGTAGTAGTTGCGCCGCGCGATGCCGTAGGCGTCGACCAGATGATCGGGTGCGGCCTGCCATGCGGCTTGGGCGGCGCGGATCGTCTGCGGCCCGATGGCCCCGTCAACCGCGATCTCCTGCCCCATCTCGCGCAGCAAGCTTTGCAGGATCTTCACCGCATTGCTGCCCGCATTAACATACATGTCAAAAACGCTCGGCTGCAATGGCGCGGGCAATTCCGCGATGCGCGGGGCGTTGAAGTAATGTCTGACAAAGATATCCACTGCCTGCGCGCGGCTAAGACGGCGCACATCGACCACATCGACCGCCCCATCCCCCGTCAGGTCCAGCCTCAATCGGCGCATGGTATGGATCGTCACCCCGAATTTCGTCGCCCCGCCGGGGTCATCGGGATCATTCACAAAGCCGCCCTCCCGGGCGACGATGGCGCTGGCGATCTCTCGGACGGTCTGCATCGCGGGCTCTCCTGTCTTGGGTGCAAACAGGCTCGGCCGGATGGGTTAACGGGGGCTCAGCCCCGCGTGCGTTGCGCGCAGATCAGCCTTCCGGCTCGCGGTAGACGCCCTGCTCTTTCAGCGCATCCGTAACTTCCTTGGGCATGTAGGTCTCGTCATGTTTGGCAAGGATTTCAGAGGCTTCGAAAGTCCCGTCGATATAACGCCCGGTGCCCACCATGCCTTGGTTCTCTTCAAACAGATCAGGCAGCACCCCGGTAAAGACCACCGGCACGGAGGCGCCGCCATCGGTCACGGCAAAGCGAATCTGTTCGCCCTGTCCGCGCTTCAGCGAGCCTTCCTCGACCAGACCGCCAATGCGGAACACCTCTGCCGGGCCGGGCGGTTCGGCAATGACTTGGCTCGGCGCGCGGAAATAGTTGATCCCGTCGCGCAGTGCATAGCCGATCAGCGCAGTCGACAGCACCAAGGCCACCGCCGCCACTGCGATGATCTGGATCCGGCGCTGTTTCTTAAGGCTCTTCATGGGAACAGCGGGGCCATCATCAGCCCTTCGGTTTCCGGCAGGCCGAGCATCAGGTTCGCGTTCTGCAACGCCTGGCCGCTGGAGCCTTTGGTCAGATTATCGAGCGCCGCGACCACTGTCGCCCTCCCGGTCTGACGGTCAGCGACCACGCCGATATGGCAGAAGTTCGAGCCGCGCACATGCCGGGTGCTGGGCGCTTCACCGAAGGGCAGCACCTCGATAAAGGGCTCATCTGCATAGGCGGTTTGCAGCGACTGATGAATCGCCTGCGCGTCGCCTTTGACATAGCAGGTTGCCAAGATGCCGCGGTTTGCGGGCACCAGATGCGGGGTGAATTGCACCTGCACGGGCCGCCCGGCGATGGCCGAAAATTCCTGATCGAATTCGCCCAGATGCCGGTGCGTGCTGCCAAGCGCATAGGCGTGGTAGCCCTCGCTCAACTCCGCATGGAGCAGGTTTTCCTTCAGCGAGCGTCCTGCACCGGAGACCGCGCATTTTAGGTCCAGTATGATATCGTCCAGATCAATCACACCCGCCGCGATCAGCGGGCGCAGTGCAAACTGCCCCGTCGCCGCGTTGCAGCCCGTGCCCGCCACCAACCGCGCGGCGGAAATCTCTTTGCGGTAGAATTCGGTAAGGCCGTAGACCGCCTCTTTCTGCTGGTCTAGGGCGGCGTGTTCATTGCCGTACCACTTGGCGTAATCCTCTGGGTCGCGTAGGCGGAAATCGGCAGAGAGGTCGACGATCTTCAGGTCTTTGGGCAGCGCCGCGATCACCTCTTGGCTGGTCTTATGCGGCAACGCGCAAAAGCACAGATCAATTTGCGAAAAGTCGATTTCTTCAATCGTGACCAATGTGGGTAGATCAAGATGGCGCAGATGCGGAAACACCTCGGCGATAGATTGCCCCGCCTTGGAGTTCGCCCCCAAAGCCTTGATTTTCATTGCGGAATGTCCAGCGATCAGCCGGATAAGTTCTGCCCCGGTATAGCCGGAGGCGCCGAGAATGGCGATGTTCTGGGTCATGGTCTGTCCCCTTGTTCGGAACGAAATATAATTGGAGTTCAGGCGGCGGTGAATGTGATCTGTCGTCGCAGGAACTGCGTCGCACGGTCGCTCACCCGGGCAGGATCGCCGGTGGTGAGAAACGCCGCCTCGCCGCTGCCCATCATATTGGGATGCCGCTCAAGATAATCCGCCAAGGACTCCGCCACCAACTCGGCTTGGCCAAACACTTTGACTTGCCCGCCCAAAGCCGCCTGAAACGCCTCTTGCATCAGCGGGTAATGGGTGCAGCCCAAGATCGCCGCGTCGGGATTGGGCATCTTGCGTTTCAATGCATCGACATGGCTGCGCACCAGCGCTTCGGCGAGGATCATATCGCCCTCTTCGATGGCATCGACCACCCCACCGCAGGCCTGCGCTTCGACATCCACCCCGATGGCGCGGAAGGACAGTTCACGCTGAAAGGCGCGGCTTGCTACCGTCGCGGGCGTGGCGAAAAGCGCCACATGGTTCACCGCCACTTCGCGCGGCGGGGAGTTGTCGCCCCACTGGCGTTCGGTCATCGCTTCGATCAGCGGCACGAAAACGCCCAGCACACGTTTGTCACGCGGGATCCAGCCCTCTTGCATCCGGCGCAGCGCAGCAGCCGAGGCAGTGTTACAGGCAAGGATGACCAGATCGCAGCCCGCATCAAACAGCCGCTGCACGGCGGCGCAGGTCAGCGCATAGATATCATCGGCATTGCGCACGCCGTAGGGCGCATGGGCGCTGTCAGCGAGATAGACAAAATCCACCTCCGGCAGCCGTTCTTGCACCTTGTTCCAGACGGTCAGCCCGCCCAGCCCCGAATCGAAAATACCAACTGCCATGGTCTGTCGTCACCTGTCGGCTCTATGCCGTTCCTCAAACTCATAGCCAAGACCCTGATACTGGCCCGGCTTTGGTGACAACTCATAAGTGGCTTTGCGCAGGAAATCCATCATCGCTTTTGCGTCCCCCGCCAGCGGGTCCAGCATGGCGCGCGGGATCGGGTCGCCGATGGCCACGCGCACGGAGCTATCGACACGGGCGCGGAACTCTTTGATCAGCAGCCCCATACGCAGATTGGCATGCAGGTGGCTGGCGATTTGGAACAGCCGGCTGGTGTGGCCATCGAAATAGATCGGCACCACCGTGGCGTTAGACTTGGCGATCATCCGCGCGGTGAAACTGCGCCATCCGGGGTCCATCGGTTGCGAAAAGGGCCGCGCGGCGGTGCTGACCGTGCCGCCCGGGAAGATGCCAATCGCACCGCCTTGGTCTAAATAGGTCAACGCGGTCCGGCGCGTGGCGAGGTTCAGCGCCAGCGCGGCGCGATCTTCGGCAAAGCTGATGGGCAGAAGATGATGCGCCAGATCCGGCGCTTGGCTGAACACCGCATTGGCCATGATCCGAAAGTCACCGCGCGTCTCGCTGAGGATATGGCCCAGCATCAGCCCGTCCAGAATGCCGTAGGGATGATTGGCGATCAGAATAACAGGGCCGCGCTTTGGAATATCGGCCAAAGACCCGCGCATCACATCCAATGTCAAACCACAGCGCCGCACCATGGCATCAAAGAACCCCAGCCCCGCGGCCAGATCGTCTTCGTAGCCCTCGGCCCGTTTCAGTAAGGACACCCGCCCGGTGGTGTTTTCCATCAATCGGATGAGCGCCCTCCCGCCCCGAGTTCGGGCTGAATGGGCATAGCTTATGTCACGGGCGTAGGTCACATCTGGGCCTCAGGATCGCACTGATGCTCTCCCTAGCCCAGAAATGTAACAGCCGTATTACTCCGCTGCCTTGGCCGTGGAGGTGCCGCCCGCGCGGATCACCGCCAGCAGTTCCTCGCGGCGCTTCTCGGCTTTGGCTTCATTGGCCTGTTTCACCGGACCGAAACCGCGAATTTGCAACGGCAGTTCGGCCAACGCCACGATGGCGTCGCGGGTCTGATCGGTCAGTTTGGGCAGCACTTCGGCCATGTCGGCCTCATACTGTTTGATCAACGCACGCTCCATCTTGCGCTCGGCGGTATAGCCGAAGGGATCGAAAGGCGTGCCGCGCAGACCCTTGAACTTCGCCATGGCCCGCAGCGGCCCTTCGAGCCACTGACCGAACTCGCGTTTCTGGGGCCGACCGTTGGGCCCCATCTTGGACAAAAGCGGCGGCGCCATGTGGAAGGTCATGTTGAAATCGCCATCGAACTGCGCACGCGCCTTGTCACGGCTGGTGATCAACAGGCGGGCGACCTCATATTCGTCCTTGTAGCTCAGAAGCTTATGATAGCCCATCGCCACCGCCGCCTTGACGTCACGGTCCTCAATACCGTCGAGCATCTTGGTATAGCGTTTGGCCAGCCCCTTGCCCTGATAGTCGGTCAGGTGGTTTTCGCGGAACGCGATTTTCTCAGTCAGCGATTTGGGCAACTCCACCACGTTATCCGGCTGGCTTACCGCTTTGGCGTCTTCGGGATAGAGCACGGCCCAGCGGCCAATCTCAAACGCGCGCTTGTTGCGCTCCACCGCCGCGCCGTTCATCTCAATCGCCTGCATCAGACTTTCGAACGAGAGCGGCAGAAGGCCGCGCTGCCATGCGGCGCCGAAGATCATCATGTTGGAAAAGATCGAATCTCCCAAACTCGCCTTGGCCAGATCCGAGGCATCAAACATCGCGACATCGTCCTTCAACCGCGCTTCGAGCGCGAGGCTCAGCCGGTCATAGGGCATCTGAAACTCGGTATCGCGGGTGAAATCACCGGTGATGATCTGATGCGAGTTCACCACAGCCCCGGTACGCCCGGCGCGGGTCAGCCCCAGCGTCTTGTGCCCCGCCGAGACCACCAGATCGCCGCCAATGAGCGCATGCGCCTCGCCGGTGGCGACACGGATTGCGCTAATGTCTTCGGGGCGCTCGGCCAGACGGCAGTGGATATGCACCGCACCACCTTTTTGAGCGAGGCCGGCCATCTCCATCATGCCAGCCCCCTTGCCATCAAGCTGTGCCGCCTGCGCCAGCAGCGCGCCAATGGTCACGACCCCGGTGCCGCCCACGCCGGTGATGACGACGTTATGGGTGCCGTCGATCTTGGGCAGGTCCGGCATCGGCAGGTCGGGAATGGTCAGTTCGGTGGTCGGATCCTTGCGGATCTTGGCGCCCTCCAGCGTCACGAAGGAAGGGCAGAACCCGTCAAGGCATGAGAAGTCTTTGTTGCACTGAGACTGGTCGATTGCGCGTTTGCGGCCCAGTTCGGTCTCGTTCGGCACCACGGCCACGCAGTTCGACTGCACGCCGCAATCGCCGCATCCTTCGCAAACGTCTTCGTTGATAAAGACGCGCTTGTCGGGGTCCGGGAACAGCCCGCGCTTGCGGCGGCGGCGCTTCTCGGCGGCGCAGGTCTGGATGTAGACGATGGCCGACACGCCCTTGTGCTTGCGGTAGGCCTTTTGCACGTTCGGCATCTCGGCGCGCTCGTGGATTTCAACGCCCTTGAAGCGCGACAGGTCCACGTCTTCCTTCTGATCATAGACCACGGCGAGGTTCTTCACGCCCATCGCCTTCAACTCTTCGACAATGCGGTAGGCGTCCAGATCGCCCTCGTTGTGCTGACCACCGGTCATCGCAACCGCGTCGTTATAGAGGATCTTATAGGTGATGTTAGTCCCCGCCGCGATGGCGGCCCGAATGGCCAGCACGCCAGAGTGGTTGTAGGTGCCGTCGCCAAGGTTCTGGAACACATGCTCTGTATTGGAGAACGGCGCTTCGCCGATCCAGTTCGCACCCTCGCCGCCCATATGGGTGAAGCCCGTGGTCTCACGGTCCATCCATTGCACCATATAGTGACAGCCGATCCCCGCATAGGCGCGGGAGCCCTCTGGTACTTTGGTCGAGGAGTTATGCGGGCAGCCCGCACAGTAATACGGCAGTCGCGCGGCGATATCTTCGGCATTGTCCGACCGGCGTGCCTCGTTCAGCGCCTCAAGCCCCGCGCGGATGCCATCGGTCTCGCGGCCCTCTTCCAACAGAATGCCGCCGATCTTTTCGGCGATCAGGATAGGGTCGAGCGCGCCACGAGTCGGGAACAACTCTTCGCCATGCTCCATGCCCGCGCCCCCCTTGTGCCACCCATAGACGCGGCGGTGGGTATCATTGAACAGCGCTTCCTTGATCTGCACTTCGATCAGCTTGCGCTTTTCTTCGACCACGACCACCAGATCAAGCCCGTCGGCCCATTCATGGAACCCCTGCATGTCTAGCGGGAAGGTCTGACCGATCTTATAAGTGGTGATGCCAAGACGCTCGGCCTCGTACTCATCGATGTTCAGCAGGCTCAGCGCATGAACCAGATCGAGCCAGTTCTTGCCCGCGGCGGCAAAGCCGATCTTGGCCCCGCGCTTGCCCCAGACGCGCTTGTCCATCTTGTTGGCATGAGAGAACGCCTCCGCGGCGAAGCGTTTGTAGTCGATCATCCGCGCTTCTTGCAGATGCGGGGTGTCGCCCAGACGGATGCTCAGCCCGCCATCGGGCATGTCGAACTCAGGGATCACCAGATTCATCCGGTTCGGATCGCCGTTGACGACGCTCGTCGCCTCAACCGTGTCCTTCATCGTCTTCAGGCCCACCCAGAGGCCGGAAAAGCGGCTGAGCGCCCAGCCGTAGATGCCGTAATCAAGGATTTCCTGCACACCGGCGGGCGAGACCACCGGCATATAGGCATCCACCATCGCCCATTCCGACTGGTGCAACACGGTGGAGGATTCGCCGGTATGGTCATCCCCCATCGCCATCAACACACCACCATGAGGCGAAGTGCCCGCCATATTCGCATGGCGCATCACATCGCCGGTGCGGTCCACCCCCGGGCCTTTGCCGTACCAGAGGCCATAGACGCCATCATATTTCCCCTCACCGCGCAGTTCCGCCTGCTGGCTGCCCCAAAGCATCGTCGCCGCGAGGTCTTCGTTCAGCCCCGGCTCAAAACGCACGTTATGCTCGGCCAGTTTCTTCTCTGAACGCTGCATTTGCAGGTCGACCCCGCCCAGCGGGCTACCCCGGTAGCCGGTCACATAGCCTGCGGTGTTCAGCCCCGCCGCGCGGTCGCGGGCGGATTGCATCATCATCAGCCGAACCAGCGCCTGCGTGCCGTTCAGCAGCACCGGGCTTTTCTCAAGGTCGAAACGGTCGTTCAGTGAAATCTTTTGCGTTGTCATGGCGGGCCCTCCCTAGCACGTCAGTCTTGCATGATTGCCTCTTATATAGGTCACACTTGCTGACCTGTATAGCGGTTATTCCGCAACGGCAGCCCTGCAGGGGACGGTTTGTGCTGTTTTCTCCCGGCTATTAAGGTAGGAGAAAGGCTGGGCAAGGAAAGTACGGGCCATGGATTGGGACAAACTCAGAATTTTTCACGCCGTGGCCGATGCCGGGTCGCTGACCCATGCAGGCGACAAGCTTAACCTGTCGCAGTCTGCCGTCAGCCGGCAGATTCGCGGGCTTGAGGAGCAGCTTAATACCAACCTCTTCCACCGCCACGCACGCGGGCTGATCCTGACCGAACAGGGCGAACTTTTGTTCGACGCGACCTCGGCCATGGCCAAGCGCCTTGACGCCGCCGCCGCGCGCATTCGCGACAGTGAGGAAGAAGTCTTTGGCGAATTGCGCGTGACCACCACCACCGGTTTCGGCACGCTCTGGCTGGCCCCGCGCCTGCCCAAACTTTATGAGCAATATCCTGACCTTAAGGTCGATCTGATGCTTGAAGAGCGGGTGCTCGACCTGCCGATGCGCGAGGCCGACGTGGCGATCCGCATGAAAGAACCAAGTCAGGCCGATCTGGTGCGCAAACGGCTGATGACCGTGCGGATGGGGCTCTACGCCAGCCCCGAATATCTGGAAAAACACGGCACGCCAGAGCGGATGGAAGACATGACCGACCACCGGTTGATCTGTCAGAACACCGACAGCGATCAAGTCGGCGCCGGGCTGCAACTGGTCAAAGAACTGATGATGTATGACCTGCGCTCGCTCTTGACGGTGAACAACTACTTCGGCGTGTTGCAGGGCGTGGTGCATCACCTTGGCCTTGGCGTGCTGCCCAACTACCTGATTCAAGACTTCCCGCATATCGTGCAGGTGATGCCCGATATCGAATCCGCCGAAGTGCCGGTCTACCTCGCCTATCCAGAAGAGCTTCGCCAATCCAAACGCGTCGCCGCCTTCAAGGATTTTGTGCAGGAAGAGATCATAACCTACCGCAAACAATGGCGCGAACGGGTCGAAGGCGACAACTGAACCGCGGCCCCTCCGCCAGCCATGCAATAGGCGCATATCGGCCATGATGACTTGCGATGTTAAATAGCCTTGATTTGAACAGCCCTGCCTCCTATTTCACCATTATGAAGATTGACAGCCTGAGGGCGCGTCGCTTCATACCTCCCTGTTGGACTTGGCCGAGCTTTTAGCTCGGCCTTTTTTTTTGGCCCATCGCCTTCTTTCAGCCCACAGGCGGCCAAAGCCACTTCCCCCCCGGCATTTCCCCTTGTATGAGGGCGCAAACGCGCCAGCCGGGGAATTTCCATGCAAGATCCAGCCATCACGCCCGACCTTATCGCCAGCCACGGGTTCACCCCCGAGGAATACGCCGAGGTCGTCACCATCCTCGGGCGCGAGCCGAACTACACCGAGATGGGCATTTTCTCGGCCATGTGGAACGAGCATTGCTCTTATAAGTCTTCCAAGAAATGGCTCCGCACCCTGCCCACAGACGGCCCGCAGGTGATCTGCGGCCCCGGCGAAAACGCAGGCGTGGTCGACATCGGTGATGGCCAAGCGCTGGTCTTCAAGATGGAGAGCCACAACCACCCCTCCTACATCGAACCCTACCAAGGGGCTGCCACAGGCGTGGGCGGCATTCTGCGCGATGTCTTCACCATGGGCGCGCGTCCGATTGCTGCGATGAACGCGCTCAGCTTTGGCCGTCCCGACCACCCCAAGACTCGCCAGCTTGTACATGGCGTCGTCGAAGGTGTCGGTGGCTATGGCAACTGTTTCGGCGTCCCCACCGTCGGCGGCGAAGTGCGCTTCGACACAGCCTATGATGGCAACTGCCTCGTCAACGCCTTCGCGGCGGGCCTCGCGGATGCCGACAAAATCTTCTACTCCGCCGCCTCTGGTGTCGGCATGCCGGTGGTCTACCTCGGTGCCAAAACAGGCCGCGACGGTGTCGGCGGGGCGACCATGGCCTCCGCCGAATTCGACGACACCATCGAAGAGAAACGCCCCACTGTCCAAGTCGGCGACCCCTTCACCGAAAAGCGCCTGATGGAAGCCACGCTAGAGCTGATGGCCACCGGTGCCGTGATCTCGATCCAAGACATGGGCGCTGCGGGCCTGACCTGCTCTGCCGTGGAAATGGGCGACAAAGGCGGCCTCGGCGTGCGTCTCGACCTTGAAAAAGTGCCGACGCGCGAGCCGCATATGACCGCCTATGAAATGATGCTCAGCGAAAGCCAAGAGCGGATGCTCATGGTCCTGCGCCCCGAACTTGAGGCCGAAGCCAAAGCCGTCTTCGACAAATGGGACCTCGATTTCGCCATCGTCGGCGAAACCCTCCCCGAAGACCGCTTCCTCATCTGCCTCAATGGCGAGGTCAAAGCCGATCTGCCGCTGTCGAAACTCGCCTCCACCGCACCGGAATATGACCGTCCTTGGGTCGAAACCCCTGCCGCCGCCGCTTTGTCCGATGCGCCAACCATCGACCCCATCGAAGGTCTGCGCGCCCTCATTGGCTCCGTGAACCACGCCTCCAAAGCGTGGGTCTATGAGCAATACGACACGATGGTTATGGGCGACACCGTCCGCCTGCCCGGCCTTGGCGCTGGCATCGTGCGGGTCCATGGCACCGACAAGGCGCTGGCCTTCACCTCCGATGTGACCCCGCGCTACGTCAAAGCCAACCCCACCGAGGGTGGCAAACAGGCCGTGGCCGAAGCCTATCGTAACCTCTGCGCTGTGGGTGCCAAACCATTGGCAACAACAGACAATCTCAACTTCGGCAACCCCGAAAAGCCCGAAATCATGGGCCAGTTCGTCGGCGCGATCAAAGGCATCGGCGAAGCCGTGGGCGCGCTCGATATGCCGATCGTGTCGGGCAACGTATCGCTTTATAACGAGACTGACGGCAAGGGCATCTTGCCCACGCCCACCATCGGCGCGGTCGGCCTGATCGACAATGTTGACCAGATCATCAGCAACCAGCTGCGCGCGGGCCACGTGGCTCTCCTGATCGGCAGCGCGGGCAGTCACCTCGGCCAATCCGCCCTGCTCGCCGAAGCCTTCGGCCGTGCCGAGGGCGATGCGCCCCACGTCGACCTCGCCGCCGAACGCCGCCACGGCGAATTCATCCGCGCCCAGTCCGGCCAAATCTCTGCCTGCACCGACCTCGGCGATGGCGGCCTTGCTCTAGCAGCCTTTGAACTGGCCGAAACCGCCGGCATCGGTATCGAGATTGAAAGCGATGATACCGCGATCCTCTTCGGCGAAGATCAGGCCCGCTACCTCATCGCCTGCACCGCCGAGGCTGCCGAGACACTGATTGCCGCTGGCAAAGAAGCGGGCGTACCCGTCTCCCAAATCGGCGCCTTCGGTGGCGACAAGATTAGCTTCGGCGCTGCCACCGCACCGCTCAGCGATCTGCGCGAGACCTACCGCACCACCTTTGCCAAGACCTTCGCCTAAGAAACTCTGGTTTCGGAGCCGCCCTTGCTTGAGACCAAACGGTCGCGCGCAGGGCGGCGGGGCAAGCTAAATCGTCGAGGGGCCCCTTCAGGGGATACGGCTATTTCGCTTGAGCCGACGACAGGCGGGTGACAGGCCGGGATCAATCAAGGGTGGCTCTGAAACCTTCTGGTTTTGGAGAGACCCGCAGCCGTCTCCCTCGGCCTCGCGCCTAGCCTCTGGCGTTCAACCCCGCCAACATCCGCGCCTTTTCACCCGGATCATCGGGGCGCGAGATCGCCTCGGCCAAGGCCTCCAACGACGCAATCGAATGCCCTGCGCGAAAACTATCGACATGGGGCAGCATCGCGCGAATACCCGCCGCTTTGGGCGCAAACCCGTCCCACCTCAAAAGCGGATTTAGCCAGATCACCCGCCGCGCGGTCAATTGCAGCCGCTGCATCTGACGGGCCAGTTCCGCCGGATCGTCCCGGTCCAGCCCGTCGGTGATCAGCAAGACCACCGCGCCCTGTCCCATGACCCGCCGCGACCAATCGCGGTTGAACGCCGCCAGCGCGGCCCCGATGCGCGTGCCCCCCTCCCAATCCTGCGCCTGCGCGCCCGCCGCTGCCAGCGCCGCATCCACATCGCGGGTCGCAAGATGCCGGGTGATATTGGTCAGCCGTGTACCAAAGGTGAACCCATGCACCTGTGCCCAGCCCGCGCCCTTGCGGTTGGCCACCGCGTGCAGGAAATGCAGGATCACCCGACTGTATTGGCTCATCGAGCCTGAGATATCACAGAGCACCACAAGGTTTGGATAGCGCGCGCGCGGCGTCATCCGGTAGAGGCGTTCCATCTCCCCCCCGCGCCGCAGCGCTGCTTTCATCGTGCGTGCCACGTCAATCCGCCCCCGCGCCGCCGCCACGTTCCGGCGGCTCGGCATCGGCGGCACCGGGAGTTCCAGCTTGGCCAACATGCGTTTCGCCTGCGCCATCTCGGCAAGGGTCATCTGTTCGAAATCCAGCGTTCGGAGCCGCTCGCGCGCCGACATCGTGAGGCTCGCATCCACTTCAATGAGGGTCTCTTCCGGCTCGGGCTGCTCTTCCCGTTCCGGCGCTTCGGCCCCGTCCAACAGAGCCTCCGCCGCGCGTTTCTCTGCCGGGGTTGCGGGGCGGTCCTCTTGCACACCGCGGATGGCGGGCAGCATCGCGGCCATCATATGTTCCAGATAGCGCGGATCGCGCCAATAAAGCCGGAATATCTGCGCAAACACCCGCGCCTGTTCGGGGCGGTTCACGAAACAAGCGTGCAGCGTCCAATAGAAATCACGGCGGCTGGTAAACCCCACGGCGGCGACCGCCTCCACCGCCTCCACCACGCGCCCCGGCCCGATGGACAGCCCCGCCCGCCGCAGGGCGCGGGCGAAATGGGTGATATTCCCCGCCAGCTTCGGGTCGTCCGGCAGGTCGAGGGGGGGCTGCTCAACCATCCTGCTTAGGCGGGCACCAACGACGCCCGGGCCTGTTCGAGAATGCGCGCGGCCTCGGACCCTTGCAGCTTGGCGATGTCGTCTTGGTATTTCAGCACCGCCCCCAATGTGTCGGCGATAACCTCGGGGCTTAGGGTCGTCACATCCAAGGCCAGCAAACATTTCGCCCAATCGATTGTCTCTGCCACGCCGGGTTTTTTGAACAGATCCTCGGTACGCAATTGCTGAACAAAAGCCACCACCTCGCGGCTAAGCGCCTCTGCGGCTTCGGGCGCGCGCGCCGAAAGGATCGCCATCTCACGCGCCACATCCGGGTAGTCGACCCAATGGTAAAGGCACCGCCGCTTCAGCGCGTCATGCACCTCTCGCGTGCGGTTGGAGGTCAGGATCACGATCGGCGGCTCCGGCGCACGGATCGTGCCAAGCTCGGGGATCGTCACCTGAAAATCACTCAGCGCTTCTAACAAAAACGCCTCAAAAGGCGCGTCGGTGCGGTCCAACTCGTCGATGAGCAGCACCGGCGCGCCGTTCTCATCGGGGCGCAGCGCCTGCAAAAGCGGGCGTTCGATCAGGTAATCGTCGCTGAACAACTCTTGGGTCAGCGCGCGCCGATCCGCGCCGCCACCCGCCTCCGCCGTGCGGATCGCGACCATCTGGGCGGGAAAGTTCCATTCATAAACCGCGCTCGACGCATCAAGCCCCTCATAGCATTGCAACCGGATCAACCGCCGCCCCAACCCGGCGGCCAGCGCCTTGGCGATCTCGGTCTTGCCGACGCCCGCCTCGCCTTCCAGAAACAAAGGCCGCCCCAGCGTAAGGCTGAGGAAAACCACAACCCCAAGCGCGCGGTCGCAAACATAGCCCTCAGCGCTTAGCATCTCTTGGACCGCGTCGATCGTATCAATGTTTTTCATGGCCCCAGTGGTGCATTCCCGCCCCGCCCCGTCAAGGGGTCTGACAGGGCGCGGGCAGATTGACGTGATTTCCCCGCGCTGGCATAGTCTTAAGCAATAATCGACGGTCACCGGGAACAACGGGGCCACAGGGGCGGATATGGGACAGAGCATTTTCATCGCGATCCGGCGCGGCGGGGTCTGACATGCGCATCACCGCTGTCACCTGCGTCAAGAACGAAGGCCCGTTTCTGCTGGAATGGATTGCCTTCAATCGGGTGATCGGGGTCACGAATTTCCTATTCTATTCAAATGATTGCACCGATGGGACCGACCGCCTGCTCGATGCGCTTGACGGGCATGGTATCGTCACCCATCTGCCCAACCCGGCCAGTAATCGAAACTACCAGATGCAGGCGCTGAAGGATGCCCGGCGCCAACCCGTCGTCACGCAGGCCGATTGGGTCTGGGTCGCGGATGTGGACGAGTTTTTAAACATCCATGTGGGCGACCACCGCTTGCCCGCGCTGATCACAGCCTGCGGCGATCCGCAGGCAATCTCGCTGCATTTCCAGTTTTTCGCCAATGGCGGGATCGAGGATTTCGTCGATGAACCGATTATCGCGCAATTCACCCGCAGCCATAACCCCGACATCTGGTGCGCCGATATGGCGATTGAGGTTAAATCCTTGATCCGGCAAGATTTTCCTTTGGGCTATTACGGCGCGCACCGCCCCTTTCATGATGACAGCAAAGTTCAACCCAATTGGACGGACGGCGCAGGCAGGCAGGTGCCCGCGCCGTTTCGGACTGCCGCCAACAAACGCCGCATCCGTGCCTTTCCTGCCCGCGGCGCGCGACGCTTTGCAACCCTGAACCACTACGCGCTGCGCTCGCTCGACAGCTATTTGGTCAAGAATGATCGGGGTGACGTGAACCGCGAGCACCGCGTCTTTGACGATACCTATTGGCGCGACCGCAATGATGCCGCTTGGGAGGATCGCTCGATCCAGCGTTACCTGCCTGCCCTGCGCACCGAGATGGACCGCCTCAAAGCGCTGCCCGGCATCGCTGAACTTCATGCGAATGCCGTGGCCGCGCACCGCGCCCGCCGCGATGCCCTGCTGGCCGATCCGGCCTACCGCGCGATGCAGGCGCAACTGCGCGAGGCCAGCCCCTACTCCGCCGCCGAAGCGCAGGTCCGGGCCGAGATTGGCCTGAAATGACCGGGCCACGGATCATCAACCTCGGCCTGCCCAAGACCGGCACCACCACGCTCACCGATGCGCTGCGCCACGCGGGGCTCAAGGTCGCCGATTGGCGCATCCGCAAAGGGCAAAGCGCCCTGCCTGACATTACCGGCGAGCATGTCGGTCGGATCATCTATGCCGATTATTTTGCCAGCGGCGACCCGCTGGCGCGGCTGCAAGAATTCGACGTGATCAATGAGATGAGCGCCGTGCGCCATGACCGCAGCCTTTGGCCGCAGACCGATTGGGGGCTGCTGAGCGCCATTCAGCAACATCACCCCGACATCAAGTTCCTGCTGTCGTACCGTGATCCGGCAAAAACGGCGAACAGCATGATGCGTTGGAACAATCTGGGCCGCCGCCGCCTGCCACAGGCCGACGTGCCGGGCCTGCCCCGCGGCTTTGGCCGCAGCGAGGCCGAGCTTGCCAAATGGGTCGAGGGGCATTTCACCTTTTGCCGCCGGGTTTTTGCTGGCTGCGCCAATTTTCTGGAATTCGACATCGAAGACCCCGTGGCCCGCGACAAGATCGCCGCCTACCTCGGTATCGACCTGCCATGGTGGGGCCAAAGCAACACCGGCAAAGAGGTGGCCGAGTGATGCGCCTCACCCTGTTCATCGGCCCGACCGAAAAAGCCGCCGCGCGACTGCGCAATATCTTGCAGCAGCAAAAGGGCGCGCTGTTGGAACAGGGGGTTTTGGCCCCCGATTGGAACCACGTCCGCCTCTATGCCGCCTGCGCCGCGCCTGATGCGGTTGGACTGCTGCGCTATCGACGCGGGCTCGACAGTGCTTTGATCGGCGCCACGCTGCGTGATGAATTTCACGCGCTGATCCCTCGTGATTTGGCCGAGAGCCGCGCCGATCACGTGGTGCTTAGCGCGGCACAGCTGGGCAACCTGCTGTCGCGCCCCGAGGAGCTTGCCCGCCTGCGCGATCTGCTCTGCCCCTATTTCGACGACATCCGCATTATCGCGCATCTTGATGAACAGGCCCGACTTCTGACCGCGCATTATACCTTTGCCGTGACCGAAGGCCGCCGCCAGTCGCTGACCCAAGAACTCGCCTTGGCGGAGCGTGGCAAGTGGTGGCAAGGCGCGCATGAACCTGCTGAGGAGGCCCCCGACTTCGGCCTATTCTCAGATGTGCAAAACCCTCCCTTCTGGCTGGATTATCAGACACTTCACGGTCATTGGGCGGACGCCTTTGGGGCCGAAAAGGTCCAATTCCGCCCGCTCGACCTGCCGGAACTCCTGTCCAAACACGGGGCGCGGGAAGTTTCCGATAGCCTTGACCTGACCACGCCCCTCGGTCCGGTTGATCCGGGCCGCGCGCTTGCCCCTCTGCCCGCGCCTTGGCTGGCCCGAATGCGCGCGTTTAACGATGTGCTGATCCGCTATCTGCAAGCGCATGACCTCTCCTGCCCGCGCAGCACATGGAGCCAGATGTTGCAGGCGCTGCAGATCGGTGGCGCAGCGATCGCGCCCGGCAGTCTCGCCCCGATCTCTGACCATTTCGCCAGCGACAACGCTGCCCTCATCACCCGATATCCAACGCTGGCTGCGGCGCTCACCCCCGACAGGCCAGAACCCATTTGGACGGAAGCAGACCCCGAACACGGCTTTCGCGCTACGCAGTACCTCGCCGCTTTCGCCCACCGCATCCGAACAACCGCGACCCCACTGGCGCAGAAACGCGCAGAGGCTGAGATGGCGCGCCAGTCGGCCGCGAAATTCGAGGCGATGCTATCGGACCCCGCCGCCTCAGAAGACGCCCGCGCGACCAAGGCCCAGCTTTTGAACCGGGTGAAGGTCAACCACGAAACGATCCTTCGCAGCCCCTTCCGCCCGCATAACGACACGGCACCCGAGTGCGAAGACCAGCCCGCGCCCGCCTATAACCCCGTGCCGCCGCGCCAATTGCCGCCCGGCAACAGCGGCAATGTCATCGTCGGCTGCATGAAGAACGAGGCCCCCTATATCCTTGAATGGGTCGCCTATCACCGCGCCGTGGGCTTCGATAACTTCCTGATCTACACCAATGATTGCACCGATGGCACCGATGCCGTGCTCGGGCGGTTGCAAGACATGGGCATCCTGCAACACCGCAACAACGACGACTGGAAGGGCAATTCGCCCCAGCAGCATGCCCTGAACCAAGCGCTGAAAGAGCCGCTGGTCCGGGACGCGGAATGGATCGCGCATATCGATGTTGACGAATTCGTCAACATCCGCACCGGCAACGGCACGCTCAACGATTTTTTCGCCGCCGCGCCCGAGGCGACCAATATCGCGATGACTTGGCGGCTCTTTGGCCATAACGGCGTGACGGCCCTGTCCGATGCGCCGGTGATCGGCCAGTTCGACCACTGCGCCCCCAGCTTTTGCCCGAAACCCCATACCGCATGGGGGTTCAAGACGATGTTCCGCAACATCGGCGCCTATGAAAAACTCTCCTGCCACCGGCCCAACAAGTTGGACGACGCGCAGGCGCAACGGATCAAATGGGTCAACGGCTCGGGCCGCGACATGACGTGCGATGCGCTGCGCAACGGGTGGCGGTCTTCCAAAAGCAACATCGGCTATGACCTGCTGCAACTGAACCACTACGCTCTGCGCTCAGCCGACTCCTTTCTTGTCAAACGCCAGCGCGGGCGCGCGCTGCATGTCGACCGCTCCATCGGCATCAACTACTGGATCCGCATGGATTGGAACGACCACCAAGATGTCTCAATCCAGCGAAACCTGCCGCGCCTGCACGCCGAGATGGCCCGCCTGCTGGCCGACGACCCGCTTCGCGCGCATCACGAAGCGGGTCTTGCCTGGCACCGCGCCAAAGCGGAAGAGCTGCACCAAACGCCAGAGTTCCGCGATCTCTACCGCCAAGCGCTTAACGTCAAGTTAACCGCGACCGAGCGTGTCGCCTATGCTCTCGCTCTCGATATGGAAAGCTGACCCGTGACAGACACCAAGCCTGAGCCGAATTTCATTCACTCCCGCGGCATGAAATTCCCCGACGATCCAACGATCCTGCGCGGGCGGGTCCGCAAACTGCTGCGCCAAAACGCCTATGAAGCAAAGGAAAGCGAGGCCGCGCTGCGCGTCGTCCGGGAGGGCGACCGGGTAATCGAACTGGGCGGCGGCGTGGGCTATATGTCGACGCTGGTGGCCAGCAAACGCAAAGTGGCTTCGGTTCATTCATTCGAGGCAAACCCCAACCTCATCCCCTATATCCGCCGGGTCCATGCGGCCAACGGGCTGAGCAACGCCCATGTCACCAATGCCATCCTTGGCCCTGCGCCGGGCAAGGTTGATTTTCACGTACGCGAACAGATCCTGTCCTCCTCCATGACCCGTTTCGAAGGCGAAGCCCCGCCCGAGACCCATCAAATCCACGTGCTGGGCGCCGCTGAGGTTTTCGCCGACCTCGCCCCCAGCGTGCTGATCTGCGACATTGAAGGCGCTGAAGTTGACCTGATCCCGGCGCTGCCGCTCGACACTCTGCGCGCCGCCATCATCGAGTTGCATCCGCAATGGATCGGCCCCGAGGGGGTCAATAAGGTCTTTGCCGCCTTCATGCAGGCGGGCATGGCCTATTACCACCGCGGCTCGCATAACAAAGTCGTGGCCTTCCGACGTGAGTGGTAAAGTCTCCCACCTCGCGATCCTTTGTGTGCGCAACGAAGGCGCGTTTTTGCTGGAGTGGCTCGCCCATCACCGCGCCATCGGGTTCGATCATGTGCTGGTCTTTTCTAACGATTGCGACGACGGCACCGATAACATGCTTGACCGGCTCCAAGCCCTTGGTGGTGTCACCCACATCCGCAACGACGGCCCCTATGAGAAAGGCGGCATTCAGTTCACCGCGCTGAAGGCCGCTGCCGAACTGGAGATCGTGCAGCAGGCCGATTGGATCCTGCCCCTTGATGTCGATGAATTTGTAAACATCCATGTCGGCGATCACAGCCTCTCCGCGCTGCACGCCGCCCTGCCCGAGGCCACGGCGATCACTCTTACATGGCGGCTTTTCGGCAGTGGCGATCAGGTCCGCTACGAAGACCGCCCGGTGACCGAAGGCTTTACCCGCTGTGCCCCTGCGGTGATGCACTGGCCATGGCGGGCTGCCATGTTCAAAACCCTCTACCGCAATGATGGCACCTATGCGCAGCCGGGCGTGCATCGCCCCCGTGGCCCAAACCCCGCGCGGCTGGACCAAGCCCGCTGGTTTGACGGCCATGGCCGCGCCCTGCCCGATCTCTTCAAGACGCGGCGCATCTTTTTAACCTATGGTCGGCAGAACTATGGGCTGGCCCAGATCAATCACTACCCCTTGGGCGCGATGGAATCCTATGTCCTCAAAGCCGACCGCGGCCGCGCGGTGCACCGCGCAGACATGCTGGGGCTGGACTATTGGGTTGAGCGGAATTTCAACACCGAGACCGACACAACCATCAGCGCCAGCGCCCCGGCGCGGGCCCGCGAACTCGCCGCCCTCAAGGCCGACGCAACCCTCGCCGGCCTGCACGAAACGGCCGTCGCTTGGCGCCGCACCCGGTTCGACACGCTAATGGCCCAAGAGCCATTCCGCGCCCTATTCGGACGCCTGCTGATGGCCCGCCAAGCCGCCCGGTCACCGCCAAAGCGGCACGTATCATGCTGGAATATGCGAGGCGCGCCCAAGCCGCCGAGCCCTCCCAATAGCGCTCCGCCACCATACCGCCCCCGGAAAACCGTCACATTCTCTTCAATTTCTCACGGATTTTCCGCATTTTCGCCCTAATATCCGGCTATACCCTCCTGAAACGGCGGTTCTGCCCCGCCCTGACAAGCCCGAGGATGCCCGATGCCGCGCGAGACGCCCACGATCGAAAGCTCACTGGCCGATATGCCCAAACGCGACTGGCTGCGCGCAATAGAGGCCGTGGCCGAAGAGGATGGATATTTCCAATCCTTGGGCAAACGCCATTTCTCTGCCTTCATTGAGCGTGAGACCACCCTGCTGGTCACGTTTGAGACCTATCAAGGCATGCATGCCCTTTCCGACAAGGCGCAGCCCTTGGGCTGGGACATGGTCCGCAATCACGACTGGTCGCATCTCTGCCTTGCCAGCGATGGCGACACCTGGTTCCGCGCCGAAGAGGTCTACGCCTATTTCGACAGGCTGATCGACGATGGGTTCTTTGACGAATTCGATCAGGTGCTGTTCTACGGCGCTGGCCCCTGCGCCTATGCCGCCGCCGCCTACTCTGTCGCCTCTCCCGGTTCAGCAGTTGTGGCGATCCAACCGCAGGCCACGCTGAACCCGCGCATCACCGATTGGGATGACCGTTTCACCGATATGCGGATCCTCGATTTCACTTCCCGCTATGGCTATGCGCCCGATATGCTCGACGCCGCGGAACGGGTCTTTGTGCTCTACGACCCGAGAGAAAAACTCGACGCGATGCATGCCGCGCTCTTTACCCGCGCCAATGTCACCAAACTGCGCATGCCTTTCATGGGCGATGCGCTGCAAACTGACCTGCTGGAGATCGACCAGCTTGACCCGCTGCTGCAATCCGCCGCCGACGGCACGCTGGACGCGTCCCGTTTCGCCGCCCTCTACCGCGCGCGACGCGACTACCTGCCCTATCTGCGCAACCTCAGCCAAGCGGTAAACGCCCAAGGCCGCGAGAGACTGCTCGAAGCGGTCTGCGCCAATGTCAGCGCGCGAATGAGCGCCCCACGCTTTGCCCGCCGTCTTGAACGCATTCGCGCCCGCCGTGAGGCCGCCGTGACAAAGGTGGCGACCGCCGCCGGATAGGTTTTCAATCTGGCGCGCGCCCCCGCTCTGTGCTAGCCCCGCGCCCATGACACAAAGCCTCACGATCCGCCGTCCCGACGACTGGCACCTGCACCTGCGCGACGGCGACATGCTGCGCGCCGTGCTGCCCCATAGCGCCCGCGACTTTGCCCGCGCCATCATCATGCCCAATCTCGTGCCCCCCGTGGTCACCGGCGCCCAAGCCGCCGCCTACCGCGACCGCATCATGGCCGCCCTGCCCGAGGGCGCGGATTTCACCCCGCTGATGACCCTCTACCTGACCGAGGACACGGACCCAGACGACGTGGCCCGCGCCCATGCCGATGGCCTGATCCACGCGGTCAAACTCTACCCCGCCGGGGCCACAACCAACTCCGCCAGCGGCGTGTCCAACTTCGACAAGGTCGCCCCCGTGCTCAACCGCATGGCCGAGATCGGCCTGCCGCTCTGCACCCACGGCGAAGTCACCGACAGCGAGATCGACATCTTCGACCGTGAGGCCGTCTTCATCGACCGCGTGCTCGACCCAATTCGCCGCGCGCATCATGCGCTGCGCGTGATCATGGAACATATCACCACCGCCGATGCCGCCGACTACGTGCGCAGTGCCGACAGCGGCCTTGCGGCCACGATCACCACGCACCACCTCGTGATCAACCGCAACCACATCCTCGCTGGCGGCATCCGCCCGCATTACTACTGCCTGCCCGTGGCCAAACGCGAGACCCACCGCCTCGCCCTGCGCCAAGCGGCCACCTCCGGGGATCCGCGCTTCTTCCTCGGCACCGACAGCGCGCCCCATACCGATGGCGCGAAGCTGCAACCCTGCGGCTGCGCGGGCTGCTTCACCGCACCCAACACAATGTCAATCCTCGCACAGGTTTTCGAAGAGGACGGCGCCCTCGACAACCTCGAAGCCTTCACCTCGCTCAACGGCCCCGCCTTCTATGGCCTGCCGCCAAACGAGACCCGCATTACCCTGCGCCGTGAAACACCGACCCACCCCACCAGCGTCGACACCCCCGACGGCCCGGTCACGGTCTTCGACCCCGGCTTCGATCTGCAGTGGACCACCTAATCTTCATCCTTTCTTAAATACCGATCCGACCTCTCCCCAGCCAAGGACGCCTGCCATGATCCCCACCAGCCACCCCAGCCCCGAAGAAATGGCCCGCCTCACCGCGCGCATGTTGCTGGAGATCGGCGCGGTGCATTTCAACGCGGATGAACCCTTCACGCTGGCCTCGGGCCTGCCGTCCCCGACCTATATCGACTGCCGCAAGCTGATCTCCCACCCGCGCATCCGTTCGACGCTGATGGACTTCCTCACCGTCACCGTGATGCGCAACGCGGGGTTTGAGGCTTTCGACAATATCGCCGGTGGCGAGACGGCCGGCATCCCCTTCGCCGCCATGGTCGCCGAGCGGATGGCGCTGCCGATGACCTATGTGCGCAAAAAGCCCAAAGGCTATGGCCGCAACGCGCGGATCGAAGGTGACATGACCGAAGGCCAGCGTGTGCTGCTGGTCGAGGATCTGACCACGGATGGTGGCTCAAAGCTCAGCTTTGTCGATGCGATTCGGGAAACCGGTGCAAGCTGCGCCCATACCGCCGTGATCTTCCACTACGGCATTTTCCCACAAACCGAAAAGACCCTTGGTGACCATGGCGTTACGCTTCATGCGCTGTGCACATGGTGGGATGTCTTGGCCGAAGCACGCGCGCAAGGCGCCTTTGACGCGGCCACACTGACCGAAGTCGAAGCCTTCCTGAACGCACCGCGCGAATGGCAGGAATCCCGCAAAAGTTAACCGAATTTCCGCAAGATGTTGACCCAAGGCCCCTCCACAAGGCAAAATGTGGTGGGGCCTTTTGTCGATAAAGATATCCACAAAAGATACAATTTGCGCCGGACGACCCCACTGGCTATGACGACCATCTGGGTAGAAATGGGTGAGGTCATGAACGAAATTACATCGCTGAACGCGAACCAATTGGCTGTGCAGGCACCGGAATCGATGCCGCATTCGATCGAGGCCGAGCAGCAGTTGCTGGGCGCGATCCTCACCAACAACGACGTTTATGACCGCGTGGCCTCTGTCATCGGCCCCAAGCATTTCTACGAGCCGGTCCACGCACGCATCTTCGACATCGCCGCACAGCGGATCGCCAAGAACAACCTCGCCTCCCCGGTCACGCTCAAAGCCTTTATGGAGGACGACGAGGGGCTGAAAGAGCTAGGCGGCCCGGCCTATCTCGCCCGTCTCGCGGGTGCGGCGATCAGCGCCTTTGCCGTGCGCGACTATGCGCAGATGATCTACGACCTCGCCGTGCGCCGCGACCTGATCCAACTGGGCCGCGACATTTCGGCCAAGGCCGCGCAGGTCGATGTCGCCTCCGAGCCGCGCGAGCAGATCGTCGAGGCGGAGCAGGAACTCTACAAGCTGGCCGAACAGGGTCAGGTCGAAAGCGGCTTCCAGTCCTTCCTCAAGGCCGTGACAGATGCGGTCAACGTGGCCAACGCCGCCTACCAGCGTGACGGGGGGCTCTCGGGCGTCTCCACCGGGCTGATCGACATGGACAAGAAACTGGGCGGTCTGCACCGCTCTGACCTTCTGATCCTTGCGGGCCGTCCGTCGATGGGGAAAACCTCGCTTGCGACCAACATCGCCTTCAACGTGGCCAAAGCCTACAAACGCGGGATGAAGCCCGATGGCACCGAAGGCGCGGTCGACGGTGGCGTGGTGGGTTTCTACAGCCTTGAGATGAGCGCCGAACAGCTTGCCGCGCGGATCCTGTCGGAAGCCGCCGAGATCCCCAGCCAACAGATCCGTTCGGGCGACATGACCGAGACCGAGTTCCGCCGCTTCGTCGATGCCGCCAAAGCACTGGAAGCCTGCCCGCTGTTCATCGACGACACGCCCGCCCTGCCGATCAGCCAGCTTGCCGCCCGCGCGCGGCGGCTCAAACGGACCCACGGGCTTGATGTGCTGATCATCGACTACCTGCAGCTGGTCCGCGGCACGGGCAAGTCGGAAAACCGGGTGAACGAAATCTCGGAAATCACCATGGGTCTCAAGGCCATCGCCAAGGAACTCGACATTCCGGTGATCGCCCTGTCGCAGCTGTCACGCCAGGTGGAAAGCCGCGACGATAAACGCCCGCAGCTGTCGGACCTGCGTGAATCGGGCTCGATCGAACAGGACGCCGATGTGGTGATGTTCGTGTATCGCGAGGAATACTACAAAGAACGCGAAAAACCGGGCGATCATGAGCTCGATAAAATGGCGGTCTGGCAAGAAGAGATGGAGCGCCTGCACGGCCGCGCCGAGGTAGTCATCGGCAAGCAGCGTCACGGGCCGATCGGCACGGTGGACCTCAGCTTTGAGGGCCGGTTTACCCGCTTTGGCAACCTTGTGCAGCCTTGGCAGCAGGGTGGCGGCGACGAACAGGAATTTTGATCCTCCTCGGCTGAAGGTCACCGCTCTTTGCGGGCGGTGACCCTCAGCCCATCGCCCCCATCCCCATCGAATTCACATTCCTGAATAAATGATTTGGATTGCCCCCGACTGCCGTTAGGCTAGATGGGCGGTTCTGCGCCTCGCGCCAGTACCGTCACTCACCTTGGGAGGACCAAAATGACGAATATCATCCGCGCCATCTGCCTGATGCTCGCCACCAGCTTTGCCTTCGCGCTCCACGCCGAAGAGACCGAGCGTTACGGCAAGCAGAAAGTTGTCTATCACATCAACTATAACGGCGGCGAAGGCTCCAAGGCGCATCTGGGGGCCATGCGCAACATCCAGAACCACATCAACGCCGTCGGGGCCGAGAATATCGACGTGAAGGTCGTGCTGCATGGCAATGGGCTGAGCCTCTTGGCCGATGCCAAGGGCAACGACAAGATGCAGACAACCGTATCTTCGCTCAAAGGGCAGAACGTCAGCTTTCATGTCTGCAACAACACCCTGCGCGGCCGCGAGATCAGCTATGAGAACGATCTCTATGACGTGTGGGAGGAAGACATCGTGCCCTCCGGCGTGGCGGAACTCTCGCGCCTGCAACAGATGGGCTACACCTACATCAAACCTTAAACAGTACCGCCCGGGGGGAGAATACCCCCCCCCGGGCGTTCGTTGTGTTACTCTCCCGCCGCGCGGGTCTCATACATCAGCCCCTTGGCGCTGCCTTCGGCGAAACCCTTCCAATAGCTGTGGTCGTCCTTTTCGGTCCCGTCTTCTTCGACCGACCAGACGCCAGCGTTGGAATCCTCTACCAGATCAAGGTAGCCCCCCTTCTCGGCCTCATCCTTCAGATGGCTATCCATCCATGCGGTCACGAAATGCTGGGCGATATTGTTCATCCGCACCGTGTCCCAAACCGCATCCGTGTAATGTTCTGAAATGTTGAACCCTTTGTCTTCGCTGAAGTAATAGGACTCGTCAGGCGCGGGCATCGGCGCGCCGGCGTTATGGCCCGCGTTCACATAGGTCAGCAGCGCACGGTCGACGTTTGAGGTGTTTTGCCAAATCGCGCGAATGCCGTCCTTATAGAGCGATGTGTCATCCTGCGATCCCGCGATAAAGAGCATCGGGATCTGCACGCCCGCCAGACCTTCGGCATCCCAAAAGCCCCGGTTCATGCCCCAAGGGCCGAAGGCCACGGCTGTCTTGATGCGCGGATCGGGCAGCGCGTTGTGGGTGTCGGACCCGGCCTGATGGATGCCCAATGTGCCATGCGGCCCACCCCATGCGTAGCCGACGGATGTCTCGGTTACACCTCCGCCGGCGGTGATGATCGCGCCGTAGCCGCCCATGGAGTAGCCGATCAGCCCGGTGTTCTCGGCGTCATAAAGCCCTGCAAAATCGCCACCCTCCGCGGATTTTTGCGCCATCTGCTCCAGTACAAAGAGTTGGTCCAGCGAGCGGTTCACCAGCGTCGAGCCAAAGGCCGCTTGCGTGCGGTAGGTGCTGTCGGTGTGGTCAATGGAGGCCACCACATAGCCCTTGGAGGCGAGGTTCTCGGCCAGATGCGACAGCAGATAGCGGTTGCCCGGATAGCCGTGGCTGATCAGGACCAGCGGAAAGGTCTCGCCCGAGGCCGGATCGACATCGCGCATCGCCTGTCCCTGCAACGTGACCTCGGTGGTGCCGTCGCGCAGATAGGCTTCGAAGGCGGTTTCACCCTGCGCGCCTTCGGCGGCAGGGTAATACATCTCAACGGTCAGAGGCCGGTCATAGCGCGGCATCTCATCGGGCTTATCGGCGGCCGGGTCGATGGCGAGTATGTCGATCTGATCGGGGTTGACCATCTCAAGCGTGCGCACGCCCACCGCGTGGTCGCCGTAGGCCGCGAGCTCGGGCGCGTTCGGCAATTGTCGGTCGATCCGATTCTCCGCCTGCGCCTCCCCTGCGGTAAGGCTGGCGGCAAGCAGAGCCGTGGTGGTCATATGTCGGTGCATGGTTCGTCCTCCCTTGGATAGGCCCGAGCCTACCTGCGTCGCGGAGGCAAGCAAGCGCCCTGCCCGTGACGTTACGGAAATTTCACACTCACGCCCGCGCGGCGCGGGCCACTTCGGCCTCAGAGAGCCCATACCTCCCGGCGAATTTGGCGCGGGCGGCCAACAGCCTTGGGTCATCGGGTTTCATGCCCAAGGTGCGAATAAAGGCGATGCGCTGCTGCTGTTTCAACGCTTCGGTGTCGATATCCGTGCCCATGGCGCGGTCGATAATCTCTCCGCCGGGGCTGACGTGGAACCATTTGTTGAAGTCGCGGAAATGATGCTGGTTGTGCAGCCGCGTGACATGTCGCTCGACCGCCGTTTTGGGGACCGACAGATGCGCCGTCATGTGGAACCATTCATAGCCCAAAAAGGTCAGCACCCCGCCCAAAGGGACGATTGCCGTGGCAATCCAAAAACTTGCGTCAAACCCCAGCAACGCCGCAATGCCCCAAACCAAAATGAAATTCCCCACAAGCATCGGCAGAGCGACCCAAAGCGGCACAAAGAACAGCCCGTGATTGGTGGGAAAGTCATGGTGCCCGTAATGCGCGCGGTAGAGCAGATCAAAGGCCCATTGCCGTTTCGGCGGATCAAGGTGAAAGACATGCCGGTGCAGGTTGTATTCATTGAGCATCTGCGCCGCGATCCCCAGCGGCACCAGCGCCCAGCACCACAGCGGCGCCCCCCAGAGCATCGCGCCAATGGCAACGACACAGGCCAGCGCCATGAGCGATACCCCCGCGTGACCAAACATGATCCTGATCCGTGACATCCGCCTGACCTCCCCATCCTGCGCATCCGGTAGGCAAAAGTGTAACAAATCCCCCTCGCCCCTGTCGCGCATGACGTTAGGTGCTCTTGGCCGCTTGACCTCCCCCCGCATTCTGGCCCACATCCGCCCATGAGCAAAGCGACCCTGACCATCGACCTGCAAGCCATCGCCAACAACTGGCGCGCCCTTGACCGCATGACGGGGGCCGAGACCGGCGCCGTGGTCAAAGCCGACAGCTACGGCCTTGGTGCGGCCCGTGTGGCGACAGCCTTGGCCGAGGCTGGCGCGCGGCAGTTCTTTGTGGCCTTGGCCGAAGAAGGCGTAGCACTGCGGCAGGCCTTGGGCGAAGGCCCGGTGATCAACGTCTTTTCCGGCCATATGGCAGGCGACGCCGAGGCGATTTCCGGTGCGACCTTGACGCCGATGGTCAACTCGACCGAGCAGCTTTTGCGCCAGCTTGAGACCCTGCCCGGCCATGGCTTTGGCATCCAACTCGACAGCGGCATGAACCGGCTGGGGATGGAGCCTGCGGAATGGGCGGCCTTGCGCGACATCGCGCTGAGCCAGAACCCCTCGCTGATCATGTCGCATCTGGCCTGCTCCGACGAACCGGAGCACGAGATGAACGACGCGCAGCTGCGCAGTTTTCACGAGATGACCCAAGGGATCGACGTGCCGCGCTCGCTCTCTGCCACGGGGGGCATCCTGCTGGGCTCTGACTATCACTTCGATGTCACGCGGCCCGGGATTGGCCTTTATGGCGGGCGGCCCTTCACCGATGCGCGGCCTGTGGTCACCCTCGATGTGCCGGTGATCCAAACCCGCAACGTCACCCCGGGAGAGACCGTAGGCTATGGCAACACATGGACGGCAGAGGGCACGGTGAAGCTCGCCACTGTCGCTGCGGGCTACGCCGACGGGCTCCAGCGCGCCATGGGCAACGCTATCGGCGCGGCCTCTTTCCAACATAACGGCATTTCGCTGCCAATTGTCGGGCGCGTGTCGATGGACCTGATCACGGTGGATGTCTCTGCGTTGGATGAAGTGCCAACGACTTTGCAGTTGCTGGGGCCAAAGCAGGGTGTCGATGATCTGGCGGATTGGGCCGGGACGATCGGCTACGAAATGCTCACCTCGCTCGGGGCGAGATACGCGCGGACCTACGCCGAGTAGATCGGCGACTTTCCCCGTTTCGGATTGCGTGGACTGCAAGTCGGCGGCGCTTTAGCGTGGCTATTTTCCCGCATGGTTGCCCACGCCCGTCTCGGGTGGCCTAAAGGTAAATCACCCTAATCACGCCGAAAAATTTACGAAAAACCTGAGGTTGTGCCATAATGTCGGCAAAACTGCGTTAAATCCTCAGCATATTTCCGCACTGAATGGGAACAAAGAAGGATAAAGAGGCGTTGGTCGGCAGAAACTTGCTTAGTAGCTCTTCCAGGGGGGAGAAAGTATGTCCCAGCTTCGTTCATTCGCCTACCTCATCCAATTCGCCTTTCAACGGCTAGCGGTTGTTGTCTTTGCCCTTGCGGCCCTTGCCCTCACCGTGGCCAGCATCATGGCCGGGCTTGGTATTTGGGATTGGATCAGCCTTGACCTTCAATATGGCGGTGAGCCTGTTGAAAACGCTGGGATGTACGCCCAGCTGAGCTTGACCGCTCTTGCCGTGGGTCTGTGTTTCTTCCTGCCCACCAACCGCCGCGTCATGCAGCTTGAAACCTCGCACCGCCAGTTCAATGTTGGCATGCAGGACGTGGCCCGCGCCTATGGTGCCGTGCACGCCGCCGATCGTGCGGAAACCTTTCAGATGAGTTCGGAATTCGATTCGGTGCGCGAACGTCTGGCCTATCTGCGCGATCACCCCGACCTCAGCACGCTAGAGCCAGCCGTGCTGGAAATGGCCGCACAGATGAGCCACGTGGCCCGCGATCTGGCCGAAGTTTACTCGGATGAGAAACTGGCCCGTGCACGCAGCTTCTTGAAACAGCGCCAAGAAGAGGTCGAGTTGTTCAACAGCCGTCTGGATCAGGCCAAAGCCATCTCGACAGAGATGAAACATTGGCTGCACGAGGTTGAACTTGAAGAGAGCGTCGCCGTGGCCCAGCTAGAACGCCTGCGTGACGAGATGCGTGAGATCATGCCAGAGCTCGGCCTCGAACGTGTTGTGCAGACCGAAGCCCCCGAGCGTCAGCCGGAGCCGACATCGCTCGACAATATCGTGATCGATCTGCCTCCCAAAGCTGCCGAGTAACAACGGCGGCGGCATCCGGCCCATTGGGTTCCCCCCCGGGATCATCACCCAAAGGCCGGATGCTTTTCCTTTGACGCCATCCGGCACCTGCGCGAAAAGGGCCCATGGCCAAATCCTCCTCCAGTTTTTCCTGCGCCGAATGCGGTGCGAAACATTCCAAATGGTCCGGGCGCTGCGACGCCTGTGGCGCTTGGAATTCGATCGTCGAAGATAAAGGCATCTCCGCAGGCCCGCCCAGCAAATCCTTGGGCGCACGGCGCGGCTCTGCCATTGAACTCACCGATCTTGCCACCCAAGAAACCCCGCCACCGCGCGCCCAGTCCGGCATTGCCGAGTTGGACCGCGTTCTGGGCGGCGGCTTGGTGCCCGCCTCGGCGATCCTTGTGGGCGGCGATCCGGGCATCGGTAAATCTACCCTTCTGCTGCAAGCTGCCGCGCATTTTGCGAATTCGGGTCTAAAAACGATTTACGTCAGCGGAGAGGAAGCCAGTGCGCAGGTCCGCATGCGCGCTCAGCGACTGGGCCTTTCCGAAGCGCCGGTGAAACTGGCGGCGGAAACCAATCTGCGCGACATCCTCACCACGTTGGAAGCCGAACGGCCGCAGCTTGCCATCATCGATTCCATTCAAACCATGTGGGCCGACAATGTCGAAAGCGCGCCGGGCTCGGTCAGTCAGGTGCGCGCCGCGGCACATGAGTTGACCAGTTTTGCCAAACGGCGCGGGGTTGCCGTGATCCTCGTTGGCCACGTCACCAAAGAAGGCCAGATCGCAGGCCCGCGGGTGGTGGAACATATGGTCGACACCGTGCTTTATTTCGAAGGCGAACGGGGCCACCAATTCCGCATCCTGCGCGCGGTCAAAAACCGTTTTGGCCCGGCGGATGAGATCGGCGTGTTCGAGATGACGGGCGGCGGTCTGTCTGAGGTCCTCAACCCCTCGGCCTTGTTCTTGTCGGAACGCGGCCAACCCTCCCCCGGGTCGGTGGTCTTTGCGGGCATTGAAGGCACGCGCCCCGTCTTGGTCGAGCTTCAGGCGCTCGTTGCCCCCTCGCCCCATTCCCAAGCGCGCCGCACCGTGGTGGGGTGGGATTCGGGCCGCTTGGCGATGATCCTCGCCGTGTTGGAGGCGCGCTGCGGGATTCCTTTCGCAGGGCTGGATGTCTATCTCAATGTGGCCGGCGGCATGAAAATCTCGGAGCCCGCTGCCGATCTGGCCGTGGCTGCCGCGATCCTTTCGGCCCGAGAAGACGCGGCCCTGCCCGCCGAAACCGTTGTTTTCGGGGAAATCAGCCTGTCCGGTGCGCTGCGCCCCGCCAGCCAGACGGAAAACAGGTTGAAAGAGGCGCAAAAACTTGGTTTTACGAGCGCTATTGCACCGCGCGGCGGGAAAGCCGTGGGTGCGACCGGAATTGCGCTGAATACGATGAGCGATCTGACCGGATTTGTTGGCGAAATTTTCGGGGCGGGCTGATCCCCCCTTAGACGAGGGCGAGAACGCGCATGGACGGTTTTACCATAATTGACGGGGTGGTCGCGGTGGTCATCGTGCTATCGGCACTGCTGGCCTATGGCCGCGGGCTGGTGCGCGAATTGATGGCGATTGTTGGCTGGATTGCAGCTGCGGTATTGGCCTTTCTCTTTGCACCGCAGGTTGAACCGCTGGTGCGTGAACTGCCCTATATCGGCGAATTCCTTGCTGATAGCTGTGAGCTGTCGGTTATCGGCGCCTTCGCGCTGGTCTTTGCCGCGGCACTGATCATCGTTTCGCTTTTCACGCCGTTGTTCTCTTCACTGGTGCACCGCTCGATCCTTGGCGGGATTGATCAAGGTCTTGGCTTTATCTTTGGCGTTGTGCGGGGCGTCTTGCTCGTGGCGATCGCCTTCTTCGTCTATGACACCGTCATCACCGGAGAGCGGGCGACCGCAGTCGATAACAGCCGCTCTGCCGCTGTCTTCTCGCGCTTTACAGGCCAGATCGAAGAAAAAGACCCCCAAGAGGCACTTGGTTGGATCACCAACCGCTACGAAGCGCTTGTGGGGAAATGCAGCGCCTAAGCGTTCATAATCCCTTAACAGACTAGATTTAGACAGGCGACCATAGCATAGGGCCGCCTGTTTTGCGTTTGTAGATGGTCGGTCACACATTTTGATCAACGGCATCCGGCCTGGCTGCTCATCTTACGGTCAAGCGTCCCGCTTTATCGTGGCTGTCTTCCCTCGCGTGCGACATGCGGGGTGACAGTCGGGTGCGAAGCACCTACATAGGCACCGACCCCACCCGGATTCGGAGTTGCCCCGTTGTCCAAGCTCATGCCACCTGCCCATCCTTTTGACACATCCTATCTGCGCGACAGCGGAGATGAGGACAAACTGAAGGAGGAGTGCGGCGTTTTCGGCGTCGTCGGCGTTGCTGATGCCGCCACTTTCGTGGCCCTCGGCCTCCACGCGCTCCAGCACCGCGGACAGGAGGCTGGCGGCATCGTCAGCTATGATCCCGAAGCTGGTTTTCAATCTGCCCGCCGCTTTGGCTATGTGCGCGATAACTTCACCTCGCAGGACATCATGCAGACGCTGCCCGGCGAATTGTCGATCGGCCATGTGCGCTACTCCACCTCTGGAAACAAAGGCCCGACTGCGATCCGCGACGTGCAGCCCTTCTTTGGCGAGTTTGCCATGGGCGGTGCGGCCATTGCGCATAACGGCAATATCACTAACGCCAATGCCCTGCGTCGTGAGCTGATCGAGCGCGGCTCGATCTTTCAGTCGTCCTCGGACAGTGAGTGCATCATTCACCTCATGGCGCGCTCGTTACAGCAAAACATCCCCGAACGGATGGAAGACGCCCTGCGCCGCGTCGAAGGTGCCTTTTCTGTCGTGGCCATGACACGCACCAAACTGATCGGTGTGCGCGACCCACTTGGCGTGCGCCCGCTGGTACTGGGTCGGGTCGGCGATGGCTGGGCACTGAGCTCGGAAACCTGCGCGCTCGACATCATCGGCGCCGAATTCGTGCGCGAGATTGAGCCCGGCGAGATGGTCGTCATCACCGAAAAGGGGGTCGAAAGCCATTTCCCCTTCCGCCGTGTGCCGTCGCGGTTCTGCATCTTTGAGCATGTCTATTTCAGCCGCCCTGACAGTATCCTCGGCGGTCGGTCGGTCTATGAGACACGCGAGAATATTGGCCGTGAGCTGGCCAAGGAAAGCCCGGTTGATGCCGATCTCGTCTGCCCTGTGCCTGACAGTGGCACGCCGGCGGCGATTGGGTTCAGCCTTGAATCCGGCATTCCCTATGCGATGGGGATCATCCGCAACCAATACATGGGCCGGACCTTCATCGAGCCGACAGAGCAAATCCGCAACATGGGTGTGCGCCTCAAGCTCAACGTCAACCGCGCGCTTATCAAGGGCAAGCGGGTGATCTTGGTCGACGACTCAGTGGTGCGCGGCACGACCTCGCGAAAAATCAAAGAGATGATCCTTGATGCCGGGGCCAAGGAAGTGCACTTCCGCATCGCCTCCCCGCCCACGGCTTGGCCTTGTTTCTACGGCGTCGACACCCCGCAGCGCGAAAAGCTGCTGGCGGCGACCATGTCGGAAGATGAGATGCGCGATCACCTGCAGGTCGACAGCCTCAAGTTCATCTCGCTCGACGGTCTGTACCGCGCGGTGGGCGAAACCGAAGGTCGCAAGGCCGAGTGCCCGCAGTATTGCGACGCCTGTTTCTCCGGCGACTACCCGGTGACCCCTGCGGATCAGATCAAGGAAGGGTTCCAGATGAAGCCCGCCGCTGAATAACCTGCCAGACGGATTGCACCAAAGCAAAGGCCGCGCCCGGAACCTCGGACGCGGCCTTGTGTTTTGTCACCCTCGCGGGATCGCTTGCTTAGTTTTGCGCCGCCGGCTCGGCCGCATCATTGGCGCTGTCCGTCGCATCATCCACGGCATCGCTGATCGCCTCTCCGGCGGCGTCGACCGTGTCGGTGATCGCCTCTGCCGCGTCTTCGGCGGCGTCGGTTACATCCTCGGCCACCTCTGGCGCATTGATCGCCTCAGAGGCTTCGATGGCCACTTCCTGCGGGCCTTTGCCGGTGAAAAGCATATAGCCAGCCAGCGCAATCAACGCCGCCACGACCAACCAGACCAGATTCTTCATTCCATTCCCCTTAATCTACGCCCCGCGACGTTAGAGATTACCCCCGGGGCCGCATAGCCGTCAATTGCGCCACATTCGCCCCAGATCAAGGGTAAATCGCCGCAAAGCCCACGCATAGCGCGATTTTGCGGCTTGAAGATGCCCCCCTCCGGGTTTACCTTGCATTCTCGAATTAGGTAACAATCAAAGGACCATCACCATCGCTCGCAGACCTCATAACGCGCCGCCCCAACGTGACACCGGCCCGCGCGTCAACGACAAGATCCGCTCCACTGAAATCCGCCTGATCGGTGCGGACGGCGAAAACGTCGGCGTTGTGACGCCTCAGCGTGCCATGGAAATGGCCGATGAAGCTGGGCTCGACCTTGTCGAGATTTCGCCCAATGCCAAGCCGCCCGTGTGCAAGATCATGGATTTCGGCAAGTTCAAATATGAACAGCAAAAGCGCGAGAGCGAAGCCCGCAAGAAACAGAAGATCATCGAGATCAAAGAGGTCAAGTTCCGTCCGAACACGGATACGAACGACTACGATGTGAAGATGCGCAACGTCTTCAAGTTTCTCGAAGGTGGCGACAAGGTGAAGGTCACCCTGCGGTTCCGTGGCCGCGAAATGGCGCACCAGAACCTGGGTCGTGAGCTTTTGGAGCGCGTCGCTGCGGATACCAAAGACATCGGCCGGGTTGAGAACTTCCCCAAGATGGAAGGCCGCCAGATGGTCATGGTGATCGGGCCCCTGCCCAATAAGTGATCCGCTTTAAGTCGAGTTCGCACGGCGGGCCCGATCGATCATCTTACAGCCCATAACGCAAAACGCCCCCGGATCGCTCCGGGGGCGTTTTCAATTTAGGGGTAGGTCTGCTTAACGCAGCAGACCGGTAATGTTCCGCACGACCGCACGGCGGTTCGCAGGTTCCGCTGACGTCGTCGGCACGCGCAGCTGGCTTTCACCGTAGCCCTGCGTGATCAGGTTGGCAGGCGGTACATCGAAGTACTCCGTCAGAGCCAGTGCAACGGTCTCTGCACGGCGGTCCGACAGGGCGAGATTGTAGCTCGCATCGCCAACCGCATCCGTATGCCCTTCGACAAGGATCACGGTGCGCGGATCCTTCTGGATCAGGTCACGCAGCGTGGTGCCAATATTGGCAAGCGAACGGGCCTGCTCAGGCTGGATCGCGGCGGAGCCTGTGGGGAAGCGCACGGCGTCCAATTCCAACTGCGGCGCGAGAGAGCGCACCTCACGGATTTCGCGCACCTGACGCAGGGAGAATGTCCGCCCCTGATCGTTGCGCAATTCCGTCTGCAGTGCCTGACGCAGCGCCGCTTCGTCTTGTGTGCTGGCGCGTTGAGCCTGCTGGGTTTCCTGAACCTGCGGCAGGTCGTTCACCACAACTTCACGCTCTTCGACAAGGTCATCCACAAGCACGTACTCGCGGCCCTGTGCGTCAAAGTTGGTGCGGCGTAACACGGTGCCATCGCGCGAACGAATGGTCTCGACCCGGCTGCCATCGCTCTTGGTCACGATAGTACGGGTGGAGCCGTCGTCGAAGGTTTGGGTCTGCACTTCATCGCCGGGGCGACGCAGCAGCGCATTGTCGTCCTTCAGAACACGCAGCTCACCAGTGTCGTCCTGAACAACCACACGGTCACCGGAACGGCTGACGATCTTTTCACCGTTGTTCAGCACCGACCCCACGGCCACTGCGCCAAGGCCAAGCAGCAAGGCTTTCTCGAAGTCCGACAGACCACCGTCGTCATCGTTTGAGGCTGCGGCTTCGGCTTCACCGGCGGCGGTCACTTTGGTATCGAAATCTTCGTCCGAGGTGCGCACATCATCTTCGGTGACTTCTTCGGTCACCACTTCTGCTTCCGCATCGTTTTCGGCAGCAGCGGCAGCCGCAGCGGCGGCGGCCTCACGCTCGGCGCGGCGTTCTTCACGACGCTCCTCGCGGCGCTCGGCACGGCGGGCTTCGCGGCGCTCTTCACGGGCTTGGATTTGCTCTTCGGTCAGACCAGCGTTGTCTTCTTCGCCCATCGCTTCACCGCTTATTTCAGCGTCGGTTTCGGCATCCTGAGCGGTTGTGGCAACAGCTTCATCATTCTGGACCGCCTCTGCCTCGGTCGCCGTTTCGGCCTCCAGTTCGCTTTCTACAGGCTCCGTGGTTTCTACAGTCTCGGTGGTCTCAACGGCTGTATCAGCAGTTGCATCCGCTTCTGCGGCGGTTTCGGCCTCGGCCTCAACTTCCGCGTCCTGCATGGTCTCGGCTTCGACTTCAGCCTCTTGCTCGACGACGGGTTCGGCTTCGGCCTCTTGCTCAACCTCTGCTTCGGCTTCCGCTTCGGCCTCTACTTCTTCGTCGACTTCAACTTCGGCTTCCGACGCAGCTTCGGCGGCAGCTTCAGCCTGCGCCTCTGCGGCATCAGCAGCTTCGTCGGCCTGTTCAGCCGCGTTGTCTACAGCGGCAGCGGCAGCATCGCCAGTGGACTCGACTGCATCGGCAGCTTGATCCAAGACAGAACCGGTTGTTGCTTCGGCCTCGGTTTCAACTTCAGCTTCGGCTTCCGCTTCCACTTCCGCCGATGCTTCCGCGTCCGCGCTCAGCCCGGCGATAACGCGCAACTCTTCGGCGTTCTCTACCGTTTGATCGTCAAATGCGCAGGGAAACTCTGTCGCTTCGCCCACGGGGCCGCATTCGGCTAGATTCTGCTCCTGAGCGAAAGCGCCATGCGGGAAGGCCAATGCAAGGCTCAGACCCAGCGAAGTCGTAGATCTCAGTAGGTTTTTCATGTTCACGTCCTCATTATTACGGGAACGCCGTTCGGGCAGCGCTTGTCATCCAACGCATAATGGGGGCGCTGGTTCCGCTATCCAATATCAATACCTTACCCCATGAAAAACCGCGCCCCCAATCGGGGACGCGGTAAAGGTTTACGAACTGTTATCGACTATCAGGCGATGGCGGCGACAGCGCGACGGGTCATCACGCCGCAAAGATGCGCGCGGTAGGCGCCGCTGCCGTGCAGATCGCTGATCATATCATCCGAACCGAGGGTCAGCCCCTCCAAGGCACCAGCCTCAAACCGGCCAGACAAAGCGGCTTCGGCCTCCGTCCAGCGGAAGACACCATCGTTCGACGCGCCGGTGATCGCCACGCGCACCTCATCACCGAACCAGGCGACATAGGTCGCGACCAGCGGAAAGCGTGAGGCGGGTTGGATGAACTTCTCGTAATGTGCGGCCTGCGGGATCGGAAAGCGCACGCCGGTCACGATCTCACCTTCTTCCAAGGCAGTGGTGAACATGCCCTGAAAATAGTCATCCGCCGCAATTTCGCGCCGGTCGGTTTCAATCGTCGCCCCGCTGGCCAAGGCCCCGGCGGGATAGCAGGCAGAGGGGTCGTTATTTGCAAGCGATCCGCCGATCGTGCCGCGGTTGCGCACCGCCGGGTCACCGATCCGCGCGGCGAGGCTGGCCAAGGCGGGATAGCTTTCCGCGGCCTCGCGCATGACGGTTGCGTGGGTCGTGCCGCCGCCAATCCAAAGCGCGCCATCGCGCATTTCTACGCCTTTCAACGCATCAATCCCCGCCAGCGACACCAGAACAGAGGGCATCGCCAGCCGCGCCTTCAGCGTCGGGATCAGCGTCTGCCCCCCGCTCAGCGGTTGCGCGTCTTCCTGCCCCAAGGCTTTGACCGCATCCGCTACGCTGCTGGGGCGCTCTACTTCGAAATCATACATCTTTCATCCTTCCCAGAGGCCGCCCGTGCGTCGCCTCTTTGTCCAATACACTTTTCAGTAGGACAAGGCGCTCAGCCATTCATCGCCTCCCAAACCCGCGCGGGGCTGACCGGCATGTCGATATGGCCGATGTCCTTGCCGCCCGAGCGCATGGCGTCGAGCACCGCGTTTACCACAGCAGGCGGCGAGCCAATCGCCCCCGCCTCCCCGCAGCCTTTCACGCCCAAGGGGTTGTGGGTGCAGGGCGTTTGGCAGGAATGATCCACGTCATAGAACGGCAGATCGCTGGCGCGGGGCATGGCGTAATCCATGTAAGACGCGCTGAGCAATTGGCCGTCTTCGTCATAGGCGCAATTCTCCAACAAAGCTTGACCGATCCCTTGGGCCAAGCCGCCGTGCACTTGGCCGGTCACGATCATCGGGTTCACCACATTGCCAAAGTCATCGGCAGCCGTGAACCGCTCAACGGTGACATGGCCGGTGTCGGGGTCAAGCTCGACCTCGCAGGCATAGGCACCCGCCGGATAGGTAAAGTTCGACGGGTCATAGAAGGCGGTTTCCTCCAAGCCCGGTTCGATCTCCTCCAGCGGATAGTTATGCGGTACGTAGGCCGCCAGCGTCACATCGCCCCAAGCCACGGATTTGTCGGTGCCGGCCACGCTGAACGCACCATCCTTCAACTCGATATCCCCTTCCGAGGCTTCGAGCAGGTGGCTCGCGATCTTTTTGGCCTTGGCGATGATCTTTTCCGTCGCCCGAACCATCGCGCTGCCGCCCACGGCCAGCGAGCGGGAACCATAGGTGCCCATGCCCATCGGCGTGCGCGCCGTGTCGCCATGGACGATCTCGACCATATTCTCGTCGATGCCAATCATATCGGCCACCACTTGGGCAAAAGAGGTCTCATGCCCCTGCCCGTGGCTGTGGCTGCCTGTCATGACAACCAGCCCGCCTGTCGCGTTGACCCGCACCGTGGCGCTTTCATACAGGCCCGCACGTGCACCCAATTGGCCGACGAGGTTTGACGGCGCGATGCCGCAAGCCTCGATATAGCAGTTCACGCCGAAACCGCGCAGCCTGCCTTTGGCTTCGCTTTCCTTGCGACGGGCTTCGAAACCGGCGTGGTCGGCAATCTCCTCTAGCTTGTCCATCGTGGCGTTGTAGTCGCCGGTGTCATATTCCACCGCCACCGGGGTGGCATAGGGAAACTCCGTCACGAAGTTCTGGCGGCGCAGTTTGATCGGGTCGACCTTCAGCTCATGCGCGGCTTTGTCGATCAAACGCTCCAGCTGATAGGTCGCCTCGGGCCGTCCGGCACCGCGGTAAGCGTCTACTGGCACGGTATTGGTAAAGACCGCCTTAACGTTCACGTAGATCAACGGCGTTTTGTAATTCCCGGCCATCAGCGTGCCGTGCAGCCATGTCGGCACCGAGGGCGCGAAGGTCGACAGATAGGCGCCCATGTTGGCGTAGGTATCGGTGCGGATAGCCTTGAAATTATTCTCGGCATCCAGCGCCAGTTCGATCTTAGTCACATGGTCCCGGCCATGGGCATCCGACATGAAAGCCTCAGACCGGCTGGAGGTCCATTTCACCGGGCGCCCGACGGCCTTAGCCGCGAAGGTGCAAAAGGCTTCTTCCTGATAGTGGAAAATCTTGGTGCCGAAACCACCGCCCACATCCGGGGCCACAACGCGCAGCTTATGCTCGGGGATGCCCAGCACAAAGGCCCCCATCAACAGGCGGATCACATGCGGGTTTTGGCTGGTTGTATAGAGCGTATAATCGCCAGCCGAGCGGTCGTACTCGCCGATGGCCACGCGCGGCTCCATCGGGTTGGCGACAAGACGGTTGTTGACCAGTTCAAGCGTGGTGACATGATGGGCCTCTTCAAAGGCCTTGTTCACCGCGTCCTTATTCTCTTCGACAAAACCCCAGTCGTAACAAAGGTTGCTTGTCAGATCGTCATGCACCTTGGGCGCATCGTCTTTGACCGCATCCTTCATGTTGACCACGGCGGGCAACTCGTCAATGTCGACCACAATTGCCTCAGCGGCGTCACGCGCCTGCGCCAGCGTCTCGGCCACCACGGCGGCGATCGGTTCGCCCACATGGCGGACCTTTTCATGGGCCAGAACCGGGTGCTTCGGCTCTTGCATGGGTTGGCCATGTTTATCGGTGATCTGCCAGCCACAGGGCATGCCGCCGATTTCGGCAAAGTCAGCGCCGGTGAAAATCTTCAGCACCCCGGGCATGTCTTCGGCGGCAGAGGTATCGACCCCCGTCAGCCGCCCGTGTGCCACATCAGAGCGCAGGAAAAACACATGGGTCTGGCGGCGCAGGTTGATGTCATCGGTGTAGCGCCCCGATCCGGTGAGAAAGCGAATGTCCTCCCGTCGTTTGCTGCTGGCGCCAATTCCGCTGCTCGGTTCAAAATCCTTTGGCATAATGTCCTCCCGTTTGGTGGCGGTGCGGATGCACCTGATCTGTCACGCGGCGCCCGGTTCTGGTGGTCCTCCCTCCGCCATCACCGGTCTGCTCTGCGTGACGCTGTTCTTGGATTTACTCTGCTGCCAGCGCGCTAACGTCCTGACCACTGGCCGCCATGATCGCTTTGACGATGTTATGATACCCGGTGCAGCGGCAGATGTTGCCGTCAAGGTAATGCCGCACCTCGGCCTCGCTCGGCTTGGGGTTGTCCTTGAGCAGGGCCGCTGCCGACATCACCATGCCCGGCGTGCAAAATCCGCACTGCAGCCCGTGGTGATCCTGAAACGCCTGCTGGATGGTGTTGAGCGTGCCATCTGGGGCCGCCTGCCCTTCGATGGTGTCGACTTCGGCGCCGTCAGCCTCAATCGCAAACATGGTGCAGGCCTTGACCGCATTGCCATTCACATGAACCACGCAGGCCCCGCATTGGCTGGTGTCGCAGCCCACATGGGTGCCGGTGAGTTCCAGATCATCGCGTAGGAAATGCACCAGCAGTGTGCGGCCTTCGACCTCCCCTGACGCGGGTTTGCCGTTCACGGTCATCTTGACCTGTGTCATGTTCTTCCTCCCAGTCTGACGCTTGTTGAGGTCAGTTAAGCACGACAAGCTCTAGTTGAGAACACATATTTTCTGAGGGCTTTTTCTCAGCCGCCGCTCGCGCATTTGCCGGGATTTCGCGGCTGCGGGCGGGTTGGGATTTCCTTGAGCAATCCACCCACCCCCATGCCTGAGATGTCCGCGCTGGTGACGGGAATGCCGCAGACCAGCCGCGACAGCACCCAATCCGCGCCGTTGAGCGCAGGCGAGCGGGCGCAGCCCGGCAGGCCGATGACGGCACGGGTCCCCAGATGGCCGAGAAAGAGTAGATTGCCGGGGTCCACCGGCATGCCAAAACGCGTCACCTCGCCGCCCGCTTGACGCAAGGCCGACGGAGCGATGTCATTAATGTCAGACGTGGCCGAGGCAGTGAGGATGAGGATCAGGTCGGTCTGGGCTGCGGCAATCGCCTCGGCGAGTGGTGCGGTGCGATGGGGGACCATCATGACGTTTTTCAACGCCACGTTCAGCGCCTTTAACCGCCCCTCCACCGCCGCGCGGCCCTTCTCTCCGGCGCCTCCGGGGACATCTGTAATGATGAGCGTTGCATCGCGCAGGACGGGTGCCGCAAGGCGCAGCGCGCCCTCTCCTGCCGCTGCACAGGCGGTCTCCACCGCCTCGGCGGGCACGGCATAAGAGATGATTTTGATCGTCGCCACCATGCCGTTTTCGCCCATCTGGTGATAGGGCGGCACGGTGGCCAGCGTGATCATCGGATGCACCGCGTTCACCGCCTCAAGGGCGGCGCGGTCCATCACCACCACGCCCGGCCCATCGGCGAGCAGGTTCACGCGCCCGGTAAAGGGTTGCGACATCCTCAGCCCCGGCCCGCAGAGGGCTTGGGCCAAACGCGCAGCACCGGCGTCTTCGTCAATGTCACCGAGGTCGAGCTGGGCGACGATCACCTCTGCGATCCCGGCCTCATTCAGCGCATCGATATCGCCCTGTGCCAGTACCCTACCCTTGCGCAGCCGCCCGGACGGGACCGCCACGGAATGGGCCAGCGTCGCGCCGAGGGCATCGCTCAGGGGAACCGGGCCGAACCTCATGGTCGGCGCAGGCTTTGGATCATCTGAGCAAGGATCGAGACGGCGATTTCGGCGGGGCTGGCAGCGCCAATATCAAGCCCGACCGGTCCGTTGATCCGCGCCGCTTGCGCTGCCGCCACGCCCGCCTCCTCCAACCGCGCAAGGCGGCTGGCTTGCGTTCGGGTCGAGCCGAGCGCGCCGATATAGAAGGCCTCCGACCCAAGCGCCACATGCAACGCCGGATCGTCGAGTTTGGGGTCATGGGTCAGCAAAACAACGGCAGAGCGGGCATCGAGGCCAATCTCGCGCAGCGCGGCATCGGGCCAGTCGTTTACAAGCCGACAGTCAGGGAAGCGCGCAGGCGAGCCGAAGGCTTCGCGCGGGTCGACGACGATGGGGTCAAACCCAGCCTCCCCCGCCATGCGCACCAAATGTTGCGCGATATGTACCGCGCCGACAATCACCAGCCGCAGCGGCGGGTTGTGGATGGCAATGAAACGCCCGGTCTCCTCGTCCACGCCCGAACGGTCGTGGCGGAAGCGGTCTTGGTGGCCGTCGTGGGTCAGGTGGCGGGTGCTGCCGTCAAGCGCAACATCATAGGCCACCGCCTGCCGGCTTGCGCGTTTCGCGACCAATTCGCGTAACATCTCAAGGGGCAACGCCTCAGGCCCGACCGGCTCCACCAGCACTTTGATCGTGCCCCCGCAGGCCAAGCCCACGGCGAAGGCATCGCCGTCGCTCACGCCGTATTCCAACAGCCGCGTGCGCCCGTCCTCCAGCGCCTCCAACGCCTCGATCACCACGGCCCCTTCGACACAGCCGCCAGAGACCGAGCCCATCATCGTCCCATCGCCCGCCACGACCAGTTGCGCGCCTGCGCGGCGTGGCGCAGAACCCCACGTCTCCACCACCGTGGCCAGTGCCACGGGCTGTCCAGCCTCGGCCCAATCGAGCGCCTGTTCGGGGATCCGGTCCATCTGGTTTCCTTTCGCCGTGAGGGCGCAGAGTGTGTTGCAACGCGGGCAAAGGTCAATGCCCGATGCGGCCACGGCTTCGCCTTGCACGCAGCGCAGTGCGGCACTACATCTAGGCCAAGATATCACAACACCCGGAGCCACCCCATGCCCATGCAAGCCAGCGAAATCGAAGACCTGATCCGCGCGGCCTTTCCGGACGCCAAGATCACCGTCGAAGGCAATGACGGCGTGCATATGGCGGCCATGGTTGTTGACGAAAGCTTCCGTGGAATGAACCGGGTGCAACAACAGCGCGCTGTCTATGCGGCACTCAAGGGCAAAATGGACGGATCGAACGGTGATCTGCACGCGCTGGCGTTGACCACGCGGACGCCGGATTAAACGATGTGGGGCTGGGCCGCAGCGGTTGTTCTGGGCGGGATCGCCGCCACCGCCTATGCCCAGCACCGTGCGCGGCGCGGGCGGCATGTGCCGCTCTCGCAACGCCAGCCTCCGCGCCCTGAGACCGGCAAAGTGCCGCTGGGGATGGAGGCGCTGGATCTGGATGCCGTGGCCAGCACCGCGCGGCGCAATGAAAGCCTTGAGCGCGGGCAGACGAATTGGACGAAGAAACGGGGCGGTTTCTTTCTCGGCGGGGCCGAGTTGGATGTGAAGCCCTGGGCCGACGATGAAACCTATGCGCGGCGCTATCACGCTGCGTTCAAGAAATCAGATGTGAAGGACAAATGACATGAGCGATGCCGCCAACCAGATCAAAGAACAAATCACCAAAAACGACGTGGTTCTGTTTATGAAAGGCACCAAGGAAATGCCGCAGTGCGGTTTCTCCAGCCGCGTGGCCGGGGTGCTGAACTACATGGGCGTGAACTATAGCGATGTGAACGTGCTGGCCGATGAGGGGCTGCGTCAGGGGATCAAGGATTTCTCTGACTGGCCGACCATCCCACAGCTTTACGTCAAAGGCGAGTTCGTCGGTGGCTGTGACATCATCACCGAGATGACGCTTTCGGGCGAGTTGGACACGCTTTTTGCCGAGAATGGCGTGACCTTTGATAAGGACGCTGCGGATAAGATCCGCGAAGCCAACGGCTAAAGCGACCACAGGTTAGACGAAAACACCCCGGAGCGGCTTGGCCCTCCGGGGTGTTTTTTTGTCCGGCAACTGCAGGCGCGCCATGCAGCACAGCCAGCGATGACGCCCTGCAAACGCGGTGTCGAAAACCGCCCCGAACGCACCCCAAACGGGCGCGCCCCGGCAGCACCTTAACCTCAGTCTTCAATCGCCGTGATCATATCGACGCGGCGGCCATGACGCCCGCCTTCAAACTCGGTATCGAGAAAGGCATCCACGATCTCAAGCGCAAGCCCGGCCCCAATCACCCGCGCGCCCATCGACAGCATATTCGCGTCGTTATGCGCCCGGATCATCTTTGCCGAAAAGGTATCGGCACAGACGCCGCAGCGAATGCCCTTGACCTTATTGGCCGCCATCATGATGCCCTGCCCCGTGCCGCAGATCAGGATGCCAAGGTCGAACTCCCCCGCTGCGATGCGCCGTGCGGCGGCTTCGCCGTGTTTGGGGTAATCCGTGCTCTCTGCCGTTGCCGGGCCGATGTCTTCGACCTCAAACCCGCGTTCGGCCACGTGGCGCGCGATGTCTTGGCGCAGGGCGATGTCGGCATGGTCGCTTGAGATGATGATGCGGGGTTTCACGGTCATGGGAGGGTGTCCTGATTGTTACGTCGCAAAAGCCAGCGCCCAAGAGGCACTTTTCGCGCCCCCCAGAGCATATTGCCGCCCGCGCCGCAATCCCGCATGGGGTCAATCTTGCGGCACACAGTCCGTATAGATCAGCGTCACCGCGTCACTGGCCCCCTCGTGCCAACCAAGGCGCGCACGGCCCTGATGTTCCCACCATTCATAGGATGACCCATCCGAGGGCCAGCCGTATCGCGCGCCAGAGCCGGAGGGCATGGTCTGCAAATGGATGAGCCGCCCTTCGACATAGAGCACCGCCGCAGCGGGATCGGCATCGGGGACATAGACCACCGGCACCGATACCCCACGGTCACAGAGATAGGTCACGGCGGTGGTCTCGGCCCCCGCGGGCGCGGTCCAGAGCAGCACGCAGAGGGCTGCCCTGATGCCAGTGCTCATTTGCCAGATTTCTCTTCGATCTCGGCGGCCAGCGCTTCGGCCCGTGCGGCGATCTCGGCCAGCGTGTCTTTGACGCCCTGCGGCACGACGGGCACTTCAATGCGCTCCGGCTCAATCTTGGTGTTGCGCAGGCTGGTCAACTCGGCCTCACGCTCGGCCAATTCGGCGCGCACTTCGGCGATGCGGTCTTCGACGCTGGCGGTTTTGTCGGCCAAAAGCAGACCGGCCATCAGCAGCATCCGCGCCTCGGGCATGCGGCCCACTTGATCGCTCAGCACGCGGGCTTCATCGTCCAGCATCTTGGCGGCGGCGTGCAGATAGCTCTCTTCACCTTCCTGACAGGCGACCTCGAACTGGCGGCCGCCAATGGTGATCCGTATTTCGGGCATCAGTCGGCCCCTCCTGACTTGGGTTCTTCTTCGGCGCGGTCATCCTCGGCGGGTGCTGCGGGTTCGGGCTCGCCGTCTTCGACCAGAGGTGCCAGTGCGGTCAACACGGCGTCAATCTCGGCCATTTCGATGGCGCGGGTGGCGCGCAGGCTTTCCAGCTCGGCAATAACGGCGGTGTCGATCAATTTGGGGTCGGCCAGCCCTTCGGCATTGGCCAAGCGCAGCTGTTCACAGGCCGCCGACAACTGCTCATTCGCCTGACGCAGACGCTGCACGTCCATATCAAGCTGGGTCACCCGGTCATTGTTGAATTCCATCTGATCGCGCAGGGCGGTCAATTCGTCCTGATGGCTTTCCTTCAAGGTTTTGACCCGGTCGGTCAGCTGAGCGTTGGCTTGCCGCTCGTCTTCCAGCGCCTGCACGATATCCTCATCCGGCTCGGCCGGGGCGGCGTTGAGCTGATCCAGCCCCTTCGCCATCCGGTCCATCGCGGCCGTGATGCGGCGTTGATATTCTTCAAGTTCACTCATCCGCATGAAGTCTCCTCGTTCGTCCTGCTCTATCGGCGGCGTTTTCGCCTGCCGTGCCCCGTGGCGGCGGCCCGTGATGGCTGCCATATTCGGCAGATAGCGCGCAGCCCACGCAATGTCACGCGCGCGAATCGCCCGGATCAGCCGGTTTCCGCAATCCTAGACAAAGCGCAGGCAAATTGCGCCCCCCCTTTCGTTTCAGCGACTTGAGGCGCAGAGTTCACCCCTGCCCGTGCCGCGCACCGCTTCTGGCGCCCGGTTGTGCTTGAACTTTGCCCGATCGCTGGTATGCACAGGCCCAATCTGCCACAGCCGCAAAGGAACGCCCCGTGGATCTGACAGCCCTCGCACGCGCAAACCCCGATCACTGGTCCAAGGCCACCGCCATTCGCGCGCTGACCCTCGATGCCGTCGCCGCCGCCAATTCGGGCCACTCCGGCATGCCGATGGGCATGGCCGATGTGGCAACCGTGCTTTTCGAAAAGCACCTCAAGTTTGACGCGGCGAACCCGCTTTGGCCTGATCGTGACCGGTTTATCCTGTCTGCGGGCCACGGCTCCATGCTGATCTACTCGTTGTTGCACCTGACGGGCTATGAGCAGTTCCCCATCGAAGAGCTGAAGAACTTCCGCCAGATGGGCGCGCGCACAGCCGGGCACCCGGAAAACTTCCTCGCCGACGCGATTGAGACCACCACCGGCCCGCTCGGCCAAGGCATCGCCAATTCGGTCGGTTTCGCCATGGCCGAAGAGATGCTGCGCGCGCAGTACGGGGCAAAGGTTGTGGATCACCACACCTACGTCATCGCGGGCGACGGCTGCTTGATGGAAGGCGTGAGCCAAGAGGCGATCACCCTCGCCGGCCGCCACAAACTGAGCAAGCTTATCGTGATGTGGGACAACAACAACATCACCATCGACGGCCCGGTGACCCTGTCGGACAACACCGATCAGGTCGCACGTTTCAAAGCCGCGCAGTGGCATGTGATCGAAATCGACGGCCACAACCCCGATGAGATCGACGCGGCCCTGACCGAGGCGAAAGCCACTGACCTGCCGACGATGATCGCCTGCAAGACCCATATCGCTCTGGGCCACGCGGCACAGGACACCTCAAAAGGCCACGGCGCTTTGACAGACGCCGACCAGATGGCCGAGGCCAAAAAGGCCTACGGTTGGACAACCGGCCCCTTCGAAGTGCCCGCTGACGTAAAATCCGCTTGGGAAGAGATCGGCAAACGCGGCGCCGACGCGCGTCGCGACTGGGAAGAGCGTTTCGACAAGATGCCCCGCGCCAAGCGCGAGACGTTTAACCGCGCCTTGGCTCTGGACGCTCCTAAAAAGATGAGCGCGACCGTCAAAGCCTTTAAAAAGCAGATCACCGAGAGCGCGCCCAAGATGGCGACCCGCGCGGCGAGCGAAAAAGCCCTCGAAGTGCTGAACCCGATCCTGCCCGAAACCGTCGGCGGCTCGGCGGACCTGACCGGCTCGAACAATACCAAGACCTCTGATCTGGGCGTCTTTGACGTGGACAACCGCGGCGGGCGCTATGTCTACTGGGGCATCCGCGAGCACGGCATGGCGGCGGCGATGAACGGCATGGCGCTGCACGGCGGTATCCGTCCCTATGGCGGCACCTTCATGTGTTTCACCGACTATGCGCGCCCGTCGATGCGTCTGGCGGCGCTGATGCAAATTCCCACGGCCTTTGTCATGACCCATGACAGTATCGGCCTTGGCGAAGATGGCCCGACCCACCAGCCGGTTGAGCATCTGGCGATCAGCCGTGCGACACCCAACACCTATGTCTTCCGCCCCGCCGACGCGGTGGAAACGGCTGAAGCTTGGGAAATCGCCTTCACCTCAAAAACCACGCCGTCGGTTCTGTCGCTGACCCGTCAGGGCCTGCCAACCGTGCGTCTTGAGCACAAGAACAACAACCTCACCGAAAAAGGCGCCTATGTCTTGGCCGATGCCGAGGGCAAGCGTCAGGTGATCCTGATCGCCACCGGTTCGGAAGTGCATGTGGCACTGGCCGCGCGTGATCTGCTTCAGGCCGAAGGCATCGGCACCCGCGTCGTCTCCATGCCTTGTATGGAGCTTTTCGCCGCGCAAGATGAAGCCTACCGCAAACGCGTACTGCCCGGTGGTGCTGTGCGTGTTGGTGTTGAAGCAGGCATGCGTCAGGGCTGGGACCAGTGGCTCTTTGGCGAGCGCGGCAAATACGGCAAGGCCGATTTCGTCGGCATGGACCGTTTCGGTGCCTCTGCCCCAGCCGAAGAGCTGTTCGAGCGGTTCGGCTTTACTGCTGAGAATGTCGCTCAGAAAGCCAAAGCACTGCTCTGAGCCGTGGATCATATGGCACGAAAAAAGGGGGCGACGGTTTATCCGTCGCCCCCTCTTCATTGTTCTACCCCCTAGCCTGTGTTTTACACGGCGGCCTTGTGAAAGACCTTGCGCCAAATCGGCGTGACGATCTTTTCCCCAATCGGGATTAGCACCAGACCAAGCGCCAGACCAAAGAGCCCATCAATCCCCGCCGTGGTGATCCATTCCACCGCCCCTTCGAACTGGGCCGGGACCGCGTGGCCGACGGTGACCGCGATGTCGTGGATCCAGTTGTAGGGCGCGGCAAAGCCCATCTGCTCCAACCCATGAATGATGATCGACCCGCCAACCCACAGCATGGCCGCCGTGCCAACAACGGTGAGCAGTTTCAGGAACCCCGGCATCCCGCGCACCAGCCCGCGGCCCACGCTGCGCGTCAGGCCAAACCGCCCCCGGTTCGCCATCACCAGCCCCAGATCATCCATTTTGACGATCAAAGCGACGGAGCCATAGACCGCGATAGTGATCATCACCGCCACCGCTGCCAGCGTGGCCGCTTCCATCCAAAAGTTACTCTCGGGGATCGCGGACAGGGCAATGGTCATGATCTCCGCCGAGAGGATAAAGTCGGTCTTGATCGCGCCTGCGGCCTTCTTCTCTTCCAGCTGTGCCGGGTCTTCGACCACCTTCTCCTTATCGGGATAATCCTCATGCCCGTGTCCCCAACCAAGCGCATGTGCAACCTTCTCGGCCCCCTCGAAACACAGGTAAGCCCCACCCAGCATCAGCAGCGGCGGGATCGCCCATGGCGCAAAATTCGCCAACAGCAGCCCCACTGGCAGCAGATACACCAATTTGTTGCGCAAAGACCCTTTGGTGATCCGCCAGATCACCGGCAGCTCACGTTCGGCCTTAAACCCATGCAGATACTTCGGCGTCACAGCCGCGTCGTCGATCACCGCACCCGCCGCCTTAGAGCCCGCCTTGGCCGCCTGCCCGATCACATCATCCACGCTTGCCGCCGCAACTTTGGCGATGGCCGCCACATCATCCACAAGTGCCAGTAAACCGCTCATTCCATGCCCCTTTTTGCGTGTTGCAACCGAAGTAGCATGTGCAGCCCATCTGGCAAGTCCGAAGCCGGGCCGACCTTTACCGCTAACATCCAGGTTTAACGCTAACATCCCGAAATCATTTGGTTTTGCCCCTTTCCCCTGCCTGCCTTGCACGGATATAGAACGCGCGACCCCGACATACGGCCTCCCTTCGCGCGGCCCGAGACAAGGAATGCACCATGACCATCAAAGTTGGCATCAACGGATTTGGCCGCATCGGCCGCTGCACCCTCAGCCATATCGCAGCCTCGGGGCGCGATGACATCGAAGTGATCAAGGTGAACGCCACCGGCCCGCTCAGCACCGCTGCGCATCTCATCAAATACGATTCCGTTCATGGCCGTTTCCCCGGCGAAGTCTCTGTCGACGGCGGCTATATGAACCTCGGCCAAAACGACATCGAGATGATGTCGAGCTACAACCTCGAAGAGCTGGACTGGTCCGGCTGTGACGTGGTTCTGGAATGCACCGGCAAGTTCAACGACGGCAACAAAGCCAACGTTCACCTCAAAAACGGTGCCAAGCGCGTCCTGCTCTCCGCGCCCGGCAAAAACGTCGATAAGACAATCGTCTACGGCGTGAATGATGACCAGCTGACCGCCTCCGACCGGATGATCTCAAACGGGTCTTGCACCACCAACTGCCTCGCGCCCCTGGCCAAAGTCATGCATGACGCCGTGGGCATCGAAAGCGGCCTGATGACGACGATCCACAGCTACACCGGCGACCAGCCGACGCTCGACCGCCGTCACGATGACCTCTACCGCGCCCGCGCCGCCGCCATGGCGCTGATCCCCACCTCCACTGGGGCTGCCAAAGCTCTGGGCGAAGTGCTTCCCGCGCTCAAAGGCAAACTCGACGGCACCGCCATGCGCGTGCCCACGCCCAACGTCAGTGCCGTTGACCTGACCTTCCAAGCCAGCCGCGACGTGACGGTGGAAGAGATCAACGCCGCCGCCCGCGCCGCCGCCGATGGCCCGATGAAACGTGTGCTGGCCTATGATCCCGAACAGAAAGTCAGCATCGACTTCAATCATACGGAGCAAAGCTGTATCTTCGCCCCCGACCAGACCATCGTCGTCGCAGGCCGCACCGTGCGCGTGCTCGGTTGGTATGACAACGAATGGGCCTTCTCGGTCCGCATGGCTGATGTGGCCGTGGCCATGGGCCAGTTGGGCTAAGGCTTGCACGGCGGGGGCGTGGCTGTAATATCAGGCCAACCCCGACCGGAGCCGCGCCATGACCAATTCCATCGCCATCGTGCTGGCCCTCGTCATCGCCGGGGCCATGATGGTTGACGTCTATGCCTATGGCGCGGACCATATGATCTATCTCGGCAAAAAGTTCTTTGAATTGATCGAATGGGTTGCCTTCTGGCGGTAAGGCCAACCGCGCCGCAAATCCGCTTTTTCTGTCCCATCGCAACCGGCATGCTATCGGTCACCGACCGCAAACTGGTCTCAACCGTTTTCAACCACGCCACCGATCAAACGGCGCTGCAACAAGGCAATCTGCTGCGTGTCTTAGCATGGTATGACAACGAAGGGGGCGTCTCCAACCGCATGCCGGCCCCGGCCGCTATCATAGCCGCCCAACGCCGCTGACGACAAAAAGGCGCGGTCGCTACTCACGCGCCACGCCCCTCCCCTTCATCCTTTTAAAAATACCGCGCAGAACCGCGCCGCACCCGGCCCGCTCTCCACTCCAGACGCTACTTCCGCGCGAAGCGCTCAATCAGCACTCCGTTCACCGCTGGGGTCACAAATTTGCTGACATCCCCATCAAGCCGCGCAATCTCTTTCACCAGTTTGCTGGCGATGGCCTGATGGGTGGCCTCGGCCATCAGAAAGACCGTCTCGATAGAATCGTCCAGCTGACGGTTCATCCCAACCATCTGGAACTCATATTCAAAATCCGACACGGCCCGCAGACCGCGCACGATGGTCTGCGCCCCGACATCGCGCGCACAGTCGATCAGCAGGTTCTCGAAAGGGTGCACCACGATCTCGACGCCGGTTTCCTCGGCCAATTGCACGCATTCCGCTTCGATCAGCGCGACACGTTCCTCAAGGCTAAAGAGCGGCCCCTTGTCGCGGTTGATCGCCACGCCGATCACCAGCCGGTCGACCATACGGGCGGCGCGGCGGATGATGTCGATATGCCCCAGCGTGATCGGGTCAAACGTACCGGGGTAGAGGGCTATGCGCATGTAATTGTCCTGCGTATCTGCTGCGTTGCGGCGCAGCCAAGCATTTCACCGCCGCAAGCGCAAGTCGGTTAGCGGTAGCACGGCCCCGCGGTCAGGCCGCAGGACCGCGGGGCCGTGCCCCCTGAAAATGCTTCAGTGGCCCATGATCATGCCTTCGAGGGCCTGTTTCTCCATCGAAAGCTCCTGCAACTGCGCCTTGACCACGTCGCCGAGAGAGATCAGCCCCACGAGTTCCCCGTCTTCCAGCACGGGCATATGGCGAAACCGTCCGTCGGTCATCTGTTGCAACACTGCGTCAGAGCGGTCGTCCCGGCTACAGGTCACCAGTTTGCGGGTCATAATGCTCTCAGCCGCCTGTTGCAGGCAGCCCGCGCCCGAACGGCCCAGTTCGCGCACGATGTCCCGCTCAGACAGAATCCCATCCGGCGTCTTGCCATCGGCCGAGATCACCAGCGTACCGATCCGCTTTTCAGCCAGCATCGCCGCTGCCTCAGAGATCGCCAATCCTGGTTTGGCCGTGACCACCTTGCCATCGGGCTTGGTCTTGAGAATCTGCGATACGAGCATCTGGCGCCTCCTTTGATGCAGGGCAAAGTCACCTCCAGCGTCACCGCGAAATCCTTTCCTGTCAAGCTTTTGGCGCAGTCTTCTGCGCGGCTTCGGCCTCCAGCCGGGCAGTCTCGGCCCGAAGCCCGGCGGCCAGCGCCTCGGCAAAAGCCGCCAGCCGGGCGTTGCGACGGTCGTCGGCATGGCGGATCAGGTAAAAGGCCCGCTTGAGACTGACGGCCCGCGTCAGGATGCGCCGCACGCCTTGGGTTGCGGCAAGCGAAAAGTCATGCGCGATGCCGATCCCGCCCCCCTGTTGGATCATCCGTACCTGAACGGAGACGGAATTTGACGCCAAGGCCACGCGGCTGATGCCGAGGTCGGCGAGGTAGTCCAACTCCCGATCAAAGATCATATCCGGGATATAGCCGACCATCCGGTGCCCTTGCAGATCGCCGACCGAGGTCACCTCGGGGTGGCGTGCGAGATAGCTTTCCGCCGCCGCGAGATGGAGGTGGTAATCCGTCACTTTCTGCACCACCAGCCGCCCCGCCGTGGGCGCGCTCACCCCGATCGCCATATCCGCCTCGCGCCGGGACAGGTTAAAGACGCGCGGCAATGCGATGATCTGCACATCCAGATCGGGATTTTTTGCTGCGATGGCCGCACAGACCTGCGGCAGCAGATAGTTCGCCGCCCCATCGGGCGCACCAACTCGGATCTGCCCCGAGAGTTGATCGCTTTGCACCGGCACCCCGGCGGTGGCAGCGCGCATCGCCTGCTCGGCCCGCTCGGCCCGCTGCATCAGGTCACTGCCAGCTTCGGTCAGCATATAGCCTTGGGGCGATTTGACGAAGAGAACGGTCTGCAGCGCCTTTTCCAACCGCGCCATGCGGCGGCCCAGCGTCGCCGGATCCAGCCGCAGCAGCTTGCCCGCGCCCGACAGGCTCTCTTCACGTGCTACGGCTAGAAACAACCGCAGGTCGTCCCAATTCTGATCCATTTCGCTGCCTTCCAGAGCTTTGCAAAAATGCAAGACGGTTTTGCCATCCTTCCTCTGTTCCATTGCTTTTTGCAAGGCTATCGTGCCGCCAACCATATGAGGAGACTGATCATGCAAGAGATGACCCATTACCTGAACGGCGAACACGTCAAAGGCACCTCCGGGCGCTTTGCCGATGTGATGAACCCCGCCACCGGCGAAGTGCAGGCCAAAGTGCCGCTTGCCAATGGCGACGAGCTGAACAAGGCCGTGGAATACGCCGCCGCCGCGCAGCCCGCTTGGGCCGCGACCAACCCGCAGCGCCGCGCGCGCGTGCTGATGAAATTCGTGGGCCTTCTGAACCGCGACATGGACAAGCTGGCCGAGGCGCTGAGCCGTGAGCACGGCAAGACCCTGCCCGACGCCGCCGGTGACGTGCAGCGTGGCCTCGAAGTGGTGGAATACTGCATCGGTGCGCCAGAACTGCTGAAAGGTGATTTCACCGACAGCGCTGGCCCCGGCATCGACATGTACTCCATGCGTCAGGCGCTTGGTGTGACTGCGGGCATCACGCCCTTCAACTTCCCCGCCATGATCCCAATGTGGATGTTTGCCCCGGCCATCGCTTGCGGCAACGCCTTTATCCTCAAGCCGTCCGAGCGTGACCCCTCCGTGCCACTGATGCTGGCCGAACTGCTCGAAGAAGCCGGTCTGCCCAAGGGCATCATTCAGGTTGTGAACGGCGACAAAGAAGCCGTCGACGCGATCCTGAACCATGACGTGATCCAGTCGGTTGGCTTCGTGGGTTCGACCCCGATCGCTGAATACATTTACGCAACCGGCTGTGCCAACGGCAAGCGCGTGCAGTGTTTCGGTGGCGCCAAGAACCACATGATCATCATGCCCGACGCGGACATGGACCAAGCCGCCGACGCGCTGATCGGTGCGGGCTACGGTGCTGCTGGCGAACGCTGCATGGCGATCTCCGTGGCTGTGCCGGTGGGTGATGATACTGCCGACCGTCTGATCGAAAAGCTGGTGCCGCGCATCGAGAGCCTGAAGGTCGGCCCCTACACCTCCGGCAATGACGTGGATTACGGCCCCGTCGTGACCGCAGCCGCCAAAGCCAATATCGAGCGTCTGGTTCAGACCGGCATCGATCAGGGCGCGGAACTGGTCGTCGACGGGCGTGACTTCAAACTGCAAGGTTATGAGGACGGCTACTTCGTCGGTCCGCACCTGTTTGACCGCGCGACCAAGGACATGGACATCTACAAGCAGGAAATCTTTGGCCCCGTGCTGACCTGTGTGCGCGCCCAGACCTATGAAGAAGCCATCGGCCTTGCCATGGACCACGAGTACGGCAACGGCACCGCGATCTACACCCGCGATGGTGATGCGGCGCGTGACTTCGCCAACCGGATTAACGTCGGCATGGTCGGCATCAACGTCCCGATCCCGGTGCCGCTGGCCTATCACACCTTCGGCGGCTGGAAGAAATCCGTCTTTGGCGATTTGAACCAGCACGGCCCGGATGCGTTCAAGTTCTACACCCGCACCAAGACCGTGACGGCCCGCTGGCCGTCGGGCATCAAAGAGGGTGGCGAGTTCTCCATTCCAGTGATGGAGTAAATCATCACGCCGGCTGCCCCCGCGGCAGTCGGCCCTAAACAACGGGGCCAGCGCCATGCAAAAAGAATTCACCATCGGAATTGAAGAGGAGTATCTTCTGGTCGACAAGGATTCACTGGCGCTGGCTGACACTCCCGAAGGGCTGATGGAAGATTGCCGCAAGGACCTTGGCGATCAGGTCAGCCCAGAGATGCTGCTTTGCCAAATCGAGATCGGCTCGAAGCCCTGCAACAATGTGACCGAGGCCCGCGATGACCTGCGCCGCCTGCGCAGCACCATCGCCAAACATGCCGCCAAACATAATATCGCCCCCATCGCCGTGTCCTGCCATCCGTTCTCGGATTGGAAAAACCAAGAGATCACCCACAAGGAACGCTACGCCAAGATCGAAAGCGAGTTGGAAAACATTGCCCGCCGGATGCTGAGCTGCGGGATGCATGTCCATGTGGGCATTGAGGGCGATGACCTGCGCATCGATCTGATGCCGCAGTTCGCTTATTTCCTGCCCCACTTGCTCGCACTCTCGGCCTCGTCGCCCTATTGGCAGGGCGAAGACACCGGGCTGGCGTCTTACCGTCTTGCGGTGATGGAGAGCATGCCCCGCACGGGGCTGCCGCCCTTGTTGCATAGTTGGGGCGAGTATGAGCGCAGCACACAGGCGTTGATCGACCTCGATATCATCCCCGACCAGTCGAAAATCTGGTGGGATCTGCGCCCATCGACCAATTACCCGACGCTGGAAAGCCGCATCTGCGATGTGCAGCCGCGCTTGTCACACGCGCTTGGGCTGGCGGGGCTGACACAGTCTCTCGCCCGTTTCCTGCTGCGCCTGCGCGACAGCAACCTGCGCTGGCGCGAATATGATCGCTTCCTGATCGAGGAAAACCGCTGGCGCGCGCAGCGCTACGGCGTGAACGAGACGCTGATCGATTTCGGGGGGCCGACGCTCAAACCCTTCGACCAGATGTTCGAGGAAATCATCGGCCTCATCGCCGAAGACGCCGAGGCGCTCGGGTGTCTCGATGAGGTCTGCGCCCTGCGCGACGTGGTGAAACAGGGCACATCCGCCGACCGTCAGCGCAAAGTCTGGGCTGAAGCGCCCGAGGGCAAGGGCGGCGAGACAGTCGTGCGCCATCTGATCGAGGAATACCACGCCGATCTGTGACGCTTGTTGCGGCACCTTTCGGCTGATAGAATTAAACAAGTGTTCAGTTCCAAGGACACATGACTTCAGGGAGGAGCCGCGATGGATTTCGCATTGAACGAGGAACAGACCGCCATTTTCGATATGGCCCATGCATTCGGGCAGGAGAATATCGCGCCCCACGCCCACCAATGGGAGAAAGACGGCACCATCCCCAAAGAGCTTTGGCCAGAGGTCGGCGCATTGGGGTTCGGCGGGCTTTATGTCTCTGAAGAGACCGGCGGCGCGGGGCTCACACGTCTTGATGCCACGCTGGTCTTTGAGGCGCTGTCGATGGCCTGCCCCTCGGTCGCGGCGTTCCTGTCGATCCACAACATGTGCGCCAAGATGCTCGACACCTTTGCCAGTGACGAGATGAAAGAGCGCGTGATGCCCAAGGTGCTCACGATGGAAACCGTACTCTCCTACTGCCTGACCGAACCGGGATCCGGTTCGGACGCGGCGGCGCTCAAGACCCGCTGCGCGCGCACAAACAACGGCTACACGCTGAACGGCACCAAGGCTTTCATCTCGGGCGGGGGCTATTCGGATGCCTATGTCACCATGGTGCGTACGTCGGATGACGGCGCTAAGGGTGTCTCGACCGTCTATGTCGAGGATGGCACGCCCGGGCTCAGCTTCGGCGGGCTGGAAGACAAGATGGGCTGGCGCAGCCAACCGACGGCGTTGGTGCAGTTTGATGACTGCAAGATCGGCGCGGAGAACCTTGTTGGCGAAGAGGGCAAGGGCTTCAAATACGCGATGGCCGGCCTCGACGGTGGGCGGCTGAACATCTCGGCCTGCTCGCTCGGGGCCGCGCAGACTGCGCTGACCAAGACGCTGGAGTACATGGGCGACCGCAAAGCCTTTGGCCAGAGCATCGACCAGTTCCAAGGGCTGCAATTCCGCCTTGCCGATATGGAGATCGAATTGCAGGCCGCGCGTACCTTCCTGCGCCAAGCGGCGTGGAAGCTCGACACCGGCGCGCCGGATGCGACCAAGTTCTGCGCCATGGCCAAGAAATTCGTGACCGAAACTGGCAGCAAGGTCGTCGACCAATGTCTGCAGTTGCACGGCGGCTATGGCTACCTCGCCGACTACGGGATCGAGAAACTGGTCCGCGACCTGCGGGTGCACCAGATCCTTGAGGGCACGAATGAGATCATGCGCGTGATCGTTGCCCGCGACATGCTCAAGAACCGCTGAGGCCCCCATGAGTGATATCCACATCCGCAAAACCGGCCGCGCCGGACGCATCACGCTGACGCGCCCCAAAGCGCTGAACGCACTGAGCTACGACATGTGCATCGCCATCGAAAAGGCGATCGACGACTGGCGCGATGACCCCGAGGTCGCCGTGATCGTGCAGGATGCCGAGGGTGAAAAAGCCTTCTGCGCGGGCGGTGACGTGGCGCAGCTCTACCAAACGGGCAAGGATGGGGATTTCGAGTTCGCCCGCCGTTTTTGGGCCGATGAATACCGGCTTAATAACGAACTGCACGGCTTTCCCAAGCCGGTGATCTCCTTCATGCAGGGCTTCACCATGGGCGGCGGGGTCGGCATCGGCTGCCACGGCTCGCACCGCGTCGTGGGCGAGAGCAGCAAGATCGCCATGCCCGAATGCGGCATCGGTCTGGTGCCCGACGTGGGCGGCACACTGCTGCTGGCACAGGCACCGGGACGGATGGGCGAATACCTTGGCCTCACCGGCGCGCGGATGGGCGCAGGTGACGTGCTCCACGCCGGTTTCGCGGATTATTTTATCGCGCAAGCCGAATGGCCCGATCTTATCGCGCAATTGGAAGAGAACGGTGATCCCTTCATCCTCGACCGCGCGGCAAGCACCCCGCCCCCGTCCACGCTGGCAGAGGTTCAGGAGGAGGTGGACCGCCTGTTTCATGCCGAAAGCCTCAGTGAAATCGACGCGGCGCTTGCGATGTCCGACAGCGGTTTCGCCGCAGAGACACTAAAAACCCTGCGCCGCAACTCCCCCCTGTCGATGGCCTGCACGCTAGAGATGCTGCGCCGTCTGCGCGGCCCCGGTATCGGCATGGTCCCGGCACTGGAACAGGAATACCGCTTTACCGCGCGGTCACTGGAAAAAGGCGATTTCATCGAAGGTGTGCGCGCCGCGATCATCGACAAGGACCGCAGCCCCAATTGGCAACACGCCGCCGGGGACGTGCCGCAGGCCGATATCGACGCCATGCTCGCCCCCTTGGGCGACAACGAATTGAAGTTGGAGGAAAATTCATGAGCAATCTTACAATCGGTTTCATCGGTCTGGGCAATATGGGCGGGCCCATGGCCGCCAATCTCGCCGCCGCTGGTCATACCGTGCGCGGCAACGACGTGGCCGGCACCACCGCCGAAGGGGTCGCCGAGGCCAAGACCATCGCCGAGGCGGTCGGGGATGCCGATGTGGTCATCACCATGCTGCCCAACGGCGCAATCCTGCGCCAAGTGGCCGAAGAAGCGGTCGCCCATATGGCACCGGGCGCGCTGCTGATCGATTGCTCCACCGTCGACGTGGAAAGCGCGCGTTTCGCGGCAGAGGCCGCGCAGAAGGCCGGGTTGCTCTTTGTGGATGCCCCCGTCTCTGGCGGGATCGGCGGCGCGCAGGGTGGCACGCTCACCTTCATGGCGGGCGGCGCGGAAGCGGCCTTTGAAAAGGCCAAACCGCTGTTCGACATCATGGGTCAGAAAGCCGTTCATTGCGGCGATGCGGGCGCCGGCCAAGCGGCGAAAATCTGCAACAACATGATCCTTGGCGCTACGATGATCGCCACCTGCGAAGCCTTTGCACTGGCTGACAAACTGGGCCTTGATCGCGAACGGATGTTCGATGTGGTCAGCACGTCTTCGGGCTATTCTTGGTCGATGAACGCCTATTGCCCGGCCCCTGGCGTCGGCCCCCAATCGCCTGCCGACAACGACTACAAACCGGGGTTCGCGGCAGAGCTGATGCTCAAAGATCTGGGGCTGTCCCAACAGGCCGCGGAAATGGCCAATGCCGACACGCCGATGGGTGCGCTGGCCAAGGAACTCTACACCCGTTTCGTCGAGGAAGAAGGCGGCAAGGGCAAAGACTTCTCCGCCATGCTGCCCCGTTTTGAGCAGCGCGGCTGGCAAGGTTAAGCCGACCGCCCCCCACGCGGGAACGACCTGACCCGAGCAGGCGTTGGCTTCAGAATGACCCCATCTGAGGAGATCACCTGATGCGACGCCTGCTCATTACCACAATCCTGACCACCGCCTGCGCGACCGGCCCGCTGGCCGCCGCCGGAACCGGCTTTGCTCCGGCCCAGCCCGCGGTTGCCTTTGACAGCAGCGGCCCTGAAACGCTTTGGCTCGCCAAAGACGACAAGGGCGATAAGGGCAAAGACAAGAAAGACAAAAAGGCCAAGAAGAAGGACAAGCAGGAGAAGAAGGCCGAGAAGAAGAGAGAAAAGCGCGAGAAAAAGGCCGAGAAGCACAAAGAGAGGAAGGCCGAGAAAGATAAGAAAGACGATAAGATCGAGATCAAAATCAACGGTGACAAGGTCAAGATCAAAGGCGATGACGTCAAACTGCCCAAGGGCATGGACCGCGCCGAGTTTGATGAACGCGTGACCCGCTTTACGCAGGACCGCGAGACTGTGGTCACCCGTCTTTTGAACACCCCGGCGCCCGAAGGGCGTGACATGGCCGCTATCCTCGGTGCGGCGGCGCTTGCCCTGGCCGCGCCTGAATTGAACGCATCCGCCCTGCCCGAGGACGAGCTGATTACCTATCGCAACTGCCCCCCCGGTCTGGCCAAGAAAGACCCGCCCTGCGTGCCCCCCGGGCTGGCAAAACAGGGCGTGACCTATGAACAATGGGCCAGCTATTCCGACGATGAGCTGGACACTCTGCTGGAAGAGCGCCGCCAACCCTATCTTGAAGCCGATCCGCTGACGGAACGCGAGTTGCTCCTACTGGAGTCTAACCAGATCGCACAGCTCTACAGCCTTGATGCCGCGCCTGCTGGTCACCGCTACGCGCTGATCGATGGCCAGCCGGTGCTGCTGAGCAACGAAGATCACACCGCTCTGCTGCGCATTAACGAATTGGCACGGGTGCCCACTATTGGCTCAGGCGTGAACATCGCACCGACCGCCGCGCTGACGCAGGCGGACCTGATCAATCTCTACCGTCTGGCCGAGCCGGAAGAAGGCTATAACTACGCGGTCCTGAACGGTCAGGTGATCTCTCTTCGCGATAGCGCCTATGAGACGCTGCAACTGATCCGCATCGCCCGCGCCGTGTTGTAAGGACACGCCGCTGCAGGCCAAGCCAACCAAGTGGCGGCGGTTATTCCGCCGCCACTTTTGTTTGCTTATATAGCATCGGCTTGAGGTATTTGCCGGTATAGCTTTCGGCCACATCCGCGACCTTTTCCGGCGTGCCCGTCGCCACAACCCGGCCACCGCCGTCACCGCCCTCAGGGCCGATATCGATAATATGATCGGCGGTTTTCACCACATCGAGGTTGTGCTCAATCACAACCACGGAATTGCCCTGATCGACCAATTCGTGCAGCACTTCCAACAGCTTGCGCACGTCTTCGAAATGCAGGCCCGTTGTCGGTTCATCAAGGATATAAAGCGTGCGCCCGGTGGAGCGCTTGCTCAATTCCTTGCTGAGCTTCACCCGCTGCGCCTCACCGCCCGACAGAGTCGTGGCCTGCTGACCGACCTTGATATAACCCAGCCCCACACGCATCAGCGCGTCCATCTTTTCACGGATCGACGGCACGGCAGCAAAGAAGCTCTGCGCATCTTCCACCGTCATATCAAGCACATCGGCGATGCTCTTACCCTTGAACCTCACCTCCAGCGTCTCGCGGTTGTAGCGCGCGCCTTTGCAGGTCTCGCATTCCACGTAAACGTCCGGGAGGAAGTGCATCTCGATCTTGATGACCCCGTCGCCCTGACAGGCCTCGCAACGCCCGCCTTTGACGTTGAAAGAGAAACGCCCGGGCTTATAGCCGCGCTCTTTCGCTTCCGGCAAACCGGCGAACCAATCCCGGATCGGCGTGAAGGCCCCGGTGTAAGTCGCTGGGTTCGAACGCGGAGTCCGACCAATGGGCCGCTGGTCAATGTCGATGACCTTGTCGAGATGTTCCAACCCTTTGATGGTCTGACAGGGCGCAGGCGTCTGCCGCGCGCCGTTCAGGTTCATCGAAGCGGTTTTGAACAGGGTTTCAATCGTAAGGGTAGATTTGCCGCCCCCCGATACGCCCGTAACACAAACGAATTTGCCCAGCGGAAAATCCACAGTCACATTCTGCAAGTTGTTGCCAGTGGCCTTTACGACCTGCAGCTTCTTCTTGTTCCCCTTGCGCCGCTTGGCCGGGACCGAGATTTCACGAGCGCCTGTAAGATACTGACCAGTAACAGAATTCGGATCATTCGCCACCTGTTCTGGCGTGCCGTGGCTCACCACTTGCCCGCCGTGAACCCCAGCACCCGGCCCGATGTCGAACACATAATCGGCCTCGCGGATGGCCTCTTCGTCATGCTCTACAACGATTACCGTATTCCCCTGATCGCGCAGGTTCTTCAAGGTATCCAGCAATCGGTCATTATCGCGCTGATGCAGCCCGATCGACGGTTCATCAAGCACGTAAAGCACGCCCGTCAGGCCAGAGCCAATCTGGCTTGCCAAACGGATACGCTGGCTCTCGCCACCACTTAAAGTGCCACTTGAACGTGACATCGTAAGATATTCTAGACCCACGTTATTTAGAAATCCAAGACGTTCCCGAATTTCCTTCAGAATGGCCTTCGCGATCTCATTCTTCTGCGGGGTCAGATGGTCTGGGACGGCCTTGCACCAGTCAAAGGCTTCACGGATCGACATCTCCACCACCTTACCGACGTGGAGCAATTCGTTCTCATTGCCAGTCGTGGGGCCAATCCGTACCGCAAGCGCTTCGGGCCTCAGACGATAGCCGCCACAGGTGCCACAGGGACGGTTGTTTTGATAGCGCTCAAACTCCTCGCGGACCCAATTGCTGTCCGTTTCGCGGTAGCGGCGCTGCATATTGGGGATCACCCCCTCGAACACGCGCTTGACCTCATAAACGCGCCCGCCTTCGTCATAGCGGAAGGTAATCTCTTCCTTGCCGGAACCACGAAGGAACACTTCTTGCACCTTCTCAGGCAGGTCTTTCCAGCGGGTCTTTTGGTCAAAATTATAATGTTTCGCAATGGCTTCGATGGTTTGTTTAAAGTAAGGGGACTTCCCCTTACGCCAAGGCGCCAAGGCCCCGTCATAGATTTTCAAGTTCTGGTCCGGCACCACCAAACGCTCGTCGAAAAAGAGCTCGACCCCAAGGCCATCACATGAGGGGCAAGCCCCAAACGGCGCGTTGAAAGAGAACAACCGCGGTTCAATCTCGGGAATGGTGAAACCACTGACAGGGCAGGCAAATTTCTCCGAAAATGTATGACGCTCTGGCTCGCCTTCACTGGGCGCGGTTTCGAGAATGGCGATGCCATCGGCAAGATCGAGCGCCGTGCGCAGCGAATCTGCCAGTCGCGTTTCCAGCCCTTCGCGCACCACGATCCGGTCGACGACAACATCGATGTCATGGCGGAATTTCTTATCCAACGTCGGCGGCTCATCCAGATCGTAGAATTCACCGTTCACCTTGACTCGTTGAAAGCCTTGCTTGCGCAACTCAATGAACTCTTTGCGATATTCACCTTTGCGGTCGCGAATAATCGGCGCCAGCAGATAGGCCCGCGTGCCCTCTTCCATGGTCATGATCCGGTCGACCATGTCCTGCACCTGCTGGGCTTCGATCGGTTTGCCGGTGGCCGGGCTATAGGGGGTGCCGACGCGGGCGAACAACAGCCGCAGATAGTCGTAAATCTCGGTCACCGTGCCGACGGTGGATCGAGGGTTCTTTGAGGTGGTCTTCTGTTCGATTGAAATCGCAGGGCTGAGACCGGAAATGTGATCCACATCCGGTTTCTGCATCATATCAAGGAACTGCCGCGCATAGGCCGACAGTGATTCCACATAGCGCCGCTGCCCTTCGGCATAGATCGTGTCGAAGGCAAGGCTCGACTTGCCCGAGCCGGAAAGCCCGGTAATTACAACCAGTTGGTCACGCGGAATATCCACGTCGATGTTCTTTAGATTGTGCTCGCGCGCGCCGCGCACTTCGATGTTCTTCAGCTCAGCCATGACATGCCCCTCTTAACGGTTTGTACATAGGTGCTGATGCAGTGTTTTCCAACGGAAAAGTGAGAACTAAACAGGAACGCGCCGACTGCGACGTCGGGCCGCACCAAGGAGGAGATGTGCCACCAGCCCCATAACAAAGGCCCCACCCGCCAATAACGGCAAGGCCGCGCCGCCAAAGCTCGCCAGGCCGAACGCCATAACCGGGGTGCCCAGACTGTTTCCAAGGTTCCCCATTTGCGCCACCGCACCGTTTGCCTGCGCCTGCGCGGCGGGTCCGTTATTAAGTTGCGCGACCGCGGTAAAGCTTGCGCCTTGAATCAGCCCCATGGCGCCAGCCAGTGCCAAACAGGCCAAGGGCGCGCCGGGCGCGAGCCAGAGCCAAAGCATGGAAAGGGCGGAAAGAGCAAAGCCAGTTTGCACTACAGAGACCGCCGGTAGACGGCGGAGCAATGCGACGCCGATGGTCATCGAGACCGCGATGCTAGTGAGCGGCATGGCGGCCATGGTGGGCGCGCGCCATGCTTCCGGAAGGTAGGGCGGCAAGACAGTGAGGATGGAAACGAAACTGAATGTATAGAACAGCCACCCCGCCGCCGGGGCGGAAAGGAAGGGAGATCGGTAGATCGCGACGTGATCACGCAGTATCTGCGGCAAAGAGAATGGCGGCTGAGGGCCCTCTTCCGGCAGGCTGCGCAAGCTGCCGGAAAGCACCAGCGCGCAGCCCGCCATATAGATTGCGTGGACAGCGAAAAGCGCAGGCACGCCCCATGTCAGCGCAAGAGGGCGGCCTATGAGGGTCAAGATCGCGAAAGCCACGCCAAAGAAGGTGCCCCAGAGGGTCAGAGTAAACCCACGGTCCTTTACCGTACTGAGCTGCGCAATCAACGTCGGCGCAGCAACGACGATGGCCAGATGCGACAGCCCTTCGACCACGCGGCTGGCCAGCATCCAACCGAAACCCGGCAGTAGCGCCTGAAAGGCCGATACGGCCGCGCCCAGCCACAGGGCAAATAGCAGCGCACGACGATAGCGGATACGGGCGACCACCAGCCCCGCCACAACGCCAAGGAGGATACCGACACCGCCCACCATTGAAACCAAGAAGCCCAGCGACGCTCCGGCCTGCGGATAGATCTTTGGCAGCAGGTCGAAGATGACGCTCATCTTACCATATTGGGCCGCCGCCCCCAGACCCGCGGCCCAAAGCGCGAAAACGCGCGGAAAGGAGGTTTCGTCAGCCATCGGCTCTCATTTCTTCTGGGCCAGCGCCCAAGCGCACAGCAGCATTTTCGGATCGTTAGCCAGGTCATCCGTGTTTTTATCGAAACTCGGCGGCCAGTCGGGTTCAAGATTGCGGGCGGTGGCGGCACGGTTGCTCCATTGTCGCGCGATGCCCCGGCTCCCGTCGAAGAGGGCTTCGAACAGCAGCTTCTTCAGCCCCCGTGCGAACCACCCCGAATTATCATTGGGGGCCGCATGAAAGGGGATGAAAAACAGCACCGCGATCCAGAAGTACCCGCCCGCTCTGAGCATCTGTCGCACATGGACGAGCGCCGTATAGGGCCGGTTGAGATGTCCCCAGACCTGATTGGCGGGGATCAGATCAAACTGCCGCACGGTTTTGGGATCGATAAATGGACCTGCGCAGATGTCGTAGGTCGGGTTGCCAAACTGGGTATAGCTTTTAAACGCGAAGCGCTTGCCGAACCTGCCAAAGATTTCGGCGGTATCCAGCGTCGCGGGGTTCAAACGGCCAATCAGCCGACGGCTGCTGCGGTGCATGACGACACGGTTAAGGCTGACCACGACATGGCTCCCGACGGCTTGGCCAAATTGCGGCGGGGCGGGGCGCGGTAAATGCACCCTGCCCCGCCCGCTTTACATGTGAATCACGCGGTCAAAGGCGTCGAGCACGGATTCGTGCATCATTTCGCTGAGTGTTGGATGCGGGAAGACGGTGTTCATCAGGTCTTCTTCGGTGGTCTCCAACTGACGGCCCACAACGTAGCCTTGGATCAGCTCGGTCACCTCGGCCCCGACCATATGCGCGCCCAGAAGTTCGCCTGTCTTGGCATCAAAGATGGTTTTCACCAGCCCTTCCGGCTCACCCAAGGCCACGGCCTTGCCATTGCCGATGAAGGGGAAGCGACCAACCTTGATGTCATAGCCTTGCTCTTTGGCCTTCGCCTCGGTCAGGCCGACAGAGGCGACCTGCGGGTGGCAATAGGTGCAACCGGCGATGCTTTCGGGTTTGACTGGATGTGGTTTCTGGCCCGCGATAAGTTCGGCAACCATCACCCCTTCATGGCTCGCTTTATGCGCAAGCCACGGCGCACCGGCGATGTCGCCGATGGCATAGAGCCCGTCGACACCTGTGCGGCAATATTCATCCGTCACCACATGGGTCCGGTCAACTTTGACGCCAAGTTCTTCCAGCCCCAGCCCTTCAGTATTGCCGACGATGCCAACCGCAGAGATCACGGTATCGAACTCAAGTTTTTCGATTTTGCCGTCACGTTCGATATGGGCGGTAACCTTGTCGTCCGCACGGTCGAGTTTCTTGACCGTGGCCTTTTGCATGATGGTCATGCCCTGTTTCTCGAACGCCTTCTTGGCGAATTTAGAGATTTCTTCATCTTCTACTGGCAAAACACGGTCCATCACCTCGACCACGGTCGTGTCAGCGCCGAGTGTGTTATAGAAGCTAGCAAATTCGATCCCGATGGCGCCGGAGCCGATGACCAGCAGCTTCTTGGGGTCATGGACGGGCTGCAAGGCGTGGCGGTAGGTCCAGACGCGCTTGCCATCCGCCTCGAGCCCCGGCAGTTCACGGGCGCGGGCGCCGGTTGCCAAAACGATGTTCTTGGCCGTCAACTCTTCGCTGCTCTTGTCGGTTTTGACAGAGACCTTGCCCTTTGCCGGGATCGAGGCTTCACCCATGAAGACGTCGACTTTGTTCTTCTTCAGCAGGTGTTTGACCCCGCCTTCCATCTGCTTGGCGACGCCACGCGAGCGTTGGACCACCGCCTCGAGATCATAGTCGATCTTATCCGCTGCCAGACCAAAGTCCTTGGCGCGGTGCATCAGGTGAAACACTTCGGCAGAGCGCAGCAGCGCCTTGGTGGGGATACAGCCCCAGTTGAGGCAGATGCCGCCCAGATTTTCCCGCTCAACAACCGCGACCTTCAGGCCAAGCTGTGCGCCACGGATGGCGGCGACATAGCCGCCCGGCCCCGCACCGATCACGATCAGATCAAAGGATTTGGCAGCCATGGCAAGGACCTCGCGTTAGGGTTTGCAAATATAGTTTACCGCTAAACCATATTTGCAATCGCCACAACCACGCGTATTTACCCTGCCTTGCCGAAGCTCAGGCCGCCTGCAGATTTTCACGCAGCTGTTTGACGGTCCGGCCATATCCGCCTTGGTCAAGATAAGAGGTCTCCTGCGCGGTGAAATTTCGCGACAGCGCCGCGTTGCGGTAGGGAAAGCGGCCAAACTGACGGATCACTTCACGATGCGCGCGGGCGTGCAGCAGGTTGCTGCCATTGCTTTCCGGCATCCGTTCGCACATCAAACGCACGCAGCGGTCCTGATCGCAGAGGTTCTCTGAATGCATCAGCGGCAGGTAGAAAAACTGCCGCTCGGGCGCTTCCACGCGCATGTCCCAGCCCTTCTCGATCCCCAGCTTCGCGGCCGCGAGCGCGATACGATCGCTGGCAAATGCCTTGCCGGTATCGCGGAACATATTGCGCGGGAATTGATCGGTCACGATCAAGAAGGCCAACGCATCGGTAGGATTGGTCAGCCAATGGTTCAGCTTGCCCGCCTCTGCCTCATTCCAGAGCCCCTTGAAACGGCTGCGGATCTCGGCGTCCAGCGCATCGGAACTATTGTACCACCCCGCCGGACCCACGTCCTTGAGCCAGAAATTCAGTACATCTTGGGGTTCTGCATTTGTGGCAGCCATCCCGCACACTCCTTTGCCGTCATCTGGGCGTTTCATTAAAGTTAAGAACGTCTTACCCTAAAAGCCTAGTCACGTTTTATGTCATCCGCGACATCGTTATCGCTATCAGGGGCGTTTTTGTCAGCTTCGGCGTTTTCTTGGGCAGCTTCTTCGGCGGCTTCCTGTTCCGATTCAATGGCATACTCTTGCGCGATTTCCACGGCCACTGCGGTGGCAGAGGGGTAAATCGGCACGTAGTTGCCTGTTTCGTCAACCGGAACCGCAGCACGCTGCGTTTTACGGTAGGAAGCATAGCCAGCCAGTGCGGCAAAGAGCACGGCGGTAAAGAGGTAAAAGCCCCCCGGCCCCAGAGCCGTGCCCATCATCCAACCGGTAATCACCGGGCCAAGGACGGCACCTAAGCCGTTGATAAACAACATCCCACCCGAGGCCGCGGCCATATCCTCTTGTTCGAGGAAATCGTTGGTATGGGCCATGATCAGCGAGTAAAGCGGGTTCGACATGCCGCCCACGACAAAGGCCGTGGCGAGCAGGATCGGAAAGATATGCCCCAGCATCATGCCGACCATGGAGCCCGCGCCACCGATCAGCGCGGTGATGACGATCAGGCTGCGTCGGTCCATCCGGTCAGAAATCCAGCCGATGGGATATTGCAGGATCACCGAACCGACAAAGAAGGCCGCCACGAAAAGTGAGATCTGCGCGACGCTCAGCCCTGCCTCGGCACCGTAAACCGCCGCCATCCCGAACTGCGCCGAGAAAACACCGCCCAAAAGGAACATGCCGACACAGCCGAGCGGAGAGGTCTCCATCAGGGTGCTCAGGCTCATCGGTTTGGTGGTGCCGAAGGGCGGTGTGGGGCTGATCGACAGCAGGATCGGCGTGACCGCGATGCTCACCAAAACCGAAGGAATGACAAAGAGCACAAAGCCCGATGGGTCAGCCGTCAGCAGCAGCGCTTGGGCGATGACGATGCCGAGTGTTTGCACGATCATATAGGCCGAAAGCGCCTGCCCTCGGTTCTCGTTCGTGGCGGCATTGTTGAGCCAGCTTTCTGCGGTCACGTAAACAGCCGAGAAACAAAAGCCGATGAGGACCCGGCCAAGCGACCAGACGATGGTATTGGGGAATGTCGGGTAGAGGATCATCACCGCCGAGATCAGCGAGGCCAGCGCCGCAAAGACCCGCACGTGGCCCACACGCCGGATCATCCCCGGCGCCATCCGCGACCCGCCCAAGAAACCGACGAAGTAAGCCGACATGACGATCGACATTTGCAGGGTCGAAAACCCTTCGATGCCGCCGCGAATACCCAGCAAAGTGCCCTGCATGCCGTTGCCGACCATCAACAGGCACATGCCCAGCAATAGCGCCCATGCGCTTGAAACCACTTGAATCATCGGTCAATTCCTTGTTCGCCCAAGCCCTCCCATGGACGGCAATCGCAGGCTAGTCACCCCCTAGAGCGACATTCAAGCGGGTTTTTGCGCCTCGGGCAGCAGAAGAGAGGAATCGCCGTATGAAAAGAAACGGTATTTCTCGGCGATGGCATGGGCGTAGATGTCTTTTACCTGCTGCACGCCCATCAGGGCCGAGACCAGCATCATCAGCGTGGATTTGGGCAGGTGGAAATTCGTCATCAGCCCGTCGGTCACGTTGAAGTCGAACCCCGGCGTGATGAAAATATCGGTATCCCCTTCCCACGCCGCGATCTGCCCGCCGCGCGCCGCCGTTTCGATCAGGCGCAGCGCGGTGGTGCCCACGGGGATCACGCGCCCTCCGGCAGCACGGGTCGCGGTGATCTCTTTGGCGGCCTCGGCGCTCACCCGGCCCCATTCGGCGTGCATTTTGTGCTCGGAAATGTCATCGACCTTGACCGGCAGGAAGGTGCCCGCCCCGACATGCAGGGTGACATGGCTAAAGGTGACCCCCTTGGCCGACAGCGCCGCGAGCAGCGCCTCGTCGAAATGCAGTGACGCCGTGGGCGCCGCGACCGCGCCTGCGTGGCGGGCGAAAACGGTTTGGTAATCCGTCATATCCTGCGCGTCAGCCGCGCGTTTGGCAGCGATATAGGGCGGCAGCGGCATGGCCCCGGCCGCGTTCAGCGCGGCGTCGAAATCATCACCTGTGCAGTTGAACCGCAGATGCCCCTGCCCGTCTTCCACCGCCTCCAGCGTGGCGCGCAGATCGTCGGAAAAGACGACTTCTTCGCCGATTTTCAACTTGCGGAGGGGTTTGATCAACGCCGACCACGTGCCATCGCCGCGCGGCTCTAAAAGCGTGACTTCGATCTTGGCCTGCACCGCCCCTTGGGCCGAGGCACGGTGGCGCAGCCCAGAAAGCCGCGCCGGGATCACGCGGGTGTCGTTCAGCACCAAACGGTCGCCGGGACGCAGCCAGTCTATCAGGTCGGTCACGCGGCGGTCATGCAACTGATCCCCCGCGGCCACCAACAACCGGGCAGAGCTGCGCGGATTGGCGGGGCGCGTGGCGATCAATTCCTCGGGCAGGTGGAAATCGAAATCAGATAGCTTCATCGGTCGGCGTTCCTATTGGTCTGGCAGCATAGGTCGCCCGGCGCTTAGCGGTCCTCTGGCACCCGGGCAACCGGATTCGCTTGGCCCTGCACCGCGGGGGGTGTGGGGGGCGGGCGGCGGAACAACTCGCGGAACATGCCGGGCGTGAGCGCCGAGAGCGGATTGACCGAGACATTGGGCTCTTTCGCGGCGCCGGTCAGACGGTAGTTGAACCCGATCAGCCCCTCGCCCTTGCGGGTGAACAGCGAGCCGATCCCGTTGAACATATAGACCGGAGAGATCACGCCCTGCATGTCGATCAACCCACTGTCCAGCGCATAGACCCCATCCATCGACAGCCCCAAGGACGCGCCCACGGCGCTGGCCTCGGTCAGGGTCAAGCGGTTCGGGGTCAGGCGAAACTTCGCCTCAACATCGTCAAAGTAAATGCCATCGCCGTTGAGTTCGTTGATCAGCCCCACGACCGAAATGGCATTGACCAGCGCCGCGATCCCCGGCGCGTCTTGAATGGCGACATTGCTGACCTCAAGCTGCCCATCAAAGGCCCCGCCTGACCCGACAGGCAGCAGCGTGAGCGACAGATTGCCCCCGACGACCTGTTTCACCAGCCCGGCCGAGCGCAGTATCCCGCCCGCATCATCCGAGACCACGCGCACCGCGCTGCGCCCGCCTTGGGGCAGGACCCGCCCTTGTACAGGCGTGCCGCCGTTGAGCCGCGCGGTAAAGGATCCGTCCATCCCCTTGGCCGTGTCAAAGGTGCCTGCAAGGTTCGTGAGGTAAATCGTATCGGTGATCTGCAATCGGTCCAGCGCCACGCGCATCGGCGGTCCGGCTTGCCCCCCGGCCCCGCCAAACTCCGCCCGGCGCATGTCCAGCGTGCCGCCGCCCAGCACCACCTGCACCGGATTGCCCTTGCCACGCCCGATCAGTTGTACGGGGATATCAAGCCAGTCGCCGCGCCGCAGCCGGTCGATCCGCACGCGGTCCAACGCGCCGTCGGGTTCAAGGTCGATGGAGCCTGCCACCCGCAGCCCCGGCGCGTTCAGTTGAAAGGCGTCGATGTTCGGCATCTCGCCCAACCGTCCGGCCAGTCGCAATTCGCCTTTGGTCGCCGGTGCTTTGGACCACGATAGCTGCGGCACGGAAACGCCCAAGCCCGCCAAATCGCTTCGCAGCGAAAACCGCGGTGCCGCGCCTTTCTTGAGGTCCACCTCAATCTGTCCGCTGCTCTCCCCGCGAAGGCTGCCGGGGGGCAGTGCGACGCCAAAAGCTTCCAGCCCGGCAGGGGTCAGCGCCACTTGGGCAGTCAGCCTGCTTTCGTCAGAGCCGGGCCCAATTGCCTGCGACCATTCCCCGTCGAAACCCACCCCGTCGATACGCCCTTCGCCACCGATGGTGATCCGATCATTGCTGGCGGTGATGGCGAGATTGCTGGCCTGAAGGCTGCGGTCCTTGACCAGCGTATCGGTCGAGAGCGACAGCAAATCCCCCGCGAAGTGATAGCGCACATCTTCGGGCTTGCCGCCCTTTTTCAACGGCAGCGCCAGCGTGCCCTTCAGCACTGCCTCCCCATCCGCAAGCGTCACCGGCAGCCCGGCCTTGTCCATCACCCGCATCGGCGGCTGGTTCAGCAGCGACAGCGCGGCGGTCAGGGTTGACCGGGTATTGAGCCGGATCACCGAAGGGCTGCCGTCTTTCACGCGCACATCCGGGATGATGAAAGACGACCCATCCAGCGTCACCGCCCCGCCCTGCGGCGCGATTACCTCGCCTGCGTCCACCGTGACGACAAGACGATTATCGAGCAGGCTCATATGGCCGCTTCCATCGGTGATATGCGGCAGGGTTTTGAGGAAACGCACCTCGGCACCTGCGTAGTCAAACGCCACATAGGTTTGCGGCGCCTGGCCCGGTGCCATGCGCAGGGCCAGATCGAGGTTGCGCATCTGGCCTGCATGCAGGTTCTCGTCCAGCCAAGTGCGGGTCTTGGGTTTCACACCTTCTGGCCAGAGGGTCAGCAAACGTTCCGGGCCCAACCGGTCCATGCGCCCGTCAAGGGACAGGTTCCACCCCTCAGGCTCAGCCAAAAGTTCGCCATCAAGGCGCAGGCTGCGACCCTGATCGTTGAGCTCTAGACGGCCCAGCTTCAGGCGAAACGGGTTGAGACTGAGTTGAAAGTCGATGTCGGCCTGATCCAACGCCACAGGCTCGGAATAGACCTCAGCCGGATTGGCGCGCAGATCGCGTAAGGAAAACTGCCCGACCATCTCCCCCGGAATGCCCCCCGTGACATCGCCCAATTGCGACGTGCCGGTGATGTTGCCAGAGACCCAAGGGCTGTCGAGCGACATTTCATCAAAGCGCAGAAGCTGGCGCGCGGGGTCATAGCTGAAGTAGCTGCGCGCCCCGTCGAAAGGGATCGGTTTGGTCTGCGAGTTGGGCTGCAGCACGCCTTTTCCGATCTGCAGCGATGCGTTGATCGGGGCAAAGTGACCGGCACTGTCGATCCCGCTGCGCACCGCGCCTGAAATGTTGGCCCGCAGCACTTCAAGCCATGAGAATGCCGGACCCTGTGCGGCAATGTCGCGTGCGTCGATCCCGTCAAAGGTCACGCCAAAGGTCGCGGCATTCTGGCCGATGCGGCTGCTGTAATTCGCCGTAAGCGTGGCCACCCCTGCGCCGCCGCTCAGCACCGCAAGATCGGCAGAAAGGTCAACCTGCTCACCACTGCGCGACAGGCGCAGCCGCCCACCATCTCCGGTCCAAGCCCGGCCCGCGCGGGCATCCTCGAACCGCAAGGTCAAAGCGCGCAACTCGACCGAGCGCAGCGCCGAGAGCGCAGGCGCGGCCAACACGTTGTCAATTTGGCCGATAAGCTGCGGCAGGGTCGCGGCCTCCCGCTCGGGCGGGGCGATCCCGGCCCCGGCGCTGAGGCTCACGCGCCCGTCTGCGCCCCGGCGCAGATTGGCCACCACGCCCGACAAAGAAATCTCACGCGGCTGCGCCACCCCGCGCAGCAGTGACCGCATCGAAAGACTTGCCTTGAACTCATTAAAGCTGACGATCTCGTCGCCCTCAGGCGTGGTGACAAAGATGTCTTGCAGACGAACACGGGGTCGCCAGCCTTCGTCGACGACGAATTCCATCGCACCGAATTCCACCCGCGCCTGCGGCAGGGCGCTCGCGATCCGCGTCTCGATCCGCTCTTGGACCCAAAGCGGCGCGGGGATTGGACGCCCTGTGAAATGTATCGCCACCCCCGTTGCCATCACGGCCAGCAGCATCAGCGCCACGAGTGACGCAACCCCCACGCGGCGCAGCGGCCTGCGGCGCGATGGCCCCTTGCCGGTGGGCTCAGGCGGGCTGGAAGGGGGCGGGTCGCTCATCGGGCTCCGGTTCGGCTGGGGCGGCTTTGACGTTGTCAAATCAGATGCAGTATGACAGCCCTGAACGACCCTTCACAAGCCAAAGGAACCGCCCCATGTCGCAGATCGGACCGCAGCCCGGCCAACCGGCCCCGGATTTCACCCTTCCCGTGACCGGCGGTGGCGAGATTACGCTCTCTGCCCTGCGCGGTGGCCCCGTGGTCCTGTTCTTCTACCCGCGCGATGACACGCCCGGTTGCACCAAGGAATCGATCGGCTTTTCGGAGCGGCTGTCGGAGTTCGCCGAGGCCGGTGTGCAGGTCTTTGGCGTTTCCCGTGACAGCATGGACAAACACGACAAATTCGCGTCCAAACACGCGCTGACCGTGCCGCTTTTGTCCGACACCGATGGCGCGGTGACGGAAGCCTATGAGGTCTGGGTCGAGAAGAACATGTACGGCAAGAAATCCATGGGCATCGAGCGCGCGACCTATCTGATCGACGCCGCAGGCCAGATTGCGCAGGTCTGGCGCAAGGTGAAAGTGCCCGGCCATGTCGATGCGGTGCTGGACACGGTGCGCGGCGCATGATGCCGCTGGCGGAAATGGCCGAGGCGGTGCTGCGCACGGCGGATGGGCGCGAAAAGACCGCACTATCGCGGAAATTCGCAGCGGAATGGCTATCGGCCCGGGCCGAGGGCGCGCGCCCTGAGGTGGGCCGTGCCGATCCGCCGCTGCACCCTGCCCGCCCTGCCCAACCCGAATTGCTCAGCCCGCGCGAAGTGCCTCGCCGCCGCCCCGGCACGCCTGAGGGGCGCGCGGCGCTGTTGCATGCCGTGGCGCATATCGAATTGAACGCCGTGGACCTACATTGGGACGTGATCGCGCGGTTTTCGCATGTGCCGCTGCCCTTGGGGTTCTTTGACGACTGGGTCAAAGCGGCGGATGACGAATCCAAACACTTCAACCTGATGTGCGATTGCCTTGAGGAAATGGGCAGTCATTACGGCGCCATGCCCGCCCATGCTGGCATGTGGCGCGCGGCCGAAGACACGGTGGACGATCTGATGGGCCGCCTTGCCGTGGTGCCGATGGTGCTAGAGGCACGTGGCCTTGATGTGACCCCCGGCATGATCGAGATTTTCCGCAAAGCCAAGGCCGACAACGCCGTGGCAGCGCTTGAGACGATTTACGCCGAAGAAGTCGCCCATGTGGCCTATGGCAGCAAGTGGTTTCACTTTCTTTGTGGGCGCCATGACGAAGACCCGAAAGACCGCTTTCACGCCCTCGTCCGCAAGTATTTCCATGGCGATCTCAAGCCGCCTTTCAACGAGGAAAAACGCGCCGAGGCGGGAATCCCGCCCGATTTCTACTGGCCTCTCACGGCGGACGGAGGCCCAAGCTGATCCGGCCATAAAACAGCAAGTGCTTGGTATCGGCGGATTTTTGCCAATAGCAAAGTGCTTTTTTTGGGGCGAATGGGGGATTGCCGCGCAGGCGCGGGTCGCCGCGGGTCAATAGGGTTGCCCCATTCGCGGGCACTGGCTATTGACGTTGGGCGCGGGCTGGGCGAGCCCCCCGCGCCGACGGGACGGGACAAAGGACGACAACGTGCGCACACGGATTGCCATCAAGACGCATGCTCTGCTTGAGCATTATTTTCCCGAACGCCGCGTCTTTTTGAAATCCGACAGCGATACACGTTTCATCCGCCTGCGCCCCGGCACCCAGATTATCGGGCTGGCGGGGTCGGCCTTCCTCGTGTCTTGGGCCATCATCGCGACGGCGATCATTTTGATGGACAGCATCGGCTCGGGCAACTTTCGCGAGCAGGCCAAACGCGATCAGCGCACCTATCAGGCGCGTCTGAACGAGCTTTCCGCGCAGCGCGATCTGCGGGCCGAAGAGGCACTGGCCGCACAAGACCGCTTTAACGCCGCGCTTACGCAGATTTCCGTCATGCAATCTGAACTGCTGGCGTCAGAGACCCGCCGCCGTGAGTTGGAGACAGGGATCGACGTGATCCAATCTACTCTGCGCGACACGATAAAAGACCGCCAAAAGGCCCGGCTGAAGCTGGCCGAATTGGAAGGCAGCCTTGAAAATGGTGAGGCGGGCAGCCTGCGCGCCGACGCCGATCAAGCGCCGGTCGATTTCCTTGCCCAAGCTCTGGCACGCACCGCGGCAGAGCGCGACAAAGTTGTGGTCGACGCGCAGGATGCGCTGTTGCAGGCCGACGAAATGGCGCAAGAAATTGCACTGATGCGCGATCAGAACGACGCGATCTTCCGCCAGCTTGAAGAAGCGATGAGCGTCTCTGTCGCCCCGCTTGACAAGATGTTCCGCAGCGCGGGCATGCCGACCGACCGTATCCTCGCCACCGTGCGCCGGGGCTATTCCGGCCAAGGTGGCCCGATGACGCCGCTGTCCTTCACCACCCGCGGCGAAGAACTGAGCCCCGATACGCTGCGCGCGAACCGTCTGCTGAACCAGATGGACCGGCTGAACCTCTACCGCATCGCCGCCGAAAAAGCGCCTTTTGCGAACCCGGTCAAAAACGCTTTCCGCTTCACCAGCCAGTTCGGCTATCGCCGCGACCCCAAAACGGGTGGCCGCCGGATGCACAAGGGCGTCGACTTTGCCGCCGGCATGGGCACGCCGCTTTATGCGACCGCCGATGGTGTGGTGATTCACGCAGGCTGGTCCTCGGGCTATGGCCGTTTGGTCAAGATCCAGCATGAGTTCGGGATTGAGACCCGTTATGCCCACATGTCCAAGCTGCGCGTGAAAGTTGGTCAAAGAGTCTCGCGCGGGCAGCATATTGGTGATATGGGAGCATCAGGACGGGTCACCGGTGTCCATCTCCACTATGAAGTCCGCGTAGGTGGCAAGGCTGTTAACCCCATGATCTATATCAAGGCTGCAAACGATGTTTTCTAAAAGCAAAATCAACGATCCCGCGCCCCAGGATGCAGATGCGTCCAAACCGGCACCTTCCAGCGCTTCGGCGGCCCCTGCGCCCTCCAAGCAGAGCGAATTCAAGGCCAGCGCCCCCAAGGCGAAGCCGCCCGCATCCGTTCTGTCTTCGGACCTGCATGTGACCGGCAACATGAAAACGACGGGCGATGTTCAGGTTGAAGGCACCGTTGAGGGCGACATCCGCGCGCATCTGTTGACCATCGGTGAGACGGCGACGATCAAAGGCGAAGTGGTTGCCGATGACGTGGTGATCAATGGCCGTATCGTGGGCCGCGTGCGTGGCCTCAAGGTCCGTCTGACATCGACCGCACGGGTTGAGGGTGACATCATCCACAAGACCATCGCGATCGAATCCGGCGCGCATTTCGAAGGTTCGGTGCAGCGTCAGGACGATCCGCTGAACCCCGGCGCAAAATCCGCTCCGGCGCAGAAGCCGAACCCGGCGTCCTAAGACCCGCGGTTGGTTCACAGTATTCACGGGCGTCGCAGGAAACTGCGGCGCCCGTTTTCATTTCGGGCTTGCGGCGCGGGCTTAACGCCCCAGCATCCAAGTGCCATTTGGCCAAAAGGCATCGAAGGCGAAAGCGAACATCACATCATGCGGCACGTCGCGTCCGGCGCTGTCACGCACGCGGATGCTGCCCACGTCACGCCCCTTGCCGATCTGCCCCGCATCCAACGCCGAGGCCTGCCCCGCCCGCCACGTGATCGTCACACCGGCCTCACGCACCTCGCCCTCCTCGGCCAGGCGGTTGAGCCGCCACGCCCGGTCTCCCACACGCACCACACGCTCGAGCGGCGCAATACCGTGAGGCGGCTGCGCGCCGTCATAGAGGAAGGGTTTGGCCGAAGAATCATAGTTCCGGTAAGGGTTGCGCCCATAGTCGCGGTTATAGGACGGCTCCTCCATTACCAGCCCATCGGGGTGGCGTGCAGTGAAATCGGCCCAGCTTTCCAGCCAGCTTGGGAGGTGCTTTAGCTCGGTGCCCGTCAGCGCCCCCACGATGGCGCGGCCTTCGGCCTGTTGCCACCAGCTTTGCGTTTCGCGGTCATACATTACCATGTCGGAATGGCGCAGCTTGCCTGATACGCCAAAGCGCAGCACCTGCCCCGCGACGCGGCGGTCAAAGACCAGCGCAGAGTTGCACAGCGGGCAAAAGGTCACGGCGATGGGCTGGCCGTTAACCCTATCGTTAACAATCTCATGCCATGTCAGATAGCGGATCGGATAGGCATGCGGTTTGGCACCCTTGATCTCAACCGTGATGACCGGTTCGCGCGGGGCGATGCGGGTCTCGGCGCGCGCGGCTTTGAAACCCGGTGCATCAAGTGCCGGGATGCCATCCTTCGGCGGCCCGCCCGAGATGATCTCGGACCAATCTGTGATGCTTGTTTTTGAAAAATCGGTCTCAGGCCATTCCCCCTGCCAGCGGGCGGGATCGGCGAGAAGACTGTTGGCCGCAAGGCCAAGGCTCAGAACGATGGCGCTTAATTTTATCATGGCCTGAGCGTGCCGCATGCGGGGGTGAGCAAGCAAGCCCACCCCACGCAATCGGGAACAGATGTTACTCGGTCACAGTGACCTTTTGCATCACGTCCGGCGTGCCGACAACGGCACCGTTGGGGCCGGTGCCGCGTTTGATGGCGTCGACCACGTCCTGACCTTCGGTGACCTTGCCTACGACGGTGTACTGACCGTCAAGGAAGGGTGCTTTGTCGAACATGATGAAGAACTGGCTGTTGGCGCTGTTCGGGCTCTGGCTCCGGGCCATGCCTACGACACCGGTCTCAAACGCGATGTCCGAAAACTCAGCCTCAAGGTCGGGCTTGTCGGAGCCGCCCATGCCAGCACGCGCGGTGTCGCCATCAACGCGGCCAAACTGCACATCGCCGGTCTGCGCCATGAAACCGTCGATCACGCGGTGAAAGACCACCCCGTCATAGGCGCCTTCTTCGGCCAGTTCGGTGATCTGCGCGACGTGAGCGGGTGCCACATCTTCCAGCAGGTCGATCTTGACGGTGCCATTAGCTTCGCCCGCGACGTCGATCTCAAGCCCAGTGGCCATGGCCGCCGAACCGAGGAGTGCCAAAACGGCGCTGGTGCCTACGAGCTTACGCATCGGCGGCCACCTTGACGGAGATCATGCGGTCAGGGTTCGCAGGCGGCTCGCCCCGTGTGAGCGCGTCGACATGCTCCATGCCCGAGATGACCTGCCCGTAAACGGTGTACTGACCGTTGAGGAAATCATTGTCCTTGAAGTTGATGAAGAACTGGCTGTTGGCGCTGTCGGGGTTGGCCGAACGGGCGGCGCCGATGGTGCCACGGGCGTGGGGAACTTTGGAGAATTCCGCAGGCAGGTTCGGCAGATCGGAGCCGCCGGTGCCAGCCGCACGCAGGTTGAAGTTGTCTTCCATGTTGCCATTGGCCACATCGCCCGTCTGGGCCATGAAACCTTCGATCACGCGGTGGAAAGCCACGTTGTCGTATTTGCCGGCGCGGGCCAGTTCTTTCATGCGCTCGACGTGCTTGGGCGCAAGGTCAGGCATCAACTCAATCGTGACGGTGCCGCCTTTGAGTTCCATCAGGATGGTGTTTTCGGGGTCTTTGATCTCGGCCATTGGGCAATCCTTTGGTTTGTCTTTGCCAGATACCTAAGGAGCTTGGCCGCGATTGCCAAGCCGCGCATTGACCTGAGCCAAGATAACAGCAAAACACAGCGCAACGGATTGGATTGGGAGAAGACCGATGGGCTGGAAGTCACTGGACGATATGGAACTGGACGGCAAACGGGTGCTTTTGCGCGTCGACATCAACGTACCGGTCGAAGATGGCCGTGTTACCGATGCCACGCGGATCGAGCGGATCGTGCCCACGGTGACCGACATCCTGGCGCGCGGCGGCAAGGTGACGCTGCTGGCGCATTTCGGACGGCCCAAGGGCAAGGTCGTGGACGAGATGAGCCTGAAACAAGTCCTACCCGCGCTGGAAAAGGCATTGGGCCGCGATGTGGCGTTCGTGCCCTCGCTGGATGCCGCCGCCGAAGCGCAGGGTGATCTGCAACTTTTGGAAAACATCCGCTTTTATCCCGGCGAAGAGGCCAATGACGAAGGTTTCGCCCGCCAACTGGCCGATCTTGGCGATATCTACTGCAACGATGCCTTCTCTGCCGCGCACCGTGCCCATGCATCGACCGAAGCGCTGGCGCGGCTGTTGCCTGCCTGCGCGGGCCGTTTGATGCAGGCGGAACTGTCGGCGCTGGAGGCGGCGTTGGCTAAGCCTGAGCGCCCGGTGGGGGCTGTGGTCGGTGGGGCAAAGGTTTCGACCAAGATCGCGCTTTTGGAAAACCTCGTGAACCGGTTGGATGTTCTGGTGATTGGCGGCGGCATGGCGAACACTTTCCTCGCCGCGCTCGGTGCTGATCTGGGTAAGTCGTTGGAAGAGCCGGATTATTACGACACGGCCAAAGACATCATGGCGCAGGCCGACAAGGCGGGCTGCCGCGTGATCTTGCCCGTCGACGGTCTGGTTGCGCGTGAGTTTGCCAAGGGGGCCGCGCATGAGGTGGCCCAGCTTGGCCCCGATGCCCGTCTTGGCGAAGACCAGATGGTGCTGGATGCGGGCCCCGATACGGTCGCTTTGGTCGAGACGGCCTTTGCCGGGCTGCGGACCTTGATCTGGAATGGGCCAATGGGGGCCTTTGAAATCCCGCCCTTCGACACTGCCACCGTCGCCGCGGCCCGCGCAGCAGCGGCCAAGACGCGCGAAGGCACGCTGACCTCGGTCGCCGGGGGCGGTGATACGGTTGCCGCGCTGAACCAAGCGGGCGTGGCGGACGATTTCACCTATATCTCAACCGCCGGGGGCGCTTTCCTTGAGTGGATGGAAGGCAAAACCCTGCCCGGCGTTGCTGCTCTGGGCGGCTAAGCCGCGCAAAATCGTGATTTCGCGGTAAAAACAACGGGTTTCCCGCAATTGTGGGATTCCCATGTCGAATCGCCTGTGTCATACTGATCTCACGTCCGCCAAGAGACGCAGAGGCAGAACCATGACACGCAACACCCGTCCGGCTTTCGGCACATTGCTGTTTTTCGCAATCGCTTTCGCGCTGAGCCTGTATTTCACCTTTGCCGCCGTGCAAGGGGATTTCGGCCTGTTCCGCCGGACCGAGATCGTGGCCGAGAACCAAAAGCTGAGCGACCGTCTGGCCGAAGTCCGCGCCGAGGTTGCGCGGATGGAGAACCTGACCCGCCGCCTGTCGGACGATTACCTTGATCTTGATCTCCTGGACGAACGCGCGCGCAAGGTGCTGGGCATGGTCCGCACCGATGAGATCGTCATTCGCTGACCTTTCGCCCCTGATCGCCCTGCCCCGCGCCTGCGGCCTTGCAATCACTTAAAATCTCTGGCCTCCTTCGCCTTGTCAGCCGTGGTGCACCCGCCACGTCACAAAGTCTCTCGCAATCCATTCCGGAATGCGCTAGGGAATAGTTTAACGCTAAACTACTTTTGGCACCTGACCAAAGCCGACGGAGGAGACGTCCATGGCCGCGAGGAAATCGAGCAAGAAACCCAATGTCTCTGCGGAGGAGCTGACCAGCTACTACCGCGACATGCTGCTGATCCGGCGGTTTGAAGAGAAAGCCGGACAACTCTACGGCATGGGGCTGATCGGGGGGTTCTGCCACCTCTATATCGGGCAAGAAGCTGTTGTTGTCGGCCTTGAGGCCGCCGCCGAAGAAGGCGACAAGCGCGTCACTTCCTACCGCGATCACGGTCATATGTTGGCCTGTGGCATGGACCCCAACGGCGTTATGGCCGAGTTGACGGGCCGCGAGGGTGGCTACTCCAAGGGCAAGGGCGGGAGCATGCATATGTTCTCGAAAGAAAAGCATTTTTACGGCGGCCACGGCATCGTCGCGGCGCAGGTGCCACTCGGCGCGGGGCTGGCCTTTGCCGACCAGTACAAGGGCAACGGGCGCGTCACTTTCACCTATTTCGGCGATGGTGCGGCGAACCAAGGTCAGGTCTATGAGACCTTTAACATGGCCGCCCTTTGGAAGCTGCCGGTGATCTTTGTGATCGAGAACAACCAATACGCCATGGGCACTTCGCAGCAGCGCTCGACCTCCTCTGCCGAGATTTGGGAGCGCGGCAAAGCCTTTGGCATCCCCGGTGAGGCCGTCGACGGGATGGACGTGCTGGCGGTGAAAGAGGCCGGTCAAAAGGCCGCGGCCCACGCCCGCGAGAACGGACCGTATATTCTGGAGATCAAGACCTACCGTTACCGTGGCCACTCCATGTCCGACCCCGCGAAATACCGCACCCGTGAAGAGGTCCAGAAAATGCGCGACGAGCGTGACCCGATTGAATCGGTCCGCACCCTGCTGCTGGAAGGCAATCACGCCAGCGAAGAGGACCTCAAGGCCATCGACAAAGAGATCAAGAAGATCGTGAACGAGAGCGCCGATTTCGCCAAGGAGAGCCCGGAGCCCGCGCTTGATGAGCTCTGGACCGACATCTACGCAACCGAAGTTCCGCAGGAGGCCTGAAGCAATGGCAACCGAAATTCTCATGCCCGCCCTCAGCCCCACCATGGAAGAAGGCACGCTGGCCAAATGGCTGGTCAAGGAGGGCGACGAAGTCTCCTCTGGTGACATTCTGGCTGAAATCGAGACCGACAAGGCCACGATGGAATTTGAAGCCGTCGATGAAGGCACCATCGGCAAGATCCTGATCGAGGAAGGCACCGAAGGCGTCAAGGTGAACACCGCCATCGCCGTGCTGCTGGAAGAAGGCGAAAGCGCGGACGACATCGACAGCGCGAAATCCGCCCCCGCCGCAGACAAAGGCGAAGAGGCCAAACCCGCGCAGGCGAAATCCTCGGACGAAGGCGATAATGAAGGCGGGCGCGCCACCCCCGCCGAGGGCAAGAAACAGCCCGAGCCCGACACCAGCCCAGACTGGCCCGAAGGCACCGAGATGAAGCAGCAGACCGTGCGCGAAGCGCTGCGCGATGCCATGGCCGAAGAAATGCGCCGCGATGAAGATGTCTTTCTCATGGGCGAGGAAGTCGCGGAGTACCAAGGCGCCTATAAGATCACCCAAGGGATGCTGGACGAATTCGGCCCCAAACGGGTGATCGACACGCCGATCACCGAACATGGCTTTGCCGGGATCGGTGTTGGTGCGGCCTTTGGCGGTCTGCGCCCGATTGTTGAGTTCATGACCTTCAACTTCGCCATGCAGGCGATGGACCAGATCATCAACTCCGCAGCCAAGACGCTCTACATGTCCGGTGGCCAGATGGGCGCGCCCATGGTCTTCCGTGGCCCCAATGGTGCCGCCGCCCGCGTTGGCGCGCAGCACTCTCAGGACTATGCCGCGTGGTTCATGCAGATCCCCGGCCTAAAGGTCGCGATGCCCTATTCGGCGAGCGATTACAAAGGCTTGATGAAAACCGCCATCCGTGACCCGAACCCGGTGATCTTCCTTGAAAACGAAATCCTCTATGGCCGCAGCTTCGATGTGCCGGATATTGAGGATTACACCGTGCCCTTCGGCAAGGCCCGCATCTGGCGCGAAGGGTCCGACGTGACCATCGTCAGCTTCGGCATCGGCATGACCTATGCGTTGGAGGCTGCTGAGAAGCTGGCCGAAGAAGGCATTGAAGCCGAGGTCATCGACCTGCGCACCCTGCGCCCGATGGACACCGACACGATCCTGAAATCGGTGATGAAGACCAACCGCTGCGTGACGGTCGAAGAAGGCTGGCCGCAGGGCTCAGTCGGCGGCTACATCAGCGGCGTGATCATGCAGGAGGCGTTCGATTACCTCGACGCCCCGGTCATCACCTGCACCGGCAAGGACGTGCCCATGCCCTATGCCGCGAACCTCGAGAAACACGCGCTGGTCACCACCGACGAGGTGATCGAAGCCGTGAAATCAGTCACTTACCGGTAAGGAGCGGATCATGCCCACAGAAATTCTCATGCCCGCCCTGTCCCCCACGATGGAGGAAGGCACGCTTGCCAAATGGCTGGTCAAGGAAGGTGACGAAGTCTCCTCTGGTGACATTCTGGCCGAGATCGAGACCGACAAGGCCACGATGGAATTCGAAGCCGTCGACGAAGGCACCATCGGCAAGATCCTGATCAGCGAAGGCAGCGAGGGGGTGAAGGTCAACACCCCGATCGCCGTACTGCTCGAAGAAGGCGAGAGCGCCGACGACATCGACAGCAGCGCCGCCCCGGCCAAGGAAGAAGAACCGCAGGCCGAAGCAGCGCCCAAAGCCGCCGAAGCTGAGACGCACGAAGCGGGCTATGGCCGCGGTGCGACGGATGCGAATGAGGCATCGGGCAAAAGCGACAGCAAAGCCCCCGCCGCGCCTAAAAGCCAAAAGGGTGAGCGTATCTTTGCCTCCCCCCTCGCCCGCCGGATTGCCGCCGACAAGGGGTTGGACCTGTCGCAAATCGACGGCAGCGGCCCCCGCGGTCGGATCGTCAAAGCGGATGTCGAAAACGCACAGCCGACTTCGGCAAAATCCGACAGCGCGGCACCTGCCAAAGATGCCGCCCCGGTCGCCCAAGCCGCGGCCACCGGCCCTTCTGCCGATGCGGTCGCCAAGATGTACGAGGGCCGGGAGTACGAGGAAGTCACCCTCAACGGCATGCGCAAGACCATCGCCGCGCGCCTTACCGAGGCCAAGCAAACCGTACCGCATTTCTACCTGCGCCGCGACATCCAGATCGACGCGCTGCTTTCCTTCCGCAGCGATCTGAACAAGCAGTTGGAATCGCGGAGTGTGAAGCTCTCGGTCAACGACTTCATCATCAAAGCCTGCGCGCTGGCCCTGCAATCGGTGCCGGATGCCAATGCCGTCTGGGCCGGTGATCGCATCCTCAAGCTGAAACCCTCGGATGTGGCCGTGGCCGTGGCGATCGAAGGCGGTCTCTTCACCCCCGTGTTGCAGGACGCCGACACCAAGTCGCTCTCGACCCTCTCGGCGCAGATGAAAGACCTTGCCACCCGCGCCCGCGACCGCAAACTGGCGCCGCATGAGTATCAGGGCGGCAGCTTTGCGATTTCGAATTTGGGCATGTTCGGGATCGACAATTTCGATGCGGTCATCAACCCGCCGCATGGCGCGATCCTGGCCGTGGGGGCTGGTGTCAAAAAGCCCATCATCGGCAAGGACGGAGAGATCACTGCAGCGACGGTTATGTCCGTGACCCTGTCGGTCGACCACCGCGTGATCGACGGTGCCCTCGGTGCGCAGCTGTTGAATGCGATTGTCGAGAACCTCGAAAATCCGATGATCATGCTGGCCTAAGGCCCGCACCCTCGAAACGAAAAAGCCGGGGCATGCCCCGGCTTTTTTTATAGCAACGCTGGCTTCTGCGCCTACTCGGCGTCTGGCCCAAAAAGATGGTTCATCGACATCGACGGCTGATCGCAGCCCGCCTCTCCCACGATCCGCGCTGGAATTCCGGCGACAGTTTTGCAGGCGGGCACGGGCTCCAGCACGACCGAGCCCGCAGCGATCCTACTGCAATGGCCGATGGTGATGTTGCCCAACACCTTTGCGCCTGCGCCGATCAACACGCCGTTGCCGATTTTGGGGTGCCGATCTTCTTCTTCCTTACCGGTGCCGCCAAGGGTCACGGAATGCAGCATCGAGACGTTGTCGCCCACCACCGCCGTCTCACCGATGACAATGGAATGCGCGTGGTCGATCATGATGCCCTTGCCCATTTTGGCTGCCGGGTGGATATCTACGCCGAAAATCTCGCTCACCCGCATTTGGATGAAATAGGCCAGATCGCGTTTGCCCTTGGCATAGAGGTAATGACCAACCCGGTAGGCCTGCACCGCCTGATAGCCTTTGAAGTACAGGATTGGCTGCAACAGCCGATGGCAGGCCGGGTCACGGTCATAGATCGCCACCAGATCGGCGCGCGCCGCGGCGACGAGGTCGGGGTCTTCGGCATAGGCTTCCTCGACCATTTCGCGCACGACCATCATCGACATCTCGTTGGACGACAGCTTGGCGGCGATGCGATAGGAAAGCGCGTTCTCAATGGATTTATGATGCAGGATACAGGCGTGAACAAAGCCGCCGATCAGCGGCTCATCACGCACCGCATCCTCAGCTTCTTGCTGAATCTGATCCCAGACCGGGTCCACTTTCGAGATATTTCTGTGTGTCTGCGCCATGGCACGGGCTCCTTCACTCTGCCGCTAGGGTAGCTCATGCAATAGCGTAGGACCATTTGTAAATCCGCACATGCTCAAAATCGTGATAACGCGCGGGCCTATCCGGGCACCACCAAACCTGCGGCAAGCCCCGCGCCGTAGCTGGCAGAGACCTGCGCCACCGTTACCTCAAACGCCCCGGTCAGCCCATCGGCCGCCCGTGCCGCAGTGCTGTAGGTCCACCCGGGCGTATCGAGCAGTACGTCCCGCAGGTGCTGACCGCCTGCAAAAACGCGCAAAAGATACCTCTCACTTTCTTCGCCAAGCGGCACCTCTGGCCCGTCCCAAGCGTCCCCGTCGATCCGGGTGCGCCGAATCCAGCTAAAGGTGATATCACCATCGGGCAGCGCATGGGCCCGCAGATGGCACGGGCTGTAGGGCCGCAGGCCATTCCCGTCAAACGCAAGTACCTGATGCAGATAGGACGGATCATCCACCGGGCGCCGGGCAGGACCTATGCGGTAGTGCTGGGCGACGCGGCGCAGATGCGGGCTGATCTCGACCTGTTGCGGTGTCCCGTTCATCAGCACAAAGCGCGAACCAACGGGCCAAACCTCCGGCATCAGCCCATCACTTCCCGCCTGCCCGCGCAGACGGCCGGTCAGCCAATAGGTCGCAGGGGCGACAAGCTGCGCCTTCTGAAATTGGAACAGCTCCCATCGATCCGCGCTTCCATCGCCGATGGCGGCAAGGTTCGCCCCATTCAAAAGCGCCTCTTTGCTGACCGATTCAAGGCTGCCGCTGCTCAGTTTGACTTCCAGCACCGGCCCTGCGTCGATCACCCCCGGCCGCGCCGCGCGCAGGGCCGTTTGGGTGACCCCCATGATGGACCGACTGGAAACGACGCCGTTGAGCGCATAATCAGCATCAACCGTAGAGCGGTAGACGGCGACTGACCCCGGCCAAGGGGTCGCCGTCACCGCCAGATGCGGCGCATGGGGCACCTCATCCCCGCGCAAAAGCGGCAGGTCTATGAACTGAGGCAAGACCGGCAGCGGCGGCACGAAAGGACGCAGGGACGCCAGTTCTTCTTCAAGCGGTGCGGGGTCATAGACTTCGGGTTCGATCCGGACGGCATCAATCAGCAAGGAACCGTCCTGTTCGACGCGGTCAATGCGGTAGCGCCCCGGCCCCTCCGCGCCATCGCCCGGCAGTTCGATCACGTCCCCCGCCCCTATAGCCATCTGCGATGGCGGCAACGCAAGCCGCAGCGTTTCGCGGGCGACACGCGCCTCGGTCAACCAGCGCTCGGCCACCTGCCGCCCCTCGCCCCGGGTCAGGGCCATGTTCAGTTCGGTCCCGGTGACTGCATGGGTCACCTCGTCCGGCAGAACCGCCTCTTCCACGATTGCGTCGAAATCCGCATCGGCCTGAATGAACCGCAGCCGAACACGGCCCGACAATTCGGCCTCGGCCTCGCGCTGCTGCTCGGTCAGCCCGCCGAGATCGGGGTGAACCGCAAGTCTGTCGGGGTCAAGGGGCACCGCGTCCGTCCCATCACGCATCCGAAACTGCAAAATCCCATCGCGTTCAATCGCATCAAACCCATAGCGCAGCATCAAGGGTTGCAGGGCGGCGCGCGCCTCTCCGACCGCGTCCACGGTGTAGCCGCGGACATAGCCGAAAAGCTGAGAGGTATCGAAATGCATCACACCCGCACGGCGGCAAATCTCCCCGACGACCGAGGCCAGCGAACGCGCCGAGGCCCGTCCGTTCAGCCAATGCCCCCGGCTGTAATTCTCCCCATCGCTCCATAGATCGACATTGTTGGGAAAGAACGGATAAGGCCGCGTGTCCCAAGCCCAAACAAAGGCGCGCGACATATCCAGCATCGGAGCGCCATATTCGTCTGAGATCGGGTTGCGCGCTGGATCACGCCAATATTCCGACAGCGCGCGCAGATATTGCATCTGCATCAGATCGTCCCGTGCGCCGGAGGAATGATGCGGCAAGGCGCTTTCCGAGCTTTTCAGATCGAGGAACTTGTTGGGTTGGTTCGCGCCTTTGTCGATTGCCGCACAGCCGTATTCCGTGAACCAGATTGGTTTGGACATGGGCTGCCATTCCGTGGGTGCTGCCTGCCGCTCTCCACCGATGCGCGGGTGGTGATGGTTCTGCCACCAGCGGCGCAGGTCTTTGTAGCGATAGACCCAAGGTTCATCATGGGCGCCATCGGTGATCGGCGTTCGGATCTGTGCCGCACGGGCTTCGGGCGAATGGTAGTACCAGTCATACCCCTCACCGCCTTCGATATTGGATTTCAGATAGCCGACATCGTAAATCGCGGGCCAGTCTTCCCCATCGACATGCCCCTCCTCATCGCGCCAATCGGCCAGCGGCATGTAGTTGTCGATCCCGATGAAATCGATCTGCGGATCGGCCCACAGCGGATCGAGGTGAAAGTAAACATCACCACTGCCATCCTGCGGCTGATAGCCAAAATACTCCGACCAATCAGCGGCATAGCTGATCTTAGCATCCGGCCCGAGCAAGGTACGCACCTCTCCGGCCAAGGTCCGCAGCGCGGTCACCGCGGGGAAGCTATTTCCTGCCGCGCGTATCTGCGTCAGGCCTCGCATTTCAGAAGAGATGCAAAAGGCCTCGACCCCGCCCGCCGCGGCGCAGAGTGCGGCGTAGTGCAGGATGAACCGCGACAGGGTCCATTCCGCTGGGCCATGGTAGCTCACCACGCCCTCGGTCACCGTGAAATCCGCCGCTGTGACCGTGCCGAAAAACGCGGCAACTTCTGCCGCTGCCGCCGCTGACCCATCCGGGCTGCCCGGCCGCCCCGGTGCGACCGAAAGGGTAATCCGCCCGCGCCACGGCAAGCGGGGTTGATCCTCGGCCTCGCTATAGGGGTCCGGCAAGCCGTTGCCTTCGGTCTGATCCATCAAGATGAACGGGTAGAACATCACCGCCTTGCCCGCCGCCTTCAGCGCGTGAATGGCCTCGACCACCGCCGCATCGGCTGGCGTGCCGCCATAGATCGGGCGCGCGCCGTGCTGGGTGATGACCTCGGCCGTGGCGCGCGTCATGCCAGAAACCCGCCACGGCATGTTCTCCCCATCGATGTCCGGATCTTCCACCTTGGGGCGCAGGCGGCAATCGCCACAGCGCAGATCGCTGCCGAACCATGACACAACGAGAGAGGCCGCTTCTAGCCGAGGCAGTTCCTCTGTCAGGGTCTCCAACGACACCGAGAAATCAGTCCTGGCCGCCGGTGAATTCACATTCGCGCTCCAGCGGCTGCCGGGGCCGTCGGTATAATGCACCGGCGTGGTCGCCAGCGCATATTCTCCCGTGCCGGGGATCAAAGCGACCCCCTGCACAACAAAGGCAGGCGCATGTTCCCACCCCGCCGCCTGCGGCTGTTCGGGCCGCATCACTTCGAAAGAGAACTGCGGAACGCGGTTGCCGAACTGCGCCAACGCGAGATTTTCCATCACCACATAGGCCGTGCCGCGATAGGCTGGCACCCGGTCCGCGCCCTCGATCGCGGCGATGGTCGGGTCGGGTTGCTGATCCGCCTCTCCCCTGTAGACGCGCATGTTCAGATCGTCCGGGGCAATCTCCTCCCCATCCGCCCAAATGCGCCCGACGCTGGTGATCTCCCCTTCGCAAAGCGCGATGGCAAGGCTGACGGTATAGCTGTACTCGGTCGTCTTTGGCGTCGGGGGGCCGCCCTTGCCGCCCCCGCTGACCTGGGTGACCTCTTGGAACTGCGACGCCCAGATAGCATGCCCAGCCAGTCGCATCCGGCCATAAAGCTGCGAGATCGCCGCCCCCTCGCCCGAGCCCGTCAGCCGAAAGCGATCCACTTTACCGGTCTCGACCGCCTGCCCACCTTGGCCCAGCAAGCGTTGATCGACCAGCCGCCCAAGGCTCGCCCCCACCGCCCGGCCCACTGCGACAGAAGACAGCCCCGCCAGCGTGCCCCCGATGGAGCCACCAACCGCGGCACCCGCTGCCGAAAGAACAATCGTCGCCATCAGGAGACCTCCTCAGGAAATATAAATCGCGCCACGATGCGCCGCTGCCATGGCAGGCTAAGGGGGCTTTCAACGACCCCGTGCCGTGCATAGGCGTGAATAAAACTGGGACTGGCGCCGATGCGCGCCTGCAACCCAAGATGCTTTGCCACGGCGCCGTGGCGCATTCGGAAAAGCAGCACATCACCGGGCGCGGGTGCACCGCTGTTCTTCACCGCCATATGCCGCAGCGCGGCCGCCCAGAGCTGTTCCTCCCCCTGCGGCTCGGACCAATCCATCGAATAGGGCGGCACCGCCTCGGGTTCAGCCCCCATCCGTTCACGCCAAAGCCCCCGGATGAGGCCGAGGCAGTCGCAGCCCGCCCCTTTCGCCGCAGCCTGATGCACATAAGGCGTGCCGATCCACCCGCGCGCCGCATACAGCAACGGTTCCCCCCCGGCGCTCATCTGCGCGACCCACCCGCGTTCGCGCCGTCTGAGCGTGGGACGGCCATCATCCAATCCTCACCCGGCAGATCGGGAAACCCTCGATAGTTCAGCAGGTTGTTGAATTTTAGCCGGCAGGTCTCCATCCGCTTGTCGCAGCCTGCCGTAAGCCGCACGCGAGTGCCCTCCGCTACCACTCCGCGGATCGGCTCCCAAAGCTCGATCACCCGCTGCCCGCCGTCATGGTAGTCACGTTTGACCATGCCCCAGAGCCCCGCCGCCGAGCCATCCAACACGTCAAGCCGCCCGCGGGCGAACCAGCCCTCATCATACCCCGGGAATGCAGCCCAGCGGAAACACTGCGCCTCTGCCACAGTCTCAATCGCGCGTTCCTCGGCATAGCCCGGCGTGGTGAGATCAAAGCGGCAATCGCCATCCCCCAGAACCGCCGAACAGGGCTTTTGAAAGACCCGTCCCAAGGGGCGGTTCAGCGGCTCCGTCAGACCGCGCAGTTCAGCACGAAAGCTGCCGCCTGTGCGGTGCAACTCGCCGATCGTTCCGCGAAATTGGAGCACCCGCTGCGCAGGCTCTGCCCAGTTCACCAACCACGCCTGAACCTCGGCCCCATCGAACCGTCCCTGCTCAATCTCATCCTCGCGGATCGCATCATCGCTGAGCGCGCCGAGCGCTTCGGTGTTGTCGACCGACAGCCCGTTGGTTTGAGCCAGCGCCCGCGCACCCAGCCCCGTATCAGCGCGAAACGTGACCCCCGCGAATGCCAGCGGCATATCGTGATCGGTAAAGGCAAACACCACCACATCCGCCCGCGTCACCTGCCAACAATGGCAAAGCGTTGTCACACCGCGCGCGATATGGTGCGCAAACCCTGTATTAAGCTCCGCCATCAGACCCGCACCTCGATCACCGGCACGTCGGGCACCTGCCCGGCCTGAAAGCTCTCTACCGAAATCAGAATGCGGTCCGTGTCAAACCGCACGGGCACGTCGAATTCGAAGCCCGCGAAGATCTCCATCTCAGGGTCCGGCGGATGGGCAAAGGTAATGATCCCCGTGCTTGCGTCGACCTCGTATTCGACACCCTCGCGCAGCTCGTCTTGTTCCACCCCCACGCGCACCGTCCCGGCCACGGGTTTGGTGATCGGACGGCGGTATGAATGCGCGCCCGAGCGGTAAGTCTTGGTCAGCTGAAACGCCGCCCGAACCCCGTCTCCATAACCGATGCTCTGGTCGTCAAAGGCCACCGAAAGCGCCGTCTTGCCCGTTTTATAGTCGGCCCAGTCCTTCCAGCGAAATCCGTACATCTGCCCCAGTCGCGCTTCGAAAAAAGCAATCAGCAACTGGAGGTCATCGATAGAACGCATCCCTAGCCCCGCATCATAGACCCGCCGAGAATGGGCCCAAGGCGTGTTGCGTTCCTCATGACCATTGGCCAGCGTGACCACATCCGTCTGCCGCTGCGGCCCCCCAACTGATCCAAAGCTCAGCGAGGGCGGAAATCTGACATCGTGAAATTGCATGATCTGCTCCTTTAACCGCCGCGCGGTTTATCGGTTGCGGTTGCCCGTGCTAAGAGCCCGGCTTAGTTGAGCGGCAATCTGACTTTGGCTGCGCTGAAACCCCTGCACATCGGGCGTGGTGATGTTCATCACGATGGTGGTCGCCCCCCCGCCATTGCCGCGCACCCCCAGCTTGCCATCCGCCCCCCGGGCCAGCGGCATGATCGCCTCTGGCCCGGCCTCTCCCATCAGCCCCGTGCCGCCACGCATCGGAAACGCGGTGGCCGAGGTCACCACCCCGCCCTGCGCAAACGGCATGACCTTGCCTTGGGAAAAGGGCGCGCCATTCGCAAAAGGCAAAATGCCTTCCACAACACTGCCCACCCCCTCGCTGATCAGCCCGCCGAAATGGTCCGTCACCGGGCGCATCGCGGCGTTGTAGGTCGTCCGGATCATCGATTGCGCCAGGTCGCTCAGCGCGTCCGACAGTTTGGCGCCGTCAAAAACCACCCCGTCGAACGCCCGGCGCAGGCCACGGCTCAGCCCTTTTTCGAGGGTCGCCACATCTTTGCCCGTCGCGGAAAGCGCGCTGCGCATGCGCCGCAACTCACCATCGAACCCGGCAACCAAACCGCTGGTTTGCGCCAGTGTCTCATTCAGCCCGTCAGCGCGGCTCTCAAGATTCTCGAAATCATCAAAGTCAGCCATCATCGGCCCCTTTCATCTCGTCTGGATAAGCAGCCATCAGCGCGGCGAGGCCCTCGCTCAGCAGCGGCGCTGCCTCGGACGGTGGGCCCAACATCAACTGCAACTCCGCCGGCGTCAGCGCCCAGAATTGATCCGGCGGCAGGCGCAATCGCGACAGGCCCACACGCAGCAAGGCGGGCCAGTCAAAGCCCTGCGCCGTGCTCACGCCTGCACCGAAAAGGCCCGCGCCAGCAATTCCGCCGCCGCCCGTGCCGCCGCCATCGGCCCGCCCTCGATCTGCGCATGTTCAAGCGTTGCGGCATCCATCACCGCTCCGCCCCCGCGGAGCCCGGCAAGCAGCAGGGCCAGTACATCGCGGCTGGAAAAGCGATTATTTTCAAACCGCTCCACCAAGGCGACAAGGCTGTCGGCCTCCAATGTCGCCTCCAACTCGGCCAAGGCGCCAAGGGTCAGCCGCGCCTCATGCCGCCTGCCATTGATCACCAGGCTCACCTCGCCGCGCCATGGGTTTGCCATGGTCACACCACCACATCGGGAGTAAAGAGCAGTTCTCCCGCCGATTGCAGGCTCAACTCGAACGTGGCCTCCCCATTCAGCGCCCCCGCGTATTCGAGGGCGGAGACCTGAAACGGCCCTTGCACCACACCGAAATCCGGGATGATGACCTGAAAATCCGGCGTCAGCCCGTTAAAGAACAGCTGCCGCGCCCGTTCATCCGTGCCCGCATCGCGAAACACCCCCGAGCCACTGATCGCGGCCGAGCGCACCCCCGCGCCCGCCAACAACTCCCGCCAGCCCCCGCTTGAATCGAGCGAGGTCACATCCACCGTTTCGGCGTTGAAACTCACCCGCTTGGCCCTCAGCCCGGCGATCGTCTCGAACTGACCATCGCTGGTCATATCCACTTTGACCAAAAGGTCTTTGCCCGCTTGCACTGCCATCTCTATCTCCTCGCACCAATCTAGAATCTGAAGTCTTACGCATCCGCGACCCGGGCGCGGAATTGCAGGTCGATCTGCCGCCCCGCGGCCCCGTCGATCCGCCGTGCCGTCGCTTTGAGAAAGGCCATATCCACCACATGCCCGCGACTAAGCGTCGGCTGCGCCCCATGCAGCAAATCGCAGATCACCGCCGCGCAGCCCTTCGCCGTGCTGAACCCCGGCGCGCTGGTGTTCACCGACAGGGTCAGGCGGTGCTCCGCGCCCGCGCCCTCGGCGTCTGACGCATCTTTCGCCATCTCCTGCCCAAGCAGCACGTAGGTCTCGGGCAAGCTTCCCCCCGGCACCGCGTCATAGACCGCATCGCCGATCATGGCCGTGAGCCCCGGATCACTCTGCAACAGGTCATAGACCGCCGCCTGCAAAGCCCCTGAAAGCGCGTAGGTCATACCGCCACCTCCTCATCGGCAAAGCAGGTCAGATACCGCCCGCCCGCATCGCTCTCGGCCACCGCCAAGATCACGAAGACACGCGTGCCTTCCCGAAACCGCTGATCCGGCGTCGGCCTGTCGGGCGCGCCCTGCGGTGCCGCGCGGACCGTGATCTTGAACCCCATCCGGCTGACGGCCACACCGCCTGCGGTGGTTTCCCGCCCCGTCCGCGCGCGAACCTCTGCCCAAAGTGTGCCTAGGGGCTGCCAGACTTCGGTATGCCCCCCCGCGCCATCGCTCACCCGTTGTGGGGCTTCTAAGACCAGCGGCCTGTTCAAATGCGGGCGGCTCATGCCGCACCACCAAAGCCGACACGTACGCGGCGGTAGCGTTCAATCAGGCTGCTGACACCGAAGGGCATGCACCCTTCGCCAAGCGCCGTATCGTCGCGGTATTCGTAGTAGTGTGCCGCCAGCAGCATCACCGCTTGGGCCAAATCATCCGGCAGCCCGGCCCAATCGGCGGCCATGCCTGCATCGAAACTGATCAGCGCGGCTCCGGCACTCGGGATGCGGGGCAAGGCGGCTGTGCTGGCGCGCAGTCGCGGCGCTTGCGCATCGCGCTCCAGCCAATAGCGGTCGGGGTCAACCAGCGTCTCTGCTCCATCACGCGCGACCAACGCCACCCGCGCGATGTCCTGCGCCGGCGCCACCGGCAAAACCTGCGCCGCTGCATCGCGCCAAAAGGTCAGCGACAGGGCAAAACGCCGGGTGATCAACACCTTCCCCGTCCGCGCCTCTACCGCCGCGATTGCCGCACGCAGGAAACTGCGCAGCACCGGATCCTGAAGGCCGTCCTGCCCAAAACCGCTGCCAATGCGCAGATGCATTCTGAAGGCCTCAACCGGCAAGACCGCATCCGGCACATTTGTCTCTTCGATCAACATCATCGAACGTCTCCAAAATTCGCTCCCTCGCCCCGTGGGGCCATGCGCTTATTCCCGGACGCGCACCGGTTGCATTGCTCGGTCGGAGGGGAGCAGCTAGACAACACAACCTTGCAGGCGCACGTCCGGACCGGGGCCAAGTTGCCCCGGCCCCGGCTTCGGCACCGGCTTACGCCAGGCCGAATTTCATCAGCTTGATCGCCGCAAAGTCGCTCACGTCACCGCCGACACGTTTGGTCGCATAGAACAGCACATGCGGCTTAGCGCTGAAGGGATCGCGCAGGATCCGCAGATCGGGGCGCTCAGCCACCGTGTACCCGGCCGAGAAGTCACCAAATGCGATAGCCATCGCATCCGTCGCCGGGTCGGGCATATCCTCGGCCACCAGCACCGGATAGCCCATCAACCGCGCAGGCTCTCCCGCGGCCAGCCCATCCGACCACAGAAAGCGCCCATCGGTGTCTTTCAATTTGCGCACCTTGGCCGTGGTCTTGGAGTTCATCACGAAAACCGCGTTTTTGCGGTAAGCCGCGCCAAGGGCGTAGACCAATTCGATGATCGCATCCGCCTCGGGGTTAGCGTTAGTGCCGCTGGGGACATAGCCCAGATTGCCCCAGCTCCAGACGTCGTTATCGACCGCCGGATGGCTCAAAAAACCGGTCGGCTTGTCGATCCCATCACCGCTGACAAAGGCCGCCGCCTCGGCCCGCGCGAATTTGTCGGCGATGCGGCCCGCCAGCCAGCCTTCGATATCAAAGGCGCTGTCGTCCAGCAGCCGTTGGCTCGCCTTGGGCAGGGCACTCAACTCATGCAGCGGCACGGTGATCCGGTCGATCTGCGGCGTGTACGTCTCGGCCTGCGCACCACTTTCGGTGGCCCAGCCCGCCCCCACATCGGCATGATCGACCAGCACGTCATAAGACGTGGCCTCAACCTGCACCACCGCCGCAATCGCGCGGATCGATGCGCCGGAATTCAGCACCGATTGCACCCGCTCCGATGTCTGCGGATCCACCAGATAGCCGCCATCCGAGTTCACCGCCGTCGACATCGATTTGCCGTCCAGTTCCAGCCCCCGCAGCCCATCGTCATCGCCATTGCGCAGATAGGCATCAAAGGCTTTCTTATGCGGTGCATCTTGCTCAATCGCGCCGCCCAAAGGGCTGCGGGCAGGCAGGGTCATCTTGCGGTCCATCATGGCAATTCGCTCTTCTGATTGTTGAAGTTTCGTATTGATCTCGGCCCGAAAGCCGTTGAAGTCACTGACAAAACCGCTCACGGCCTGCCGCACTTCCTCCGCCGGGGACAGGTCTGCGCCCGCCTTTGTGCTCATCTCGCTTTTGGTCATTGCTTTTCCTCTGGTCTTGCTCAGTCAAACTCAGGCTCTGCCGCGCGCCATATCGCGCCGCGCCGCGTCAAAGGCCGCCGCCATGTCCCGCAGAACATCACCCACGGCCTTGAAATCTCTCTTGGACCCCACCCGTGCCGAGGGCAGCATCGGAAAGGTCACCAAAGACACCTCCCAAAGCTCCAGTTCCGTCAGCAGCCGTTGCCCCTTGGTATTCTTGCCCGCCTTCACGGTGCGGTAGCCGATGCTGAGCCCGTCGATGGCTCCTGCATCAATCAACGCGGCCGCTTCCCGCCCCTTGGCAACACTGCTCAGGATGCGCCCCTTGACCCACAGGCCCCGGCCATCCTCATGCACCTCGTCCCAGACCCCGATGGGCTGGGCAGGATCATGCTGCCACAGCATTTTGACGCTGCGCCCGGCCTTCGTGACTTGGGCAAGGCTCGCCGCATAGGCACCGGCTTCCACCACATCGCCCCCCTGATCCACCGCGCCGAAAAGGCTGGCGTAGCCGCTGATCTCCAGTCCGCCTTCCACCTCAGCCACCGTGCCGAAACGGGCGAACTTATGTTCCAAAGCGGCCCCAGCACACAGACCTTCCCCGTTCTCCGGCAAAGCGCCGGAGTTCAACATCTGATAACCCATTGTTATTTCCTCTTTTTCAGCCCGCTACGGCGCCACCACCAGAAAGGATTGCACCGCCTGCGCCAAGATCACCGCGACCACGCCGTAAACCGTCAACCACAAGCGCCGTTCCAGCCGCTCCATCATCTGCTCGATCCGGTCGAGCCGCTTTTGCATGTTCTCGCGGTGCACCGCGCTCAGCGTCTCATGCGCCTGAAGCCGCAATCCCGGCGCGCATTCGAACCGCTCGATCTCGCGCAATTCAGGCATCATTCGCCACCGCAGGCAGCCCCAACAGGGCGCGCTTTTCCGCATCGCTCAAGAACGCCGCTGCCGAGACCCGCGCCCATTGCGCATCCCTCTCGGCCGCCAAAGCCGGCACTTGGTCCAAGTCGGGCTTCAAACTCACCGCCTCGCCCAGATACCCGCTTAGCCACTCCGCCAGCGTCGCCGTCACCCGTGTCGCCAGCGGCAGCACGGTCAGGCGATAGAACGCCCGATGCGCCTCTTGATAATTTGCGTAAGTCGCATCCCCCTGCACCCCGATCAGCATCGGCGGCACCCCAAAGGCGAGCGCAATTTCCCGCGCCGCACTCTCCTTGGTCTTCTGGAATTCCATATCCGAGGGCGAAAACCCCATTGGTTTCCAGTCAAGCCCACCTTCCAGCAGCATCGGTCGCCCCGCATTGCGCGCGCCCTGATGATGGCTCTCCATCTCGCTCACCAGCCGATCATACTGATCCTCACTCAGCTTGCCCTGCCCCTCGGCCCCGCGGTACACAATCGCCCCCGAGGGCCGCGCCGCGTTATCGAGCAGCGCCTTCGACCAACGGCTCGCAGCGTTATGCACATCCATCGCCATCGCCGCCGCCTGCATCGGGCTAAAGCCATAATGATCGTCCTGCGGGTGAAAGTTCCGAATATGACAGACCGGCGTCACCGTCCCGCTGGCGTCAAAGCGATGCTTACGCCCGCCCACCGCATATTCATAAGCCACCGGCCAACCATCCGCCCCCGGCACCACGCTCATCCGATCCGACCGCAGCACATGCAGCTCGACCGGCAAACCACCCTCGCCGCCGACCGCCTCGACATAGCCATCACCGCTCAGCAGCATCTGACCATAGAGCGCCTCAAGCAACTCTGCCCGGCCTTGCCCCCCATTCGGGCGGCGCATCAATTCCATCAGCGGGTGTTCGTCATAGCGCCGCGCCGCGTCCTGCACGACCAGCGGCAGCGCCGCCGCCGCCTCGGCAATCAGCTTGACCGAGCGAAACCCCACCGGATTGCCGCAAAAGCCCGAGCGCGTCAGGCTCACATTGTCCCGCGGGCTCCAAGCGACACGACCAGAGGTCTGATAGGCCACGACCGGCCCGGTCGCCGAAGCTTTCTGCTCAACGGTCTCAGCCGCGCCGCGCCGTAGAAAATCGAATACCATCTGTCGCTCCTCATTCTGCTCGGCCTTGGCAGCGGCCTGTGCCCCATGCTGCTCGGCGTTGTCAGACTTTCTCAATTAAGTCTTAACGGCCGGGTAACCGACCGCACGCTGCCCTGCGCAACGCCCGCCTTACAGGCTCCGCACCCCCGGGCTGCGCCACTGCGATGCAGGCTCGATCATCAGCTCATGCAGCGCCCAGACCAGCGCATCGACCCGGTCCGGGCTACCCTTGCCCTCATAGCCTCGCGCTGTCATCAGACACATCTGATCCTCCAATGCATCCAGACCCGGCAAATGGCTTACCCGCCCCTGCTCATAAAGCGCCGCCACAGGCTCCGCTCGCGCCACCTTCCCCCGCGCCGCATGCACCGTCTTAAGCGACACCAGCGGATCGACCTGCCGCAAGACCTCGCTCACCAACTGCCCCCCTTGGTTCACCTCAGCCACCAGCCGATCTGCCCCATAGCGCGTCATCGCCGCAATCGCCGCCTGCGCCCAACCGTTGGGCGTGGCCCCCTGCACCGTGCAATCAGCGAGCACCACCGCCCGCCACTCCTGCGGCGGCCCTTGGATTTGCGCCCCCACCACCACAATCCCACATTCATCCGATGTCGCCCCACTGGTCGTCGCCGGGTCCAACCCCACCACGATCCGATCCAACTCAGGCGCCGCCTGCACCCGCCCCGCCTCCAACAAGGCCGAGGTCCACAGCGCCCCCTCCGCATCCGCCAGCAAAACCCCATCCAACTCCTGCCGCCCCAACCGCGTCCCACGATACCGCGCCCGCACCTCCTCAAGGAACGACCCCGCCAGATTGGCCGCATTCGCCTCCGTTGGCGCATGGGTCGTGACCGTCGAGGGCGATTGCAGCAGCGCCTTCAACACATCCACATTGCGCGGCGTCGTCGTCACACAGACCTGAGGCCGCTCCCCCAAGCGCAGCGCAAATTGCAACTGGTCCCAAGCCTCCTGCCCGCGCTTCCATTTCGCCAATTCATCTACCCAAGCCGCATCAAACTGCGGCCCGCGCAGCCCTTCGGGGTCATGCGCCGTATGAACCGTGGCGATGGCCCCGTTAGGCCAAACCAAGCGCTTGCGCGTCGCCTCCCAATCGGGTCGACGATCCGGCGGGCTACAGGCCAGTATCCCGCTATCGCCAAATATCATGACTTCGCGCACCTGCTCGATGGTCTCGCCCACCAGCGCCACACGGCTACACGCACCGGGATCGAGCGGCCGGCTCCCCTCGACCTTGCTGCGCACCCATTCCGCCCCGGCGCGCGTCTTCCCCGCGCCGCGCCCGCCCATGATCACCCATGTCCGCCAATCGCCTTCAGGCGGCAGCTGATGATCCAGCGCCCAGAACTCGAACAAAAAAGGGAGAGCCAGAAGCTCTCCCTCACCTAGGTCATTCAGAAACTGCGCCTGGGTCAGAGCATCTGCGCAGGCGATCCAGCTTGCACCCGATGTCAGCCCGCGCCTTGTCCATGTCGAGGGCAAAGCCCCCCCGCGCGATTCCAGCTTGTCGGTTTCGACAGTCATTCAGCGTGTTCTCCGCTTTCAGGCAATGCGCCAGCAAGCCCGCCACTTTGGACGTATTGCTGGGCACCGCAGTTTCCTTGAGTTCCCCCCCGGACCGGGTCTGTTCTGTCAGACCTTCGATTTCCCGACGCAGCGCGCCGATTGCTTCTTGGAGACCGCGCAGAATTTCCGCGCTGTCTTCCGTCTCTTGCTCCGGGGTAATGATCGTCATCGCTTTACCTCTTGTTGGTTATCCCCAACCGAGCAGACACAAAAAAACGACCACCGGGTCACCCCGGGGCCGTTCGCCCATGTCCTCTAGCGTGTCACAAGTTCTACGTCAGACCGTGCGCAAAGTCAAGAAAAACTGTGTTAACAAGACCTTACACCGCCGCGCGGAGAACCCCATCGGCAAGCAAAAACCCCGCTGTCTTCAGCGGGGTCTTTAGTCGTTTCAGTTACCACCTGTTGAGGCATTCCCGGCCGCTTCCGCGCCGCGCTCCGCCTCGATCTGACGCCAGCGCGCCACGTTGCGGTTATGCTCGTCCAAGGTCTCGGCAAAAGCGTGCCCCCCGGTGCCATCCGCCACGAAGAAGACGAAATCCGTCTCTGCCGGTTGCGCCGCAGCCATCAGGCTCGCACGCCCCGGATTGGCGATAGGGGTGGGTGGCAGCCCGTCGATCACATAGGTGTTCCACGGCGTCTCTGCCCGCAGCTCCGAACGGCGCAGCCCACGGCCCAGCACGCCCTTGCCCTCGGTCACACCATAGATCACCGTCGGGTCCGTTTGCAGACGCATGCCTTGGTTCAGACGGTTCACGAAAACGCTCGCCACCTGCTCACGCTCCGCCGCCACACCGGTTTCCTTTTCAATGATCGAGGCAAGGATCAGCAGTTCTTCCGGCGTCTCAATGGGCAGATCAGGGTCGCGGGCCTCAAAAGCGTTTGCCAACAGCACCTCTTGCGCTGCCGCCATCCGCGCAATCACCTCAGCGCGGTCATCACCGGGGCGCACCTCATAGCTGTCTGGCGCAAGGCTGCCCTCAGCGGGGAGGTCTTCAACTTCGCCGGTCAATTGCTCGACTTGTTTCAGCGCTTCGACAACCTGCCAGCTTGTCACGCCCTCAGCCAATGCCACACGAAACCGCGTGTCGTTTTTGCTGGAGATTTCGGAATAGGCCTCGGGCGTTTCGTCTTCGCCCGGCGTGAACTCCGCACGCTCAACAAACCGGCTTGTCACCGGATCCAACTCGCGGACCTGCACGCTCACCCGGTTCACGCCGACGCGGTACACAACCTCGGTGCCGCAGGTGCTGGCCCCGCCTTGGGTCACGATATCCACGATCCCCTGCATCGAGGTGCCGGGTTGCACGAGAAAGCTGCCCGCTTTCAGGCTGCTCGACTTTTCCTCGTAATCCGCGCCCATGCGAAAGAGCGCGGGCGAAGAGACCGCGCCCTGTTCCTCAAGGCTCTGGCTCACCTGCCGCATGTTCGAGCCGCGCTCGACCTGCACACAGATCGCCTGCTCCAGCGGCCCTTCAGAGACATAGGTCGTCTTGCCCCAGAGGATGATCCCCCCAAGCAGAAACAGGCCGACCAACAGAAACGTCACGGCGTTAGAAGCGATATGACGCCACATTTAGCGGACTTTCCCGAACAGTACCGATGCGTTTGTGCCGCCAAAGCCGAACGAATTGCTCAGCGCCACGTCGATCTTGCGCTCGACCTTCTTGTTCGGCGCCAGATCAATCGGTGTCTCGACCGCTGGGTTATCAAGGTTGATGGTCGGCGGTGCCACCTGATCGCGGATCGCGAGCATGCAGAAAATCGCCTCAATCGCGCCAGCAGCCCCCAAGAGGTGCCCGGTCGCGGATTTGGTCGAGGACATGGTGACCTTGTCCGCCGCATCGCCCATCAAACGCTCAACCGCCCCCAGCTCGATGGTGTCGGCCATGGTCGAGGTGCCATGCGCGTTGATGTAATCAACATCCTTGGGCTCAAGACCCGCGTTCTTCAGCGCTGCCCGCATGGAGCGTTCGCCGCCTTCGCCGTCCTCAGACGGTGCCGTGATGTGATGCGCGTCGCCCGACAGGCCATAACCCAGCACTTCGGCATAGATCTTCGCACCGCGCGCCTTGGCGTGCTCATATTCTTCCAAGACCACAATGCCCGCGCCCTCACCCATGACGAAACCGTCGCGGTCCACATCATAGGGGCGGCTGGCTTTCTGCGGATCATCCCCGCGTTTGGTCGACAGCGCCTTACAGGCGTTGAAACCCGCCATGCCAATCTCGCAAATCGCCGCCTCTGCGCCGCCTGCAATCATCACATCCGCATCGCCGTATTTGATCAGACGCGCCGCATCACCGATGGCATGGGCCCCAGTGGAACAGGCAGTGACGACTGAGTGGTTCGGCCCCTTAAAGCCGTAGCGGATCGACACTTGACCCGAGATCAGGTTGATCAGCGCGCCGGGCACGAAGAACGGGCTCACGCGACGCGGACCTTTCTCGGCCATCATCACGGCGGTATTGGCAATGGAGTTCAACCCGCCAATGCCAGAGCCGATCAACACGCCAGTGCGCTCTTGATCTTCCTTCTCGGTCGGCAACCACCCCGAATCCTCAACCGCTTGCTGGGCGGCGGCCATGCCGAACAGGATGAAGGTATCGACCTTCCGCTGCTCTTTCGGCTCCATGTATTTATTGGCGTCAAAGGTGCCATCGCTGCCATCGCCCAAAGGCACTTCGCAGGCGTATTGGGTCACCAATTTGCTGGGATCAAAGCCGGTGATCGGTCCGGCCCCGGATTGCCCATCAAGGATCCGTTTCCAGCTTTCTTCCACGCCGTCCGCGAGGGGGGTAACCAAACCCAAACCCGTTACTACAACTCTGCGCATCTTAGTGCCCCTTGCCGATAATCTCTCGGCGAACCTCTTACCCTGCAAAAGCCTGTAGGCACAAGCATATCGGCGGTGGTCCGCAGGCATAGCACAAAAACGCCGATCTTCGAAATTCGGCGACTATCACACCAGTTAATGGTCTTACGGCACCCTTAGACCGGCGGTCCGCGTCGGGTCATCAGATGCACCGGGCCACCAGCCGCCTTTGCCTCACGCAGCGCCTGATACCCAAGCGCGCCCGCGATGCGCAATGCCGCCTCGTTACCGGCAGCGATCATGCAGACCGTCCGCCCGGTGATCACCCGATCAAACCACTCATGCGCTGCCCGCGCCGCCTCACTCCCCAAACGCTGATCCTGCGCCTGTGGGGCCAAGACCAGCCGTGCTTCGGGGTAAGTATCGAAATCCTCACCGAAATTCCGTGAACCAAAGACGAAGCCAGTCTGCCCCAGCATCTCTCTCTGCCGATGAAGCTGCACAGCCCATTGTCCGAATCCCGTGATCTGCCAATGGCCTGCGTTGCGCAAAAACGCGTCCCACGACTGCGCTTTGGCTCGGGGCCGATCAAGTATGCGATCCGCCACATCCGGCATCGCCCAGATCTCGGCGTAACGCTCAAAATCCTCGGCCCGCATGGCGCGCAATGTCAGTCTGGCTGTGTTGATGGTCGGGATCGTTCGGGACATGGGGTGAATTGCCTTCACACTTGAAACTTCTTGGCGAAGACATGCGGCCTCAGCACCAAAGGGACAAGCCCAGCCCGTTGTGGCAAATAAAAACGGCGTCATTCCGCTAGGAACAACGCCGCTTTCTAATCTCAATTCTGCCGGTTGCCCGGCAAAGCCCTTAGGAGGCTTCTTTGATGAACTTGACCGCATCGCCAACGGTCTGAATGTTCTCAGCGGCGTCATCGGGGATCTCGATGCCGAACTCTTCTTCGAACGCCATCACCAGTTCCACGGTGTCAAGGCTGTCAGCGCCGAGATCGTCGATGAACGACGCATTCTCAGTCACTTTGTCCTCTTCCACGCTCAGGTGTTCTACAACGATCTTTTTCACGCGGTCTGCGACGTCGCTCATAATAAGTCCTCATGTCTTCGGGCCATTCAGGCCCCTTTTGGTTTCCGCCCGCCGATGATCAGCGTTTGGAGGATGCCCCAAAAGGGGCGGCTATTTTCCTTGTTCGCACAAGGCGGAGGGGGCAATCAAGCACCCTTCGTTTCGATTCTGCGCCCCCTTTAGCACATGCCGAAGGCTTGGCAAACGCTATTGCAGCGCAGGGTCACAACATGGCCATACCGCCGTTCACATGCAAGGTGGTCCCTGTCACATAAGCAGCCTCGGCACTGGAAAGATAGACCACAGCGGCGGCAATCTCATCCGGATCGCCCATGCGACCGGCGGGAATTTGCCCCATGATTCCAGACTTTTGCTCGTCCGTCAGCTTGTCTGTCATGGCAGTGGTGATAAAGCCCGGCGCCACGGCATTCACCGTGATCCCACGGCTTGCCACCTCATAGGCCAGGGACTTGGACATGCCCATCACACCCGCTTTGGAGGCCGCGTAATTCGCCTGACCGGGATTGCCCGTGGCCCCCACAACGCTGGAGATATTGATGATCCGGCCCCAACGCGCCTTCATCATGCCGCGCATCACGCCTTTGCACAGCTTAAAGGTCGCGGTCAGGTTCACGTTCAGAACCGAGTTCCACTCGTCGTCAGACATCCGCATGAATAGATTGTCGCGGGTAATGCCTGCGTTGTTCACCAGAATATCGACCGAACCCATCGCCTCAGCCGCCTGTTTCGGCAGGGCATCGACGGCTTCCATGTCGCTCAGGTTACAAGGCAGCACATGCGCCCGCTCGCCCAATTCGGCCTTCAGCGCCTCCAACGGTTCAGTCCGCGTACCCGACAGCCCGACGGTCGCGCCTTGGGCATGCAATTTGCGTGCGATATCCGCGCCAATGCCGCCCGAAGCGCCGGTAATCAGGGCATTCTTTCCTGTAAGATCGAACATGTCTCTTCCTTTATTCTATCAGTCAGGGCCGCGTCAGCAGCCCGTAGCGGCGGATTTCATCCGCTGTCATCTTGTGTATCCCGTCAGATGGCGCGGCCTGCAAGGTAAACCAGTAAAAGCCGTCTTTGCCCAGCATCTCGGCCATATAGCGCCGTGTCATCTGGTGTTTGGGCGATTGCCGTGGATAGCTGCTGCCCTCACGGTAACCATTGCGCCAGCTATGCACCCGCAGCGCCGTGCCCGGTGTCATGCGCCGCTCGGCCCCCGCGATAAAGAGCTCCACACCGCCAGAATCAACCACACTGCCTGTCCGCAGCTCGGTCGCCAGCCCCAATCTGCGAATCTGTCGCCCCATCCGGTGCGTCGCTGCCGCATCGATAGAGCCGTCGATCCGCCCCAGCACCACTGTATCGATCCGCGGATTCTCGGACAGATGCCGCGCGAAAGCCGCAGGCGTCCGGCTGGTGATCGTGCCGGTCATCAACAGATACGGCCCTTGAACCTGCATCCGCGCGCCATCACTGGCATTCTCTAGCGTGCCGCAGGCCACCAAAAAAACGAGCAGCGCGACGACAGCAATCAGCCGCCTCATGCCTCGGCCCCCAGTGGCGTCCGCTCACCAAGTATATAACGCAGCACATCCACCACATCGAAGGCCAGTGAGATCAGCAAGGTGACCAAAATCACCCGGATGATCCACCGCGCCGCGATGGGCATGGCGTCCTTGGCCTGTTTGCGGAACAGATAGACCGCCAGCGGCCCCCAGATCAGCAGATGCGGCAGACCGAGAAGTTTGACGTATCCCATCTGACGGAACATCCCGTAAACCGCCGCCCCGGTAAGGATACTAACGGCCACGGCAATCACCCCGACTTTGCGGCTCTGCGGCCAGATCAGCAGCGCCAAGGGCAAGACCGCCACGGCAAAGACCAGCCAGTTGAACCACCAGATCAGCCATTCCGGCAGCAGCGTCAGGGTTTCTTGCATCGTCATCTCGGCCCTCCGGGGCGTTACGCCTCTTGCGCGGCTTTGACCTCATCCGGCGTGCCAATGCTGCGGGTGGCGACGGATTTGTCGATCCGGCGGATCATGCCCGACAGCGCCTTGCCCGCGCCAATCTCCCAGGCTTCGGTCACGCCCTGCGCGGCCATCCACTCAACCGAAGACCGCCAGCGCACCCGGCCTGTCACCTGCTCAACCAGCAACTCGCGAATCTTCGCGGCATCGGTCACGGCCTGCGCAGTGACATTCGCCACCAGCGGCACGGCGGGAGCATTAAACGTGACCTCACCCAAAGCGCGCGCCATCTCATCCGCCGCAGGCCCCATCAGCGGGCAATGGAAAGGCGCAGAGACCGGCAGCAGCAACGCGCGTTTGGCGCCAGCATCCTTCGCCATGGCCACGGCACGCTCCACGGCGGCTTTGTGGCCCGACAATACATTCTGGCTGGGGTCGTTTTCATTGGCGACCTGACAGACCTCGCCTTCGGCGGCGGCTTCGGCCAGTTTCTCGGTCTCTTCGATGCCAAGGCCAAGGATCGCCGCCATGGCACCCTCGCCCACAGGGACAGCCGCCTGCATCGCCTTGCCCCGAATGCGCAGCAGCCGCGCGGTGTCGGCAAGCGACAGTGACCCTACGGCGCAGAGCGCGGAATATTCGCCAAGACTATGGCCCGCCACATAGGCCGCTTTGTCAACCTCGATCCCTTCGGCCTTCAGCGCGGCCATCGCTGCCATCGACGTGGCCATCAGCGCAGGCTGGGCGTTCTGTGTGAGGGTCAGCGTCTCGATGTCCCCCTCCCAGATCAGGTCAGACAGTTTTTCGCCAAGGGCGTCATCGACTTCTTGGAAAACGGCGCGGGCTTCAGGATAGGCTTCAGCCAGATCGCGGCCCATGCCGATGGTTTGGGCACCCTGGCCCGGGAAAACGAATGCAATGCTCATGGTTGCGGCCTCTCTTATGCGTTTTGCCTGATGTATCCTCTGCGCCCCAGCCGAACAAGCCTTGCCGCAGGCGCTTGGGGCTTGCCGTGCGGCGCAAACCGTGTATACGGGCGCTTCCTTGCAAAGCATATGAACCGCGCAGACTCTCGTGGTGGGGCCGCAAGGATGAATGCCCCGCCTATGAAATGCGCCTTGATATAAATATAGGAGTGCACATGCCGCTATATGAGCATGTTATGATTGCGCGTCAGGACCTGTCCAACACGCAAGCAGAAGGCCTCATCGAACACTTTGGCACCGTCCTCGCGGACAACGACGGCAAGCTCGTCGACAGCGAGTACTGGGGCGTCAAAACGATGGCCTACAAGATCAACAAAAACCGCAAGGGCCACTATGCCTTCCTGCGTTCGGACGCACCTGCGACCGCCGTGCAGGAAATGGAACGCCTGATGCGCCTGCATGATGACGTGATGCGCGTTCTGACCATCAAAGTTGATGAGCACAAAGAACTGCCGTCCGTACAGATGCAAAAGCGTGACGAGCGTTCCGAACGCCGCGAACGCCGTTGATCAACGCTTGAAGAAAAGGACTTAAATCATGGCTGCAAAACCATTTTTCCGTCGTCGTAAAGTGTGCCCTTTCTCGGGCGACAACGCACCTGCGATCGACTACAAGGACACACGTCTGCTGCAACGCTACATCTCTGAGCGTGGCAAGATCGTTCCTTCCCGTATCACCGCCGTATCGGCCAAGAAACAACGCGAACTGGCCCGTGCCATCAAACGCGCTCGTTTCCTCGCCCTGCTGCCCTACGCCGTTAAGTAAGGAGAGAGCACATGCAAGTTATCCTTCTGGAACGTGTGGCCAAACTGGGCCAGATGGGCGAAGTCGTGGACGTAAAGCCCGGCTATGCTCGCAACTACCTGCTGCCGCAGGGCAAGGCGCTGTCGGCCTCCAGGGCCAACGTCGAAGCCTTTGAGGGCCAAAAAGCCCAGCTCGAAGCACAGAACCTCGAAACCAAAAAAGAAGCCGAGCAATTCGCCGAGAAGCTGAACGGTCAGCAGTTCGTCGTGATTCGCTCCGCTTCCGACGCCGGTGCGCTTTATGGCTCCGTCACCACCCGTGACGCCGCCGATGCCGCAACCGCCGAAGGGTTCACCGTCGACCGCAAGCAGGTCGTTCTGGGCAACCCGATTAAGGAACTGGGCGTGCATGACGTGCGCATCATCCTGCACCCCGAAGTCGATGCCACAATCGAGCTGAACGTCGCACGTTCGCCCGAAGAGGCCGAGCTTCAGGCGTCGGGCAAATCGATTCAGGAACTGGCCGCCGAAGAGGAAGCCGCAGCTGAATTCGAGATCTCCGAACTCTTCGACGACATCGGCTCTGCCGCTGACGAAGACGGCGACTCGGACGTGGTGCGCACCCCTGAGGGCGACGCGCAGGACGACAGCAACAGCTGATCCGACCTGTCCGATCTGACATGAAACGCCGCGCGGCTTTCCGCGCGGCGTTTTTTTATGCGCAGGCCCGTGTGACAGCCCTCCTGCACCTGTGGCGCGAAATCCTGTAAAAACAGAGCATTCTGTGCTATGCTCCCTCCATTCAGCATGGAGGATGACACATGCGTTACATTACCATCACCACTTGGGAGATCGCCGACGGGGCGGATTATGACGTGGCTCTGCGCGCCATCGAAGAAAAGCGCCTGCCCGCCCTCAAGAGCTTTGGCGCCAGCCGCGTTACTGTGGTCCGCACCTCTGAGCGCACCAGTGCCGCAATCACCGAATGGCCCGACAAAGCCACGCGCGACGCTGCCGAACTCAAGATCGACGAGGTCCGCCGCTCGGTAAAGCGCGAAGATCAGACCCGCATGACCGGTGAAATGAAAGGCGAAATCGTCGCTGACGTCTAAGCGTGGCGGAAAGCCGCGCTTTGCGCCCCAACCGCTGGGCAAGGGGCCGCGTATGTTTTGCCGACACGCTTGCTCGAAAGGCCCGCAGCGGTGATCTTCGCGCCGATATAACAAGCCTCGGTGCATCATGCCTCAGACAACACGCCGCATGTTTCTCTCTTTCATCGCCGCCAGCACGATTACCGCGTGCAGCGCTGCGCCCGAAGTCTCCCCCACGCCCCCGCAGCGCCCGGCCCTGCCCCTGCACCCGAATGAGACGCCCGACCTGCGGCGCAAGATCAACCACTGGGCCGACTTCTACGATCTGCCGCGCCCTCTGGTTCATCGTCTGGCCATCCGCGAAAGCACCCATAACCCGCGCGCCCGCAACGGCCCATATTATGGCCTGCTGCAAATCCTGCCCGCCACCGCCCGCTCCATGGGGTTCCAAGGCAGCGCGTCTGACCTTTTGGACGCAGATACCAATCTGAAATACGCCCTGAAATACCTGCGCGGCGCTTGGCTTTTGTCCGACGGAGACCACGGCACCGCCATCAAATGGTACGCGCGCGGCTATTATTACGAAGCCAAGAAACGCGGCATGTTGGTGGAAACCGGCCTGAGGGACGGGTGATTAATTTTTAGGCTTGCGCGGCCTCTCGCTTCGCCGCAGGTAGATGTTAATCACGTTAAGAAGGAACGCCGCATGACCCTCCGCCTCAACCGCCGTCACTTTCTCGCCGGCTCTGCCGGTCTGCTGGCCCTTCACCCCTTCTCTCTCCGTGCTGCCGCCAATCAAGCGCACTTGCGCCTGATGGAGACGACGGACCTGCATGTGCATGTCTTTCCCTATGACTATTACGCCGACAAAGAGGTCGACACCGTCGGGCTCTCCCGCACCGCCAGCATCGTCAAATCGATCCGCGCCGAGGCGACCAATACACTGATGCTCGACAACGGCGACTTCCTGCAGGGCAACCCGATGGGCGACTACATCGCCTATGAGCGCGGCATGAAAGAAGGCGACATGCATCCGGTGATCCAAGCAATGAACACGCTTGGCTTTGACGCCTCAACCTTGGGCAATCATGAATTCAACTACGGGCTTGATTTCTTGATGAAATCCCTCGCCGGGGCCGACTTCCCGGTGGTCAGCGCCAATGTCGTCAAAAAGGTCGGCGCCAAGCCCAGTGACGATGACACGCTGGTCAAACCCTATGTCCTGCTGGACCGAATGTTGACCGACGGCGCGGGAGAGGCCCATCCGATCAAGATCGGCATCATCGGCTTTGTCCCGCCGCAGATCATGGCATGGGACCGCCGCCATCTCGAAGGCAAAGTGCAGGCGCGCGACATCCTAGAGACCGCCCGCGCTTGGGTGCCGCAGATGAAAGAGGCGGGCGCCGATATCATCATCGCGCTGTCGCATTCAGGCATCGGAGCGGCCAAGGAAGAAGACATGATGGAGAACGCTTCGGTCCCCCTCGCCGCCGTTGAGGGGATCGACGCCATCATGACCGGACACAGCCACCTCGTCTTCCCCTCGGGCACCTATGCGAACTATCCGGGCGTGGACGTGAGCGAAGGTACGATCCACGGCAAGCCCGCCACCATGGGCGGCTTCTGGGGCAGCCATCTGGGCCTTATCGACCTGATGTTGGAGCGCGACGCGGGCGGTTGGCGCATCGCCAGCCACAGCGCCGAGGCGCGGGCCATTTCGCAGCGCAACGAAGACCGCTCGGTCATGGCGCTGGTGGAAAGCGATGCAGAGGTTCTGGCCTCGGTTCAGCAAGACCATGACGAAACGCTCGCCTATGTTCGCCGCGCCGTGGGCAAGACCGATGCCAACCTGCACAGCTATTTCGCGCTGGTGGCCGATGATCCTTCGGTGCAGGTCGTTTCAAACGCGCAGCGCTGGTACATCGCCCAGATGCTCAAAGGGACCGAGCACGAAGGGCTACCGATCCTGTCTGCCGCCGCCCCCTTCAAGGCCGGTGGCCGGGGCGGGCCAGAGTATTACACCGATGTGCCCAAGGGCGATGTGGCGATCAAGAATGTCGCTGACCTTTACCTTTATCCCAACACCGCCCGCGCCGTGCGCGTCACCGGTGCTCAGGTGAAGGATTGGCTTGAGCGGTCCGCGGGCATGTTCAACCAGATCACCCCCGGCGAGGCCAACCAACCGCTGCTGAACCCAGAGTTCCCCAGCTACAACTTCGATGTGATCGACGGGGTAACCTATCAGATCGACCTCAGCCAGCCGTCCAAATTCGGCCCCAAGGGGACCGTGGCGAACCCTAAGGCGAGCCGGATCGTGAACCTTGAGTTCGAAGGGCAACCAATTGATCCCAATGCCGAATTCATCATCGCCACCAACAACTACCGCGCCAGCGGTGGCGGCGCATTCCCCGGCGCGAAGGGCGATACCATCGTCTTTGAAGGGCCCGACACCAACCGCGACGTGATCGTGCGCTATATCGTCGAAAAAGGCACCATCAGCCCCCGCGCCGATGGCAACTGGCGCTTTGCCCCGATGGAGGGCACCAGCGTGATGTTCGAAACCGGACCGAAGGCCGCGGATTACGTGGATGAGGTGACCGGCGTGGTGATGGAGCAGGTCGGCGATACGGAAAACGGCTTCGCCCAGTTCCGGATTATGCTCTGAAATAAATGGCGGGCGTCGATCTGCCCGCCAATCTTACCGACTCGCCAAGCGTATCATTTAATTAAGTCGCTGTGCCGCCGAACATCAATTAAATGGCATTCTAGCAAACCAAGCTTCTTGCGCAGCGCATAAACTCCTGCCGGATCTGTGCCCTTCAACCTCGCCCCATAGCGTTTGCAAGCCGAGATTGCATCAGAAATAGCTGTTTCCTTGTAACTCCGTCCCCATCGACCGATATGGAATGAGCCATTGACGACAAATGCCGCAAACTTTCGCGGATAGCTACGGGTTTTGGGCAAATAGGTCTCTTCCAAATAAGCCTGTTGTTCGCCGGAAAGACCCTTAGCACTTTGCGCATTGACTGGTAGCGATGCCGCAGTAGCAATCGCATAGATTTCGCAATCGTCTGTTTTACCCATGATGTTGCATTTTCCGACAGTCAGCGCCTGCACTTGCTTAAGATCGTTGTAGCCGCGATAGAAATCCCATCGTCCGGTACTTTGACTGACGGCGAAGGCACCGAAATGTTGGCTTTTCCTCGCGAATTTTCGAAAGCCTGCAGCCTGACTTTGAGTTAACTCCGCATTGCTCAAGACTAATGTTCTCGAAGACTGTCCGAACATCACTATTTCGGCATGTGCGCCATTTCCTAATGAAGCAACTACCACTGATACTGCAGCGATACTCTTAAATCTGATGATCATACGATAAAGTTACTCCCCTCAATAGAAACTTACTAAGGCATAAAACTAGAGGAAGAAAACTAAAAAGGCGCCCAGAACTGGGCGCCTTCTTCAAAGCATTTTACATCCGCTTAATCGGTTTATTCGTCTTCCAGTTCCTCAACAGCCTTCTGCAGCTCTTCTTTCGAGATTTCTTTCTCGGTCACTTTGGCCTGTTCGACCACGTGATCGACAACCTTGTCTTCAAAGATCGGCGCGCGCATCTGCTGCTGCATCTGCTGGTTTTGCTGAACGAATTCAAAGAACTGACGTTCTTGACCCGGGTACTGACGCGCCTGGTTCATGATCGCTTGGGTCATCTCGGCGTCGGTCACCTGAACGTCGGCCTTCTGGCCCAGTTCGGCCAGCAGCAGGCCAAGACGCACACGGCGTTCGGCCAGTGTTTTGTGCTCGTCTGAGGGCTCGATCTCGGGGTGATCGTGGCCTTCTACGTCAGGGTTTTCCTCGTGCCACAGCTGGTGTGCGATCTGCTTGGCTTCGGCGTCAACCAGCGAGGGCGGCAGGTCAAAGCTGACCTCTTTGTCCAGCGCGTCCAACAGGTTACGCTTCATTACGGCGCGCGAGGCACCGGCATATTCCGCTTCCAGACGCTCGGCGATCTGACCTTTCAGCGCGTCGAGGTCCTCGGCACCGAATTTCTTGGCCATCTCGTCGTTCACTTCAGCGGCAACGGGCTCTTTCACTTCTTTGACGGTGCAAGCGAAGGTCGCTTCCTTACCGGCAAGATGCTCGGCCTGATACTCTTCGGGGAAGTTCACGACGACCGACTTTTCTTCGCCCGCCTTCACACCAACCAGCTGCTCTTCGAAGCCGGGGATGAAAGAGTTGGAACCCAGAACCAGCGGGTAATCTTCGGCAGCGCCACCTTCGAATTCTTCACCGTCGACGGAGCCTTTGAAGTCGATCACAACCTGATCGCCATCTTCCGCTTTGGCACCCTCTTCGCGGGCTTTGAAGTCTTGTGCGGTTTCGGCAAGGCTTGCCAGCGCTTCTTCGACGGCGGCGTCGTCGGCCTTGACCACCATCTTTTCCAGTTCGATCTTGCTCAGATCAACCTCGGGAATTTCGGGCAGCTTTTCGTAGGACATGGAGACTTCGACATCGTCGCCTTCTTTCCAGTCCTCATTGGTCATTTTGACCTCGGGCTGCATCGCGGGGCGGTCGCCGGATGTCTCAAAATGCTCTGCCATGGCGCCATCGATGCTTTCCTGCATCGCTTCGCCCATGATCCGCTGACCGAACTGCTTTTTCAACAGCGCCATGGGAACCTTGCCCTTGCGGAAGCCCTTCATCTCGACTTCGGGCTGCGCTTCGGCCAGCTTTTCGTTGACCTTGGCTTCGAGTTCGGCGGCGGTCACGGTGATGTTGTAACCGCGTTTCAGACCTTCGTTCAGCGTCTCGTTGACCTGCATGTGTGCTCCATAGGGTAAGGCCGCGCGGCGGGGGCGCGGGCGAAAATTTGTGCCCTTCTATGGGGGTTGAACCGCCTGCGCAAGGGGGTCCGCGGCCCATCGCACCACATCCGCAGAAAACGCCCCCGCCCCCACGGCGCAACCCGCCCAGACCTCAGACCAAGAGCACCGCAATATAGCCCGCATAGGCCAGCGCAAAGACCGCCCCCTGACCGCGCGTCACGCGCCCGCCAAAGGCTGCGCAGGCGATCAGCGCCACGCTGGCCCCTAGCATCACCCAGATGTCGAGCGTGGCGATCTGAGTGGCCACTTTGACCGGCTGGATCACTGCAGTGACCCCCAGCACGCCGAGGATGTTAAAGATATTGGAGCCGACCACATTGCCCAAAGCCACATCGCTCTGCCCGCGCCGGGCGGCAATGACCGATGTGACCAATTCCGGCATCGAGGTCCCCACCGCCACGATGGTCAACCCGATCACCGCCTCAGAGAGCCCCACGGCCTGCGCCAAGGCGACCGATCCCGTGACCAAAAACCGTGCCGAGACGATGGTCAGAACCAACCCACCCAATAACCACAATGACGCCAGCCCGATCCGTGCCTGATCCGGTAAAGGCTCCGCCGCCTGCTGGCTGTTTCGATCGCTGCGAAAGGTATAAATCAGATACGTCGCCAACCCCGCGAGAGCCAAGATCCCCGCCAGCCGGTCGATGCGGCCCAGCATCACGAGGCCCAGACAAAGCAAGCTTGCCGCCAACATCACCGTCCCGTCGCGCGCAAAGCTACGCCGCGCGATGGCAATCGGCGCGATCAGTGCGGCAAGGCCGAGAATCAGCAGAATATTCGCGATGTTCGACCCGACGACGTTGCCAAGCGCGATGTCCGGTGCCCCCAGCAAAGCCGCCTGAACCGAGGTCACCAATTCAGGCGCCGAGGTGCCAAACCCCACGACCGTCAGACCGATCACCAGTGGCGATAGCCCAACTCGCTGCGCCAGCGCAACCGCGCCGCGCACCAGATACTCTCCACCGAGCACGAGCCCCAGCAAACCGCCAAGGACAAACAAAATGTTCACGAGAAAAACTCACCAGCCTCAGACCATCGGGCGTCGCGGAGACCGCGCAGACGCCCGATGCAAATGGGCACGGGTGACAGGCATTCAAGGCCGTGCGGAAAATTCAGTTCCACTGCGGCCGGGCGCTCACATACCCAAGGCTTCTTTGTACATTTCCATCACCGCTTCTTCTTCGGCGATGTCGTCCTTGTCACGCTTGCGCAGGGCGATCACCTTGCGCAGTACTTTGGTGTCGTAACCGCGCGATTTCGCTTCGGACATCACCTCTTTTTGCTGCTCGGCGAGGTCTTTCTTTTCGGCGTCCAAACGCTCGATCCGCTCGACGAACTGGCGCAGCTCATTGGCGGTGACCCGGTAGGTCGCATCGCCTTGGGATTCGACGACATCGGGGTTGGTGCTGGTATCGCTCATGAAAAGTCCTCACGGAATGGCTGGCTCTGGCGGGTGTGACTACAGGCTGGATGCCCAGCCCGCAAGCGGGACTTGCCCCGCTTGGCGGTTTGGCGTAGCTCTGCCGCCATGGAAAGCGCAAACACATCAATTTTCGATCTCATGGTCTGGGGCGGCGCGGGTCTGTCCCTTCTGGGCTTGCTCGGTCTTGGCTGGTGCATCATCAAAGTCAGCCGTGCCAAACGCGCGCAGCTTGACGATGAGGCGATGCGCGTTGTGTTGCGCAATGTGGTGCCGCTGAACATGGGCGCGCTGTTTCTATCCGTCATCGGCCTGATGATGGTGATTTTAGGCATCTCTCTGAGCTGATCGGGGGGCTGATCGGCGGGCGGTCGCGGCGGGTCTTCGCCGTCTCTGGACAGGACCGCTGCATCTGCTTAAATCGACGCATGGATATTCGCCAAATCACCCCCCGCTATTTCGTCGCCCCGCAGATCGAGCCCGGTGACATGGAAAGCCTGCGCGCCCAAGGCATCACCCGCATCCTGTGCAACCGCCCCGATGCGGAAGTGCCGCCCAGCCTCCAAGCCGCCGCCATGCGCGACGCGGCCGAGGCGGCGGGCATCGCCTTTGCCGAGCAACCGCTGACCCATCAGACCATGACCCCCGATGTCATCGCCAACAACCGCGCCCTTGGGGTCGAGACAGATGACACCGTGCTGGCCTATTGCGCCTCTGGCACCCGTTCGACCATCGCTTGGGCCTTGGGTCAGGCCGGTGAGATGGACAGCGACGCGATCATCGAAGCGGCGCGTCAGGGGGGCTATGACCTTGAAAACATGCGCTCGATGCTGGGCCAGAGCTACAGCTAAGACCGCGTATCGGCCCCGAGCACGGGGTCGACCGCTGGGCCGACCACTGGGCCGGTGTCTTTTGCAGGCGGCGCCAGAACGCTCTGCGGCAATTGCACCCGGAAGGCCGTGCCGGGCACATTCCCCAAAAAGCTGATCTCGCCGCCCAAGCGGCACATGATCTCGCGACAGATGGCAAGGCCAAGCCCCGCGCCATCGCCCTCTCCGGTGATGCGCGAAAACTTCTCGAAAATCAGCGCTTCTGAGCCTGCGTCGATCCCGTGGCCGTTGTCGACGAAATCGATCACCAAGCCCTGCGCCGTGACCTGTGCCGAGATCACCAGTTGCGGCTGATCGGCAGCGCAGTATTTGCGCGCATTGGTAACAAGGTTGATGAACACCTGCACCAGCCGGTCGAGATCGCTCGTCAGGGTGATATCCTCAGCCTGCGGATCGCGCAGCACTTTAAGCGGGCGCGTGGCCCCGGCCTGCGCCGTGGTCACCGCCAGATCGAGCAGGTCGCGCAGGTTGCCCTCCCGCTGGTTCAGCGTCACCTGCCCGTTCTCCAGCACAGACAAGTCCAGCAGATCGTCCAAGAGCCGCGTCAGGCGGATCGTCTCGCTGTGGATGATCGTGGCGTAACGATTCTTATCCGCGTCTGTGAGGCCCGGCGCGTCGCGCAGAATCTCCGAAAACGACCGGATCGACGTCATCGGCGTGCGCAATTCATGGCTGATCTGGCTCAGAAAACTGTCCTTTTGCAGCGACAATTGAGTGAGCTTTTCATTCGCCGCGCGCAGCTGCGCCGCCGTTTCGGTCAACTCCCGCGATTTGGTTTCAAGCTGGCTGGAATACTCCAACATCTGCGCGGATTCGTCGGCCACAGCGAGCAGGTCCTGCACCGAAACAGACGCCCCGCCGACGATCTGCGCCACCATCGCATGGGCCGTCGCCGCCCCGACCGAAGCCGCCAACTCCCGCTCCAACGCCTGCACGAATCGCGGCGTGGGTTCCGGCAACCGCTGCCCCTGCCCCTGCCGCTCGGCTTCGCGGGTGAAAAACGCCTGCGCCTCCCGCGCGCCCAAAATCCGCTGCGCCATGATCATCAGGTCTTCGCTGCCTGCCACGGAGGCCGTCCACCCCCGGGCCGGGCCGGAATGGTCAAAGACATTTACAAATTGCGCACCCTGAAGCCGCTCCAACGGCGCGGGGAAACTGAAAAGTGAGACGACCACAAAAACCAGCGTGTTAAGCGAAAGGCTCCAGACCACCGCATGCACGGTCGGGTCAATCCCGGCGATGCCAAACAGCGCCTCGGGGCGCAGCCATGCCAGCCCCCAAAGCCCGCGCTCCAAGGTCGCGCTCGACAATGCCACATCAGCGCCGAAACTGGGCAGCAGCATGGTAAAGACCCACAGCGCAAAGCCCGTGCCCAGCCCACAAAGCGCCCCGGCCCGCGTGGCACCGCGCCAAAGAACACCGCCCAGCATCGCGGGCAAAAACTGCGCCACCCCGCCGAAAGAGATCGTGCCAATCGCCGCCAGCGCCCCGCTGCCGCCCGAGGCGCGGTAGTAAAGATAGCCCAAGCCGACCACGCAAAAGATCGACAGCCGCCGCGCGAGGATCACGATATTGCGCACGTCGCCCGATTGCGTCGCCCCATCGCGCCGAAGGGCCAGCCAGATCGGCATGACGATATGGTTGCTCACCATCGTCGACAGCGCCAGCGTGGCGACGATCACCATCGAGGTGGCTGACGAAAACCCGCCCAAGAATGATAGCATCGCCAGCCCATTCTGGCCTTGGCTGAGCGGTAGGCTGAGGACAAATAGATCGGGGTTTGACCCTTCGGGCATCAGGTCCAGCCCCACCACCGCGATCGGCACGACAAAGAGGCTCATCAACATCAGGTAAAGCGGGAAAGCCCAACTGGCGATCTGCAACTGCCGCTCGTCGTCGTTTTCCACCACCATAACCTGAAACATGCGTGGCAGACACAAAAGCGCAGCCCCTGAAAGCACGGTCAGCGCGGCCCAGCGGCTGCCCTGCACCTCCCATTGGCCGATGTCCGACGCATCAATCTTCGCGAGCGTCTCGCTCAAGCCCCCGGCGAGCCCCCAAATGACGTAGATACCGACCGCCACCAGCGCCAGCAGCTTCACAACGGCCTCAACGGCGATGGCGATGACAACGCCGTGGTGCCGCTCATTCACATTTAGGTTCCGGGTGCCGAAGAGGACGGTAAACAGCGTCAGGCCCGCCGCCACCCAAAGGGCGGCCTGCCCGCGGTTAATCACATCGCCCCCAGCCTCAGCCAGCGGCACATCGGGCGCGGCGAAAATCGAAAGCGACAGGATAACCGATTGCAATTGCAGCGCGATATAGGGTGTTACGCCGATCACGGCCATGATCGTTACCACGATCGCCAACGTGTTAGATTTGCCGTAGCGCGACGAAATCAGGTCAGCGATTGAGGTCACGCGGTGGCTCCGCCCGATCCGCACCAGCCGTCGCAAGCCCCACCACCAGCCGATCATCACCAGCGACGGACCGAGGTAGATCGTCACATACTCCAACCCTGAGCGCGCGGCGTATCCCACCGCGCCGTAGAAGGTCCAAGCCGTGCAATAGATCGACAGCGACAGCGTATAGACCAACGGCGAGCGCAGCAGCCAGCCGCCCTGCCCGCGCAGGGCCGCGCGTTCGGCGGCGAAGGCCACAATGAACAGCCCGGCGACATACATCAGGCAAACCGCGACCAACTGGTTGAGCGACACCATCAGCGCGGCCCGTCTTTGGTATCGGCACCCCCGTCCGACGCCACATCGCGCGTGCGCCGCCAGAGTGCCCATGTCGCCAAAATCAGCAACGCCCAAACCCCGAAGAGATAGCGCAGTGCCACGCTCATCGCGATTGTCGGCGCGGTGGGTTCGGGGGTGGCGTCAGGCAGGATCTCTGGCACGGGCCACAGCAACGGCACCATCCACAGCATCAACCCCAGAAACGGCAGCAACCGCACCGCATCCATCATGCGCCGCTGGCGGTAGCCGCGTTTTTCCAAAAAGATCGGAGGGCGTGGCATGGTGGGTTAACTGGCGATCAGGTCGCGCACCGCGTCCAGCATCTCTGAGTTCGAAAACGGCTTGGTCATAAAGCGGCTGACCCCGGCCTTCTCGGCCATGGCGCGATCCCGACTTTGGCCGCGCGCGGTCAGCATCAGCACCGGCAATTCCCCCATCGCCGGGTCGCCGCGCAGCTCATCGAGTATTTCAAACCCGCTTTTGCCCGGCAGCATGACATCCAGCATCACCAAATCGGGCGATGCCTTGCGGATCACCTCTACCGCGCCCGATCCATTGGCCAGCGTCTCCACCCGCCAGCCCTCTTGGCCCAACAAAAAGCGGATGGCCTCGGCGATATTCACCTCGTCCTCCACCAGAACTACGAGTTTGCTCATCGGCAAAAAGTCTCCCCCCTCGGTGTGCGACCGCCCCGTCTTGTTGCGGGGTCTCGCGCACCGGGGCGAGCATGCATCGGTTTGGCAGCCCTGTCAAAAACTGCCTGAGCGTCTGTTAGATTCCGTCGCGCAGGATCGACGGCTCACGCCGCGCGCGGCATCCCTCCACCGGACAAATGCGGCAGGTTGCGCCCACGAGCTGCGCGGGGGCCGCCCCTGATGGCACCGGCAAAAGCAACATGACCGATTGGCTCAAGGGCGGCGTGTTATAGGAGGCGGCGGCTTGAACCTCGCAGGTCGCAATCGCTTCGAATTGCGCCTGCCCCCGGCCCATCTGCATAACGCGGGATTTCACCACCAGCCCCGGCTGGCCTTGCACCGCAAAAAGCGGCCAAAGCGGGCAACAGGCCCCAAAGCGCGGCACGGTGAACCCTTCGATCGACTTGGCAAAGGTCACGCTGCCCGAGCGGTCACAGACCACCAGCCCCGCGCCCAGATCGGGCAAAGACGCCAAGCGCCGCAGCACCCGGCCCATCGGCTGGTCCAATCTGCGTGCCAATTCGGCGGGGTCATGGCCCGTCTCTTCGACGGTCCGCTCCAGACGCGCCAAGGGCAACGCCGCCGCATCCCGGGCGATCTGCTGCAATACCCCCGTCGCGATATGCTGCGCGGCCTTGGTCTTGAGCGCATCGGCCTGCGCCACAAGCGCCGCGATTGCCTCTTGCGGGGCGCGGGCCTGCTCCAACGGGTCAAAACGGTAGTTATGCGCGGCGAGGAATGCCTCAACCTCCGCCTGCGGGGAATGGGCCACCTCACGGGTCTCGGCGGCATTGTCGAAATAGGTGACCAGCGCCTGCGCGCTGTCGGACAGGCGGCGGCTGTCTTGGTGGATATTCGTATGAAACCTGTCGCGCCATTCGGGTTGCAGACTGTCCGTCTCTGCCAAAATAGAGGCGGTCGAGCGGATGGCGGCAGCGGTACTCAACAATTCATGCATCGACGTGGCAAGCTGCGGGTCATGGGCCAAACGGTCTGATAGCGCCTCGACGGTCTGCTCTAGGGCGGCGATGCGACGCTGGCTGCTGGCGAGCACCTTGGCCCAGCCCGGAAACCGCCCGGCAAATTCATCCGCCCTATCACTCTCTGGCCCCGTAAGCGCTGCATCCTCTGCCGCTTCGCGCAGGGTGGCGATCAGCGCGGCTTCGGCCCCTTCAGTCAACGCCTGCGGCTCGACACCAAGTGCATGGGCGATATTGAGCAACAGTTTCCCGCCGATTCTGCGCCGGTTGTGTTCAATGAGGTTCAGATAGCTGGCCGAGATCCCGCTTTGTTGTGCCAGTTCGGCCTGTTTCAGCCCCGCCATCACGCGCCGCTCGCGGATGCGGCTGCCGGTCAGCCCCTCACGCATGGGACCGCGCCGCGCGATAATTCATGCGTTGTTTCAAGGTCTTTCTGCGGCGCAACATCATATTCTTTACAAAACTCCCTGGACGGTTGCGAATATATTTACAAAAAAATCGTTTCGATCAAGCGCCTTATTGATCGGTTTTCAGTTTCCGCGCCATAGTTTCTTTGCACTATTGCGTGTTGTGGCATCGGGGGGAGGTTCCGCTGCCGCGACTTACAAAAATGGGAGGACTTCATGTCGTTTACGAAACTGACACGCCGCGGGCTGATCCAGACCGGCGCGGTCGCCGGTGCAGGGTTGGCGCTGCCGACCTATCTGCGCGCCGAGGCGCACGCGGGCTTTACCAATGCCCCCACGGGCAGCACGGTCACGCTGGGCTTTAACGTGCCCCAGACCGGCCCCTATGCCGAAGAAGGGCTGGACGAGTTGCGCGCCCAAGAGCTTGCGGTCGAGCACCTTAATGGCGGGGGCGACGGCGGCATGATGAACACCTTCAGCTCCAAGGCGCTGAAAGGGAACGGCATTCTGGGCAAGAAGGTCGAATATGTCACCGGCGACACCCAGACCAAATCCGACGCCGCCCGCGCATCCGCCAAGGCGATGATCGAAAAAGACGGCGCCGTGATGATCAACGGCGGCTCGTCCTCGGGCGTGGCCGTGGCTGTGCAGGGTCTCTGCCAAGAAGCGGGCGTGATCTTCATGGCCGGCCTGACGCACTCGAACGACACGACCGGGAAAGACAAGAAAGCCAATGGCTTCCGCCACTTCTTTAACGGTTACATGTCCGCCGCCGCCCTCGCACCGGTGCTGAAAAACGCTTACGGCGAAGACCGCCGGGCGTACCACCTGACAGCCGACTACACATGGGGTTGGACCCAGCAGGAATCCATCGCCGCCGCGACCGAAGCGATGGGCTGGGAGACTGTGAACAACGTGCTGACGCCGCTGGCGAGCACGGATTTCAGCTCCTACATCGCGCCGGTTTTGAACTCCGGTGCCGATGTGCTGGTGCTGAACCACTACGGCGGAAACATGGTGAACTCGCTCACCAACGCGGTGCAGTTCGGCTTGCTGGACAAAGAAGTGAACGGCAAGAAATTCGAGATCGTTGTGCCGCTTTATTCCGAGCTTATGGCCGCAGGTGCCGGGGCCAACGTGCAGGGCGTTATCGGCTCGATGAACTGGAACTGGCAGCTGCAGGATGAAGGCTCCAAAGCCTTTGTGAAATCCTTTGGTGAGAAATATGGCCGTCCGCCCTCCAACTCCGCGCACACCTGCTACGTGCAGACGCTGCTCTATGCGGATGCGGTGGAACGCGCGGGCACCTTCAACCCCTGCGGTGTAGTGGAAGCGCTCGAAGATTTCGAGTTCGACGGTCTGGGCAACGGTCCGGTGCTCTACCGTGGCGATGACCACCAGTGTTTCAAAGACGTGCTGGTCATGAAGGGCAAAGAAAACCCGACCAACGAATATGACACGCTGGAGATCGTCGAGGTCACCCCGCGTGCACAGGTCGAATACGCCCCGGATCACCCCATGTTCGCCGGTGGCGAATTGGGCAAGTGCAACCCGGGCGCCTGATCCACTGAACCTTTGGGGGCGCATCGGCCTTGCGCCGCGCGCCCCCTTTTCTCACCACATGGGGCGCGCCCTCATGTGAACGCATCCCTTACAGGTGGGGTCCATGGACGCTGTTCTTCTGCAAATACTTAACGGGCTCGACAAGGGCTCGGCCTATGCGCTGATTGCGCTTGGGCTCACATTGATCTTTGGCACGCTTGGCGTGGTTAACTTTGCCCATGGGGCGCTGTTCATGATCGGGGCCTTCTGCTCGGTCACGCTGCAACGGTTGCTCACGCTGAGTTTTGAGACTGTCAGCGAGACCCAGAAGGATTTTCTGGGAAATCCGCTGAAGGTTAAAACCCCCTATGTCGAAAACTGGTTCGGTCCCGAGATGGGGCAGGCCATTATCGACTGGTCGGTGCCGCTGGCGATCCTCTTTGCGATCCCGGTGATGCTGCTGATCGGCTTCATCATGGAACGCGGGCTGATTAAGCATTTCTACAAACGTCCCCATGCAGATCAGATCCTTGTGACCTTCGGCCTCGCCATCGTGCTGCAGGAAGTGGTCAAGTATTTCTACGGTGCCAACCCGATCCCCACGCCTGCGCCGGAAGTATTCAAAGGCAGCTTTGACTTTGCGCCGCTCTTGGGGTTGGACACCTCACTGGCCTACCCCTACTGGCGTCTGGTCTATTTCGGCTTTTCCACGGTCATCATCGCTGCGGTCTTTGCCTTCCTGCAATTCACCACCTTCGGCATGGTCGTCCGCGCCGGCATGGCGGACCGTGAGACCGTGGGCCTTCTGGGCATCGACATCGACCGCCGCTTTACCATCATGTTCGGCATCGCCGCCGCCGTGGCGGGGCTTGCGGGCGTGATGTATGCGCCGATCAACTCACCCAATTACCATATGGGCATGGACTTTCTGGTGCTGAGCTTCGTCGTCGTCGTGGTCGGCGGCATGGGCTCTCTGCCCGGCGCGGTGCTGGCTGGGTTCCTGCTTGGGATCCTCGAAAGCCTTGCGTCCATGAATGAAATCAAAAGCATCATCTACGGTATCGACCAGATCATCATCTACGTCGTTGCCATCGTGATCCTGCTGGTCCGCCCGCGTGGTCTGATGGGTCGCCGCGGCGTGATGGAGGAATAAGACATGTTCGGACTGGAAAAACGCGATACGCTTCTCTTGGGGGTTGTGATCGTTCTCACGCTCTTTGCCCCCTTCATCCTCAACCCCTTTCCGGCGGATTCGGGCCTTGCTCAATTCAACGCGGGCTACCCTGACCTGATGCAACGCTTTGTGATCTTTGGCATCTTTGCCATCGGGTTTAACATCCTCTTTGGGCTGACCGGCTATCTCTCCTTTGGTCACGCGGCCTTTCTGGGGGTCGGTTCCTACTCTGCCGTCTGGATGTTCAAACTGCTCAGCTACAATGTCGTGCCCGCGTTGGTGCTGGCGGTGATTATGGCAGGGCTGTTCTCGGCGCTCATCGGCTTTATCAGCCTGCGGCGGTCGGGCATCTACTTCTCGATCCTGACGCTGGCCTTCGCGCAGATGTCGTTCAACCTCGCCTATTCGGTGCTGACACCGATCACCAATGGCGAGACGGGACTGCAGATCTACAACTCCGATCCGCAGTATCTTCAGTCTGTCGATGCACCGTCATTCCCCAACCTCTTTGGCGCGGCGATGAACTCTTCGACGACGCTGTTCTTCGGCGGATGGACCTTTACCTTTTCCGTTGGCTACTACTTCTGCGCGATCTTCCTGATCCTCGCCTTCTATCTGGCGATCCGCATCTTCCGTTCGCCCTTTGGCATGATGCTGCGGGCGGTGAAGTCGAACCAGCAGCGGATGAACTACACGGGCCTGAACACAAGACCCTATACGCTGGCGGCATTTGTGATCTCTGGCATGTATGCCGGGCTGGCCGGTGGTCTACTGGCTGCGATGGACCCGCTTGCCGGGGCCGAGCGGATGCAGTGGACAGCCTCAGGTGAAGTGGTGCTGATGACCATCCTCGGCGGCGCGGGCACCTTGATCGGGCCGGTGCTGGGCGCAGGCTTCATCAAGTACTTTGAGAACATCTTTGCCAAGATCAACGACAACGTGCTGCACGGCTGGTTTGCCTTCATGCCCGACGGGATCGAAGACGCGATGGTTGCGATCATTCACCCCTTCGTCGGCAAAGGCTGGCACCTCACGCTGGGCCTGCTGTTCATGCTGGTCGTGATCTTCCTGCCCGGTGGGCTGGTCGAAGGTGGCCAACGTCTGGGCCGCGTCTTCCGCCGCCGGGACAAGAACGCAGGCTCGGTCGAGGCCGACGCCGCCCAACGCCGCAGCAAAGCCGCAGAATAGGAGAGACATCATGTCCATTCTCGAAGTCAAAAATGTCGGCAAGCGCTTTGGCGGGTTGCAGGCGCTGAGCGATGTGAACCTGAGCGTGGCAGAGAACTCTGTCCATGCGATCATCGGCCCTAATGGGGCGGGCAAATCCACCCTGCTGAACTGTCTGGTGGGCAAGCTTATCCCCGATACCGGCTCGGTCATGTTCGACGGGCAATCGGTGCTGGGGCGCAAACCCTATGAGATCAACCAGATGGGCATCAGCCGCGTGTTCCAAACGCCTGAAATCTTTGGCGATCTCACAGTGATGGAGAACATGCTGATCCCCTGCCTTGCCAAACGGGACGGGGCATTCCAGCTCAACGGTTGGTCGCGCGTCGTGGGCCAGCGAGATGTGATCGACAAGGCCGAGGAAATGCTGCGCGACATGAATATGATCGACAAGCGGCACATGCATGCGGCGTCCCTCTCGCGGGGGGACAAACGGCGGCTGGAGATCGCGATGTGCCTCGCCCAAGACCCGCGCCTGCTGCTGCTGGACGAACCTACTGCGGGGATGGCGCGGGCCGATACCAACAATACGATCGACCTGCTGAAACAGATCAAGGACGAGCGCGACATCACCATCGCGATCATTGAACACGACATGCATGTGGTCTTTTCGCTGGCCGAGCGGATCACTGTGCTGGCCCAAGGCACGCCGCTTGTCGAAGACACGCCCGACCGGATCAAGGGCCACCCCAAGGTCCGCGAAGCCTATTTGGGCGAGAGCCAAGACGCCGCCTGATCCTCTCCTCTTGCCGCACATCCAGGACAGTATATGACCACGCAAACCCTAGACAAAAACGCCAACCACGCCCAAACCGCCCCGGCCTTCCTCTCGGTCTGGGACATTCACGCCTATTACGGCGAGAGCTATATCGTGCAAGGGGTGAGCTTTAACGTCCACGAAGGCGAAATTCTCGCGCTGCTGGGCCGCAACGGGGCGGGCAAAACCTCGACCCTGCGGGCCATCTCAAGGGTCAGCGACCCGGAACTCAAGCGCGGCGAGATTTGGCTCGATCATCAACCGCTGCACAATATGGCCAGCCACCAAGCCTCGGCTGCGGGGCTGGCGCTGGTGCCCGAAGATCGGCGCATCATCTCTGGCCTCACGGTCGAAGAGAACCTCAAGCTGGCCCAGATCGCCCCGCCCATCGGCTGGTCACTCGACCGGCTCTATGACCTCTTCCCGCGCCTACGTGAGCGGCGGAACCAAGAGGGGGTGACCCTTTCGGGCGGGGAACAACAGATGCTCGCCATCGCCCGCGCCTTGGCCCGCGACATCAAAGTGCTGCTGCTGGATGAACCTTACGAAGGTCTCGCCCCGGTGATCGTGGATGAGATCGAAAAGACGCTGGGGCTGATCAAGGCGCAGGGCATCACCACCATTCTGGTTGAGCAGAACGCCGTGCGCGCCCTGAAACTGGCCGACCGTGCGGTGATCCTTGATACCGGCGGCGTGGTCTTTGACGGCACCGCGGCAGAGGTGTTGGACAATGCGGAACTGCGGGCGGAATACCTTGCGATCTGACCCAAGGTGACCTTGACCCGGTGCGCAAAGAGGTGGCGCGGCCTCATTCTTGCGCCCCAGGGGCCATTGCGCGGCAAAAAACCGATCCTACCCCCTAGACAACAGTTGGCTTTTCATGGCTTTGCCCATGCCCTATAAGCGAGCCAATCAATCGCGCAGCGACGGGCTGTTGGCCTGTCGAAATCTTCGAGGATCCAATGACAAAAAACACCCATGACAGTGACGTGGCCTTCATCAAGGCCCTCGCCGAGCTGCTGAACGAAAACGACCTGACAGAGCTTCAGGTGAAACGCGACTATGCCGAGGATGACAGCCTGAACGTGCGTGTCAGCCGTAAGCCGCCGCAGCAGGTCATGGCCGCCCCCCAGCAGCAGTACCAAGCCGCCCCCGCGCCTGCCGCTGCACCGGCCCCCGCCGCTGCTGCCTCCGCAGCCGCCACCCCAGCCGCGGACACCGATCCGGCCGATCACCCCGGTGCTGTGACATCGCCGATGGTCGGCACCGTCTACCTGCAAGGTGAGCCGGGCGCGCCTGCGTTCATCTCCGTGGGCGTTTCTGTTTCCGAAGGCGACACGCTGCTCATCGTCGAGGCGATGAAAACCATGAACCACATCCCCGCGCCCCGCGCCGGCACCGTCAAGCGCATCCTCGTCGGCGACGGCGATGCCGTTGAATTCGGCGCCCCGCTGGTGATCCTGGAATAAGGGCCGGACATGTTCAGCAAAATCCTAGTCGCCAACCGGGGAGAGATCGCGCTGCGCGTCATCCGCGCGGCCCGCGAGATGGGCATCCAGACTGTCGCGGTGCATTCCACTGCCGACAGCGACGCGATGCATGTGCGCATGGCCGACGAATCCGTCTGCATCGGCCCGCCCTCCTCGACCCAATCCTACCTCTCGATCCCCGCGATCATCGCGGCCTGTGAAATCACCGGGGCCGAAGCGATTCACCCCGGCTATGGTTTCCTGTCGGAAAACGCCGGCTTTGTGCAGGTGATCGAAGACCACGGTCTGACCTTCATCGGCCCCACCGCCGAACACATCCGCGTCATGGGGGACAAGATCACCGCCAAGGACACGATGAAAAAGCTCGGCGTGCCTTGCGTTCCCGGCTCGGATGGCGGCGTCGCCTCGCTGGAAGACGCCAAGCGTTTGGGCGATGAAATCGGCTATCCGGTCATCATCAAGGCCACGGCAGGCGGCGGCGGCAAGGGCATGAAAGTCGCCCAAACCGCCAAAGACATGGAAAAAGCCTTCCAGACAGCGCGGGCCGAGGGAAAATCGAACTTCGGCAATGACGAAGTCTATATCGAGAAATACCTGACCACGCCGCGCCACATCGAGATTCAGGTCTTTGGCGATGGCAAGGGCAACGCAGTCCATCTTGGCGAGCGCGACTGCTCGCTGCAACGCCGCCACCAGAAGGTTTTCGAAGAGGCCCCCGGCCCCTCGATCACCGAAGAAGAACGCGCGCGGATCGGTAAGGTCTGTGCGGATGCTGTGGCGAACATCAACTACATCGGCGCGGGCACGATCGAATTCCTCTACGAGAATGGCGAGTTCTATTTCATCGAAATGAACACCCGCCTTCAGGTGGAACATCCGGTGACCGAGGCGATCTTTGGCGTCGATCTGGTGCGCGAACAGATTCGCGTTGCCGAAGGGCTGCCGATGTCCTTTTCCCAAGACGACCTGACCATCAATGGCCATGCCATTGAGGTCCGCATCAACGCCGAGAAACTGCCGAACTTCGCGCCCTGCCCGGGCAAGATCACGCAGTATCACGCCCCCGGCGGGCTTGGCGTGCGGATGGATTCGGCGCTTTATGACGGCTATTCGATCCCGCCCTATTACGACAGCCTCATCGGTAAGCTGATTGTGCATGGCCGCGACCGCCCCGAAGCGCTGGCGCGTCTCGGGCGGGCCTTGGGCGAGCTGATCGTCGACGGTGTCGATACCACTGTGCCGCTGTTCCACGCGCTGCTGGCCGAAGAAGACGTGCAGTCGGGCGGCTACAACATCCACTGGCTTGAGCATTGGCTGGAAACCAACCTCGGCAACGCCTGACGTCTGATGTCGGAGCTTACGCCCGAGATCCTGCTCCACGGCTATTCCATCGGGATATTCCCCATGGCCGAACACCGCGACGACCCAGAAATTTTTTGGGTCGATCCGCGGCGTCGGGGGGTCATGCCGCTCAATAGTTTTCACATCTCGCGCTCGCTCGCCCGCGCGATGCGGCGCAGCAGTTTTCACCACACGATCAACCGTGATTTCGATGGTGTCGTCGCCGGTTGCGCTGACCGCAAAGACACATGGATCAACGCCGAGATCACCGCCCTCTACACCGCGCTGCACCGCGCAGGCCACGCCCATTCGCTTGAGGTTTGGGATGGCACAGCACTGGTGGGCGGGGTCTATGGCGTAACGCTGGGCCGTGCGTTTTTCGGCGAAAGCATGTTCTCCCGCCGGACCAACGCCTCAAAAATGGCGCTGGCGGCGCTGGTGGATCGGCTGCGCCATGCTGGTTTTACCCTCTTTGACACGCAGTTTCTGACCGATCACCTCGCCTCTCTCGGGGGGCAAGAGATCAGCCGCGCGGAATATCACGCGCAGCTTGATGTGGCCAAACGCGGCACTGCACGGTTCGACGCAGGGGGATTAGTCAGTTTTCAGGACGTGCTGCAGCGCATGACCCAGATGTCATAGCGAAAATGCTCCAGCGCGTGCAGCGCCGGGGCCGAGGCGATCATCCAGCCAGAAAAAAGCGCGCCATCGCTGCCCTCTTCGGTAATCTCAAGCGCGGCATAGGCATTGGCCGCCGGATCGCCCGCCGGATAGCGGCAATCGACCATGGAGATCTGCAAATTGCCCAAGGAGAGGCTGTCGCCCTTGGCAATCTCCAGATCGATCGTATCGCCGGAAATCTTGTCCAAAGCGCGCAAAACGCCACCCGTGGCACTGGCGACCTCTGCGCCTTCTTGTGCATGCAGCGGCGCGGCCAGCAAAAGCGCGGCCAAGAGAAGCTTTTTCATTCATCCACCCGGATTGCGTGAAACTTGGGGCCGCACCTCAGGCGCGGCCAACCGATCATTCAGGCTGCCAGGCCTCATAGTCCTTACGCTCGACAGGTTCGGCGCGGCGCAGCGACCCGGCGGGCGCATAGGCCATCGCGGTGCCGGTGCGATTCTCGACATGCGCCTTTTCCCACGGCTTGTGGATCAGCGGCTTGTCGGTCGGCGGCTCGTCCCATGTGCGGTGCAGCCAGCCATGCCAATCGGGGCTCACGCGGCTGGCCTCGGCCTCACCGTTGAAAATGACCCAGCGTTTGCTGTCATCGGCGTTGCGGTAATAGATATTGCCCTGCGCGTCTTCGCCCACCTTGCTGCCCTTGCGCCAAGTGAAAAGCTGGGTGTTCAGCGTCTGGCCGTTCCACCAAGTGACGCCGCGCAGAAGTGAATTGAGAATGCCCATCGAGGTCTCCGTTCCTGTTGTCCGTTATATGCACCATGGAGGCTTTGGCGTCCAGCCTCGCCGCAAAGGAGCTTGGCGCGCGGGCGACCTCTGGCTAGGGTTGGGAAAACGAAAGAGGGCAGCGATGACTGAGGCAAGAGGGGCCGCACCGACAGCGGCAGCGGCAGAATGTCATGGCATCAAGGTGCCCCAGTCCCCCTTTTTGAACGAGACGCGCATCCAGCGGATCAATGCAGGCCGCTACGAGCGCCAAGAGATCGATGGCGCGCTGGCTGTCGTCCGCCCCGGTGACCGGGTGCTTGAGATGGGCGCGGGTCTGGGGCTTGTGGGTGCCATCGTCGCCAAAAAGGCCGCGCCCGAAGCGGTGCTGTCGTTCGAAGCAAACCCAAACCTGATCCCCCACATCCGCGCGCTCTATGCGCTCAACGGGCTGCAAGACCGGATCACCCTGCGCAACGAGTTGGTTATTTCCGCCCCCGACCGGCCCGAAACCCTACCGTTTCATCTGCGCAACTCATTCCTCGGCTCCTCTCTGATCAACAGTGACACGCGCGAGGCGGTGCAGGTTCAGGTGCCGACGGCGGGTTACGCCGACATCTGCCGCAACTTTAAACCTGATGTGCTGTTGGTGGATATCGAAGGCGGCGAGTTGGAGTTTCTGCGCCATGCCGCGCTCGACGGGCTGCGCGCCGTGGTGATGGAGTTCCACCCCGAGGCCTATGGCCGCGAGGGGATGCGCGAGTGCAAACGCATCCTTGAACGCGCCGGATTTCGCAAATCACCCGGGCATTGCACCCGGCAGGTCTGGGCCTGTACCTTTGATCCCGCCGAGCGCCCGCCGATCCCCGAGGGGGGCTGGTCGACCGAGATCACGACCTTAGATAATGCGCTGGTCATCCTGCCTGAGGATAGCGGGTTGGTGCAGCCCGCCGGGGTGTTGCACAGCGATGGCCGCCCCTGCCCTCAAGCCGCACTCTGGCGCAATGGCCGCGCGCTGACCACGCCGCCAGAAGCACCGCAGGGCAAGGTGGCGGAGCGCCGGGGCACATGGCTTTGGGGCGGTGTCCTCTGGCTGCATTTCGGGCATTTCTTGGTTGAAAGCACCGCGCGTCTCTGGGCGCTGGATCACCTTGAAGAAGAGATCGACGGCATTCTTTTCATCCCCAAACGCCCCCGCAACGGCGGAGAGGTTGCAGGGTATCAGCGTGATTTCCTTGCCCTTCTGGCCTGCGATAAGCCGCTGGTGAGTTTAGACGCACCGACACGGGTCGAGCGGTTGATCGTACCGGGGCAAGGTTTTGGGCTGGGAAGTTTGATCACCGGCACAGAACCCTACCGCAAGACCATCGCCCATCGGTTCGCGCAAGAGATCGCGCCCGAGGGGCCAGAGAAGCTCTATATCAGCCGCAGTAAATTGCCCGCTGGGCGCGGCAATCTGATCGGTGAAGAGGCGTTAGAAACCTATCTGACGGCGCAGGGCTACACCGTCTTTCACCCCGAGAAACACGGGCTGCGCGAACAGATCGCGGTCTATAAGGCGGCAAAGCAGATCATCGCCGCCGAAGGGTCGGCCTTGCACCTTTTGGGAATGGTCGCCCGGCCCGCGCAGCAAGTGGCCATCGTCGTGCGCCGCCCGTCCTCTGCCACGCGCGGGTTGGAACAGCACCTGCAGAGTTTTGCGGGGATCACCACCGCCACGCTCTGCCATCTTACCCGCTCGTGGAAACCGCTCGGAAAAGCCAAGGCGCGGCTTTGGATGGGGGAGCTTGATATGCCCACGCTGCAAGATAGCCTACGTGAGGCGGGTTTTATCGACGACAGCGGGCCGCTTTGGGCAAACCTTGATCCCGCAGAGGTGCGCGCCCGGCTGGGGGATCAATTTGAACTGGTGCCCGAGAAAGCTTAACCCACTACCCCCGTGCGCAGCATCGCGGTGACTTCGATCTCAATGCGGTATTTGGGGTCAATCAGCCCGCATTCGATCATCGTCGCCGCAGGTGGGTTCGCGCCGAATGCCGCGCGCAGAAGCGGCCAGCAAGGTTCAAACTCCGTAGCGTCGGGCAGCATGTAGGTGACGCGGACCACATGGGCGAAATCACTGCCCGCCTCTGCCAGTGCCCGCTCAATCGTCGCCAATGCGGCTGCGCATTGCGCTTTGACATCAGCCCCTTCACCGACGCAGCCCGAAACATAGACCATGCCGCCCGCCATCACGGCGCGGCTGTAGCCGATCTTTTCCTCATAGGCGCCACCCGATGAAATCCGCTTCATGACCGTTCCCTTCAATGTAAGAGGGCGGACCCATTGGCCCGCCCTCTATTTCTCTGCCTAGCGTCGGGTCTAGCCCGCGCTGGCTGGTTCTTTGCTTTCGCTGTCGGCGTGGATCATCAGCGGTTTGGCCTCGGATGTGACGGCCTCTTCGTTGACGACCACCTCGGTCACCGTCTCCAACCCCGGCAGTTCGAACATCGTATCCAGCAGGATGTCTTCGAGGATAGAGCGCAGGCCCCGCGCGCCGGTTTTCCGTTCAATCGCGCGTTTGGCAATCGCTTGCAGCGCGTCATCGGTGAAGGTCAGCTGCGTGTCTTCCAGTTCGAACAGACGCTGGTATTGCTTGACCAAAGCGTTCTTCGGCTCGGTCAGAATGGTCACCAGCGCGTCTTCGTCCAGATCTTCGAGCGTTGCCAGAACCGGCAGACGGCCCACGAATTCCGGGATCAGACCGAACTTCAACAGGTCTTCGGGCTCAAGGTCAGTGAAAATCTCACCGATGCCGCGCGCGTCATTGTCACGCACGTCGGCGCCAAAGCCCATGGCCGAACCCTTGCCCCGCGCCGCGATAATCTTGTCGAGGCCCGCAAAGGCACCGCCGCAGATGAAGAGGATGTTGGTCGTGTCCACTTGCAGGAATTCCTGCTGCGGATGCTTGCGCCCGCCTTGCGGGGGCACAGAAGCCACGGTGCCTTCCATCAGCTTCAAGAGCGCCTGCTGCACGCCTTCACCGCTCACATCACGGGTGATGCTGGGGTTTTCGGACTTGCGCGTGATCTTGTCGACCTCGTCGATATAGACGATGCCGCGCTGCGCACGCTCCACGTTGTATTCAGACGATTGCAGCAGCTTGAGGATGATGTTCTCCACATCCTCGCCCACGTAACCGGCTTCGGTCAGCGTGGTCGCATCGGCCATGGTGAAAGGCACATCCAGAATACGCGCCAGCGTTTGCGCCAGCAGCGTCTTGCCGCAGCCGGTGGGGCCGATCAGCAGGATGTTGGATTTCGCCAATTCGATATCGCCGCCCTTCTGGGCGTGGTTCAACCGTTTGTAGTGGTTGTGGACCGCCACCGAGAGCACGCGCTTGGCCATCGCCTGACCGATCACGTAATCGTCCAGCACGCCGCAGATGTCGCGGGGTGTCGGCACGCCGTCGGTCGCCTTGAGGCCCGAGGCTTTGGTCTCTTCTCGGATGATGTCCATGCACAGCTCGACGCATTCGTCACAGATGAACACGGTCGGCCCCGCAATCAGCTTGCGCACCTCGTGCTGGCTCTTGCCGCAGAAGCTACAGTAGAGCGTATTTTTGCTGTCGTTGCCGGAATTATTCGCCATCTCAAACCTTTCAGGTCTGTCGTGTATGTCCGCCCCGAACGTGGGGCTGCGAGATTTGGCCTCAAGCTTAGGCCAGTGACCCCGGCGCTACAATCGCAAAATATGCAGCGCCGGGCCCCTCTATTACTTGTCTTTCTTGTCCTTGCCGCTGGCAGCGGCATCATCTGCCTTGCCACGGCTCTCGACGATCTCGTCCAAGTGGCCCCATTCTTTGGCTTCTTCGGGGGTCATCCACAGGTCCCGGTCGAGCGCTTTTTGAACGGTTTCCAGCGGCTGGCCGGAGTGTTTGACATAGAGCTGATACATCCGCTCACGAGTGCGCTCGATATGGCGGGCCGAGATCAGGATATCTTCGGCCATGCCTTGCGAGCCGCCCGACGGCTGGTGGATCATGACTTCGGCGTTGGGCAGCGCGAAACGCATGCCCTTTTCGCCGCCAATCGCGATGACCGACCCCATGGAGGCCGCCATGCCACAGATCAGAGTAGAGACCTTGGGTTTGATGTATTGCATCGTGTCATAGATCGACAGGCCCGCCGTCACTTCGCCACCGGGCGAGTTGATGTACATGCTGATTTCCTTGGTCGGGTTCTCCGCCTCAAGGTGCAGCAACTGGGCGACGACCAGATGGCTCATCCCGCTGTGGATCGGGCCGTTGACGAAAATGATCCGCTCTTTCAGCAAACGCGAGAAGATGTCGTAGGACCGCTCGCCCCGGCTGGTTTGCTCAACCACCATCGGGACAAGCGTATTCATATAGGTGTTGATCGGATCGTTCATGCGTGCCTGCCTCAGTTCCTGTTCGCGGGACCATACCCGCAAAACTGTTACCCAGAGATTAGTCCCCCCGGTATGGGGGTTCAAGGGGGGCAGGCACGTCAGTTTTCTCTAATCGCCGCAATCACTCCGATGCGTCACGCAGGTAGGCGATCAGCGCGGCGATGTCTTCTTCTTTACGCACACCGGGGAAGGACATTTTCGTGCCCTTCATATAGCCCTTAGGGCTGGCCAAAAACGCGTTCAGCTCGCTTTCGGTCCAGACCAGCCCGGCCTCGGCGGCGGCGGCCATCGGTTTGGAATATCGGAACCCATCGACCGCGCCCGCCGGGCCATCCACGATGCCGTTCAGCACCGGTCCGACGCGGTTCTTGGCCTTGGCGCCGATCTGGTGGCAAGATTTGCATTTGCGGAACACCTTTTCACCGGCTTTGATCAGCGCCGGGTCGGCGGCAGGAGCCTCGGCCACCTCAACCGCCGGCGCCTCGGCGGGCGGGGCTTCGGATGTGGGTTCGGCGGCTTGCGCCTCTTCGGCCTTAGCGGCGGCTTTGGCGGCGGTCTCTTCGGGCGTTACATCCAGCACAGCGGCGCGCATGGTGATTTCGACCGATGGTTTGCAGTCGCTCATGCATGGCTTTTCTTTAAAGGCCGCAAACTCCACCTCTGCCCGGTCATCGGGTTTGAACGCCTCCTCATTGGGCAGACGCGCTTCGGCAAAGTTGTCCGAAGAGAGCACGAAATCCTCGTCCACCTCATCGTTGAGATAGAGCAGATAGGCCGTGATGGCATAGACCTCATCATCGGTCAGCGACTGCGCATCGCCAAAGGGCATCGCCCGGTTGATGTAGTCGTAAACCGTTGACAGATAGGGCCAATAGCTGCCGATCGTCTTGACCGGGCGCGCATTGGTCAAGCTGCCCTGCCCGCCCGCCAGCACCGGCCAGCGGCCCGTGCCTTCGCCAAAGACCCCGTGACAGGCAGAACATTTCTCGGTGTAGATTTTATCGCCGGTCATCACGTCGCCGCTGCCCGCAGGCAGGCCCAGACCGTCGGGGCGCACGTCGATGTCCCAAACGGCGATTTCCTCGGGCGTGGCGGCGCGGCCAAGGCCCAAAGGCTCGGCGGCAAGGGGGCTGGCCATGGCGCTGGCCAGCAGCGCAAGTTTAAGAAATCTCGACATTTTCGGCCTTTCCGTCAGCGTCAACAGCCCAAGTCTGGATGCCATTGTTGTGGTAGATCGAATTCTCGCCCCGGATCGCGCGCAGGGCGTTTTTGGCGGGCTGGACATAGCCGGTGCTGTCATGCGCGCGGCTTTGCAGCAGCAGCGGTTTTCCGTCCCATTCGAAATCATAGTAAAAGCGGTGCAGCGCCTTAGGCGTGCTCGGCCCGTCCATTCGCGCCTCATGCCATGTAATGCCGCCATCAAGGGTCACATCCACGCGCGGGATCGTCCCCCGGCCCGACCACGCCAAACCGGTCAGCACGGTCGGCCCCGGCCCATGGGTGATCGGCGCCTGCGGGCTGGGGCTGGTGATGACGGATTTTGCGTCCATCTCCCAAGTGAAGCGCCGCGCCACGCCGTCGGCCATGAGGTCGGTGTATTTGCTGGTCTCCTCGCGGTGGTGCCAAGGTTGATCGCCCACTTTGAGGCGGCGCAGCCATTTGACCCACATGTTCCCTTCCCAGCCGGGCACGACCAGCCGCACCGGGTAGCCCTGTTCGGGGCGCAGCGCCTCGCCGTTCATCTTGAAGGCGACCAGGCAATCGTCGAGCGCCTTTTCCATCGGGATCGAGCGGGTCATGGCGGCGGCATCGGCCCCTTCTGCAAGCAGCCATTTGCCCTCAGGCTTGATCCCCGCCTCTTCCAGCACCAGCCGCAGCGGCACGCCAGTGTACATAACGTTATGGATCATGCCGTGGGTGAACTGACAGCCGTTAAGCTGTGAGCCGCGCCATTCCATCCCAGAATTCGCTGCACATTCAAGGAAGTAGACGTGGTTCTGCCGGGGAAAACGTTTGAGGTCTTCCATGGTCAGCACCAAAGGTTTGTCGACCAGCCCGTGGATCATCAGCCGATGCTGCGCCGGATCAACGCGGGCAACGCCTGAGTGGTGACGTTCAAAACACAGACCATTGGGGGTGATCGTCCCGTCGAGGTCATGCAGCGGCGTAAAATTGATCGAGCTTACCGGATCGGCAGTGAGCCACTCCACCGTGCGTCGTTTCACATCGGCCTCATGCGGCGATGGCATTCCGTAAGGCGCGGCGTCAACGCCATCGCCCAACTCCTGCATCCACGGGTGAATGGCAATCGCCGGGTCCGTCTGGGCGCTGGCGCGGCCCGCCAGCGTTCCTGCGGCCGCCGCCCCTGCCCCCGTTAGAAAGGCACGGCGCGATGGCCCATTTTGATTTTCGTCGGTCATATCGTGGCCCTCACATATTCAAATTCATTTTATTGAATTTGTTCCCGTGTGAGAACCCCTATTCTGTTTTTTCTTAATCTGGCAGAACGATTTCCACCGGCGTGCGGGCCCCATCAGAAACCGTTCCCAATTTGGAGATATGGCTTTCGACCACATCCCAGATCGGCGGCCCTTCGGTGCCCTCGTTGACCGAGGCCCATCCGGCGACGACATAGCTGCGCTGCGGGTCAATCGGCTCACCGGAACTAAGCAAGGTCATGTCGCTAATCCGCTCACCCTGCGGCTTGGCGATGTCCATCTTAAAGCCCATGCCGCCGACCCGCACCATGTCGCCGCCCTGCTGGTAATAGGGGTCGGGGTTGAACAGGTTGTCACCTACGTCCTCCAGCACGACTTTCAGGAATTCCCCTGTCATTTCCGTGCGGTAGGCATTGGGATAGGTCATCGAGGTGACGTTAAAGATATCCTCGCGCGTGATATCCTGGCCCGGCAGGATCGACGGCCCCCACCGCACACCCGGGCTCAGCGCGATCTCGGCGTCCCGCTCGCTCAGCAGCGCGTCGCAGATGAGGTCATCCCATGTGCCGTTGAAGTTACCCCGACGGTAGAGCAGCGCGTCGCTTTGCCCGACCACATGGGTCAACTCATCCAGATAAGGCGCACGCTGCGCGTCGATCAGCTGGGCCACCTCTTGATCGGGTGTGATGAGGTCCGAGAAGATCGGGATCAGCTTGTGCCGGATGCCCATCATCTTGCCATCCCGCACGTCCAGATCCACGCGGGAAACAAATTTCCCGTTGGAGCCAGAAGCGATGATATGCGTCTGTCCCACCAGCACCGGTTCGGGCAGCGCGTCATGGGTATGGCCCGAGAGGATCACGTCGATTCCCTTGACGATCCCGGCCATCTTCTTGTCGACATCAAAGCCATTGTGGCTGAGACAAACGACCAGTTCGGCACCCTGCGCGCGGACCTCGTCGACCATCTCCTGCATATGCTCGTCGCGGATGCCAAAGGAATATTCGGGGAACATCCAGCCGGGGTTGGCGATGGGCATGTAGGGAAAAGCCTGCCCGATCACGGCTATCTTCACGCCACCGCGCTCGAAAAACTCATAAGGTTTGAACAGTTCCGCAGGCTCGTCCCATTCAGCATCAAAGATGTTCTGGCCGAGAGCGGCAAAGGGCAGCCCCTCGACAATCTCCTGCACCCGTTCCGACCCCAACGTAAACTCCCAATGGAAGGTCATCGCGTCGGGTTTCAGCGCGTTCATCACGTTGACCATGTCCTGCCCTTGGGTCTTGAGACAGGTCATCGAGCCATGCCACGTATCCCCGCCATCCAGAAGCAGCGCATCGGGCCGGTCGGCGCGGATCGCATTTAGCACGGTCGCCACGCGGTCGAGCCCGCCGACCTTGCCGTAGGCCTGCGCTTGCGCGACAAAATCATCATAGGTCAGCGCGTAATCCAGCGGCGTGCCGCCGCCGATGCCATAGCGAATGCGGAAATCCTCGCCGGTGATATGGGGCACCTTGCCGCGATTGTCGCCGACGCCGATGTTGACCGAAGGCTCGCGGAAATAGATCGGCTTCAGTTGGGCGTGGATGTCGGTGACATGCATCAGAGTCACATTGCCGAACTTCTCGAACTCCAAGAGCGCGTCCTGATCAAAGCGGTCCTGCGCCGCCAACCGCGCCCAGTTGCCGAAGCCCGAGCCGCCGTAGATGGAGGCCGCAGCCATGGACATTTGCAAAAAATCGCGGCGAGACAGCATGTTACGCTCCATCACTTGAAAACAGGTAAAGGCCCCGCCCCCTTTTGAGGGGCGGGATCAGGTCAGGCAAAACGCCCGAATATGATATCAGTTACGCACCGAAGGCGCTTCGACCGACAGGCCGTTGCCGCGGCTGGCGACGTAAAGCTCAAGCGCCACGAACTCGGGGCTGCCGGGGCTAAAAGTCTCGGCCCGGGTGTCACGCACGCAACCTTTGAAACGCGCGTGGCTGCTGTTGAGCTTGGTGTTTTTCAGACGATACACCGGAAAGCCGTTGATCTGTCCTTGGCTCAGATGGTCGGCGCGGATCATGTTGCCATAGTTGTCTTCGTGGCAATTGGCGCAGCTCAGCTCAAGCTGGCCGTAGCGGGTGTAGTACATCTCTTTGCCCTGCTCCCAAGTGCTTTGGGCCGGGCCGTCGATCGCTACATTGACCGGCATGCCGCGCGACTGGACCGAGATCAGCGCCTCCATCGCGGTCATGTCGTTGCCGGTGTATTTATAGGGCTCTGCGCCCATCTGGTTCTCGCGGCAGTCGTTGATCTGCATCGCAAGCGTGCGCACTTCGCCCGCCTCTTCGTTCCATTTGGGATAGACGGCGCGGACGCCTTCCATCGATTCCACGTCATTGTGACAAGACGCGCAGGACTTGCCCTCGCTGCCCTCTGCCGTGTCCCAAGCCGCTTGGGCTTGGTCGACAAAGATCATGCCGGGGTTATCGAAATCGTCCATTTGCGTTTGCTGCGTCTCATCCGAGCGGAAGCGCCAGCCAGACATGATTTCCGGCAAAGCCCCCTCAAGATGCGCAGGCGCATCGGTCTTGGTCACCATCTCGATCTCGCCGTTGACGACAAGCTCGGCCTCCTCATCGGCCATCCCCAGCATGGGGGCGGCCACCAAAAGCGCCGCGACAGCGGTCATTGCCTTGAATTTCATGTCTTTCCTCCCTGTTCCACGCACGGTGCTGGCTGACGCGGGGTCAGCCAACCGTGATGGATTTGACTTCTTCGTAGACCGAACCGTCGTCATCGTACCACGTGAATTTAAAGTCGCCTGCCTCAGGCACAGTGGCGTCAAATTCGAAATAGGGGTTGGTCGACATCGCCGGTTCCATCTTCACGTCGATCACGCTCTCGCCGTTAAACTCAGCTGTGAAGCGGTTGATGATCGAACGCGGGATGACATTGCCGTCGCCGTCTTTGCGCTGGCCCGATTCCATCGGGTGGCTGATCAGGGTCTTGATCGTAATGACCTCACCTGCCTCAGCTTTTTTCGGCACTTTGACGCGAGGGGTTACACCTTCTGCCATTTTGAAAACTCCTGAAAATTGGGGCGCGCGGGCTTAGCCGCCGCAGCCGCCGATTGTGACTTTGATCTCTGCGCTGGTGCGGGCGAATGTGCCGTCTTCCAGCTTGGCGATGGCGACAACGTCTTGGGTCGTGGCCAAACGAATGCGGGTGGAGGCACTGCGGCTCCCTGCCAAGGGGCCGAAGTTGAAGGTGCCGACGGGCGGGGTCGGGTTGCCAGTGGCCAGCACCATGATCGCGGAAGCACCCGGCGCTTCGACCGAGATTGGCACGGTGTTGCCGTTCTCAGCGATTTCGGGCGCGGTCAGGGTCACGCCGGTGTCGGCCATATCGGCCCCGCCGGTGAATTCCGCGATCAGCTCGTCGACCGTGGCGGCAGAGGCCCCCACGGGCAGCATTGTCAGCGCCACGGCACCAAGGCCCAGGCCGAAAGTTTCACGTCTTGAGAAGTTCATCTCTCATCTCCTTATTCGTCAGCGGCGCTCTGCGCCGTCATTCCATTGCCGCGGTGCGCTGACCGCGATGATCTGTCGAGCCCTCCGCCGCCCCTAGGCCGCGAAGCTTCGGCGCTACTCTTTCAACGTGACCAAGAACGCCACGATATCTTCGATCTGCTGGGCGTCCAACAGAGGCGGCAGCGGCTCGGACCCGGCCTTGCCGGTGAAACCGTCGCCGGGGCGGATGTATCCGCTTGTCTTGTAGTAGGAGGGCATCATCGAGCCTTCGAAGGTCATTTTGCTGTTGGCGACGATGCCGCGCAGCTCTGCCTCGGTCCAGCGGTCGCCCGCCCCGTCGAGCATCGGGCCGATCTCACCTTGGAAGGGCACATCGCTCAGCGCGCCGATCTGATGGCAGGCCACGCAGTTGCCCGCCTTTTTGTTGCCGACGATGGCGGCACCGCTGGCGGCGTCTCCGGCCGTGCCGGTCAAGGATTGTTCAACCGAACCGTAATCATCATAGGTCACGTCGGCAGGTGCCACGGTTTCAGCGGCGGCCAGAACGGGCGCGCCCGACACAATTGCGGCGGCGATCCATCTCATCATCGAAAACTTCCTCCCAGTGCCGATCACGGTGATGTGTGATCCGGTTTACCTGACCCTAAGACAGGGATGCGGCGCGGCGCAACAACAAATTCAAACTTTTGAATAGCTTTACCCGCGCAGCGCCGCTTTTCATCGGTCAATCCGTGCTACCGTTGTTGCGCTCTTGGATCATCCGCGCGTGGTAGCGTTGGAAATCCTCTGCCCCCTCAAGGGCGTAGCGTTCCTCATTGACCCAAGTCAGCATATCCAGCGTCGTGCCTTTGCCAAAGGCACCCGGCATCACCGCCACGGCGGCTTGCGGCGCTGTCGCGCCTTCGGCCACCTCAGGCGGCAGGAACATCATCGTCGGGGTAAAGAGAATCCCCCATTTCCGCGCCATCTGCTTTTCCGAGAGAGTCTCGCCATCGAAATCGGTCACTTCGATATCGCCGTGCAAATTTAGCTGCACAACGAAGTAGTTTTCTTCGATGTAATCGGCGATCTCAGCGGTGGGAAAGACTTCCTCATGCATTTTGGTGCAGTAGATACAGCCGCGCTGCTCGAACATCAGCATCAAGCGCTTGTCCTCGGCCCTCGCCTCCTCAAGATCCTCGCGCAGGTCTTTGAAGGTGTCGCGCATCCAAGCCGCCTTGTGCAGCCCGTCGTCGCCCAGTTCCGCCGCGGCCAATGGCCAAGCCAGCACCGCTGCCGCCACTGCGGCCCCTATCCTTGAGATCATCATCTTGGCGTCCTCCTCCTTGTTGCGGTTACCCTAACGTCGTGAAGCTGGGGAACCAACGGATCATCGCATCCGCGATCAATTGTACCCCGCCTGTCACGATCAGCACGGCAAAGAGGATCAGCATGACCCCCATCGCCTTTTCCACCTTTTGCACCAGCGCCATATGCCGCGCGGCCCAGTTGAGAAACGGCTTGGCAAAGAGGGCCGCCACCACGAAGGGCGCGGTCATCCCCGCGCCGTAAGCGGCCAACAGCAGCCCACCATGCGTGATGTCCCCCATGCCCGACGCTATCATCAAGATCGCCGCCAGCGCCGGGCCAACGCAAGGTGTCCAGCCAAAGCCAAAGGCCAGCCCCATCACATAGGCGCCCCAGATCGACGTGGGCTTGCCGCCTCCCTCCAGCCGCGCCTCGCGGTAGAGCAGCGGCACCTTGATGACGCCCAGAAAATGCAGGCCAAAGACCAGCAGGATCGCCGCCGCCACCCAGCTGAGCGGCTCAAGGTATTGTGTAAACACCTGTCCCAAGGCCGTAGCCCCCATGCCCAGCAGCACAAAGATCGTCGACACCCCTAGCGCGAATAGCACCGAGGATAGCACCAACCGCCGCTGCGCCCCCGGCGCAATCGCGCCGTCGCCGCGCAATTCGGTCACGCTGAGCCCCGCCATATAGCTGAGGTAAAACGGCACCATCGGCAGAATGCAGGGCGTAAAGAAGCTGAGCAGCCCCGCCAGCAGCGCGCCTGCATAGGTGATGTCGAACATGTTACCCCCTGCCTGCGCCGCGAAATGCCGCCGCGCTTGAATAATTCACATATTCAAATTACGTTGAGTGTTATCCAAACGTCAATCAGGCAAGCCAATGATCCGCACAGTGACCGCCCTGAGCCTCGCGGCCCTAACCGCCCTGCCCGCCTTGGCGGTGGAATTGGTCATGGTCGAACAGCCCGGCTGCATCTATTGCGAACGCTGGGACAAAGAGATCGCCCCCGCCTACCCCAAGACCGCCGAGGGGGAGTTTGCCCCGCTGCGCCGCGTCGATATTTCTGTCGTCGAGGACAGCGTCACCCCCCAGCGCGCGTTGGTATTTACGCCGACCTTCCTGCTGGTTGAAGATGACACCGAACTGGGCCGCCTAGAAGGCTACCCCGGTGCGGAATTTTTCTGGCCCATGCTAAACATGCTATTGCGCGACAAGACCGATTTCGAGGAACTGACCGAATGACAGCCCTGCCCGTGATGACCCCCGACATGTCCGAAGAGGACATGGACCGGATGCTGACCAACGCCGTGACCGCGTCGAACTTCCTCAAGGCGATCAGCCATGAGGGACGGTTGATGATCCTGTGTCACCTCGTTTCGGGTGAAAAATCGGTGAGCGAGTTGGAAGCGCTCCTCGCCACGCGACAGGCCGCTGTATCTCAGCAGCTCTCACGGCTCAGGCTCGAAGGGCTGGTGACCCCGCGGCGTGATGGCAAAACGATCTACTACCGGCTTGCCGATGACCGGCCCCGCAAAATGCTGGAACTGGTCTACGAATTATTCTGCAAGAATGATTGAGCGTCTGGGCCAGCCGTTGACCGCCGCCCTTTTGGGTGGATTGGGCGGCGTATTGCTGGGCCTTGCCGCACGTTTGGGGCGGTTCTGCACCTTGGGCGCGATCGAAGACATGCTTTACGGCGGCTCCAGCCACCGGATGCGCATGTGGGGCTTGGCCATCGGCGTGGCGATGCTGGGCAGCTTCACCCTTGGCGGATTTGGCCTGATCAACATCGACCGCGCCTTTCACCTGACCATCGCTTTCTCTTGGGCGCCCGCGATCTGTGGCGGGTTGATCTTTGGCTACGGGATGGCGCTGGCGGGCACCTGCGGCTTTGGCGCATTGGCGCGGCTTGGTGGCGGCGATCTGCGTTCATTTGTTATCGTGGTGGTCATGGGGCTGGCAGCTTTTGCTGTGCTCTCCGGCCCCCTCTCCCCGGCGCGTGTGTTTCTCTTCCCCCGGCAAATGAACGTGGGCCCGCCCGATGGCATCGCCCATGCGCTTTCTGCACTCACAGGCGGACCAGTGGCAATGATTGGGGTGGCTCTAGGGTTGGTGATCTGTGCCTTCATGCTGAGCGCCCGCGCCTTTCGCCGTGATTTCCGAATGGTCTTTTGGAGCGTGACCGCCGGTCTCGCCATCGTCTCGGGTTGGGCGGGCACGGCGTGGCTGGCACAAACCGGCTTTGGCACACAGACGCTCATGTCTCACAGCTATGCCGCCCCCGTGGGAGAGACACTGCTCTATGCCATGCAAGGCTCAGTCCGCCCGCTGAGCTTTGGTATCGGCTCCGTCTCGGGTGTCTGGGTCGGTGCCTTCCTCGGCTCCCTCTGGCAGGGGCATTTCCGTTGGGAAGCCTGCGAAGACCCGCGCGAGCTGCGCCGCCAGATATTCGGCGCGGGGCTTATGGGCGCTGGCGCGGTGATCGCCATGGGCTGCACCATCGGGCAAGGCATCTCGGCCATATCGGTCTTGGCCTTCAGCGGACCTGTCACCCTGGCGTCGATCTTTGCCGGGGCCGCCTTGGGCCTGCGCCAACTCATTGTCGGATTTCGCAACAACCCGATCTAGCGCGTCATAAAACCGTGACAGTCATGGTGCAGATGGAGGCCAGCCAAGTCACCAGAGGAAGCATGATGACCCGCCGCGAAATTCTCAACGACCCCGCCATCGGCAACAAGGCTGAAGCCTTTGAGGCCTTTGACGACATCCCCACCAATGCCAATCTTTCGCGCACCATCGGTGATGTGATCAACGCCCGCTATGGCCGCCGCGACATCCTGCGCGGGATGCTTGGGGTTTCCGCCACCACCGCGCTTTTCGGCACCGCTGCCGCCATCGCCCCGTCCAAGGCCAATGCCGCCACCAGCCGCTATGTCTTTGACGAACTGGCGTGGGGCAATGATGAAACCCACCACGTCGCCCCCGGCTATGACGCGCAGATCCTGCTGCGGTGGGGCGATCCGATCACCGCAGACGCGCCCGAGTTCGACGTGATGAACCAAACCGCCGCCGCGCAGCTGAAACAGTTCGGCTATAACAACGACTACGTGGGCTTTGTGCCGCTGAACGAAGACGGCAGCCGCGGGCTGCTCTGCGTAAACCACGAATACACCAACGAAGAGGTTATGTTCCCCGGCCTTGGCCGTCAGGACAAAGTCGACTTCAAAGGCATGACGCCCGAGTTGATCGACATTGAGATGGCGGCGCACGGCGGCTCGGTCGTCGAGATCGCCCGCGATGAGGTGGGCAAGTGGCAAGTGGTGCGTGATGGCAAGATGAACCGCCGCATTACCCCCCTCGACACTGCCATGACGCTGAGCGGCCCTGCCGCCGGTCACGCGCGGATGAAGACCAACAACGATCCTAGCGGCACCCAGGTCATCGGCACGCTCAACAACTGCGCGGGCGGGCTGACCCCTTGGGGCACATGGCTGATGGCCGAAGAGAACTTCCACGGCTATTTCTGGACCGACAAGCTGGACGCCGACGGCAAGCCCGACATCAGCGGTGCCGCGGAAGAGAAATCTTGGGACCGCTACGGCGTGCCGGGCATGTGGTACGCTTGGGGCCAGAAGCACGACCGTTTCAACGTGGATGCCGAGCCGAACATGCCCAACAAATTTGGCTGGGTGGTCGAGGTTGACCCGATGGACCCGACCTCCACCCCCATCAAACGCACCGCTCTGGGCCGTTTCCGCCATGAGGGCGCCGAGACCACGGTCAGCAAAGACGGCAAGCTGGTGGTCTATATGGGCGACGACAACCGCTTTGACTATCAGTACAAATACGTCTCTGCCGGAACCGTGTCCGAAGACCCCGCCGCCAATGGCGCTCTACTGGACGATGGCACGCTCTATGTCGCGCGCTTTGAGGAGGACGGCACGATCAACTGGCTGCCGCTGGTGCATGGCACCGGACCACTGACCGCCGAGAACGGCTTTAACGACCAAGGCGACGTGATGATCGACACGCGTCTGGCCGCTGACCTTTTGGGCGCCACCCCGATGGACCGCCCCGAAGACGCGCAGCCGCGCGGCGATGGCACGGCCTATATCCTGCTGACCAACAACACCAAGCGCAAGCAGGGCGACACCAACGCCGCTAACCCGCGCGCCGACAGCAGTTTTGGCCATATCATCGAGATCAAAGAGGCCGAGGCTGACCACGCCGCCACCAGCGGCACTTGGTCGATCCTTGTGCAATGCGGTGACCCAAAGGTTGCCGAGGTCGGCGCGCAGTGGAACCCTGAGACGTCGGAAAACGGCTGGTTCGGCAGCCCCGACAACGCCGCGATGGACGCCGACGGGCGGCTCTGGATCAGCACCGATCAGGGCAGCAGCTGGGGCAAGACCGGCAAATCCGACGGACTTTACGCGCTGGAGACCGAAGGCGAGGCGCGCGGCACCTCAAAGCTCTTCTTCCGCTGCCCCGTGGGCGGCGAAATGTGCGGCCCCTACTTTACGGAGGATGGCGAGACGCTTTTCGTCGCGGTGCAGCACCCCGGTACGGACGGGACCAAGGACATCCCCGGTTTCGAGCGGGAAAGCACGTTTGAAGACCCAGCCACCCGCTGGCCCGACTTCGACCCCAAGATGCCTCCGCGCCCGGCGGTGGTTGTCATCACCAAAGAAGGCGGCGGTAAAATCGCCGTCTGATCAGAATTCTATAAAAGTTATTTCAGCATGTAAGATGTGGTGCAGCTTCCCCGGCTGCACCACTTTTCGTTTCGGCGCCAAGATCAATCCGACAGGCAAACGGCCATGTTCTCTGCCATGCCGCGCAGCAGATCGGCATAGAGCGCAGCGCCCGGTTCCAGATCAGCCCCCAGCGGGTCGAGCGTGCCGGTCCCGGTGCCCTGCCCTTCGGTCACCGCGGCGATCAGGCCGGGGTTGAACTGCGGCTCGGCAAAGACGCATTTCGCGCCGCTCTCGGCCACCAAATCGCGCAGTTCTGCCACCCGCGCCGCACCCGGCGCGCGGGCGTCATTTTCGCTGATGGCGCCGCGTGCTTCGATGTCAAAACGCGCTTCGAAATAGTGGTAGGCGTCGTGGAAAACGATGAAGGGGCGGTTTTTAACCGGCGCGAGGGTCTCGGCAATGTCCTTTTCCAAGGCGGCAAGCTCGGCCTGCGCCGTTTTGGCATTCTCGCGGTACTGTGCGGCGTTGTCGGGGTCTAGCTCTGCCAGCGCCTCGGCGATCTGACCCAGCCAAAGCTGACCGTTCTGCGGATCAAGCCAGACGTGGGGGTCAACGCCGCCATGCGCGTGGGCCTCATCATGGCCGTGATCGTCGTGGTCTTCGTCAGGCGCTGGCGCGTCATGTTCTGCGTCGCTATACCCTTCGTGACCGTGCGCATCGTGGTCATGCTCCTCGTGGTCATGTCCTGCGTGACCGTGCGCGTCGTGGTCATGCTCCTCATGCGCATCGTCACCATGCAAGTCGTGATCGTCCCCCTTTGCGGCATGCTCCTCCCCCTCGTGGTCTTCATCTCCCACATCGCCGTGATCATGGGCCTCAAAACTCGCCCCCTCACGGAACGCCAAGACGCGGGTGCCCGGCTGCTCCATCAAGGCCAGATGGCTCGCGCTGCTGGCCAGAGATTCCAGCGGATCGGCCAGCCAAGGCGTCAGCAACGGGCCAACCCAGACGACCAAATCCGCCCCGCTCAGCGCCCGCGCCTCGGAAGGGCGCATCGCATAGCCATGTGGTGAACTGCGCGGCGGCACGATGAGGTCAGGCGTGCCGACTCCCTCCATCACCTGAGACACCAGCGCATGAACCGGGGCGATATCCGTGGCGACGGCAGGCACCTCCGCCCAAAGCGGCGATGCGGCAGAGGCAAGAATGGCAGCGGGGAGCGTAAAACGATACATGGCAGACCTTCAAATGTTATAGTATCACCTTGCTAACACCGCTGTTATAACATATCAATACCCAAACGAATTGAGGTCCCCCATGAGCGCCATCGAATTCCGCGATCACGATCATGCCGCCTGTATGCGCAGCACCATGCAGGCCGCCGAAGCACAATGCGCCGTGCGCGGGCTACGGCTGACGCCCGTTCGCCGCCGCGCGCTCGAAATTCTGCTGTCAGAGCACCGCGCTTTGGGCGCCTATGACCTCTTGGCCCATCTCTCGGCCGAAGGCTTGGGCGCGCAGCCCCCCGTGGCCTATCGCGCCTTGGATTTTCTGGTGAAAGCCGGGCTGGCCCATAAGATCGAAGCGCTCAACGCCTATGTGGGCTGCGTACATCCGGGCGAAGACCACGCGCCCGCCTTTCTGATCTGCCGCGGTTGCCGGTCGGTGGCAGAGGCCGAAACCTCACCCACCAAAAGCCGCCTTGGCGATGCCGCCCGGGCCGCAGGCTTCCGCATCGAGCGCAGCGTGGTCGAGGCCGAGGGTCTTTGCCCCGCCTGTCAGGAGACCGGCGCATGAGCCTGATTGAGACCCGTGGCCTGACCCTGCGCCACGACGGGCAAACCGCCCTGCGCGATGTGAACTTCAACATCGAACCGGGGGAGATCGTCACCATCGTCGGCCCCAACGGATCGGGAAAATCCAGCCTGCTGCGGGCGCTGATCGGGGCGCTGAAACCGGCGGCGGGCAAAGTGTCCCGGAAGGCGGGGCTGCGCATCGGCTATGTGCCGCAAAAGTTGCAGATCGATGCCACCCTGCCGTTGACCGTGCGCCGTTTCGTCAACCTGCCGCGCCGCCAAAAGCCTGAGGCGATCCGCGATGCCCTTGCCACCGCTGGCGTGCCGGAATTGGCCGAGCGGCAGATGGTCGACCTTTCCGGCGGGCAGTTCCAGCGCGTCTTGCTGGCCCGTGCGCTGCTGGAAAGGCCCGATCTGCTGATCCTCGACGAGGCGACTCAAGGGCTGGATCAACCCGGCTCTGCCGCCTTTTACCGCCAGATCGAAACGGTGCGCCAAGACTTGGGCTGCGCCGTGCTGATGGTCAGCCATGATCTACACGTCGTAATGGCCGCCAGTGACCGGGTGCTCTGCCTCAATGGCCATGTCTGCTGCGAAGGCACGCCCGAAACCGTGGCCGACGCGCCTGAATACCGCGCGCTCTTTGGCAGCGGCACCCAAGGGGCGCTGGCGCTTTACCGCCACGATCACGACCATCACCACCACCATCACACCCACCACCACGGCGACGCCTGTGAAGGCCACCACCAAGAGACCGAGAATGCTTGACGATTTTATTCTGCGGGCCGCCCTCGCAGGGCTTGGCGTGGCGCTGGCCGCCGCCCCCTTGGGCTGTTTCGTGATCTGGCGGCGCATGGCCTATTTCGGCGATGCCACCAGCCACGCGGCCTTGCTGGGCGTGGCCTTGGCGCTGGCGACCGATCTGCCGATCACCGCGGGCGTGCTTTTGGTGGCGCTGGTGATGGCGCTGGTGATCAGCACACTCTCGGGCCGCAATGTCAGCGCCGATGCGCTGCTGGGCGTCATGGCCCATTCCGCGCTGGCGCTTGGGTTGGTGGCCGTGTCCCTGCTGCCGGGGCAGCGGGTTGATCTGTCGTCCTACCTCTTTGGGGAAATCCTCGCTGTCACCCGATTTGACCTTGCCGTCATTTGGGGCGGTGCGCTGGCCGTGGCGCTGCTGTTGGCGTGGCGCTGGTCGGCGCTGCTGGCCGCCACGCTGAACCCCGATCTTGCCCAAGCCTCTGGCGGGAACCCGAAACGCGAGCAGTTGATCCTGACACTGGCATTGGCGATCATGGTGGCCGTGGCCATCAAGGTCGTGGGCGCACTGCTCATCGCCGCCATGCTGATCATCCCCGCCGCCACTGCCCGGCCCTTTGCCAGGACGCCCGAGACCATGGCAATCTGGGCCATGGGACTGGGCGCTTTAGCGGCACTGGGCGGGCTGATGGCATCACTGGAATTCGACACGCCGACAGGGCCCAGCATCGTCAGCATCGCCGCAGGTCTCTTTGCGCTCTCCTCGGCCTTTTCGGCGGCGCTTCCGGCGTTGCGCCGCCGGGGGTGACCCCGGCGGCGGGATCGCTTAGCGGTTGATCACCGCATCGGCTTCGATCTCAAGCTTGGCGTCATCCTCGACCAATCCGGCGACGACCACCATCGCCATGGCCGGGAAATGCTTGCCCATAACCTCACGATAGGCGCGGCCCACGTCCTTTTGCGCGGCAAGGTATTCTTTCTTATCCGTCACATACCACGTCAGACGGGTGATGTCTTCGGGCGTGCCGCCTGCGGCTTCGACCACCTCGCGGATGTTTTGCAACGCCTGTTTCATCTGGCCAATAAAGTCATGGCATTCGAACTTCTGCTCGGCGGTCCAGCCGATCTGACCGCCGACGAACAGGTGACCATCCGCGCTCAGCACGCCGTTTGCATAGCCCTTCGCGGGGGCCCAGCCTTCGGGCTGAATGATTTGATGCGACATGTCGTGTTCCTTTTTGTTAACAGTCACACACCGAGAAATTGATCGGCGATTTGGGAATCGAGCGCGGGCATCGGGCCAGACCAGACCGTGCGGCCCCGTTCGAGAATGACAGCGTGATCGGCCACGCGGCGCAGCTCGGCGAGGGATTTGTCCACCACCAAAAGCGCCAGCCCGCTGTCGCGTTTAAGCTGCGCCACAGCGGCCCAGATTTCTTGGCGCACCACGGGGGCCAAGCCCTCGGTCGCTTCATCCAGCAGCAGCAATTTCGGGTTGGTCATCAACGCACGGCCAATCGCCAGCATCTGCTGTTCTCCGCCCGAAAGCGAGCCTGCCGCCTGATCGCGCCGCTCCCCCAGCCGTGGAAAAAGCGCCGTGACCCGCGCCTCGTCCCATGCACCGGGGCGTGCGGCAGCGATGAGGTTTTCATGCACTGTCAGCGGCGCGAAACAGCGGCGTCCCTCAGGCACCAGCCCCACCCCGGCCTGCGCGGCGCGGAAACTGGGCAGACCCGCGATGTCGCGCCCGTCAAAGCGCAGCCCACCGCCATCGTGTTTCAGCATCCGGCAGATCACCTTAATGGTCGAGGATTTGCCCATCCCGTTGCGCCCCATCAGCGCGCAGACCTCGCCCGCTTTTAACGTCAGATCGACGCCAAAAAGCGCCTGCGTCGGCCCGTAGGAGGCGGTGATGTCGTTCAACTCCAGCAAGCTCATGCCGCGTCCTCCTCGCCCAGATAGGCCACCCGGACCTGCGGATCGGCCTTGATCTCGGCCGCCGTGCCGCTGGCGATGATCTGGCCATAGACCAGCACCGAAATGCGGTCCGCCAGCGCGAAAACCGCGTCCATGTCATGTTCCACCAGCAGGATCGGCGCCTCGCGGCGCAGTCCGTCGAGAAAGCCTGTCATCTCCTTAGAGCCGCTGGCCCCGAGCCCCGCCATCGGTTCGTCCATCAAAAACACCTTGGGCCGCAGGGTCAGCGCCACGGCGACCTCAAGCTGGCGACGTTGCCCATGCGACAGGTCCGCGGTGCGCTTGGCCGCGTGATCCGCAAGCCCCACCAACTCCAAGGCGCGCATCGCCTCTTGCCGCAACTCCTGTTGCCGCATCACTGGCGCGAAGAAGCGCATCACCCGGCCCGATTGGCCAAGCGCGCCCAGCACCGCGTTTTGCAGCACGGTATATTCCATCGCCAGCGACGAAATCTGAAACGTTCGCCCCAGCCCCGCCCGCGCCCGCTGCACGGTGGTCATCGGTGTCACGTCCTGCCCGGCAAAATGGACCGATCCGCTGTCTGATCGCAGCCCGCCCGCGATCTGCTTGATCAGCGTCGACTTGCCCGCCCCGTTGGGGCCGATAAGCGCGTGGATCTCGCCCGTCCGCAGGGTGAGGGAGACATCATCCGTCGCCTTCAACGCGCCAAAGCTTTTGTGCAAGTTGCGCACGTCCAACAGCACATCCGTCTTCCCTTCAGTCATGGGCCACCTCCCGTCCGGCAACGAGGCCAATCATGCCGCCGCGCGCAAAGAGCACCACCAGCAACAGCAACAGCCCCAGATAGATGTGCCAGAACTCCGACAGCCCGCCCAAGACATGCTCAAGCAAGATGAACAGCGCCGCCCCGGCCACCGGGCCAAAGAGCCGCCCCACCCCGCCGAGGATCACGAAGATCATGATCTCGCCGGAGGTCTGCCACGAGAACATCGTCGGGCTGACAAAACGGTTGAGGTCGGCGAAAAGCGCGCCCGCAAGCCCGGTGACCGCGCCCGAGATGACAAAGGCCACCAGCCGGAGCCGGAAGGGCGCGAGGCCCACGGCTTCGACCCGCTCGGCATTCTGCCGCGCCGCCGACAGCGCAAGGCCGAAAGGAGCCCGCGCCAGACGCCCTGCAAACAGCAGCACCAGCGCCAGCACCGCAAAGGCGATGGCAAAGAAAGTCAGCGGATCAAGCGTGTTCAGCCCCGGAAAGCCGTTGCGCACATAGATCGACAGCCCGTCCTCGCCCCCATAGGCGGGCCATGAGATCGAGAAGTAGAACAGCATCTGCCCGAAGGCGAGCGTGACCATGATGAAATAGACACCCGAGGTGCGCAAAGACAGCGCCCCGATCAGCAGCGCAGCAAGACCAGAGACCACGATCGCCACCAGCCAGATCACCGGCATCGACTTGGTGCCTTCGATCAGAAATGGGCTCTCCATGATCGGTGTGTAGCTCTGCGCATGGGCGGCGAGAATGCCCATGGCATAGCCGCCGATCCCAAAGAACGCCGCGTGGCCAAAGCTCACCAGCCCGCCCAGCCCGAGCGCGATATTCAGCCCCACGCCCGCAAGGGCGAGGATCGCCGCCTTGGTCGCCAGCGTGATGATGAAGGGCTCGTCCAGCGCAAAGGCCGCCAGCGCCGTCACGGGCAGCAGCAAAAAAAGAAAGAGGTTTACGAGTTTTTCGCGCATCATGGCTCAGGCCTCCCCAAAGAGGCCGGTGGGTTTGAACAGCAAGACCCCCGCCATCAGAATGTAGATCGACATGGAGGCGAGCGAGGAGCCGACGGACGTGGCCGCCGAGGCCTCCATGAAGTTGGCAAAAAAGAGCGGCAGCAGGACAGAGCCAAGCGTATCCGTCAGCCCCACCAGCAGCGCCCCGATCAGCGCGCCCTTGATCGAGCCGATGCCGCCGATAACGATCACCACAAAGGCAAGGATCAGCACCGGCTCCCCCATGCCCACCTGCACCGACTGGATCGCGCCGACCAGCGCACCGGCAAGCCCCGCCAGCGCCGCGCCGAGGGCGAAGATCAGCGTATAAAGTTTGGCGATATCAACGCCAAGCGCTGCGATCATCTCGCGGTCGGCCTCACCTGCACGGATCTGGATGCCAATGCGCGTGCGGGCGATCAGCAGGAACAGACCTGCAGCAATCACCAGACCGACGCCGATGATCACGAGCCGGTAGAGCGGATACTGGATGCCGCCCGGCAGGGTCACAGGCCCCGCCAGCGCGGAGGGAATGTCGAGAAACAACGGGAAGGAGCCAAAGAGAAACCGCGTACCTTCTGAGAAAATCAGGATCAGCGCAAAGGTCGCCAGCACTTGGTCCAGGTGGTCGCGGTCATAGAGCCTGCGGATCACCGTCATCTCGATCAAGCAGCCCGCCAGCGCCGCCGCGGCCAAGGCCGCCACCAAGGCCAAGAGGAACGACCCCGTCGCCGCCGCAACCGCCGCGGCGGCAAAGGCACCGACCATGTAGAGCGAACCATGGGCGAGGTTAATGAGCCCCATGACCCCGAAGATGAGCGTGAGCCCCGCGGCCATCAAGAACAGCATGACCCCGGATTGGACCCCGTTCAGCACCTGTTCAATCAGCAAGATGAGCGACATTTGGCAAAGCCTCCCGGCGCGCCGGACGCGAGGACCGGCGTGAAAGCGGTGAAACGTCGGCCCCGGCGCGCCAAATCGACGCCCGGGGCCGCGCGGGATTACATTTTGCAGTCAGCCGCGTAGGCATCCGCGTGATCGGTCAATGAGGGGCCGATCAGCTTGTTGGTATAGACATCACCCTCTTTGACCACTTCGCGCACGTAGTAGTCCTGGATCGGGTGATTGTTGTTACCAAACGAGAATTTGCCCCGCACGCTGTCGAAATCAGCCTCTTTCAGCGCCGCGCCAAAGGCTTCGGCATTCGATACATCCGCCTTCTCCATCGCGCTCAGCAACAGGTTTGCGGTGTCATAACCCTGGCTGGCGTAGAGCGACGGCAGACGGTCGTATTCCTCCTGAAAGGCTTCGACGAAGGTCTTGTTGGCTTCGTTATCAAGATCCTTGTTCCACTGGCTGGTGTTCTTGATCCCAAGAGCGGCCTCACCCACGGCCTGCAAGATGCCTTGATCAAAGCTGAAGGCCGGGCCGACGACGGGCAGGTCCACGCCCGAGTTGGCATATTGCTTGAGGAAGGAAATCCCCATCCCGCCGGGCAAGAAGAAGAACACGCTATCCGCGCCCGAGGCACGGATCTGCGCGATCTCGGCGGCATAGTCGGTTTGGCCCAGATCAGTATAGACCTCGCCCGCCGCTGCGCCATCATAGGTCCGTTTGTAGCCCGTCAGCGCGTCCTTGCCCGCAGGATAGTTCGGCGCCAGCATGAAGGTGTTTTCATAGCCCGTGTCATTGGCATAAGCGCCCGCCGCTTCGTGCAGGTTGTCGTTCTGCCATGCCACGTTGAAGTAAAGCGGGTTGCAGCCCTTGCCCGCCAGCGCCGAGGGGCCCGCATTGGGCGAGAGGTAGAATTTGCCCTGCGCCGTCGCCGCGGGCACCACGGCCATGGCGAGGTTAGACCAGATGATGCCGGTCATCACGTCGACCTTCTCGGATTGGATCATCTTGTCGGCCAGTTGCACTGCAATCTCGGGCTTGCGCTGGTCGTCTTCGACCACGACCTCAAGGTTCTCGTTCCCGGCTATCTTTGTGGCCAGCATAAAGCCGTCGCGCACGTCGATGCCAAGGCCCGCGCCGCCGCCCGAGAGGGTGGTGATCATGCCGACCTTCACCTTACCCTCTTCGGCCCATGCGCCGCCTGCCGCCAGTGCCGCGACCGAAGCCGCCATCACAAGTGATTTCATCTTCATTTCAATCTCCCTTGGTTGGTTTGGGCCTCTTTACCGGGCCCGTTCAATTGGGTCGTCTTGCCAGCTTAGCGCCTGCGCCTAACACTGTCAGGTCACCCGCGCGCGGGTCTTGTATTTTTCGTTATCCCAGAGACGGTTCTCCATCACATCGCGGATAATCGCGACCGCTTTAGAGACATCTTCGGCGTCGATATAAAGCGGCGTGAAGCCAAAACGCATGATGTCGGGCGCGCGGAAGTCGCCGATCACGCCGCGGTCGATCACGGCCTGCATCGCGGCATAGCCTTCGTCAAAGCGGAACGACACCTGACTGCCCCGATCGGCGCTGTTGCGCGGGCTGGCCAGCGTCAGCTGCGGCACATCGCGCTCGATCTCTTCGATGAACTGCTCTTGCAGCGCGATAGAGGCCGCGCGCAGCTCTTGCATGTCCACATCCGCCCAAAGCTCCATCGCCACTTCAAGCGCGGTCAACTGGATCACCGGCGGGGTGCCGACGCGCATCCGCTCGATCCCCTGTCCGGGCTGGTAGTTTTGCTCGAAAGCGAATGGCTGGCGGTGCCCCAGCCAACCGGCCAGCGCAGGTTGCACTTCGTCGGCCAGATCGGGGCGCACATAGATGAAGCCCGGCGCACCCGGCCCGCCGTTGAGGTACTTATAGGTGCAGCCAACCGCGAATTCGCAGTTGCTGCCCGCGAGGTCCACCGGCAGTGCCCCCGCCGAATGCGCCAGATCCCAGATCATCACCGCGCCATTGGCATGGGCCAATTCGGTGATCGCTTTCATGTCGTGTTTGCGCCCAGTGCGGTAGTCGACCTCGGTCAGCATCACCGCGGCGATGTCTTCGCCGATGGCCCCCGTCACCTCTTCTGGCGCCACGGTGCGCAGCTCATAGCCCTGCTCCAACAGCCCCACCAGCCCCTCGGCCATATAGAGGTCCGACGGGAAGTTGCCGCTGTCCGACAGGATCACCTTGCGGTTAGGGCGCAGCTTCAGCGCCGAAGCCAACGCTTGAAAAACCTTGATCGACAGGGTGTCGCCCATCACGACCGACCCTTCCGGCGCGCCAACGATCCCGGCCACCATATTGCCGACGCGGGCGGGCTGCTCCATCCAACCGGCTTGGTTCCAGCCGCGGATCAACATCTCACCCCATTCAGCAGTAATCATATCCTGCACTCGCGCGGCGGCGGCCTTGGGCAATGGCCCCAGCGAATTGCCGTCGAGATAGATAACACCCTCAAGCAGGATGAACTGATCTTTTTTCAAAACAGACACTTACAGTGCTCCTCTCACATGCCAAAGCTCGGGGAAAAGCTCCACCTCAAGCATTTTGCGCAGATAGGTTACCCCAGCGGTGCCCCCGGTGCCGCGCTTGAAACCAATGATACGTTCAACGGTGGTAACGTGATTGAACCGCCAGCGGCGGAAGTAGTCCTCAAGATCGACCAGCTTTTCCGCCAATTCGTAAAGTTCCCAATGGGTTGTCGGGTCTTCATAAACCTTTTTCCATAGAGCTTGAACCTCGGCCTTCGGCTGCCAAGCTTGCGGCTCGGGGCTGCCTGCAAGCGACGGCTCCCCCAGCCGCGTGCAAAGCAGATCAATCGCCACCTGATAGAGGCTCGGCTGCTGCATCTCCGCCACCAGTGCCGCATGGGGTTCGGGCGTATGTTCATGCAGTTTGGTCAGCGCCGCGATCCGGTTGCCCAGCAGGTATTCGATCAGACGGTACTGGTAGGACTGAAACCCAGAAGAGGCCCCAAGGTGCGGACGGAACTGGGTATATTCGCTCGGGGTCATAGTTCGCAGCACGTCCCAAGCCGAATTAAGCTGCTCGAAAATCCGTGCCACACGGGTCAACATCTTGAAACTCTGGCGCAATTCCCCTGCCTGAAGCGCCTTTCGGCAGGCGGTCAACTCATGGATCGCAAGCTTCATCCATAGCTCCGAAGTCTGGTGCTGGATGATAAACAGCAGCCCGTCATGCGCCATGTCGAGCGGATTCTCGGTGGTCAGGATTTGGTCCAGCCCGAGGTAATCGCCATAGGACTTGTCCTTGGCGAAATTCATCTTAGCGCCTTTGGAGGCTTCGTCGAAACTGCTCATGTATCCTCTCTCAGCGCGAAACGCTGGATCTTGCCGGTCGCGGTCTTGGGCAGTTCTTTGATGAAACGAATGTCGCGCGGGTATTTATAGGGTGCGATGGTCGCTTTAACATGATCCTGCAATAGCTTGATAGTATTTGCGTCTTCCGGCGTTCCGTCAACCAGAACCACATGCGCCTGCACGATAGAGCCGCGCGCGTCATCCGCAGCGGCCACCACCCCGCATTCGCTGACGCAAGGATGGCTTAACAGCGCCGCCTCAACCTCCGGCCCGGCGATATTGTAGCCAGAACTGATGATCATATCGTCGTTGCGGGCGGCGAAATGCAGATAGCCGTCCTCGTCCATGGTGAAACTGTCGCCGGTGATGTTCCACCCGTCCTTGACGTAATCCGCCTGCCGCATGTCGCCCAGATAGCGGCAGCCGATTGGGCCCCGCACAGCCAGACGGCCTACCTCGCCGCGCGGCACCTCGTTTCCGTCAGCATCGATTACCCGCGCCTCATAGCCCGTGACGGGCTTGCCGGTGCAAGCGGCGCGGTGGTCGTCGAAGCGGTTCGAGATGAAGATATGCAGCATTTCCGTCGCACCGATGCCATCAAGCATGGGTTTACCGGTCTTTTCCTGCCACTCGTGATAAACCGGTGCAGGCAGGGTCTCTCCGGCAGACACGGCGGCACGCAGGCTGCTGAGGTCCGCGCCCTCTTCCATCGCCTGCAACATGGCGCGGTAGGCGGTGGGGGCGGTGAAACAGACGGTGGCTTTGTACTTCTCAATGATCTCGATCATGTTGGGCGGGCTTGCGGTTTCCAAAAGCGTCGCGGCGGCCCCAAAGCGCAGCGGGAAAACCGCGAGGCCACCAAGGCCAAAGGTAAAGGCCAAGGGCGGCGAGCCGACGAAAACATCCCGTGGAGTGACGTTCAGCACTTCGCGCGCATAGCCATCTGCGATGATTAGAAGGTCGCGATGAAAATGCATTGTTGCCTTAGGGTTACCCGTCGTTCCTGAAGTAAATCCAAGGAGCGCCACATCGTCCTGCGCGGTGTCCACCGGCTCGAACTGCACCGGTTTTTCCAGCGCCAGACGGTCCAACTCGGCGTCGTGGTTGCTGGTGCCGTCAAAACCCGCGACCGTTTTGAGGAATTTGGAGGTTTTGGCGCAGGCCGTCATCTCATCCATCAGCCGCGTGTCGCAGAGCGCATGGGTGACTTCGGCCTTGTCGACGATGGCCGAAAGCTCGCCCGCGCGTAGCATCGGCATGGTGTTAACCACCACCGCCCCCGCCTTGGTCGCCGCCAACCAGCAGGCCACCATCGCAGGATTGTTGGCCGAGCGGATCAACACCCGGTTGCCGGGTTTCACACCCAAATCCTCGACCAGCGCGGAAGCCAGACGGTTGGTCCAGTCTGACAGTTCCTTATAGGTCCGCCGCCGCCCGTTGCCGATCAGTGCGGTGTGGTCGCCAAACCCTTTTTCCACCATCTTATCCGTAAGTTCGACGCCGACGTTCAGGCGCTCAGGATAGTCGAAGCGGTCCAACAGCAAGTCCGGCCACTGCTCAAAGGGCGGCAGGTTATCGCGGGCGAAGGTGTCTTCATGTCCGGTCGGGTGCAGCTTCATGACATGGCTCCCAATGTCTGGCGCGCGATGACAACACGTTGCACGTCCGACGCGCCCTCGTAAATGCGCAAGGCCCTGATTTCGCGGTAAAGTCGCTCCACTGCCTCGCCATTGCGCACGCCGTCGCCACCGTGCAATTGAACGGCCTTGTCGATCACCTTTTGCGCCTGATCCGTGGCGAAAAGCTTGGCCATCGCCGCCTCGCGGGTGACACGCGGCGCGCCGCTGTCTTTAGTCCAGGCGGCGCGGTAAACCAACAAAGCGGCAGCATCGACGTCAAGCGCCATGTCCGCGATATGGCCTTGTACCATTTGCAATTCGCTCAGCGGCGCGCCCTGCACCTGACGGCTGGTGACGCGCAAAAGCGCCTCGTCCAGCGCACGGCGGGCAAAGCCGAGGGCGGCGGCGGCGACGGTGGAGCGAAAGACATCCAAAACCGACATGGCGATGGCAAAGCCACGCCCCGCCTCACCCAAAAGCGCCGAGCCGGGCAGTTTCACGCCATCGAAATGCAAAGTGGCCAGCGGATGCGGCGCCATGACCTCAAGCCGTTCCTCAACCTTGAGCCCCGGCGTATCGGCAGGCACGATGAAGGCCGACAACCCCTTGGCGCCTGGTGCCTCTCCGGTGCGGGCGAAGACGGTGTAGACATCCGCGATGCCGCCGTTGGAGATCCACGTCTTGCGCCCGTCGAGCACATAGCCATTGCCATCTGGCGTGGCCGTCATGGTGGAGTTGGCCACGTCTGAGCCGGACTGCGGCTCGGTCAGGGCAAAGGCCGAGATCGCCTGCCCCGAACGGGTCTTGGGAAGCCATTCGGCCTTTTGCTCATCCGTCCCGAATAGCGAGATCGCTCCCGTGCCAAGCCCTTGCATAGCAAAGGCAAAATCTGCCAATCCGTCATGCCGGGCCAGCGTTTCGCGGATCAGGCAAAGGCTGCGCACATCAAGCACCTCGTCCCCCTCCGCGCCGCTGTGGCGCAGCCAGCCGTCCTGGCCCATCATCGTCACCAGATCGCGGCAGGCCCCGTCCGTGTCGCCGTGGTCTACGTTTCGCAATTCTTTGCTGGCCCAGTCATCCAACGCCAGTGCCAGTTTCTTGTGGCGCGGCTCGAAAAACGGCCAGTCGAGAAAACTTTTGTCAGCCATGGTTACGCCTCCCCGCGTGTTTATCTTTTGGCTATTCGTGGCTCAGTCCCCTTCGAAGACTGGGCGTTCTTTGGCGACGAAGGCGTTGTAGGCACGTTCAAAATCGCCCGTTTGCATGCAGATCGCCTGAGCTTGCGCCTCGGCTTCGATGGCTTGTTCGATGGACATCGCCCATTCTTGGGCCAGCATCGTCTTGGTCATCATATGCGCGAAATTCGGGCCGGCTTGGATTTTTCGCGCCAGTTTAAGCGCCTCATTTTCCAGCGTCTCACCTGTCACCAGCCGGTTGTAAAACCCCCAGCGTTCCCCTTCTTCGGCAGACATGGCGCGCCCGGTGTAAAGCAGTTCGGCCGCCCGTGTCTGGCCGATGATCCGCGGCAGGATCGCGCAGGCGCCCATGTCGCAGCCCGCAAGGCCCACGCGGGTGAACAAAAAGGCGGTCTTGGCCTCTGCCGTTGCCAGCCGCAGGTCCGAGGCCATGGCGATGATCGCGCCCGCGCCCACGCAGACGCCATCGACGGCGGCGATCACCGGCTTGCCGCAGTTCACGATGGCCTTGACCAGATCGCCGGTCATGCGCGTGAAACGCAGCAGTTCTTTCATGTTCATCCGGGTCAAAGGCCCAATGATATCATGCACATCGCCGCCAGAGCTAAAGTTGCCACCGTTGGAGCCAAAGATCACCACATCGACGTCATCCGCATAGACCAAATCGCGGAACCAGTCGCGCAGCTCGGCGTAGCTGTCGAAGGTCAGCGGGTTCTTGCGGTCAGGCCGGTCAAGCCGCACGGTGGCGATCCGGTCTTTAATTTCACATTGGAAATGCTTCACATCACTGCGCATTGGTTTTTTCCTTTTCTTCCGTTTGGGCGGCGAAAGCCTGCAGGCGGGCCGCCATGGCGCGGGCTTCCTCGGAGGAGATCCCGCGCAGTTTTTCGTTGATCCAGTCTTCATGCGCCTGCGCTTGGCGGGCAAATTGCGCCGAGCCCGCGGGCGTCAAACGCAGCATCATCGCGCGGCGGTCGCCGGGGACCGGGATGCGTTCGACCAGCCCCTCCTCGCTCAGACGATCAGCGATGCCGGTGACATTGCCGTTGGACACACGCAGCACGCCCGAAAGCTGGCTCATCTTTAGCCCTTCGGGATGGCGCGAGAGGGCCGACATCACATCGAACCGCGGCAGGGTCGTATTGTGCTCGCGCCGCAGCGTATCGCGCAATTCCTGCTCCAATCCGCGCACGACTTTCAGCAGCCGCAGCCAGAGGCGCACCCGATCCTTTGCAACGTCGCTCATACTTCGCCCCCCGATAGCGCCAGCGCGTGGCCGTTGACCGAAGCCGCGGCGTCCGACAGCAGGTAGAGCACAGCACCGGCGACCTCGGAGGTTTCGACAAAGCGGTTCTGCGGGCTTGCGCGTTTCAGCAAGGCGCGGGCCTCCTCGGCGCTTTTGCCGGTGGTGGCGGTAATATTCTCGACCGAGCGTTCCAAGAGCGGCGTGTCGATGAAACCGGGGCAGATCGCGTTCACCGTGATGCCCGTGCGCGCCAGTTCCAACGCCAGCGCGCGGGTCAAGCCCACGACCCCATGTTTCGCTGCGACATAGCCCGCAACGTAAGGATAGCCCTTGAGGCCCGCGGTGGAGGCCACGGCGACCAAACGCCCCTGCCCGGCGTCTTTCATCTCCGACAGCGCGGCCTGCCAGACGTTAAAGACGCCGGTGACGTTCACCGCCATCATATCGCTCATGTCTTGCGCGGTGATCTTGTGGAATGGTGCGGAATGCGCCGCCCCCGCATTGGCGATGACGCCGGTGATCGGGCCATTTTCCGCGCGGGCGGCGGCAAAGGCCGCTTGTACGGCATCCGCATCGGTCACGTCGCAGGTCTGAAACGGCAGGCCCTGCTCGCGCAGCGGTGCTTCGCGGCGGCCCATGATGGTAACCTTGGCGCCGGTTCCGGCCACCACATGGGCGATCTCGGCCCCAACGCCGGTGCCGCCGCCGGTGATGACGATATGGCTCATACTTTCTCCATCTCCGCCGCGCGGTCTGCCAGACGCCATGCCTGATCGCGGCCCGGGCCATAAGGCAGCGGCCAATCGGCGTGGCGGTCGCCGATGGCGGCGGCGGCGTGCAGGGTCCAATAGGGATCGGCCAGATGTGGCCGGGCAAGGCAGACCAGATCGGCGCGGCCCGCCATGAGGATCGAATTGACGTGATCGGCCTCATAGATGTTGCCCACGGCCATGGTCTTGATGCCACCATCGTTGCGGATGCGGTCGCTGAACGGGGTCTGGAACATGCGGCCATAGACGGGCTTGGCCTGCTTCGAGGTCTGGCCTGCCGAGACGTCGATGATGTCGGCCCCCGCGTCGCTGAGCATACGTGCGATTTCAACGGCTTCGTCGGGGGTCACGCCGTCTTCTTCGACCCAATCGTTGGCCGAGATGCGCACTGCCATCGGCTTGCCTTCGGGCCAAGCGTCGCGCATCGCTTTAAAGACCTCAAGCGGGTAGCGCATGCGATTTTCAAGACTGCCGCCATAGGCATCCTCACGCTGGTTCGACAGCGGCGAGATGAAGGACGAGATCAGATAGCCGTGTGCCGCATGCAGTTCGACCATGTCGAAGTTGGCCCGCTCGGCCATGCGGGTGGCTTCGACGAATTCGTCGCGGATCGCGTCCATGTCTTCGCGTGTCGCCGCTTTGGGCAGGGCATTGTTTTCCGACCACGGGATCGCGGAAGCCGAGATGATGTCCCAGTTGCCCGCTTTGAGCGGCGCGTCCATCTCTTCCCAACCCAGTTGGGTCGAGCCTTTGCGGCCCGAGTGGCCAATCTGGCAGCAAATCTTGGCCTCGGTCTCGGCATGAACGAAATCGGTCAGGCGCTTCCACGCGGCTTCGTGCTCGGGCGCATAAAGGCCCGGACAGCCCGGCGTGATGCGGCCCTCGGGCGAGACGCAGGTCATCTCGGTATAGACCAGCCCCGCGCCGCCCTTGGCGCGTTCGGCGTAATGCACGAAATGCCAGTCGGTCGGGCAGCCATCGACGGCCTTGTACTGCGCCATGGGCGAGACGACGATGCGGTTTTCGAGCTTCATGTCACGCAGTTGGAACGGCGCGAACATCGGCGCGCGGACGGGGCCATTGCTGTCGGCACCGGCCTGTTCGAGGAACCATTTCTCGGCCCCCTCCAGCCACTTGGGGTCACGCTCGCGCAGGTTTTCGTGGCTGATCCGCTGGCTGCGAGTCAGCATGGAATAGTTCAACTGCACCGGGTCGAGGTTAAGGTAGCGCTCAACATCCTCGAACCATTCGACCGAGTTGCGCGCCGCAGATTGCAGACGCAGCACTTCGAGGCGGCGGGCTTCTTCGTATTTCTCGAACGCCGTGGTCAGGTCTTTGTCGTCGGTAACATGTTTCGCCAGCGAGATCGCAGATTCCAGCGCCAGTTTCGTCCCCGACCCGATCGAGAAATGCGCCGTGGCCGAGGCATCTCCCAGTAGCACGACATTCTCGTGGCTCCATTTCTCGCAAAGGACGCGGGGGAACTTGATCCAAGCCGAGCCGCGGATGTGGCTGGCGTTGGTCATCAGTTTGTGGCCGTCCAAGTGATCCTTAAAGATTTCTTCGCAGATCGCGATGGTCTCTTCTTGGGTCTTTTCGCCGAAACCGTAGGCGTCAAAGGTTTCTTGGCTGCATTCGACGATGAAAGTCGCCGTGTCTTTGTCGAACTGATAGGCGTGGACCCAGATCCAGCCTTTGTCGGTCTTTTCAAAGATAAAGGTAAAAGCGTTGTCGAATTTCTGATGCGTGCCGAGCCAGACGAAGGGGCAGCGGCGCACGTCGATGTCGGGCTTAAAGGTTTCTTCGAATTCCATCCGGGTTCTGGAGTTCAGACCGTCGGAAGCGACCACCAGATCATAGACGTCCATGTATTCAGAGGCATCCTTGACCTCGGTCTCGAACTGCAGGTTCACACCCAGTTCGCGCGCCCGCTCCTGCAGGATCAGCAGCAGCCGCTTGCGCCCAATACCGCAGAAACCATGGCCGGTGCTGTGGATCACGTTGCCCTTGTGGTGCAGGGCGATATCGTCCCAATAGGCGAAATGGCTGCGGATTTCACGTGCCGAGACGGGGTCGTTAACCTCAAGATTATCCAGCGTTTCATCCGACAGCACAACGCCCCAGCCGAAGGTGTCATCGGCGCGATTGCGTTCCAGCACCGTCACATCGGCCTCGGGCTGGCGCAGTTTCAGCGAAATCGCAAAGTACAGCCCCGCAGGACCGCCGCCAAGACAGATTGCACGCATCGAAATTCCCCTCTGGTTCGCTTTGGAACGGAGCCTAGGCTGAGTCGCTTTTTCGTTCAAGGATAAATATTTTAGGCTTGAAGCAATTGAACGGTCTCGCGACTGGCAGGGCGTCGGATGCATTGAACCCGCAGCCCACAGCGCCTATGCCAGACGGAAATTCACGACGAGAGGCAGTGCGATGACCGATGTAAGCAAAGCAGACTGGCTGGCGGTTGAGATCCAAGACACGCGGTTGCAGGTCTGGGCGATGCAGGGCGGATCGGCGCTAGAGACCGCAACGGCGGAGTGCGACCCGGCGGGCTTGACCAGCGCCTCGACCTTTGACGCCGCGCTCAAGACACTCACCGCGCTATGGCAATTGCCGCGTTTGCCGGTCTTCTTGGCGGGCCTGCCCGTAAGCTGGACCGCCGCCGCACCCCGCATGGTGCCCTGCACCGCCACTGCCGAAGGTGCGACGCCTCTCCCCACAGAAAACTTCGACCTTCAGGTCATCCCCGCCCTGCGACAGCAAAGCCCCAGCGGGCTGCTGCAAGGGGCCGAGACCCGGATCGCGGGCTTTCTGAGCCTCAATAAAGACTGGGACGGGGTGATCTGTTTGCCGGGCGCGACTTCGGTCTGGGCGCAGATCAGCGCGGGCGAAGTGGTGAGCTTTCAGACTTTCCTGACCGGGGAATTGCTGGACCTTTTGGGCGACAGCACCCCTGCCGAGGGCACGGCGCTGGACGACACGGCCTTTGACGATGCGCTCAGCGATGGGCTGTCGCGACCCGAGCGGCTGGCAGGGCGTTTGGCCTCCATCCGGGCCGATCTGGCTTTGAAGGATATCCCGCCGCCGACGGCAGAGGCGCGGTTAGCTGGCACGCTGATCGGCGCGGAACTTGCGGCGGCGCGGGCCTATTGGCTGGGGCAAACACTGGCGGTGATCGGCACGGGCGGCGCGGCGCAGCTTTATCTCCGGGCCCTGACCCAACAGGGCGCACCGGCGACAGAGGCCGAGGGCAGCCGCATGGCGCTGGCCGGAATTTGCGCGGTGCGGCAGGCAGTTAAGGGGGGCTAACCCCCCTACGCGTCAGTCTTTCTTTGGCCCGTCGGTCTTTTTCTGCATGTCCAGATTAACGAGGTCTTCAAGCATATCCAGCAGGTCTTCCATCCGCTGCTTGCCGAAACGGGCTTCGAAATCCGAAAACAGCGCGGCGGCGTCGCCCGCGTGGTCTTGTAGCACCTGCTGGCCCTGATCGGTGATCGTGACGATAGATTTGCGCCCGTCGTCGGGATCACTGGCACGGCTCAACAGACCTTCTTGCTCCATCGCGCGCAGCATGCGGGTCAGGCTCGGCAGCAACAAACAGGCTTGCTGCGCCAGCGCTGTCTGCTCCATCGGGCCGGATTCCTCGACCACGCGCAGAACGCGAAACTTCTGTTCCGAGATGCCGCTTTCGTTCAGGATTTCCCGGATCGGCCCCATCACCCTTTCCCGCGCGCGCAAAAGCGCAATCGGAAGGGAGCGGGCAGTACGGCGCAGGGGGGGCATTGTGGCCATTCTTGACGGTTTCCTGATCGCTACTTACCAAGTCAAAGAGCGCCCAAAAGGGCGTGACGATCACCATAACCGCTACGGCATCATTCTTGAAGAGGGCAAGCCGCGCGGAACAACAGTGAGACAATACAACAACATGGGGCAGGAAATGCGGATGACAACCAGAATTCAAAACGACAGGAGCCGCGCATGAACTGGGAGGATTTCCGCCAGTGGGGCCGCCGTGCGGCCGATTGGGCCGCAGACTACCACGCGGGCCTGCGCAATGAGCCCGTCCGCGCACAGGTCGCCCCCGGTGCCGTGCTCTCTGCCCTGCCCGACGCCCCGCCCGAAGGGGCCGAGGCGATGCAGGCGATTTTCGACGATTTTGAGCAGACCATCATGCCCGGCATGACCCACTGGCAGCACCCCCGGTTCTTTGCGTATTTCCCGGCCAATGCCGCGCCTGTCTCGGTGCTGGCGGAATATTTCGTCTCTGCCATCGCGGCGCAGTGCATGCTGTGGCAAACCTCTCCGGCGGCGACAGAGCTGGAAACCCGCGTTTGCGATTGGATGCGCCAAGCGATCGGGCTGCCCGATGGGTTCACCGGGGTGATTCAAGACAGCGCCAGTTCCGCCACGCTTTGCGCCGTGCTGACGATGCGGGAGCGGGCATTGGATTGGCAGGGCAACAAGGCAGGTCTGTCGGGCCAGCCGCGCCTGCGGGTCTATTGCTCGGCCGAGGTGCACACGTCGGTCGACCGCGCCATTTGGATTGCGGGGCTGGGCGAAGAGAACCTTGTGCGCATCCCCACCCACGGCCCAACCCGCGCGATGGATGCGGACGCCTTGCGCGCCGCCATCGCTGCCGACCGCGCGGCGGGGCATCAGCCCGCGGGCATCATCGCCTGCACCGGCGGCACCAGCGCGGGGGCCAGCGATGATATCGCCGCCGTGATGGATGTGGCCGAGGCCGAGGGGCTTTATACCCATGTCGATGCCGCTTGGGCCGGATCGGCGATGATCTGCCCTGAGTTCCGCAGCCTCTGGGCCGGGGTCGAGCGGGCCGATTCCGTGGTTATGAACCCGCATAAATGGCTCGGCGCGCAGTTCGATTGCACCACCCATTTCCTGCGCAATCCCGACGATTTGGTCAGGACTTTGGCGATCCAGCCGGAGTACCTGAAGACCCACGGCGCGGATGGGATCGTGAACTATTCCGAATGGTCGGTCCCACTGGGCCGCCGCTTTCGCGCCCTGAAACTATGGTTTCTGATCCGCGCCCATGGGCTGGACGGGCTGCGCGAAATGATCCGAAACCATGTGACATGGGCGCAGGGCTTGGCCGCGCGGCTGGAGGCGACGGAGGGTTTTGAGGTCGTGACCCAGCCGATGCTCTCGCTCTTCACCTTCCGCCATCTCGCGACCGCAGACCTTGATGCGCACAACCGAGACCTCCTCAATCGCATCAACGACGATGGCCGCATTTACCTGACCCAGACCCGCATCGATGGGGACTTGGTGATCCGTTTTCAAGCAGGCGCCTTCACCGCCACGGCCGAGGATGTGGCCATGGCCTATGACGTAATCACCGAATTGGCTGCCGCTGGCACTTAAGGCGCGATCAGGCTGACACCCGGCATGGCGCGGATAATTTCGACATCCGCGTCATAAAGCGCCGTCATCCGCTCGACCAATTCCTCGGTCCAGCCGGGCATGTCGAGCTCTTCTTCGATCTCTTCTTCCAGCGCGTATTTGTCGAGAAACGCTGTGATCACACGCCGTTTCTGCGCCTCGGACATCTCTGGATGAGTGTCGAGATAGCCGCGGAACCGTCGCATCCCTTCTTCGGACATGATCGCGTGCAGCAGATCAAAGCCGCCTTTGATCTTGGTCTCCGGATCCAATCCTGCCATATCGCGGATGATCTGCGCCCAGATCAGCGGCGTATCTTCGTTGCACCAGACCGTGATCGGAATGCCCGGTGCCGCTTCACGCAATTGGGCAATCGTTTCAGACCAGCGCAGATCTTCCGGCCCCCGCTCCCCCCAGAAGGCCGCCGAAGTCTTGTCGGCCGCTTTGTCATAAAGCACCGGCACCAGCGACGCGGGGTTTCGGATCGCCATAAAGATGCGAATCTCGTCCTCGGGGAACAGCTGCGCCATGCGCAACATCCGAACGGCGGCGGCAGGATAGAGCACCCCCTCTTGCAGGGCCGTGGCGGGCGAGCGGAAGAAGTTCGCGTCCGACAGGATCACCCGGCTGGCTGTGCCCTCATCGAGAATTGCATCAAGCAAAACATCCCGCGCCACCTCAGAGGGCTCTGCCTTGTGCATCGCGTTGAGCGTATCGCGAAACAGATTGCGATAGGTGCTGGGCCCGGGCACTTTGACGCCGGTTTTGGCAAAATCATCCTGATTGCGCAGCAGGCATTTCAGCAGCCGCTCGTCTTCCGTGAAATGAACACCTGTGTGCAAAACGAGCTGCATGATACTCCGCTCAACCTTGAAAATCTTGGCGTTGAATAGCCCGTCCCGCGCCGCGTGTAAAATCCGAAAGAAACTCTCATTTCCCCTCTTGCACCCCCCGCGCCATTTCTCTAAATGAGCCCTCAGTGCCCCTATAGCTCAGCTGGTAGAGCAACTGATTTGTAATCAGTAGGTCCGCGGTTCGAGTCCGTGTGGGGGCACCATCAATATCTTATAAGTGATTGAAATAGAATGGTATTGCTGCGGACGTTGGATTTTGATCCACCCCGCAATCCACCTTTCTGTTGTCCTTAGAGGATAGTTCAACCGCTTTGATGCTGATAAATTGACGGTGGCTTTTGAAAGCTGTCAGCGAACGCTTATCAGTGTGTCAAAACGAACCAGATGCCAAGCGCCCATAGCGCTGCAATTGCCATACCAAACGCCAAGCGCTCGCGCACTTGCCCGGTATCACCCCCACGCTCACGCAATTTCCGCTTGCTGGCCGTTCTATTCTGCTCGTCGGATGCCATTGACCAAACCTAGACGCGATAAGTTGAGCAACAAGTCCCTAAGGTCGAAAATTGGGTAATTGTGTCTTTCTAGCTTTCGAGCACGTATGTGATCATCTCATACGCTGCTGCAATCCACAGCCCTACAATGGCGATTGCCCCGAGCCAGTGTGATAACTTCCAATGCTCGACGACACGAGCGAACAGGTTTCTATCGTTGTCACCATTAGACGACATAAGTCCCCCTCCGTGAATCAATTCCAGCCATAAAATTACAAGACGACTGAAGCGGAGAACAACCTGCGCGTGAGAGGTTTTAACATGTATTAAGTGCATCGCCACACTTGTTGGGATATCCAAACCATCGCTTCTCACGAAAGGTTCTGGCTTGCCCGATCAAGGCGAGGGCGCATCATCAAATATTGAAGGCTAGAACGAAACCGATCAACCACAACATGCCGACAGCCGCCGCAAACGCAATGCGCTCGAGCGTCCATCTGCCTGTCTGCCGCTTCGTTTTCTCGTCATTATCAGCCATGACGAGTAAGTGGACTGATCCAATGCGATGGTAAGCAAGCTGACTGAATAATTTGGCTAGCTCACTTTGGGACGGCGCTAGCTGCGCACTACGTAACCGACCACCTCATAGACGGCATAGCCCCAGAGAACGACTAAGGTTGCGATGGCCAACCAGTATGACCTCCGCCAGCGGCGAGCTTTATGGATGAAGCGAACTTCATCCTCGTTATTTTTAGAAGACATCCGACTTTAACGTACTTTCATTCTATGGGTACGGTTCGGGCCGCTTTCGCTAAGCTTCTAGCAGATATCGGGATGGCCGCTATAATCTATATTAACTCGAAACCACTAAATCTCGGAAATATTGAGACAAAACGGTTCAATTTCGCATGACTCCTGAACATGCAACGACCAGCGGCGGATCAGCCGGAAAAGAACGCAGATCAAACCACTTGAACCGCGTACCATCCGCATTGCGCTGGTCGCCCATGACAATCTGAGGAGCGTTCACCCTGTTGCGGATTAGCGCAGCGCGGAACGCTCGAAGGTCGATCAGCCACCACGCCTCTAAGCCCGTCTGATCGGTGTTGGAATGCCCGTAGAACATCCAATCCCCATTGCCGTTCACAATTTTGGAAAGCTCTGTCTGCGCGCCAGATGCCACCGCTGAGCGTATGGTGAACTGGTAGGGATAGCGATGCGCATATCCAGGACGCCTTACCCGTGCCGCAACCCGCATGTCGCGGGCATCCAGCATCATTAGGTCAGTAGCGTGAAAATGGTCGAAGGGGTCGGCAGCGGTTTCCAGCAGGTAGCCGCCGATTAACTGCTTAATCTCAGGCAAGAACCTGTCGGACCAGTTTCGGTTGTTCGTGTAGCAGTTCATTTCTGACAGCCTCCAATGCGGCCCCCACCGCGTAACCTACGCCCCGGCAGCGGGGCGCAGGCGGGTTCGTTAGGCCTTGGACCGCAGGTATTTGATCACGGCCTTCTGCGCGCGCGGATACTGCTCGCACAGCAATTCTCCGGCGCAATCCTCAACGCACCATTCAAGCATGGCGGCTGCATCTGCATCTGTCTTCGGCTCAAAGCAGGAAATGCGCTCAGCATACCATTCGATATTCTGATCAAGCTCGGCCAGCTCCGCAGGTTCAGATACCTGTTTGGTAGATTGCGCCTGTATCAGTGCGTCTCGGGTGCGCTTGGCTGCCTTCCATTTATCCAGCAGTTGCACGGCACCTGTCCTCTGATTGGCGTCCTCTTCCGGGCGCTCGCCTCTCAGTTCAACCAGTTCAAGGGTGCTGATCAGGTCCCCAACCATGTTCCCCGCCAGCTTGACCGTGTGCGCTGTCGCCTCTCCGTCTCCCGGTTGCTCGGGCGCGTCCCCCTCAAGGGAGCGCACACAAACGCGCAGAATGCTGCTGAGGTCGTATGCATTGGAAATTGCGGCTGCGAGGTTCGTGTTCATTGTACTGCCTCCCCTGCCAGACGACGTGCGCCGGTGCGCAAGTTGAGCATCGCAATGTAGGTTGGGTTGCTCATAGAGGCCTGCCAATCAGGCGACCCCATGTGCGAGACCGGCCCTTCGGTCTGCCAATGCATGTTTGCCAGCGCGGCCAACCCCTCAGCGGTCTTGGGCACATGCTTCAACATTTCAGCTTCGAGGCGATGCAGTTCTTCGATCATGTCATCAAGCAACGGGTCGCTGCCGTCCACGCTGTTGATCAGTTTGCGCAGTGGACGGCAACGGGCGTCTAGGTCAACCAGTGGGTCGCGGCTGCTCTCTGTAAGCCGTTCAGCATCGGTGCGAAGGGCAGCAATGGCTTCATCGAGCATGCCGTCGCAGATCAGTGCTTTCACCTTCCGCAAAGCATCCATCGGGGTCTGAGGCTCAATGGCCATGAGGGCGCGTTCAGCTTTGCCCACCGCCTCTGCGGCGTCACCGACTGCATCTTCACTCGTAGGTGACGTCTTACCACCATTCGCGGCCTGATATGCGTCTCCTACTGCGATAGCGGCCTCGTGGGCTTGGCGGGCCTCTTGCAGAGCATGTAGAGCGTGCTTGATATTGGACATGGGTACTTCCTCCGTTCGTGTGGCGTTCGGCCACGATTGTTTGATTGTCGGGAATTCAGGCGCGGTATCGTGGGCAATCCCCTCAACCGCTCTGCGTAAGATGGTCGCCGGATTGACTGAGCACAGCCCTCAGAGCAGCGCGTAGGACGCCGATGCGGGCATAGTCAGGCTGTGCCCAATGGGTCTTGCTTTCGAGGATGGCGATTTCGTTTTGGATGCAGACGACTTTCGGCGTTGCCTGCTCCTGCTTCTCCTGCCGCACTTCCATTGCCCGTTTGTGCTTGGCGTTCGCCCATGCGGCTTTAAGCGCGCGCCGCATGATGGTCCGGAACCCGTACAGGGCCACATTGGCTTTACGGACAATCTCCCAAGCGGCGTTCATGATGGCTTTGCGGTTGTATGTAGCTGCGGTGGTCATCCTTCAAATCCCTTGCCTTGCTCAAGTGTATAGCCCATAATTAGGCTATCAGCATAGTGCTGTCAACCTTATATTAGGCTAATAGCACATCAGAGTTAGGAGTTTTCATGTCCGACAGCATCACGCCCTTGCAAATTAGGCTCGCAAAAGCCGCTCTCGGCCTTTCGAATCCTGCATTGTCAGAAGCAACGGGTCTCAATCGGAACACTATTAACGCCGCCGAAAAGGTTGGGGGAAACCCGAGCCGATCCACGCGAATCCAACTGCGGCAATACTTCGAAGGGCAGGGCGTTATATTTGTACCCAAAAATGGTGGGCCTGAAGGGATACGTTTTGCTGAGGAAGGTTTGGGGCCGGATACGAAGGGTAAAGGGAATGACTGACATTGCCATAATCGACAGCCCGCTAAGCCAGTCCCTCATCGTGGAGGGGCATTGCTTCGACATCAAGATTTATCGAGGGGCGCATACCCTTTGGTCCCTGGAAGTCGTCAATGCCAAGGGGACAAGCTTTGTCTGGGACGAGCTATTTCCCACGGATGAGGATGCACTCGGTGCGGCGCTGGCGGACTTTGAGGCCAGCCCGGTAGAGGATTTTCTCGGCTGATAATAAACGGCCCCGGCGGCGAATTCATTGCTGGAAAAGGTGGTTATCAAACAGCCTGTGTACAGAGGCCGATCAAAAAATCAGTCCCCCTCCCCCCGTTACTCCCTAGTTTGAGTACGACAACACCGGAGGAATGTAACACAACATCGGAAGCCGGATTTCTCCAATGTTGTGATACTCTTCTCCGGTGTTCTTCTAACTAGTTTCCTGAAAAGTGTTACTCAGGGGCAAGTTCTAACACCCACTATAGTTCTTATTTCCGCTAGCTGTGATCGTGTATGTGCCGCCACGCGGGCCAACGTAGCACCGTGAGCTACTGCTGCGGCGGGGAGTTGCGCGGCGGTCAACGGGGAGCGCTTTCCGATACAGCCGTGTTGCCATCTTGCGCAACCAACATGTAAAATTGCGATACGCTTACCCAACTTGAGGCCAAATTGAGCATCTTTGGCCGGACCCGGCACAATATACTGCAACAGGCCTTAGGATTGACCAAAATGGCGTATAAATTCACAGATAAGGAATGGGGCACCCTTTCTACGGGACTAAAAAAGCTTCAAGCAGGACCTGATGAGTGGTCAGGCTTTGATTGGTTGCCCTGGTCTACTTTGCGGTCAGTATTAGATGCGAAAGCCGTCAGGGCGGCGTCTTTCTGGCTCATTCTTGTACCCATCCTCATAACTTTTTCCTCGGAGCTTCCTGAACGTTATTATGCAAATCCCTTTGGCGGCAAAGAAGATGTACCATTTGTTCTGAACATACCGTTCAATTGGTACCTGCTTTACTTTTCAGCCGCCTCCTTTGGCTTGGGGCGGCTGATCTATGTAGCATACTGCCCTGAGTTTATCCGAAAATACGGCTCATCGGCCGCAGCGTCTTCAGATGGAGTGACCGCAGAGCTGGTCAGGGACTACGCTTCAGACTACCTTTCCAGCATCAAGAAGGTGAATAGGATGAGCCCTGAGGGACTTCGGCTAAACCGTTTCCTGTTTGAACTTACCGGTGAGAACAATCTTGTTGGGCAACTTTGGGAATATAAATCAGACCTGAACCCTCTCCAAGTCAAGGCAGCGGGAGCACGCGTGCGTGAGATACCAGGGACGGGAACGTACTTAAGGTCAACGAAGTTGACCGGAGAGAAGAAAGAAGATCAGAAGCTTTTGACGAGCATTCTCTTGTGGAGGTTTATCGACTGGCTAAACTTCTCAAAGACTATAGCGAGGCCATTCTGCGCCATCCTTGTTGGTTTGGGTTTTATGTTCCTCGCAGTCCCTCTTGTTCAAGGATTTTGGGTGGTCGTTGAGGCGTTTACTAGTCAACTTCCAGAACGGTAGGATCGTAAGATCAAAATTGTGAGATAACGATCCGCTCTAGCCCGCATAGATTGCCAATGCTCGATTTCCTTTTGTCCATAAATACTCTTGAGGTTTTACGGATGGTTCCAATACGAGTTTCCAAATTTATGAAGCAGTTGTCGCTGTGCGCTCTTCTCGCTTTGTTTGCACCCCCTGCTTCTGGAGGGCCAGACGCAACCACAAACTACCTGATGAATACCCCAGCTACGCTGATGGACTTTGGCTTGTACAAATTGTCTTTGCGTATCCAATCGGTCCTAGGGAAAGGGTTTGCCAGTTATGATTGGGACACCAATGAAATACTAATACTTGTGATCGATTTCAGCACTCCTGCAGATCAAGTGAAGCAAATGTGCGTTGATACGATTGCCGATATTAGATTTGCTGCCAATGTAAGGGATGGAGCGGCGGTGGGCGGTTATAGCAACTTTTCACGGTTCTTCTCGCATGAGGGCTTTGTTAAAGGTGGGATGGAACAACACACCGAACGCATGATTGACTTGGATAAGAAGTTTCATATCAATTGCGTCACGGGGCACGATACATATGAAGCGCCTCTTGTAGGGACTGGCTATAGTTTGCGGGTTTCGCAGGATTGACGGATTACTTTCGCACGAGAAGTTTATGTGTCGGCGAGTTTCAGATGCCTTGGCTAGCGGCGCTGAAGGAAGCGCGCAAGACTAGGCTGTGACATAAAATCTTATTGAACGAGGGCTTGCCCCCCCCCTGCATTGTAAAGTAGGCCATTCTCGCACTTGCAACGCGGGTTCTTTGCTTCTGTTCGTGCTCGGATATTCCGTCTACGTAAGCCGCTGTTTCTCTATGGCTTCGTAGAGTTGATCAACTGTAATTCCAACAAGGTCGGAGATTTCTTGTGCTAGAGCGGTTGCTTCTTGGACATCGCTGATCAAATCAATAGGCACTTGAACAAACTCAGAGTAGCACGAAGCAGCGAAGTATTGTCTACATCTTTCATTAGCTAAGAGGTCGCAAAGTCTCTGCAGCATCGGATGTGTATCGTTCTGAACTGGCTGATCTACATCGAAAAACTTATCTACCCCTTGGAGTGGTTGCGCTTTGCCCCCGAACGCGGATTTTGAGATAATATGTCCCACGATTGAACACCTCGCCATAACAGCCAATTGCAAAGGTACACCGGACTCCCGTAGCGCCTCTGAAATTGCGTTCATCCCGTCGGTAATTTGATCAGCCGCGCTGTTTTTAACGATTCGATTCAGCCCATCCTCATAGAATGATTTATCCAATCCCGTCCGCGCAATGTATGCCTGAACGAAAGGGAAGTCACTTGAAGCCGCACCATCAAGTTCATAGGCAATGACGTCTGCAGTAGCGCCATACTTGCGACAACAAGCCTCTACGAAGCGTGCCGTACAGATCATTAGCGGGCCGTTGAGCGACTTTGGCAGACCCTTGCGTATAGGTGTGGCTGGCTGCTGCCTAATTTGGTCGACTAAGTTGTCAAACCCGAAACCAGCTCTGTCGGCAGCTTCAAGTAGCCACAAGGTCTCTATGGCTTTGTCATGCCCTGCCGCTGCGGCTTTGTACCAGCAGTCCGCTGCGATATTAAAATCGTAAGGTGAAACCGCCCCCGCGCCCCATAGGAGCGAGAGGTTGTATGTAGCGGACTTATGACCTGAACTCATCGCCTGTGAGAACTTTAGGCTAGCCTTTGGCAGGTCCCCTCTTTTCAGATGTCTTAAGCCCTGCTGATAGGCCTGCTCGGCAGGATCTTCCTTCGACCCAAATCTTGAGAAAAGAGGCATAATATAACCTTTTAAAATTGCGAATTAAACTATCGAAAAATAACTGCGATTAGATGAGGCGAAAAAGGAAAGCGATAGGCTCTTCGCCTTGAAATAGGCTGCCTTATCTGACCGTAACCGTATAGTTAGCTGACCTTCTTGGTTGCGGGCCGTATTATATCCCAGATTAGGGCTGCGCCCCCAAGAATGGGCATAATGAGCGCAAGAAAAAATGTCCCTGCACCATAAAGTGCTGGGCGTCGACCCTTGCGTTGAGCAACGAAGTACGCGCCAAGGCCGATGGGTGCTGCGAGTGTGAGATTAAATAAAAACTGAGCTATGATTTCACCGGTCATCTCCAGCGTACCTCCTAAATAAAAATTCAACTTTTCCGGTGCATTGTGGGGATGCCAAGCGGCTCTGGTAAGGAATAAGTTTGTCTAATTCTGGGCGTTCGAGTTGCCATTACTTCGGCACCTGGAAAAGTTGTTTCATCGGCCCATCAATGTCCGTCTCCACTTCGAAAGAGAGAGTCCGAACCGCGAGAGCGTAGAGCCACAGCTCAGCATCAGGGCTATTCGTTTCTTTGAAGCGCTCCGACGCATCAGCAATCTGACTGCAATAGCTCACATATGCATCTACACTGTGCGGCGGCGGTATCTCATTGAGGTACTTCCCGAAGAGGCTACACCTTGCGTCTGTGGCCCGCGAAGGCATGAGGTTGCGGAGGGTTTCCGAAGCCTCAGCCTCGGAAAACACATCAGATGACCACTGCATCATTCTGCCCCAATCGCTGCCGCTGTTCCGACGAAGTAGGGCGCAAGACGGCTCTTCTGCTTTGGCGTTAGCTTCACGCTTCCGGTATCGACCAATAGGAGGCGGAACAATTCAGGGTCCGTCACCGCGTCGATAAGCAGCTTCTCGGCCTTATCATTCTGGAGATTGCCTAGCACGCTTTTCATCCGGCTCGACGCCATGTTTGCAGTCTGGATGGATGCACCACTGCTTCCCCCGCCCATCTTTGCGCCCTGCTTAGCTGCGATGACCCGTG
>NZ_JAGDED010000009.1:0-188059 GCF_040148765.1 Sulfitobacter sp. NFXS29
TCCACGCGGTTCAACTCGCGCTCGCTCATCATCACCCATCCCATGTCCACACATCCTCATCCCAAACCGAGGACAGAGTGACACTTCTGCTTTGCTTAAGGGTGACATTATCGCTTTGCGGCTACAGACGCCGCGCTTGTAATCAGCATTATGTAATTTAGCACCGCGAACCCCGAGGCTTCCGCTTCCGCCGCGCCCAACCGCTTGCCGCCCAACTTCGCCGCCCTACGTCCCGCAGCAGCCGATAGCCGGAGGGTTCTGCCCCTTCGCTCCCATTTAGCCAAAGGAATTTGCCGTGGAAACGAAATTGACCATTAATGGCACCGAGCAGCGGCTGGATCTTGATCCCCGCACAACGCTTTTAGATGCCCTGCGCCACCACCTTGGACTGACCGGCAGCAAGAAGGGCTGCGATCACGGGCAATGCGGCGCCTGCACGGTCATGGTGAACGGTCGCCGGATCAACGCCTGCCTGACATTGGCCTGTATGCATGACGGTGATGAGGTCACGACGATCGAAGGCATCGGCCAGCCCGGCAACCTCAGCCCGCTGCAAGAGGCTTTTGTCAGCGAAGACGGGTTTCAGTGCGGCTATTGCACCCCCGGTCAGATCTGCTCGGCCACCGCGATGCTTGAGGAAATCTCAAACGGGTGGCCCAGCCATGTGACCGATGATCTGAGCGGCAAGGCCGCCCTGACGCCCGAAGAAATCTCGGAACGGATGAGCGGCAACCTCTGCCGCTGTTCGGCCTATCCCAATATCGTCGAGGCGATCCGCAAAGCCGCGGGAGAAAACGCATGAGACCTTTTGACTATACCCGCGCCGAAAACACAGAAGCCGCAGCGCGCCAAGCGGCGGGCGGTGGCACTTTCATCGCCGGGGGCACCAACCTTTTGGACCTGATGAAGCTAGAGGTCATGACCCCCGAGGCGCTGATCGACATCAACCGTCTGGACCTTGCCGAGATCGAAGAGACCAACGACGGCGGGCTGCGCATCGGGGCCTTGGTGACCAACAGCGATTTGGCCAATGACGCCCGCGTGCGCAAGGGCTGGCCAGTGCTGAGCCGCGCACTGCTGGCCGGGGCCAGCGGACAGCTGCGCAACAAGGCGACCACGGGCGGCAACCTGCTGCAACGCACGCGGTGTCTGTATTTCTACGACCGCGCCATGCCGTGCAACAAACGTGAGCCGGGCACGGGCTGTTCGGCGAAAGACGGGTTTAACCGCATCCTCGCCGTGCTGGGCACGTCGGAGCATTGCATCGCCACCCATCCCAGCGACATGGCCGTGGCCATGCGCGCCCTCGGGGCCGAGGTGGAAACGCTGAAAGAAGACGGCAGCACCCGCCGCCTGACGCTGGATGATCTCTATCTTCTGCCGGGAGATCGACCCGATCAAGAGACCGTTCTTGAAGCGGGCGAGTTGATCACCGCTGTGGTTTTGCCCGCGCCGGTCGAGGGCAAACAGACCTACCGCAAGGTGCGGGATCGGGCCTCTTATGCCTTCGCGCTCGTCTCTGTGGCCGGGATCGTCGAAGTGCAAGACGGGCGGATCACCCGCGCCGATCTGGCCTTTGGCGGGCTGGCACCGAAACCTTGGCGCAATGTTGAGGTTGAGGACCTGCTGACCGGTGAAGCGCCATCGCAAGACCTGTTCAACAAAGCCGCCGATCTGCTGCTGGCCGAGGCCAAAGGCTACGGTGCGAATGATTTCAAAATCCCCCTTGCCCGCCGCACGCTGGTGTCGGTGCTAGGCGAACTTACCGCGGAGGCCCAGCAATGACCGAGCAATTCAAGATGGACGCGCCTGCCACCGCACGCAGGCTTGATGATATGGCGCAGGGTCTTGTCGGTGCGCCGCTTGACCGCCCCGAGGGGCCGCTGAAAGTCACTGGCACGGCGACCTTTGCCAACGAATGGCAGGTCGAGGGGATGGTGCATGGCGTGATGGTCCGTGCCCCAGGCAACAGTGGCCGCGTGGTTTTGGCCAATCGGGATGACGTAGCGAAGATGCCGGGGGTCTTGGCCGTGATCCAAGACGAACGCCTGCTGCGCAACCCCGCCCAAGGCACCGCGAACAAAGCCCCGATTCAGGGGCCGGAGCACGCCGCCTATCTTGGGCAGTTGATCGCGGTCGTGGTTGCCGAAGGCTTTGAACAGGCCCGCCATGCGGCGCAATCGCTGAAGGTGGAACTTGAAAACGGCGAGGTCATGCCGGTCGATCCCGCGACGGCGGCGGTGGAACCACAAGAGGCGAAAACACTGGATCAGGGCGATCTGGATGGCGCGATGCAGGAGGCCGCATTTACCGTCGATGTGACCTATACCACCCCCTCGCACTCCAGCTCCCCGATGGAGCCGCATGCCTCTATCGCGTCGTGGGACGGCGATGACTTGACCCTGCGCGGCAGCTATCAGATGCTGAAATACAACCGCAACGAGCTGTCGGACGCGCTTGGTATTCACCCCGACCGGCTGCGCATCCTGTCGCCCTATGTCGGCGGTGGCTTTGGCTCGAAACTTGGGATCGCACCCGAGGCGGTCGCGGCGGCGATTGCGGCAAAAGAAGTGGGCCGCCCGGTCTCTGTCGCCCTGCAACGGCCGCAGGTCTATGAGGCGACGATGCGCCGGTCAGAGACCACGCAGCGTGTCCGGCTTGCCGCCGATGCCGAGGGGAAGTTGACCGGTCTGGGCCATGACGCCCGCGTGTCCAACCTGCCCGGAGAGACCTTTGCCGAGCCGGTTTTGCAAGCCTCGCATTTCCTCTATGCCGGGGCGAACCGCAAGATGTCGATGGATCTGGCACGGGTGCACCGCCTCTGCGCAGGCTCTGTTCGCGCGCCGGGCGAAGCGGTGGGCGTCACCGTTTTCGAAGGGGCCATGGATGAACTAGCCGACAAGATCGGCATGGACCCGGTCGAACTGCGCCGCCGCAACATCCCCGAAAAAGACCCCGAAAGCGGCAAAGACTTTTCTTCTCGCCGCTTCCGTGAGGCGCTTGACAGCGGGGCCGAGACCTTTGGCTGGGCCGACCGCCCCGGCATCAAGGAACGGCGCGAGGGGGAATGGCTGATTGGATACGGCATGGCCTCGGCGGCGCGGATCAACGTGCTGATGGAGAGCCAAGCCCGCGTGACGCTGATGCCCGATGGCCGCCTGCGGGTCGAGACGGATATGACCGATATCGGCACCGGCACCTATGCGATCTTGGGGCAAATCGCGGGCGATATGATGGGTCTGCCGCGCGATGCCGTGGAGGTGGTCTTGGGCGACACCACGCTGCCTCCGGCCTCTGGCTCTGGCGGGTCTTGGGGCGCGTCGTCGAGCGGCACCTCTGTCTATCTGGCCTGTGAGGCGATCCGCAAACAATTGGCCGAGCGGCTGGAGGTGGACGAAAATGACCTGACGCTGAAAGATGGCATGGCCACTTTCGACAATCAGACCCAGAGCTTGAGCGAGATCCTGAACGGCGATGAGATTGCCAAGCTTGGCCATGTGCTGCCCGGCGACACTTCCGAGGCGGTGCGGCAGGCGACATTCGGTGCCTATTTCGCTGAAGTCGCGGTGCATGCCGCCTCGGGCGAGACGCGGGTGCGGCGGATGCACGGCACTTTCGCCGCAGGTCGGATCCTGAATGCCAAGACGGCGCGCTCGCAATGTCTGGGCGGGATGACCTTTGGCATCGGCATCGCGCTGACCGAGGAGTTGGCCTTTGACCCGCGCGACGGGCATGTGGCCAACCACAACCTTGCGGAATACCACATTCCGGTGAACGCCGATGTGCCGCAACTGACCGTCGATCTGCTGGAGGAACGTGACGATTGGGCCAACCCGCTGCAGGCGAAAGGGATCGGTGAGTTGGGCATCTGCGGCGCGGCTGCGGCGATCACCAATGCGATCTACAACGCCACCGGGGTGCGGGTGCGCGACTATCCCGCCACGTTGGACAAGGTGATTGCGGGGATGTGATTGGCGACGGGGCGGCCCATTGGTCGCCCCTTGCTCTGTCTATCATTATGATCTGGCGGTCAGCGCGTCAGCCCCCCGTCCACGCCTTTCGGTAGGCCGCGTAGCTTTGCGCATAGGCCCCTTCAAGCGCGGGGTTCGGCGCGATGCTTTTGCGGATCTTCGGGGGGTGTATCACCTCGGCCTGCGCCGCCTCCCCGCTGCCCAGCATCGCCAGCCGCGCCGCGCCAAGCGCCGCCCCCTGCGCACCGCTTTCCGGCACGTCGAGGGTCAGCCCGGTGATGTCGGCGATCATCTGCAACCAAGTCTCTGACTGGCTGCCCCCGCCTGCAACGCAAACACGCTTTGGCAGGGAGCCACATTGCTCCAGTGCGCGACAGCAATCGGCAAAGGCAAAGCCGACCCCCTCCATCACGGCCTGCACCATGTCGGGCAACCCATGCCCCCGGCGCAGCCCGTGGAAGGCACCGGTGGCGTCGGGCGCGTTATGCGGCGTGCGTTCGCCTGAGAGATAGGGCAGGAAAGTGATGGGAGAGGGTTCGGTCACATCCCTAACCATGCCCGCCAAGGCTGCGGGACTTTGTCCCGTGATCTGCCCCAGCCATGCCAAAGCATCCGTGGCCGATAGGATCACGCCCATCTGATGCCATGTCTCGGGCACGGCGTGGCAGAAACTATGCACCGCGCTTTCGGTGTTGCTGGCGAAACGGCCGGTCACGGTGAAAAGCACGCCCGACGTGCCGAGTGACAAAAACCCCTGCCCCGGTTGCACCAGCCCCAGCCCCACGGCGGTGGCCGCGTTGTCGCCCGCGCCCCCCGCAACGGCGACGTTGCTGACGCCCCAATCGGCGGCAAGCTCGGCCCGCAGCCCACCCGCGCGCGCACTGCCCTCGACCAAGCGCGGCATGTGATCGCGCGAAAGGTCCGTCGCGGCGAGCAGTTCATCCGACCAATCGCGTTTGGCCACGTCGAGCCAAAGCGTGCCCGCCGCGTCGGACATTTCCGAGACGTGTTCGCCTGTCAGCCAAAGGCCGACATAGTCCTTGGGCAACAGAACTTTGCGGACCTGTGCGAAAACCTCAGGTTCATGCTTTTGCACCCACCGCAACTTGGGCACGGTGAAACCTGCCATGACGATATTGCCGCCTAGCCCGCGAAAATCGGCGTGCGCTTCCAACTCCGCGCATTCGGCGTGGGCGCGGCCATCGTTCCACAGGATTGCCGGGCGCAGAGGCCGGTCGTTCGCGTCAAGCAGGGTGGCCCCGTGCATCTGGCCCGACACGGCAATGCCGCGCAGCGCTGCAAAGTGCACAGGGGCCGCCGCGCGGATCTGCGCAATCGCGGCCTCGCAGGCGGTGATCCATGATTGAGGGTCCTGCTCGCTCCACATCGGGTGCGGGCGCTGAACCTCCAACGGGGCATGACCCTCGGCCAAGGCCCTTTGGCCTTCGTCGATCAAAAGCGCTTTGACGCCCGAGGTGCCTAGGTCCAAGCCGAGATAGGTCATGCGGTACTCATTACTTCACAAGTGGGAAAATGCCACCGGCAGCCTGCCGGTGGCGCTGTTCATCAGAACGGGCTGTCAGGATAGTAGAAATCCATCGCGTTCTCTTGCGTCACCAGCACCGAGCCGATCACGAATGTGCCCGAAACCGGCGCGTTGGAGGTGAGGCCCACGGCGGTAAGCTCAATCGCTGTGGCGATCATCGACGGCGGGTAGGTGACGTTGGCCGGGATCATCGCGTCGCCATCGGCAGTGCGTTTGATCATCTCTTTCATACCAGCACCGCCGAGCACGAATTTTACATCGTCGCGCCCTGCGGCCTCAATCGCGGCCAGAACGCCAATCGCCATGTCATCGTCCGAGGCCCAAACCGCGTCAATGTTGGGATACTTCGACAGGAAATCTTGCATGACGGTAAAGCTGTCGTCGCGGTTCCAGTTGCCGTGTTCCATATCCAGCACGTTGATCCCGGCGCCTTCAATCGCCGCATTGAACCCCTCAACACGCTCGTTGTCGATGGTGGTGGGGATGCCGCGCAGCACGACGATATCGCCGCCATCGGGCATTTGCTGGGCCATGAACTCGCCCGAGACCTTGCCAAAGCCGCTGTTGTCGCCCGCGACATAGAGGTCTTGGATACCTTCAACCGACAGACCACGGTCAACCACCGTCACCCATGCGCCGCTGTCTGCCACGGCTTGCACCGGCGGGGTCAGCGGATCGGATTCGAACGGCAGTACCACCAGCGCGTCAATGTTGCGTGTGGCGACCATGTCTTCGATGTCGTTCACCTGTTTGCCGGGGTCCGAGGCGGTGGCGAGAACGAAGTCGAGATCGGGATAGACCTCTTCCAGCCGCTCGACGGTTTCCTTGGCGTGGAAGTTCATGCCCCCCGCCCAGCCGTGGGTCGCCGCCGGGATCGAGACGCCGATAACCTTGGTCTCTTGGGCAAAGGCGCCCGTACCGACAGCCGTGGCCAGCGCAGTGGCGATGAATGTTTTGGTAAATGTCATTTTTGCTCCTCCCATGAAGCGTTCAACTACGGCTTAAAGCGCCGTCTTCCTTTCGCGCTGTAGGATCACAGCGAGAATGATGATAATCCCTTGGATCGCCCCATTGAGATATGGCGACACGAAATCAGTAAGGTTCAGGATATTGCCGATCAGGCTTAGGATCAGCACGCCGATGACGGTGCCCCAGACCCGGCCAAAACCGCCCTTCAAAACCGTGCCGCCGATGATAACGGCAGCGATGGCTTCAAGCTCCCACAGCACCCCGGTCGAGGCCGAAGCCGAGCCGAGGCGCGGCACATACATGATCGTGGCGATGCCCACCAAGATGCCCAAAGCGGCATAAGAGATCAGCCGCGTGCGGTTGACGTTCACATTGGAATAATGCGCGACATGTTCGTTGGAGCCCGTGGCTGCGCAGTGGCGGCCATAGACGCTGCGCGACATGATGATTTCGCCGATGATGACCACCAGCGCAAAAACGATGATCGGCCAACTGATCCCGAGAATCCCGTCAAAGTAAACGGGCCGGTAGAAACTGCGCAGCCCGAAATCGAGTGACAGGGTGCCACCATCGGCCAGCCACGTCACCAGCGAGCGGTAGATGCCCATGGACCCGAGCGTGACGATGAAGGCCTCAATACCAAGCGCGGTAATTAAAAAGCCGTTCAACAACCCCGCCAGCAGCCCCGCGACGATGGCCGTGAACATCCCCAACAGGATGATCGGCACGCCGACACCGAGGCTTGGCAAGGCGGCGTTCATCACCAAGATCATCAGCCCCGCGATAAAGGCCGCCATCGACCCGACAGAGAGGTCAAGCCCCCCGGCGGTGATGACAAAGGTCATGCCCACCGCGATGATCCCGATGAAGGCCGAGCGCGCAAGCACGTTGGTGATATTCGCCGCGCTCAGGAAGTTCGAGTTCATCAGCGCGCCAATGACCAAAAGGACGATCAGCGCGATGATTGGCCCGAGGACGGACATCGACGGCATCCGGAAGCTTTTGGTGTGAGGTGTGGTTACATCTGTCATCTTCGGTTTCCTTAGGCCGTCATCGGCATTTGTTCGGCGCGCAGCCCCATCGAGAGGCGCACAATCGCGTCTTCCGTGATTTCATCCGCGTTCAGCGTGCCGCTGACCTCGCCCAACCGCATGACCATCACACGGTCGGCAAGGCCGATAAGTTCGGGCATTTCAGAGGTGATCACGATGATCGCATGACCCTGATCGGCCAAGTTGCGCAGGAAGGCATAGATTTGTTGTTTGGTGCCGATGTCGATCCCGCGGGTGGGTTCATCGACGATCAGGATGCGCGGTTCAGAGAGCATGATCTTGGCCAGCAGTAGCTTTTGCTGGTTGCCGCCCGACATATTGCCCACACGCACATCACGGCTGCCCGCGCGAATGTCGAATTCGCTGATCGCATGGGTCAGCGCCGTTTCCTCGGCACCTCGGTCGATCAGGAAGCCGCCGAATTTATGCAAGTTCTGCAGCGTCAGGTTTTCACGCATACCGCGTTCCAGCAGCAGCCCGCGCAGCTTGCGGTCTTCGGTGAGGTAGCACAGCCCGGCCTGCTGCGCGTCGCTGGGGCGTTTGAATTGCATCGGCTGGCCGAAAAGCGTGACACTATCCGACGTCGCCGGGCGCAGCCCCGCCAGCCCTTCCATCACCTCAGTCCGGCCCGAGCCGATGAGCCCGCCCAGCCCCAAGATCTCGCCCTGTCGCAGCGAAAATGAGACGTTGCTGGCAAAGCCCGGCACGCTGAGGTTTTCGACTGACAGCACCTCTGGCGCGCCCGGTGCCACGCCGGGCTTCGCCGGATAGAGGTCCGATACATCCCGGCCCACCATGGCGGTGGCCATTTCGTCTTCGGTGATGTCCGCGCTTGGCCCCGAATGCACCACCGCCCCGTCGCGCATGATGGTCACATGGTCCGAGATCTCGGCAACCTCATCAAGTTTATGCGAGGTGAACAGAACTGCCGTGCCCGCCGCGCGCAGCGCCGCGACCTGTTTGAACAGCACATCGGTCTCGCGTTTGGTCAGCACCGCCGTCGGCTCATCCATGATCAACACCCGCGCATCGCGCGACAGGGCTTTGGCGATTTCGACCATCTGTTTGTCGGAGTTCGACAGGCGCGACACCAGCGCATCCGGAGAAACGTTGCAGGCCACCCGATCAAGATAGTCGCGCGTGCGCCGCCGCATCTCGGCCTTGTCGAGCAGCGGCCCGCGTTTCAGCTCACGCCCCAGAAAGATGTTCTGCTCAACCGTCAACTGTTCGGCCAGATTGAACTCTTGATGGATCATCACGATCCCGGCCATCTCGCCTTCGTGCAGGCTGTTGAACCGCACCGGCGCGCCGTCGAGTTCGACATCGCCTTTAGAGGGCAGTTGATAGCCCGCCATAATCTTCATCGTGGTGGATTTGCCCGCCCCGTTCTCACCAATGAGCGCGTGAACGGTCCCCGGCTCCAGCGCGAGGGTCACGCCGTGCAGCACCTCGATCGAGCCGAAGCTTTTGCTCACGTCGCGCAGGGCAAGAACGGGGCTATTGCTCATAGTTTTGTCCACGCCGCGTCATTGGCCGAAGAGGTCACGCAGGCATTGATGAACCGCATTCCGTCCATCCCCGCCGCGATGCCGGGCAGCACACCCATGGCGTTTTCACGGCTCGCCCCGCCCTGCACCGCGCGGATCGCATCGGCGGCCTCATTATAGATTGTGGCGAACCCTTCGAGGTAGCCTTCCGGGTGACCACCGGGAATACGGCTCACCGACTGCGAGGCTTCCGACGCCCCGGCCCCGTTGCGGGTGATCAGGCGTTTGGGTTCGCCGAGCGGCGTAAACCACAGGTAGTTCGGATCCTCTTGCGACCACTCCAGACCGCCCTTTTCCCCATAGACCCGCAGCTTCAGCGCGTTTTCATTGCCGGGGGCCACTTGGCTTGACCACAGCATGCCACGCGCGCCGCCCGCAAACCGCAGCATCATATGCGCATTGTCGTCGAGCTTGCGCCCCGCACCCCAACATTGCAGATCGGCTGCGATGCTTTCGACCTGCAAACCGCTTACAAAGCACGCAAGGTTATGCGCATGAGTGCCGATGTCGCCCACCGAGCCGCCAGCGCCCGACCGCGCAGGATCGGTCCGCCATTCGGCCTGTTTGACGCCTTCGTTCTCCATCGGCGCGGTTAGCCAATCCTGCGGGTACTCTGCCTGAACAATGCGAATATCGCCCAGATCGCCCGCCTCAATCATCGCCCGCGCTTGGCGGATCATCGGGTAGCCAGTGTAATTATGGGTGAGGATGAAAAGCGCATCGGCATCAGCCACCGCCGCCTCCAGCGCCTCTGCATCCTCCAACGTGGAGGTCAGCGGCTTGTCGCAGATCACATGAATGCCCTTGGCCAAAAACGCCTTGGCGGCGGCGGCATGGACGTGGTTGGGCGTGACGATTGAAACCGCCTCGATCCCATCTTCGCGAGCGGCTTCGGCCTCGGCCATCTCTTCGAAACTGCCGTAGGAACGCGGAATGCCCAAAGCCTCCGCACTGGCGGCGGATTTTTCAGGGGTCGACGATAGCGCGCCTGCCACTAGATCGAACCGGTCGTCGATGCGCGAGGCGATGCGATGCACCCCGCCGATAAAGGCGTCATTGCCGCCGCCCACCATGCCAAGTCGAATACGTGCCATCAGTCGATCCCCAGCATCTTGCGGTTTGCCGCCTCATCAGTGCCGCCATCGGCGAAGTCGTCAAAGGCTTTGTCGGTCACGCGGATGATGTGATCAGAGACGAACTGCGCCCCTTCGCGCGCGCCGTCTTCGGGGTGCTTAAGGCAGCATTCCCATTCAACCACGGCCCAACCATCGAAGTCATTCGCGGCCATTTTGGAAAAGACCGCGCCGAAATCAACCTGACCATCGCCCAGCGACCGGAACCGCCCGGCACGGTCCGTCCAGCTTTGGTAGCCTGAATAGACCCCCTGCCGACCCGTCGGATTGAACTCCGCATCCTTGACGTGGAACATCTTGATCCGGTCTTTGTAGATGTCGATGTTATCAATGTAATCAAGGCATTGCAGCACATAGTGGCTGGGATCATAGAGCATGTTGGCCCGCGCGTGATTGCCCGTGCGCTCCAAGAACATCTCATAAGTGATGCCGTCGTGAAGGTCTTCGCCGGGGTGAATCTCATAGCAGACATCGACGCCGCAGTCCTCGGCGTGGTTCAGGATCGGCAGCCAACGCGCGGCCAGCTCATCAAAGGCCGTTTCGATCAACCCCGCAGGGCGCTGTGGCCATGGGTAGACATAGGGCCAAGCCAGCGCGCCCGAGAAGGTCGCATGTGCGCCGATGCCCATGTTCTTGGACGCCGAAAGCGCCATTTTCACCTGCTCTACCGCCCATTCCTGACGCGCCTTGGGATTGCCGCGCACCTCTTCTACGGCGAAGCCATCGAATGCGGTGTCATAGGCCGGGGGCACGGCGACCAGCTGGCCCTGAAGGTGGGTCGAAAGCTCGGTGACCTCTACGCCGTTCTCGACTGCCTTGCCCTTGAATTCGTCGCAGTAATCCTTGCTCGACGCCGCTTTGGCCAAGTCGATCAGCCGTGCGTCCCAACTGGGCACCTGCACACCTTTGTACCCACAATCGGCAGCCCATTTGGTGATGCTGTCCCAAGAATTAAACGGCGCTTCGTCGCCTGCAAACTGCGCCAGAAACAGCGCTGGTCCCTTAATCGTTTTCATGGTGGTCCTCCCTCTCCCCGGCTCAAACGAACCGGTTCACGATATTCTCCAGAATTTCCTGCCGGCCCGAGCGGGGCTGCGGATTGATGCCGTCTTTGGCAACCTGCGTCGCGATGCTGGCCAGATCGCTTTCCAGCATCGCCTTGGCGTCGGGGCTCTCCCACCCCGCGTAACGCGCATCACGCATGGCTTCGAGCGTGCCATCCTCCAGCATCGCGACGGCGGCTTTGAAGCCGCGCGCGCAGACATCCATTGCCCCTGCATGGGCCGCGACCAGATCGAGCGGGTCGAGCGATTGGCGGCGCAGCTTGGCGTCAAAGTTGGTGCCGCCGGTGGTGAACCCGCCTGCCTTGAGCACCTCGTAATAGGCCAGTGCCACCTCGGGCACGTTGTTGGGGAATTGGTCCGTGTCCCAGCCCGATTGGTAGTCGTTGCGGTTCATGTCGATGGAGCCGAAAATCCCCAATGAGGACGCCAGCGCCAGCTCATGCTCGAACGAATGGCCCGCAAGTATCGCGTGGCCCTGTTCGATGTTCATCTGAACCTCGCCCTCCAGCCCGAATTCCTTGAGGAAACCGTAAACGGTGGCGACATCGAAATCATATTGATGCTTGGTCGGCTCCTGCGGCTTCGGCTCGACCAGAATAGCGCCCTTGAAGCCGATCTTGTGTTTGTACTCCACCGCCATCTGCAAGAACCGCCCGGCCTGCTGGCGTTCGCGTTTCAGGTCGGTGTTCAGCAGGGTTTCATAGCCCTCGCGCCCGCCCCAGAGCACATAGTTCTGGCCGTCCAACTTGTGGGTCGCATCCATACAGGCTTTGACCGTCGCCGCGGACCAGGCAAAAACCTCCGGGTCGGGGTTGGTGGCCGCGCCCGACATAAAGCGGCGGTGACCAAAGAGGTTCGCGGTGCCCCAAAGCAGCTTGGTCTTGGAGTTTTCCATTTTGGTGCCGAGGTAGTCGATGATCTCTTCGAAATTGCGCAGGCTCTCGGCAAAGGTATCGCCCTCGGGGCGGATATCGGCGTCGTGCCAGCAAAAGTAAGGCGCGTTCAGCAGATCAAACATCTCAAACGCCACATCGGCCTTGAGGCGCGCCATGTCCATCGTGTCGCCAAACCACGGGCGGTCGAATGTCTGGCCGCCGAAGGGATCGCCGCCGGGCCACGCAAAGGAATGCCAATAGGCCACGGCAAAGCGCAGGTGGTCTTCCATCCGTTTGCCCATGACCACTTCGTCAGGATTATAATGCCGAAAGGCCAGGTCAGACCCTTCTGGGTCATAGGACAGGGGCTTAATATCTTTAAAGAAATCACTCATGTATCTTGGGCCTTCATCTGATCGGTCAAAGCGTCGGCGGGCAGATTGTCCCGCACATAAATTGTCGGCACGAGGTCCGGCATCGGCGGCAGGTCTTTCGCGTCAATCAGGGCGCGCAGCACGGTAAAGGCGCGGTTGATTTCCACGTCAGGCCGCTGGTCGATGACCAGATCAATCTGCCGCGCCATCAGCGCTTGGCGGGAATGGGCGACAAGCTCATGCACCACGCAAAAGGGGCGTTTTCCCTGCCCGCCCCGAAGGGCGGCGATCAGGCCGCTGTTGCCCGCGCCAACGTTGTAAAGCGCCGTCAGCCCTTGCTGGGTCAGCACCTCTTGCGTCTGCGCCCGAAGCACTTGTGCATCGTCCTTGGTCATGATCGGATCGAGCACCGCAACCTGCGGAAAATCAGCGGTAAGCACTTCGCGAAATCCAGCAAGGCGCTCTGCATGGTCACGCGCGTCGAGCGAGCCTGCAAAGGTCTGCACCTGCCCGCCCTGCCCGCCATGGGCAAGGCCCACCATCCGCCCAGCAGTGCGCCCGGCGGCGATGTTGTCGATGCCGATATAGGCCGCGCGGGCGGCATGGGGCAGGTCGGAGACAAGGCCCACCACAGCCACCCCTTTGGCGCGCAATTCGGCCAAAGGCGCTTCAAGGGCCGCGCTTTGCAGCCCGACAATGGCGACGCCGTCAAAATCACGCTCAAGCAGGGCCGAGATACTGTCTTGCAGCTCTTCCACCGCGAAGGCTGCGACCTCGATCACCTCGGCGGTCACCCGCTCGCTGACGTGATGGGCGGCGGCGTGGCCGATGTGCTGGCGGATACGGTTGAAGAAAGCGTTGGAGCCGCGGGGGGTCAAAAATGCGAGCTTGTAGATACGACCGCGCGACAGATTGGCCGCCGCGACATTGCGCACATAGCCAAGTGCCGTGACCGCTTCGCGCACCTTGGCGATGGACTTGTCGGCCACATTGCCGCGGTTGTTGATCACCCGGTCCGCGGTGGCATAGCTCACCCCGGCAGCGCGTGCGACATCGCTCAGCGTCGGACTTGTCATGATCCCTCCCCCATCGCGCCAACCCTCCCAAGCGGCGCGTCTTGACCCTATCTATGAGGATATTTTGATATACGTCAATCATTTTTGATAGACGTATATCATTTTTGCAGAATGCAAAGCCGCCGCCCGGCTCTTAGGCAGCGGGTAAAGCGTTATTATCAAGGGATTTAAATCAACAGCAGGGCGTCAGCGCCCTACGGCCACTTCATCTTCCTGCATCGGGCCGGGTTGAATGCAGGCCATGAGCCAGAGCAGCGGTAGCGCGGCGAATATCCACCCCGCGCCCGCCCCCTCTCAGGCCGGGGGGATCGGGGTTCAACTTGGCAAAAGGGATGGGCGCTAAGCCGCGCGCCCCCCAAGTGTCGGACAGTCGGTAGCCGCCGGGCCAAGGGTCATCGGGGTCCAGCATGTGCTGATGGATGCCAGTAACCCAGCCCCGCCCAGAGAGTTCGGGAAGGATCGACGGATGATCGCCCACGCGCGTCTCGCCCAAGATCCGCCCGGTAAAGGTCGAGCCGATCAGCGAGACCGTGGTCAGGCTATCGTTCAACCCCATCTCCCCCCGCGCATGCAGCAGCGCCATCCGCGCGCAGAGCGCCGTGCCCGTGGGGGAGCGATCGACCTTGCCCGGCTGGATTGCCACTGCCGCCCCGGCGCGCAGACCGGTCGCGTCGCGGGTGACTGGCCCGGCAAAAAGGCAAAAAGAGAAATGCTGCCAATCGGGGTTCTCGGGGTGCTCAAACCGCATCGCGGCATTCGCGGCATTGGTGATCCGCACGCCGAGGCGGGCGATGTCATGGGCCTCATGGGCCTCCAGTGAAAACCCCATCGCGGCGGCGTCGACGACCACGAAACTGTCACCGCCATAGGCGGTATCGACGGTGAGCGTGCCCAGCCCTTCAACCTCAAGCGGAATATCCATGCGGGCGGCGAAGCTCGGCAGGTTCTGCACGAAGATACGCTCCGCCTTGCCATTGCGACATTCCGCGCGGACCTTCACCAGCCCGCCCGGCGCTTCGAGGGTTAGCTCCGTCACCGGCTCGGTCATCTGCAGGATCCCCCCGTCCAGCAGGACGGTCGACACGCAGATCGAGTTGGAGCCAGACATGGGCGGCGTGTCCTCCGGCTCCATGATGATAAAGGCCGCATCAGCGCGCGGGTCTTTCGGCGGCACGAGCAGGTTCACATGGCGGAACACCCCGCCGCGCGGCTCGTTCAGCACGAAGTTGCGCAGCGTCTGGTCCCGCGCGATCCAACGGCTCTGCTCCCAGATCGTGTCGCCGGGGGGCGGGGTGACCCCGCCGACGATCACATCGCCCACTTCACCCTCGGCATGGGCGGAAATGACGTGAACGGTCTTGCTGCTACGCATCGTTTGTCTCCTCTTCGGCCAGCCATTTGGGCAAAGCCTCCCCGGCCCGCCCGGTCACGGCAGCGTCTACGCAATCGGCGATACTGCCAAAGCGCACTGCACGGCCTGAAAGGCCCGGGGCGTAATGGGCATATTTGCCGGAGTTGGTCATCAGCACCTTGGCCGAGGGCGGGAAAACCGGCTCTGAGATCGAACACCAGCAGATGTCGGGCACGACTTGCACGCCTGCCGCTTCGAGCCGCGCCACGGTGCCGTCGTCACGCGCTGCCGTGAGAGTGTCATGCCCAAGGGTGACAATAACCGCTGTGTTCGGGTGCCGTTTTCGCCCGGCCAGAGCCACATCCAAAGCCCGGCATTCCGCAAGCGAGAAATGCGGGCTGCCGAAGGCCACGAGATCAATCTGCGCAGGCCCCGCGTTGAATTGCCGCCAGACACGGCGCAGGTCTTTGGGCGTGATGCGCAGGGTATCGGCCTCGGCCACGGGGGGCAGATCGGTTTCGGGCGTGACGCCTGCCACATGCAGCATCGGCGCGGCGGAGGTGGTGCCAAAGGCGGCGCAGAGCGCTTTGAGGTCATCCTCGTTCGGCGCAGCGGTTTCCAGCCCGCGCAGCAGCGGGATCCGGTCCGGCGCTGCCTGCCCCGCCAGCCAGCCGAGCATCGGCCAAATCGCTTCGTCATATTGCGCGGGCAAGGCCACATCGATCACCCGGCGTGGGGCGCGGTGGGCATCCAGATAGACCCCCGACAGCGGCGCGCGCGCCGTGAGCGCGATACACAGGTCAAGGAAATCGGGATGTTTCACCGTCCGCGCGCCAAGCACGCTATTGGCATAGATCACCGCATTGGATTCCGACCACGCGATGAACTCGCCGCGCTCGGGCGGGGCGGGCAATTGGTAGGGCGCACAAGTGAAACTGGGCCGTGCGCCCATGGTGACATAGGCATCGGCCAGACGGCTGGCGGGCAGGCCGAAATCTGGCGGCACGCCTTGATCGCGCCAGTTGCCGTGATCGACCGAGATCGCGTTCATCGTTGTCGGCACCCGCACTTTTGAGCCCATATCGGCCATCGTCTGGGCAAAAAGCAGGTTCGCCGGGCTGGCGTAGATGCAGCCGTCGATATGCACGCGCGTCACGTCAACCAACCTCTCGGCCCCCTGCCCCCGCGCCATGGTGCAGGTGATCTCCATCGCCAATTGAACCGCCGGACCGTCGGCACCCTCAAGCATTGCCTGATCCTCAGCGGTAAGATGCAGATCGCGGGCGGGCCTGTCGGACAGGGGCAAATCCCACGCATCGGTGCTGAGCATCTCAGGCGTGATCCGCGCGCTGCGCGCTTTGGCGAGCAGGTCGTAGTCCTTGGCCCCCAAACGCAGCACAGCGAGCGGCTTGTCGAACATCTTGCCCGCGATCAGCGCCCCCAAGGTCAGGATGTCTTCGGCCTCGCGAAAGACCAAGGCGGCGGGGGCATGGCCGTTCATTGCCAGTTCCAGCAGGACGCCACTGCCGGTGCAAGATCCCCGGCTGGTGGGCATCAACAGGACCTTGCCCGCCAGCGATTGCCCGCAAAGCGGGTGATGCGCGTCGATAACCTTGCCGCTGGCCGGATCAACGCCACCCCAAAAACTCAACCCCTCGGTCGAGACGAGCACCGCGCCTTGAGCCTCGGCGGGAACAATGATTTGCGTCATGGGCAGCCCTTCCAGATCAGGTGACGACAAAGCCGTGCGCGAAGGGGTCACGCTCGTCGATGAAGATTGTGTTAAAGCCGGTGACTCTCGCCCAACCGGCGATGGAAGGGATGATCGCAGGCTTGCCCGCCACCTCCGCCGCCGCTTCGACGCGGCCTTTGAACATCGAGCCGATGATGGATTCATGCACGAAATCGTCCCCGACCTTCAGCTTACCCTTGGCCGCGAGTTGCGCCATCCGGGCCGAAGTGCCGGTCCCGCAGGGGGAGCGGTCAATCGCCTTGTCGCCGTAGAACACCGCGTTGCGGGCGTGGGCCTCGGACGCTTGGGCGGCACCGGTCCAAAGGATGTGGCTCAGCCCGTTGATCGCCGGGTGTTCTGGGTGGATGAATTCGTATTTCGCGTTCAGCGCCGCGCGAAGTTTCGGGCTGAAACCGACCAGTTCAGAAACCGAGAAATCCGCCATATCGCGGAAATTCTTTTGCGGCTCGACGATGGCGTAGAAATTGCCGCCGTAGGCCACATCGACCACCACTTCGCCCAAGCCTTCGACCTCAGCCGTCAGACCTTCTGAATGGAGGAAGGCGGGCACATTGGTCAGCCGCACTTCTTCGACGAAACGCCCCTCTTGGCGGTAGGTCACATCGACCCGCCCGGCGGGAGTCTCAAGGCGCAACTGGCCGGGGGTGGCAGGTGTCACCAGCCCGTTTTCCAGCGCGATGGTGACGGTGCCGATGGTGCCATGGCCGCACATCGGCAGGCAGCCTGAGGTTTCGATAAACAGCACGGCGATGTCGCAATCATCCCGTGTCGGCGGGTAAAGGATCGCGCCTGACATCTGGTCATGACCGCGCGGCTCGAACATCAGGCCGGTGCGGATCCAGTCATATTCGGCTAGAAAATGCGCGCGCTTTTCCAGCATGTTCGCGCCCTTAAGCAGAGGCGCGCCACCGGTGACGAGCCGTACCGGATTGCCGCAGGTGTGGCCGTCGATACAAGGAAATATGTGTTGCGTCATGTCAGCCTCTAAAAGCGCGCGGGGGAAAATGGGGCAAGGTCGATGCCGGGGTCTTGGCCGGTCATCAGGTCCGCGATGATGGCGGCGGTGCCCGCTGATTGCGTAAGGCCGAGATGCCCGTGGCCGAAGGCGCAGAAGACATCTGGCCGGTTCGGCAACGCCCCGATGGCAGGCAGGCTGTCGGGCAGCGAGGGGCGGAAACCCATCCACTGCGTGCCGCCCGAAGTGTCGAGCCCCGGCAGGAAGCGCTTGGCCTTTTTCAGCATCGCATCGGCGCGGGCAAAGTTCGGCGGCAGGTCGAGCCCGCCCAGTTCCACCGCCCCGCCAACGCGCAGGCCGTCGCCGACCTTGCTGATGACAAAGCCATGGCCGCCGAAGGTGATCTGACGCTTCAGGTCGAAGGCCCCGGCGGGCAGCGTCGTGTTATAGCCGCGCTCGGTCTCCAGCGGGATTTTCGCGCCGGCAGTCCGCGCGAGGTGATGTGAATGCGCGCCCGCGGCCAGCACCACGCGGCCGGGGATCATGCCATCGGAGGTTTCGACCCCGCCAGCGACGAGACGTTCGGCGCGGGTGATCGTGATCTCACCGCCCCCTGCGCGGAAGCGTTCGGCCATGGCCAGTACATAATCGCGCGGGTCGGAAATCGACTGCCACTCGGGGGTAAAGGTCGCATGGGTGAAGGCGGGCGCAAGACCGGGTTGATAGGCCGCGATCTCCTCGCCCTTGAGATGGGTAAAGGCGATCCCCGCCTCTTGGCGGGCCTGCCAACCGGGGAGTGACGCGCGGAACTCGGTTTCGGTTTCATAGACCTGCAACTGCCCGTCGTGCCGCAGCATATGCGCCAGACCGCTCATCTCCAGATGCGGATCAAGCGCGGCCTGCGAGAGCTTCATCAGTGCCGTCTGCGCCACGGTCGAGGCGCGCACCTGCGCGGGCCAACTCGCTTTCCAAAAGCGCCACATCCACGGCGCGATCCGCGCGGCATAGCGCGGCGGCATGGAAAGCGGCCCCAGCGGATCAAGCAGCCACTTCGGCGCTTGCCGGATCATCCGGGGCGAGGCCAGCGGCAGGATCTCGGTAAAAGCAAAGGCGCCCGCATTGCCTGCCGACGCGCCCGCTGCCGGGCCTTCGCGGTCGATCACCCGCACGGGTAGCCCGCGCGCCTGAAGCGCCAGCGCGGTGGACAGGCCCACCACGCCAGCGCCGACAACCGTCACCGGGGTTTGGTTCATTACCGGACGCTCGACAGGAATTGGCGGGTTTCTTCTTGCTGCGGATCGCCAAAGATCTGATCCGGCGCGCCGATCTCGGCCATGACGCCCTTGTGAAAGAACGCCACCCGGTCCGACACATCGCGTGCGAAACTCATCTCATGGGTGACACAGATCATCGTCATCCCCTCATCTGCCAGCAATTTGAGCGTGTCCAGCACCTCGCCCACCAATTGCGGGTCGAGGGCCGAGGTCACCTCGTCAAAGAGAATGTAATCGGGCGACATGGCCAATGCACGCGCAATCGCCATCCGCTGCTGCTGCCCGCCTGACAGACGGCTGGGGTAGACATCCAGCTTGTCGGCCAGACCCACATGTGAAAGTTGCTGCACCGCGATTTCTTCGGCTTCCTTGCGGCCCATGCCCTTCACTTTCCGCGGGGCAAGGGTCACATTTTCCAGCACCGTCAGATGTGGGAAGGCGTTGAATTGCTGGAACACGATGCCGATCTTGCGGCGCAGCTTGTTCAGGTCGGTGTCGCGGGCGTGAACCTCGGTCCCGTCGACCACGATGCGGCCCTTGTCGATCGGCTCCAACCCGTTGATGCAGGTCAGCAGCGTCGATTTACCCGAGCCCGAGCCGCCGATCACCGAGACGACCTCGCCTTTTTGCACGGTCAGGTCGATGCCCTTGAGCACCTGTAGTGCGCCAAAGGATTTATGGACGTTTTCAATCTCAATCATTTTCTTGCCACCTTTTTTCCAAGCGGCTGCCAAGCCGGGCAATGGGGAAACTGAGCGCGAAATAGATCGCACCCGTCACGAGCAGGATGAACATCGGCTCTTGCAGGCGTGTCACCAGAATTTGCGACGACCGCAACAATTCGATGATGCCAAGCCACATCACCAGCGCGCTGTCTTTCATCACGCCAAGCGTGAGGCCGATCCAACTGGGCAGGCCCACCCGCAACGCCATGGGAAAGACGATCTGCGTGAGGTCTTGGCCCCATGTCATACCGAGCGAACGGGCCGCACGGCGGGTGACCGAGGGCACCGCTTCAATCGCGCCGCGCACGATCTCAGTGCAATAGGCCGAGGTATAAAGCGCCAGCACGATGCAGGAGGTCACGAAGGGGGAGATCCCCCAGCCCGCGATGGCCTGAAAGGCGTTGGCAAGGATCAACTGGATCAGCAGCGGGACCGAGCGGAAGATATCCAGCACAAAGGTCAGCGGCAGCGCAGCCCAGGGGCTGATCTGGCTGCGCAGCACCCCGAAGAAGAGCCCCAGCAGCGTGCCGCCCACCACCGCAAAGACGGTGACCGATAGCGTCACGCCCGCGCCTTTGAGCATGAACAACAGGTCGTTGAAGGTCAGAGCCGTATCAAACATCTATTCTCTTCCTTCAGTAGCGAAACAGGCGGGCCGCGAGCAGCCGGGCGCCGAGCATCACGGCCTTGGCGATCACGTAGTAGATCACCGCCGCCAATGCGAAGAATTCAAAGGTTCGGAAGCTGCGCGCATTGAGGTCTTGCGTGACCCCCGCGAGGTCCGAATTCAGCCCCACCGTGACACCCAGAGAGGTCATCAGGATCGCCCAGATCATCTGGTTCGTGGTCGGCAGGAACGAGATGCGGAACATCTGCGGTAGGATAATCAGACGAAACGCCTTGGCCTGCCCCATCCCCAGTGACCGCCCGGCGCGCAGCTGCGTGCCCGGAATGGCCCGCATCGCGCCGCGGAACGTCTCACACAGGTAGCCCGCGTTGTTGAACGCGATCCCGGCCAGCAATGCGGCATAGGGGCTGAGGTAGATCCCGAAAGACCCAAGCCCGAAATGCGCCATATAAATCTGAAAAAGTGCCGGCGTGTTGCGCGCCACTTCGACCCATGCGGTCGCAGGCGCCCGCAGCCAGCGCGATTTGGCATCGCGGCCCACGGCCAGCAGCACGGCGATGGCAACGCCGATCAGCATCGACAGGATCGATATCTGCAGCGTGACCAGCGCGCCTTCCAGCATCTCTGGAAAAGCGCGAAAGGCCTGTCGCCATTGAAAGGTGTAGTTGCCCATCTCTTGCTCCGATCAGCGGTTATCGGCATGGGGGCCGCAGGCTGCGGCCCCCCGTTCCATCAGCGATAGGCTTTGGCGATGGTCAGATCAGGCGCGTCGCCGCCGACCCATTTGTCGAAGAGTTCCTGATAGCGGCCCGAACGGACCTGCTGGTTCACGAAGAGGTCGAGATAGTTCAGCAGGCCGTATTCCTGACGCAGGCCGATCAGACCGACATAGTCCACATCAAAGGGCGCATCGCCCGCGATGGTCAGACCTTCGAACTTTCCGCCATTGACGATGGAAGACGCCACGGTGGAGGTCACGACTGTCGCGTCGATCTGACCTTGGGACAGGGACAGGAACACATCCGCTTGGCTCTGGTAGGAACGGAAGCTGCCTTCGTCCCATGCTTCGACCTGCTCTTCCAGCGCGATGGCCTCAAACGTGCCCGCGACGGAGCCGACGGTTTTGCCCTTGAGGCTTTCAAAGCTGTCGACGCCCGCGTCTTCGCGGGTCAGCACGACATTGGTAAAGGCGAAATACGGGACCGAGAAGCCAACCGTCTTGGCCCGCTCCAGCGTGTCGGAGGTGGAGGCAACGCCCACATCCGCGCGACCCGAGACGAGGGCGGGAATACGGTCAGGGAAGGGCGTCTCGACGATCTCGGCTTCGACACCCAAGGCGGCGGCCAGATCATTGCAATAATCTACGTCAAAGCCGACGGGTGTGTTGCTGTCATCGCGCGAGCCCATGGGCGGGAAGTCCAGCACCACGGCGCAGCGCAGCGTGCCCGAAGAAATGATGTCGTCCAGTTTGTCGGCCTGAGCAGCAGTACCGATCACGGTGGCGGCCACGAGGCTCCCGGCGAGTTGCGTGAATTTCATAGATATCTCCCTCTTGGGTTGGTCGCCCCCGACTCTCGTCGGACGGGGTGCGGAGTAAGGTGAAGGAACAATGTCCTCACTAAAAATACAACATGTATTTTTAGTTTTTACCGATGTGTCGACATATTTTTGATACATAGAGACACCGTTGTCCTTGTTCGGGGCGGGGATTGGGCTGCAGCCGTCCCCTTTTCGGGCTGAACTGAAAAAGCCGGGCGCGCGGCCCGGCTCTCTCGGTCTAGGATCACTCTGCCGCGTCTTCGGGCAGGAGCGCCTCTGGCAGGTTCTGATAGGACACCGGCCGCAGGAAACGTCGGATCGACAGGGTGCCCACGCTGGTCGCGCCGAAGTTGGTGCTGGCCGGGTAAGGCCCGCCGTGCACCATGGAATCCACCACCTCGACGCCGGTTGGGAAGCCGTTTGCTAACAGACGCCCGGCCTTGCGTTCCAGCACCGGCATCAAGACCCGCGCGGCTTTAACATCCGCGTCATCCTTATGCAGGGTGATGGTCAACTGCCCATCCAACTCAACCGCCAGCGCGCGCATCTCTTCCAGCGAAGCCACCCGCACCACCAGCCCCAGCGGGCCGAAGACTTCCTCATGCAGCGCCGGGTTGGCTTTGAACTCTGCGCCCGTGGTCTCGAACAGGGCCGGGGCGGCATTGCGGCCTGTGCTGTCGGCCACATGCACTTGGCGCAGGCTTTGCGCGGCTTTGAACGTGTCGCGGCCCGCACAGAAGGCCTGCGCGATACCATCGGTCAGCATGACCTGTTCGGCCACGTCTTTCAGCGCGGTGGCGGCGCTTTGCACGAAAGCGTCCGCCCCTGCCCCGTCGATCACCACGGCAATGCCCGGATTGGTGCAGAACTGACCCGCGCCCATGGTCAGGGACGCGGCCCAACCTTTGCCCAGTTCCTCGGCTCGTGCCTCCATCGCGGCGGGGAGCATGAACATCGGGTTGACCGAGCCCAATTCGCCAAAGAAGGGGATCGGCTCTGGCCGCGCGGCGCAGAGATCGAACAGCGCCCGGCCCCCGGCGAGGGAGCCGGTGAAACCCACGGCTTTGATCAGCGGATGCTGTACCACGGCCTGACCGACAGCGCGGTTGCCGCCTTGGATCAGCGAAAACACTCCGCGCGGCATGTCGCAGCTTTCAACCGCGGCACGGATCGCTTCGGCCACGATCTCTCCGGTGCCGGGATGGGCGGAGTGGCCTTTGACCACGACCGGGCAGCCCGCCGCCAGCGCCGCCGCAGTGTCACCGCCTGCGACCGAAAAGGCCAGCGGGAAGTTCGACGCGCCAAAGACGGCCACGGGGCCGATGGGGCGTTGAACCATGGTGATGGCCGGGCGCGGGGCGGGCTGGCGTTCGGGCATGGCGGCATCGAAACGACGGTCGAGATAGTCGCCCTTCTCGATATGTGCCGCGAAAAGGCGCAGTTGGCCAACGGTCCGGCCCCGCTCGCCTTCCAGACGCGCTGCGGGCAGGCCGCTTTCTTGGCTGCCTATTTCGGTGATCTCGGCCCCGCGGGCGTCGATCTCATCGGCGATGGCGTTCAGAAACTTGGCGCGGGCGGCCCGACTGGAATAGCCGTAGTCCCAAAACGCCGCTTCGGCAGCTTCGCAGGCTTGGTCGACCAAATCCACCGTCCCGACCGAGAATTCATGCGCAGGCCCATGGGCGGGGCTAGAGCTAAAGCGGTCGTCCGTGGCGATCCATTCGCCTGCGATCAGGTGTTTGCCATGGGGGGTAAAGGCCATCGTCTATCCTTTCATGCGGGCCGCGGCCCGGTGTCAGCTTGCGTCTCTGCGCAACTGCATACATGATGTATGCAAATGTGCAACCCAAGCCCTGCGAGGATCCAAATGGCTGATACACCCCTGTCCCACGACGCACTAAACGGAATTGTCACGCAGATTTTCCAAGGCGCGGGCTTGTCGCCGCAGAATGCCAGTGCCCTCGCGCGGGTGATCGTGGCGGGCGAAGGCGATGCTTGCAAATCCCACGGCATTTACCGGATCGAAGGCTGCCTGCGCACAATCAAGGCGGGCAAGGTGGTGCCCGATGCGGTGCCGCAGGTGCACCAGGACGACAGCGCCATCGTGCGCGTAAATGCAGGCGGCGGCTTTTCCAACGCGGCCTTCGACGCGGGCGCGCCGGTGCTGGCGGAGCGTTGTCGCACGACCGGGATCGCCGCCATGGTGATCAACGATTGCACCCATTTCGCCGCCCTCTGGCCCGAGATTGAGACGCTGACCGACATGGGCCTCGCCGGGATGGCGATGTGCCCCAGCTATGCCAGTGTCGCGCCCTCGGGCGGCACCGACCCCTTGATGGGGACCAACCCTTTCGCCTTTGGCTGGCCCCGGAAAGGGGGCGACCCTTACGTTTTCGATTTCGCCACCAGCGTCGCCGCGCGGGGAGAGATCGAATTGCACCGCCGCGCCGGCACGCCGCTGCCCGAAGGCTGGGCCATCGCGCCCGACGGCACGCCCACAACCGATCCCGAAGCCGCCCTTGCCGGGGCCATGCTGCCCTTCGGCGGCCATAAGGGCTCCGCCATCTCCACCATGATCGAACTGCTCGCCGGGGTGATGATCGGCGACCTGACCAGCCCAGAGGCGCGCGACGCCTTAGGCTCTCTCACCCTCGCGCCAGCGCATGGGGAGTTGATCATCGCCTTCGACCCGGAAAAGTTTGCCGCTGGCCGCCCCGGCGATCCCTTTGCGCGGGCGGAAACACTCTTTGCCGCGATCATGGGCCAAGGGGCGCGGCTGCCCTCACAACGCCGGTTCAAGGCCCGCGCTGAAACCCGCGCACAGGGGATTCCCCTGACGGAGGCGGAAATGCAAAGCCTAGAACGCCTGTTGGCCGACGGGCTCGACGCGGTTTGACCCCTCTCGGCGCTCCAGCCCGCCTGTGGTTGGAGCGCCGAGAGCTCAGACGCGCCCCAAAGACCCTGCGCGACGGCGCTGCTGCACAGGATCGAATGTCACAAAAAAGCGGCGATGCTACGGTAATCTAGGCAAAATTTTGTGCAGACCCGGCCAAGCACCGCCCGGATAGGCGATTTTCCGCGCTGCCCTGCAGCATTCCGCTGAAGGTTGCTGAATCAAGTTTCAAGTACCGCCGAAAAGATTAGATAGGGAAAAAATTGCACACTCTTAACGTGTCTCCCGAGGTATTGTTTTGCCAAATTCTTCCACCACACGACCGAATAAATTGCGGACCGAAGGCTTAAAGAGACGTCAGTTTCTGGCTCTCTCCGCCGCCTCCTTTGCCGCCGCGCTGATGCCGCTGCGCAGTCGCGCGCAGGAGGTGCCTGCAGCCTCCTTTACATTCGACAATCTGGTCAATGACATGCGGGACTTGGCGCAGTCGTCCTATGCGGCGCCGAAGCCGGTCAAAGGGTTCCTCGCCGATCTCGATTACGACGCCTATCAACGGATCCGTTTCCGGCCCGAACAGGCGCGCTGGCAGGAAAAGGGCGTTGCCTTTAGGTTGCACGCCTTCCACCCCGGCTGGCTGTTCAAAGAGGCGGTGAAGATCAACGAGGTCCGGGGCGACACGGTCGCGCCCATGGGCTTTACCACCGCGGATTTTGAGTATGACGACGCGGCACTCGCCAAGTCGATCCCTCCCAATGCCGAGATGCCGGGGGTTGCCGGGTTCCGCCTGCACACCCCACTCAACCGCGCCGATATTTTCGACGAATTGATCGTCTTCCAAGGCGCGAGCTATTTCCGCGCTTTGGGGAAAAACACGCTTTATGGGCTGAGCGCGCGCGGCCTTGCCGTCAACACCGGCCTGCCCGAAGGCGAGGAGTTCCCCCGTTTCAGCGAGGTCTGGCTGCGCCGTCCGGAACCGGGCGATAGCAGCGCCACGATCTATGCCGCGCTCGACAGCCCGTCGGTGACCGGGGCCTATAGGTTCGTGATCACACCGGGCGAGGACACCACCGTCGAGGTCACCATGCGGCTGTTCCTGCGCAAAGACATCAAACAGCTTGGCATTGCGCCGCTGACCTCAATGTTTCTGCACAATGGCGCGGACAAGGGCAGCTTTGACGATTTCCGCCCCTCGGTCCACGACAGCGAAGTCTTGGTGCTGAACGCGGGCAAGGATGCGACCCTCTGCCGCCCACTGAACAATCCGCCGCGTTTGGCGAGTTCCTATTTCGGGGCACAGAGCCCACGCTCTTTCGGGCTGGCGCAGCGCAACCGGGACTTTGAGCATTACCTTGATGCGCAGGCCCATTACGAACGGCGCCCCTCTTTGATGATCGAACCCTTGGGCGACTGGGGCAAGGGCACGGTCCGACTGGTCGAAATTCCCTCCGATCTGGAGGGCAATGACAACATCGTCGCCTATTGGATTCCCGAGGGCGAAACCCGTGCCGGGGATGAATTGGCCTATGACTACCGCATGCACTGGGGGATGACCCCACCGGGCGCCACCCCGCAGACCCTTGGCCGCGTGGTGCGGCTGCGCACGGGCCACGGCGGGGTTGCGGGGGTAGAGGCAGATACGCAAACCCGCAAATTCGTTATCGACTTTGCCGGCGGACAGCTGAGCGATATGCCAAGCGACGCTGAGTTGCAGCCGATCACCAGCGCGCAGAACGGCGAAATCGTCGAGGCGATCCTGAGCCGGGTAGATGGCCGAGACGAATGGCGGCTGGTGCTGGAACTGCGTGCAGAGCCTGACGCCATCGTCGAGATCAAGGCAGTTCTATCGGGATATGACCGCAATCTTACAGAGACATGGGTGTACCAATGGATCAACGCATGAACCTCCAAGAGGCGACGACCTCCTACTCCGCAATGACGGTTGAGGCCGAGACTTGGATGCCGCCCACCGCCCCGCTCGCCATGCCGCGGCAGACTTTGGAACGGCGCGGCCATCTGGCCGGGCTGGCCGATGTCGCGCGGGCGTTCCTGCTGCGGCGTAAGGCCTGAGTTCAATGACACTTCAGCAAAGGCAGCTTGCGGCAGACGGGGCGACCCGTTTTGCACGGGCGGTCGCCGTCTTTTTGTCTCTCGGCTGTGCGGCCCTTGCGTCAATGCTTTTGGCCGAGGCGGCGGCGCGCGATGGGTTCAGCGGGTGGGACGGCATCCGCGCCGTGCTCGTTTTCGCGACCACGGCTTGGCTGGCTTGGGGGGCGTCATTGGCGCTGATCGGGCTTTTCGGCAGCAGATCAACGCCTCCCCGCCCCGCGCTGGACGCGCCGCAGCCGCGCAGCGTGATCGCGGTGCCCATCTGCAACGAAGACCCGCTGACCACTTTTGCCCGCATCGCCGCGATTGACCGCTCCGTCGCCCGGGCCGGTGTGACGGCGGATTTCGTCGTTCTGTCGGACACGCGCGATGACGCACTTGCCGGGAAAGAGCAATTCGCCTTTGCCCGCCTGCTGCGCGAGACAGATGGCCAAGGGCGTATTTTCTACCGCAGACGGCGCGACAATGCGGGCCGTAAGGCGGGCAATATCGAAGAGTTCATTCGCAGCTCCGGCGGGGCCTATGACCTTGCGGTGATCCTTGACGCCGACAGCCTGATGGAGGGCGAGACGATCCGCGCCATGATCGCGCGGATGCAAGCCGATCCGCAATTGGGGCTGCTACAGACCCTGCCCAAAATCATCGGCGCGCGGTCTTTCTTTGGTCGGGCACTGCAATTCGCTTCGTGGTTCCATGGCCCGATCTTCACCCGTGGCCTTGCCCGTATGCAGGGCCCGACGGGGCCGTTCTGGGGCCATAACGCAATCATCCGCGTCCGCGCCTTTGCCGAAAGCTGTGGGCTGCCCGAGCTTTCCGGCCCGCCGCCCTTGGGTGGGCATATCCTCAGCCATGACTATGTCGAGGCCGCGTTGCTTGCCCGCGCCGGTTGGAAGGTCGAGGTGGATGAAACCTTAGGCGGCTCCTTCGAAGAAGGCCCTGAGAATGTCCTTTCCTTCGCGCGGCGAGAGCGGCGTTGGTGTCAAGGGAACCTGCAACATGCGCGGCTGATCTTTGCCCCCGGGCTGGCGGGCTGGAGCCGGTTTGTCTTTTTGCAGAACGTCACCGCCTATGTCGTCTCGCTTCTCTGGGCGGCCTTTCTGATCACTTCGGCCATCAGCACGCTTTACGCGCCGCCGCCTGAATATTTCCCCGGTCCCTATCAGCTTTTCCCTGTCTTCCCCGATACCAGCACGCGCGAGATCACGCTGCTGGCCTTGGGCGTTTTGGGTCTGCTGGTGGTGCCGAAGCTGCTGATCCTGCTGCACGCGATCCTGACCAAGCGCGCGCGCGACTTTGGCCGCAGCCTGCGCATGTCGCTCTCGGTTCTGACCGAGATCGTGCTGACCACGCTTCTGGCCCCCTTGATGCTGCTCTATCACAGCCGCGCGGTGCTGCAGGTGCTCTCGGGCCAAGACGGGGGCTGGCCTGCCAACCAACGCAACGAAGGCCGGTTGAGCTTGGCGGATGGCTGGGCGGCGGGCCGGTGGATCATTTTCATCGGCGCGGCGATCATCGCGGCGGTGCAGTGGGTCGCGCCTGACCTGACGATCTGGCTGCTGCCCGTGGCGGTTCCGATGCTGCTGGCCCCGCTGCTCATCGCATGGACCTCCCGCCCCCTACCTCGCAGGCTCTTTGCCGTGCCGGAGGATGCGGCTCCGCTGGATGTCGTCGCGGAATACGACAGTATCTGCGATGTCTGGCGGTTGACGTGGAATGACGAACATCTGATGGCGAAACCCACAGCGGCGGATCTGACCCATGCCCCAGCCTAGCACCGGGCTGTCGCCTGCGGCGACATCGATCGGCTCTGCTCCTATCGGCTCTGCCCCCATCGCCAAACCTGCCCGCGATCCGCGCATCGATGTGTTTCGCGGTTTGGCGTTGGTAATGATTTTCATCAACCACGTCCCCGGCAACCCCTTTGAAGCCCTGACCATCCGCAACCTAGGCTTTGCCGACGCGGCGGAGGCGTTCTTTTTGATGTCGGGCATCGCGGCGGGCTTGGCCTATACGCCCCGGTTCATTGAGAAAGACCGCCTGCGCCACGGCCTTTGGCGCGCGGTCGCGCCGCTGTGGAAGCGCGCATGGTCGCTTTATCTCGTGCAAATCATGCTCTCGGCCGTGGCTTTGGGCATTTTTGCCGCCGCTTTCCAGATCACGACAGAGGCCGAGTTTCTGACCAAGATCAACATGCGGCAGGTCTTTCAAAACCCGACCCAATCCGTGATCGGGATACCGCTTTTGACGCACCAGTTTGGCTATGTGAACATCCTGCCTGCCTATTCGGTTCTGCTGGTCTGTGCCCCTGTGGCGATCATGCTGGGGCTGCGCTGGCCGCGGCTGCTTTTGGCGCTGTCGCTGGCCCTTTGGCTGCTGACCGGCGTTTTCCGGCTGAACCTGCCGAACTACCCCAATCCGGGCGGCTGGTTCTTTAACCCTTTTGCGTGGCAGGCGATCTTTGTCTGCGGCCTGCTGGTTGGGCTCAGCCAACGGCAGGGCTATCGGTTTTTTCCCGCGTCGAAAGCACTGTTTTGGCTGTCCGTCGCGGTGTTGCTAGGGGTGCTGGCATGGCGCTATGTGCCGGGTTTGGGCAAGTTCCTGAACCTACAGATGCATCACCTGCGCGAGGCCGGGGTGCCCTTCAACCTCACCTCGCATGACAAGACCTATCTCTCTGCCCCGCGGTTCATCCATATTTTGGCCTTGGGATATTTTCTGTCGCAATTGCCAAGCGTGACCCGCCTCTCTGGACACCAGATGGCGCGCCCCTTCCGGCTGATTGGACAGCACGGGCTGCTGATCTTTGCCAGCGGCACGGTGCTGGCGCTGGTCTGTCAGGCGGTCATGATGGCATGGCCCGAGGCGGCTTGGATGCCATGGGTGCTGCCTGCGGTGGGGACGGCGACCCTTTATGGGATCGCTTGGACTGCTGAAACCTCGCGGCGCGCGCTCACCGCGCCAGCGAGACCGGCAGACAACCCTGTACAAGACAGCGCGCGTTTCGCAACACCTGCCGCCACGTTCAGACCTTAGACCTCGGGATCGCGGCGGCCCCATTTGCGCCATGCCAGCCACGCAAGGCCCAGCCCCCCTGCGATCAACGCCGCGTGACGCGGGCGAATGCCGCGCCCGGTCGTGGTGCCCTCGCCCGGATGATAGCGCGGGTCAAGCAGTCGGGTGTTTGCCAGAAAGCCGCCGACAACCGTCTCGCTGCCCCGGAACACGGCACGCAGACCGCGACCTTTCTTGCGGTTCAGGGTTTCAATTGCTCCGATCATCGACCCCTTTTCGGCCATCACCTCGGCCACACGGGCGGGCGGCAGGCCCAAGTGCTCGGCGATGAGGCGGGTTCTGAACCCTTCGATCACCTGCGCGGGGCGCTCAATCGCCACGTCGCATTCGGTGTCAAACCCCATGGAGCGGTTGTTGAGGTTGCTGGAACCGAGGCGCAGAAGATGGTCGTCGATGATCATGATCTTCGCATGCACATAGATCGGCTCTCCCTCGTCGGTGACGGGGAAATAGATGCGGAAGCGGTTCTGGTGATCCGCCCGCTTTAAGTCTTCGACCAGCCGTTCGCGCAGGACATGCATAGCGTCATCTTCCAACTGCGATTCCGCATCGCGCGGGTTGATGATGACAATCTCGGGACCGTCTTTTTCGGCCAAACGCGCTTTGAGCGCATCACAAATCGAGGCAGCGGCGAGGTACTGTGATTCAATATAAATATAGTCTCGGGCCGATTGGATCCCGGCGAGGTAGAGTTGTTCGATCTCATTGATCAGCGGCTCTTCGTCAAAGGGCGGCTCGGTCCGGGCGATCCCCACGTCGATGTCTTCGGCGTCCACCGGCAGGTCTTTGGGCCATTCGAACACTGGCGCGTCGCTCAGCCGGGGGATTTCATCCCCCGTGGCCCGCAGCCAACGCCGACGCGACAGTTCGCCCAAGGCCGCAGCGGCCGGGCCGGACATCGCCGAGGTGGCATCGTGCCAAGGGTCGGAGGGAGAGCCGTCTTTGCGCACCCGGCGCGGGTCATGCGGCAGGTGATCGGGCGTGTCCCACCGGTCTTCGGTCGCGTCGATGCCGCCGCAAAAGGCCAAGGCATCATCGGCCACGACGATCTTTTGGTGGTGGCAGGCACCAAAGGGGTGGTGCCCGTCCAAGGCGAAATGGATCCGGTCACCGCCAAACAGGCTCAGCGCCAGCGAGGGCACCAGCCGCCCCGGCGCAGCCAGCACGGCCCCGTTCCATTTCAGCAGGTAGACATGCAACTCCGGCGTCCGCTCGACCACCGCCTCGACAAAGGCGCCGAGTTGGTTGGGATAGCCGTCCGGCGCATTGCCGTCCTCATCGCTCTCGCCCGGCAGCATCTCTAGCTCAAAGTCGAAATCCCAGCCGATCAGCATCAACTGCTGCCGCGCGCCGAGAAAGATCTCGCGCAAGACGCGGAAGTAATCTGCCGCATCGACCACAAGGCCAAAACGCTCGGCCCGCACAACGCGCCATGTAGACTTATCGGTAAATAGGCTCTGGCGCGTCGCCGCGTCAGTCGGATGCTGTTGGTCCGCCTTCGCCAAATCTAAATCGCCACGCACGTTCCTGCCCCCTTCGGTTCGATCCTACATGACTAAACGCCCAGTGCGGTGGGAAGTTGCATGGGCGCGGAAATATCGGCGGCAACGGCCGCTCAGACCAGTTGCGCTTCGGACAATTCGGCCTGCAGGCGGGCTTCTTCGGCGGCTTTAGGCGTGGTGAAACGTGCCAGCAAGAAATAGGCGACGGGCGTGAGATAGAGCGTCGAAAGCGTGGCCATGCCCAAGCCGCCGACAATCACCCAGCCAAGCGCCTCGCGCGCCTCGGCCCCCGCGCCCGAGGACAGGATCAGCGGCACGCCCCCGAGCACGGTCGAGGTCATCGTCATCATCACCGGGCGCAGGCGGATTGTAGAGGCACCAAAGATCGCCTCGTGAATATTCGCCCCTTGATCGCGCAGCTGGTTGGCAAACTCGACGATCAAAATCCCGTTTTTGGCCATGATCCCGATCAGCATGACAAGCCCGATCTGGCTATAGACGTTCAGACTTTGCCCCGTCATCAGCAGCGCGAAAATCGCGCAGGCAAGGCCCAAAGGCACCGTGGCCATTACCACGATGGCAGAGACGAAACTCTCGAACTGCGCGGCGAGGACAAGGAAAACCACAAGGATCGCAAAGCCGAAGGTCACGAAAAGCCCGGAACTGGTTTGATCCAATGCGGCGGCTTCGGCCAAGGGCACGATCAGGTTCTCTTCGTCCAGCACCTCTTGGCCGACCGCGCGCACTTGTTCCAACGCATCGCCCAGCGACAGGCCCGGCGTCAGCCCGGCTGAAATCTCGACCGAGCGGTTCTGCCCCTCCCGGTCCAGCTCAGGGGCGACGGCGCGCTCTTCGAGGGTGACAAAACTGGCCAGCGAAATCATCTGCCCGTTGCCCGATTGGACAAAGACGTTCTCAAGGTCGCGCGGGTCGTTCACCGGGTTTGAGGTCGACAGCATCTGCACGCCGTAGCTGGTGTCGTCGATAAAGACCGACGCCATCTCGCGCCCGTCGAGCATGGCTTGCAAGGCTTGCCCCAGCCCGGTGATATCGACGCCGAGGTCTGCCGCCAGCGTCCGGTCGATCTGGACGAAAAGCTGCGGCTGCGTGCGCTCGTATTCCAGCCGCACTTGGCCCATCGCGGGATTCGTGCTCAGCCGGTCCACCATGGCCTGCGCGACCTGCGACAGTTGCTCATAGTTGTTGCCGGTGATCGCGAAAGACAGCCCCCGCCCCGCGCCGCGAATACCGAGAGAGTTGGGCTGGATCGCAAAGGCCCGCACTCCGACGATGCCGCGCAGCTTGCCGTTGATCTGCCCCACGATCTCATCTTGGCTGCGCGCGCGGTCCTCCCAGCCGGCAAGGGTGAAGACCATGAAACCGCGATTATCCGCGCCAAACCCGGTGATGGAGAAGATGTTCGTCACCTCTCCCGCCTCTTGCAGCGGGGTGATCAGGTCTTCGATCTCGCGCATCTTGGCTTGGGTATAATCGAGTGAGACGCCCTGAGGGGCCGACACGCTGAGCAGCGCCACGGCGCGATCTTCGCGCGGGGTCAGCTCTTGGCGAATTTCGCCCGCCACCAGCACCGCCGTCAGCGCCACAAAGGCCGCGATCAGCACCACGACATAGGGCATCGCCAGCGCCCCTTTGAGGGTCGCGGCGTAGAGCCGAAACAGCGCATTGCCAAGCGCCACGACAGGGCCGCGCGGGTTCTCCGCGACTGGTTTGGTCAGCAGACGGCTGGCCAGCACCGGACAAAGGCTCAGCGCCACCACCGAGGACAGCATCACCGCGATGGCGAGGGTAAAGCCAAACTCCCGAAACAGCCCGCCCGCCTGACCGGGCAGGAACGACAGCGGGATAAAGACCGCCGCCAGCGTGGCCGTGGTGGTGACCACGGCAAAGAACACCTGTGATGTGCCCAGCACCGCCGCCGCCCGAGGCCCCATCCCCGCCGCGCGCTGGCGCACGATGTTCTCTAGCACCACAATCGCATCATCCACGACCATGCCAGTGGCCAGAACCAGTGCCAAAAGGGTCAGGATGTTGATCGAAAACCCGACCAGATAGATCGCCGCCAAAGTGCCGATCAACGCCACGGGCAGGGTCAGCGCCGGGATCAGCGTGGCGCGGAAGTCGCGCAGAAATATAAAGATCACCGCCACCACGATGCCCACGGCAAAGGCCAGCGTCGACAGCACCTCGCGGATCGAGCCCGAGATAAAGGTCGCGTCATCCGAGGTCACGAAAATCCGCACGTCTTGGGGCAAGGTCTCGTTCAACTCTGCCACCACGGCGCGCACATCGCGCGAAATCTCAAGCGTGTTCGAGGTCGCCTGCCGGATGATGCCGATGCCCAGCCCCAACTGCCCATTGGCCCGCAGGATCGTCTCACCATCGGCGGGACCGAGCGTCACGGTGGCCACATCGCCGAGCCGGACATTCTCTTTGATCTCCATCGCTTCAAAGGCCTGCGTGGTCGCGACACTGGCGGTGGTGCGCACGTTGATCGACTGCCGGTCGCCAGCCAGATCACCCGCAGGCGCATCATAGGCGACATCGGCCAAGGCGCGCTGGATGTCGCCCAAGGTCAGGCCCCGGCTGGCCAGTTCCAACTGATCAATATCGACGCGGAAGAACGGTTCGCGGTCACCATAGACCTGCAAATCCGCCACCCCATTGACCGAGATCAGCCGGTCTTCGACGCGGTCCTGCACCAGTTTGGTCAACTCTTCGGGCGAGCGGCCCATTGAGGTTACGGCGATACGCATCACCGGCTGGGCGTTGGCGTCGGCTTTGACGATCTGCGGCTGTTCGGCGCCCTCGGGCAGTTGGTTCACGATCCGCGCCACCGCGTCGCGCACATCGGTCGCAGCCACGTCGATATCGGTGCTGTCGTTGAACTCAAGCGTAACCCGGCTGCGCCCAAAGCGGGAGTTCGAGGAAATCGCCCGCACACCCGAGACCCGGCCCACCGCCCCTTCGATCCGCCCGGTCAGTTCCTGATCAACGGATTCCGGGGACGCGCCCGAGAATGTCGTGGTGACGGTAACGACGGGCCGGTCGACATTGGGAAGCTCACGCACCTCGGCGCCAAAAAGCGCGGCGATGCCCGCCAGCACAATCAGCGCATTCAACACAAAGGCAAGGATTGGCCGCCGCACGAAGAGCGCCGTGCCCGCCCCGGAGGCGGGGGGCGGTGGGCCTTCGCCCGAGGGTCCGGCGCTCATAGGGTGGTCTTCCGCGAAGGCGCGGCACCCGATTGCACGCTGCCCGCGCGGTTGGCCTCTTGCACATCACCGCCTTCGCGCAGGGTTTGCACGCCTTCGGTCACCACCACATCTTCGGCGGTTAGACCCTCCGACAGGACAAGAACGGAATTGCTGTTGCGCTGCGCGATTTCGACCGCGACTTGATGCGCCTTGCCCTCCCGCACCGTCCAGACAAATGGCCCGTCCGAGGACCATTGCACCGCGAGCGGCGGGATTGCCAAGAAAGGGTCGCCGACAAAGGTAAGGCTGACCGAAAAGGCCATGCCCGCGCGCAATTGGTCGTCTGCGTTCGGCACCTGGCCTTGCACCAAAAGCGTGCGGCTGGCGCGGTCGATCACGCTGTCGATGGCGCTGACCTCGCCCGTCAACGTCAGGTCGCGCATCCCAAGCGGGGTGACCGTGATCTCTTTCCCAAGGTCCAGCTTGCCCACCACCCGCTCGGGCACGCGGAAATCGATCAGGATCTCGCTGCGGTCGGTGATGGTGGCCAGTTGATCCTGCGCATTCACCCGGTCGCCCACTTCGATGTCGGTGATCCCCACCCAGCCCGAGATCGGCGCGAGGATGCGGCGTTGCGACAGATCGAATTGCGCTTGGCTGAGCGCAAGTTCGGCGCTTTGAAGGGCCAGTTCCGTCTCGCGCAGGCGCACTTCGCTGACGGCGCCGGTATTTTGCAACCGCTTCACGCGGTCTTGCTCGGTCCGGGCGTTTTCAAGCTGCAATTCGGCTTGTTTCAGAGCGATCTGCTCAGCCTCATTCTCAAGCAGGGCGACCACGGTGCCCGCCTCGATCAACTGTCCGGCGGGCAGGTTGAGGTCGGTGAGGACCCCCACGGCGTTGGAGCGCAGCGTGACCGAGCGGCGCGCGCGCCCGTCGCCGATGGCGGTGATCCGGTCGGCCAAGGTCTCTTGGCTGACCTTTGCCGTGACAACCAGCGACGGCCCGCCGCCGCCCCAACCGCGGCCTGACGACCCCGGCTCTTGGGATGCAACCTCGATCCCCAAAAGATCGAGCAGACCCGTCTCAGCCACATAGGGGCGGGAGGCGGGGACGAAGGTCAACATCATGTAAAGACCAGCAATGAGAACCAGCAAAAATACGAAAAATTGGCGCAGGGATTTCACGGGGATGCGCTTTCAAATTGTTTTACAAGGCGCATAATTGAGCATCCCCCCGAAAAAGGCACGTCAAATCTGCTTGATCAAGGGCCGGGCATTCCCTGACGGGGCCGCTGGCTGTTACCACTATGGCGCGGAACCCAGCCCGGTGAAAGGGCGTGGGGCTTGATTACTAGAAATTCGATTGCCGCCGCACATATTCCGACCCAAAGGCCAAGCAATCACGAGGGCCAAGGCCAGACAATAGACCAAAGGGGACATCATGCGCGCGACGATTCTACCACTGGCGACACTGCTACTGGGCTTCTCGCTTTTGCAGATGAGCAACGGGCTGCAAGGCACGCTTTTGGCCGTGCGCGCGGGGCTTGAGGGGTTTGGCGGGGCGACCACCGGCCTGATCATGTCGGGCTTTTTCGCGGGACTGAGCGTGGGCTCCTTCGTCGGACCGCGGCTGATCAGCGGCGTGGGCCACATCCGCACCTTTGCAGCACTCGCCTCTGTCGCCTCTGCGGCGGCGCTGATGCATTTGGCCTTTGTCGACCCTTGGGTCTGGATCGCGGTGCGCTGCCTGACGGGTTTCGCCTTTGCCGGGTTGATCATCGTCACGGAAAGCTGGCTCAATGCGTCGGTCAGTTCCGCGCAGCGGGGCAAGTTGCTGGCGGTTTATGGCATGGTCGGCATGGCATCGGGGGCGGCGGGGCAGTTCCTGCTCAACCTTGGGGATCCGGCTGAGTTCATCCTCTTTGTGCTCGTCTCGATCGTCATGTCGCTGTCGCTGGTGCCGATTTCGCTGAGCCGCGTGGAAGGGCCGCGCTCTGAGGGCGCGCAAGAGCCGCCTTCGCTGCGCCGCCTTTGGGGCCTGTCGCCCTATGGCGCGGTGGCCGCCGGACTGGTCGGGGCCTCCATCGGGACATTCTACGGGCTGGCGCCGCTCTTTGCTCAGGAAATGGGATACACCCAGTCCCGCATCGCCCTGCTGATCGCGGCCTTTACCATCGGCGGCTTGGTGCTTCAGTTCCCGCTGGGCTGGATGTCCGACCGGATGAGCCGCCGCGGTCTTGGCGTGGGGCTGGCCGCCGCGGGCAGCGCCTTGATGTTGCTGACCCTGCCGATCCCGGCGCCGACGGGGACGATGCTGCTGGTTCTGGGGTTCGCCATCGGCGGGCTGGTCCTGCCCGCGCAGTCCATCGTGATCGCCCATGTCAACGACCGCGCCCCCGGCTCGGCGGTGGTGGCTGTTTCGGGCGGTTTGGTGTTGATGCAGGGGATTGGCGCGGCAATCGGCCCGCTGCTGGCGGGTGTGCTGCTGGATACGCTGGGGCCGCGCGGCCTGCCGCTGGCGCTTGGCGGCTTTCAACTTATCATCGTGGCATGGGGGCTGCTGCGCATGACCCTGCGCAGCGATCCCGAAACCCAAGAGCGGCACGCGGCACCGCCGCTGACCCCGAACTTTGTCGAAGGTGAGTTGACCCGCGAGGAATAGCGCGGCTTAGCTTTTCGGCCAGCTTTCCGGCACGTTGCTGCGCAACTCCTCCAACCACGGGGTCGCGACACTATCCGAAGGCGCGCGCCAGTCGCCGCGCGGCGACAACGCGCCCCCGGCGCTGACCTTGGGCCCATTCGGCAAGGCCGAGCGTTTGAACTGGCTGGTGGCAAAGAAGCGGTGCAGAAATTTCTCAAGCCAATGGCGGATGGTTTCCAGATCATAGGCGTTGCGCTTGGCCTGCGGGAAGCCTTCGGGCCAGCGGCCTTCTTCGATGTCGTGCCATGCCTGCCACGCCAGAAAGGCCACCTTTGACGGCGCAAGCCCATAGCGCATGGTGTGAAAGAGAAAGAAGTCGTTCAGCTCATAGGGGCCGATCATCGCCTCGGTGCTTTGAATCTCTTCATCTTCGCCTGCGGGCACCAATTCGGGCGAGATTTCGGTGTCCAGAATGGCTTGCAGCACCCCGTCCGTCTCAGCGTCGAACTGGCCCGAGCGGGTGGCCCAACGGATGAGATACTGGATCAGCGTCTTCGGCACACCGGTGTTCACCGCGTAATGGCTCATCTGATCGCCGACGCCGTAGGTGCACCAGCCAAGCGCCAGCTCACTCAGATCGCCAGTGCCGATGACGAAGCCCTGCCGCTGGTTGGCCAGCCGGAAAAGGTAATCGGTGCGCAGCCCGGCCTGCACGTTTTCAAAGGTGATGTCATAGACCGGCTCCCCGCCCGAGAAGGGGTGATCCATATCCTCCAGCATCTGCCGCGCGGCGGGGCGGATGTCGATTTCATCGGCTGTGATGCCCATCGCCTTCATCAGCTTCCATGCGTTGGACTTGGTCCCCTCGGAGGTGGCAAAGCCGGGCATGGTGAACCCTAAAATACGGTCGCGCGGGATGCCCATACGGTCACAGGCTTTGGCCGCCACGATCAGCGCATGGGTCGAATCCAGCCCGCCGGAAATGCCGATCACCATGGTCTTACCCTTGGTCGCCTCGAACCGGCGGCGCAGCCCTTCGACCTGAATGTTGAACGCCTCATAGCAGTCTTGATCGAGGTGGCTCTCGCGGTTCGGCACATAGGGAAAACGGCGCAGCGGGCGGATCAGCCCGGCGTTTTCATGGTGCGGCTGATGGGCGAAGGTGACCCGGCGAAACTCTGGCGCGTGGTGCCGCGCGGCATCGTGGAAACTGCCTGTGCGCATCCGCTCTGACTGGATACGCCCGCAATCCACATCGGCGATGGTCAGCTCCGGCTCCAGCGGGAAGCGGGTGGATTCGGCCAGCAGATCGCCCAACTCATGGATCATCCCCTGCCCGTCCCAAGCCAGATCGGTCGTGCTCTCTCCCGGTCCGGCGGCGGAATAGACGTATGCCGCAAAGGCGCGCATGGATTGCGACCGGCACAGAAGATGGCGGTCAGAGGATTTGCCGATCACGATGTTGGAAGCCGAAAGATTGGCAAGGATCAGCGCGCCCCCAAGTGCGGCCTCCGACGAAGGCGGCGCGGGCGTCCAGAGGTCTTCACAGATTTCGGCATGGAAGATAAGGCCGGGCAGATCCGTCGCCTCGAAAATCAGATCATCGCCAAAGGGCACGCGGCGGCCCGCAACGGTGATCTCTCCGCCAGTGTCACGGCCATGGGCGAACCAGCGTTTCTCATAGAACTCGCGGTAATTCGGCAGATAAGACTTTGGCACGACGCCCAGCACCTGCCCGCGCGAAATGGCGATGGCGCAGTTGTACAGCCGCCCCTCCCGGCGCAGCGGCGCGCCGAGCAGGATTACGGGGGTCATCTTGGCACTGGCGTCGACAAGCACGCCAAGCGCCTCTTCCACCGCATTCAACAGCGCGTCCTGCATGTGCAGATCGTCAATGGCATAGGACGAGAGCGACAGTTCAGGACAGACCAGCAGATCGACACGCGCCGCATCGGCGCGGCGCATTTCGTCCAGCAGGCTATCGCGGTTGAAGGCCACATCAGCAGGCCGCACATGGGGTGTACAGGTCGCCACCCGGACAAAGCTGTGACGGTGGTAGGCGGTAAAGGCGGCGGCTTGGCTCTTGCTCACGTCAGGCTCTCCTCCAACATATCCAATATCGTTTCAAGGCATCGCTGCCGGATCGCATCGCGGCCAATGGCCCCAAAGGACTCGGCCCGATGAACCGTGTTACCTCCCTCGCGTGCAAGCGCAAAATGCACAAGCCCCTCTTCGTCCTCGGGGCGTCCCGGTCCGGCAAATCCGGTGGTCGAGACGGCGATCTGCGCACCAGAGCGCGCCATTGCCCCTTCGGCCATCGCAATCGCGACAGGGCGGGAGACCGCGCCGCATGCATCCAAAAGCCCCCGGTCGACCCCCAAGAGCTCGTGTTTGGACAGGTCCGTATAGCTAACGAAACCACGCTCGAACGCATGAGAGCAACCTTCGATATCCGTCAAAAGGGCGGCAACCAGCCCGCCGGTGCAGCTTTCGGCGGTGGCGATATGGATGTCCCGCGCGCAAAGCTTTTGCAAAACGGATGTCGCGCGATCAGCGATGTCGGGCTGCGATAGGGGATCACTTTTCTGCATCTTCGCTCCGCAAATTGGTGCCTTGTTAAGCAAACCCCCTGCTGCCCCCGCGGTTCCTTGCGTTGACCCGCCGCAAACCGCCTGCTTAACATTGCAAGAAATCAAACCGCGCATCTGCATATGGGACCAAAGCGATGATTGACCTATACACATGGACCACCCCGAACGGCCGCAAGGTCTCGATCCTGCTGGAAGAATTGGGGATCGACTATAACGTCCATTCCATCAACATCGGCAAGGATGAGCAGCACAGTCCCGACTTCCTCAAAATCAGCCCCAACAACAAAATCCCCGCCATCGTGGACCATGACACCGGGGTGAGCTTGATGGAATCCGGCGCGATCATGGTCTACCTCGCTGAGAAACATGGCCGCTTTCTGCCCGAGGGTCAGGCCGCGCGGGCCGAGGTGATGCAATGGCTGATGTGGCAGATGGGCGGCTTTGGCCCGATGGCTGGGCAGGCGCATCATTTCCTGCATTTCAACCCCGGCAAGGCCGCCTATGCCGAAGACCGCTTCGGCGCGGAGGTCAAACGGCTTTATGGCGTGCTCGACAAACAGCTTGAGGGGCGCGATCACATTTGCGGTGAATACTCCATCGCCGATATGGCCTGCTGGCCTTGGGTCTCGCGCTATGAATGGCAGCAGATCGACCTTGCCGATTACCCCAATGTCCGGGCGTGGTACCAACGGCTGCGCGCGCGCGACGCGGTGCAAAAGGGATACCATGTGCCCAAGGTGATGGGCGAGATTCCTGAGGGCTGAAATCGACTCCCCCCTCGCGGCAGCAACATAAGGGGGAACCAAGGCATAGGTTGATCGGTTGCACTTGCGAAGGCAGTGCTGCCCGCCGCGCAGGCTGCCCGTTTCATGAATGGGGGGCTGAATCGTGATGCTTAATTTGGTGATGATACCCTTGAGCGGCTGTCGGAAACTGTCATGAACAGTGCGCCGCGTTTCGACCCTTTTCCGCCAAGCTCTCAACCGGATGTTCTTTCTCAAGCGGCCCGAAGCGCGTTGCGCAAAGCGGCGCGGGACGAGGAGGCGGGCACGGCACCGATCAGCGCCTCTATCGACATTCTGCGCGACGCGGGTCTGATGCTGGAAGACGGTGCTGCTTCCCCCCTGCGCACCGCCCATGCACTAATGCAGATCGGCGGGGCCAATCTTAGCGTGGGGCGCTTGTGGGAAGGCCATGTTAACGCCCTGCGCCTGATCCGGCTCTACGGCAGTCCGGCCCAGGCTGAACACGCGAAACAGGTGATCAAAGACGGCGGGCTGTTGGGGGTCTGGGGGGCCGATGGCGTCACGCCTGCGACGGCGGAAGGCGGGGTGCTGCGAGGTGAGAAGGTCTTCGCCTCTGGTCTCGGCACCGTCACCCACGCGCTTATCTCGCTCAATTCCGGCCCCGAGGTGCAGCTTGCGCTGATCGATGTGACCGACCCGAAACGGGGCGATGCCACGCAATGGGACATGCTGGGGATGCGAGCCACGGCTTCGGGGACGTATGATTTTTCCGGGCTGCCCTTTGCCGAGGACGCCCGGATTGGTGCCCCGGGTGACTACCTGAAAGAGCCGCATTTCATCGGCGGGGTCTGGCGGATCGCGGCCCTTCAGGCCGGCGCGGCGGCGGGGTTGATCGATGCGGCGGCCGGCGCCCTGCGCGATATGGACCGGCTTGAGGCCGAAGCCCAATTGGCGCGGCTGATGCAGGTTTTGATGCGGGTCTGGGCCGGGATGGCACTGGTCGAACGCGCAGGCCAAGCCAGCGTGGACGACCACGAGGAAGAGACCATCGTCAGCACCTCAATCGCCGCGCGGATTTACACCGAAGAAGTCGCCCTCGACACGATCAAAGCGGTTGAGCAAAGCCTCGGCCTGCGGCATTTCACGGCTTCTTCTGAGACTGGCCGCATGGCGCGCGACCTGTCGGTCTACCTGCGCCAAGCGGCGCGGGACGCCTTTTTGCAACGCGCCGCAGGCCACGCGCTTTCCAGTGAAAAAGCGACTTGGGGTGTCTTTGGATGAGCCGCAACGCGCCCCTTGCCGATGCCCTGTCAGGTCGTGAAAAGATCGTGGTCTTAGCGCCGCATCCCGACGATGAAACACTCGGCTGCGGCGGCCTTTTGGCCCGTGCCTTTGCAGGCGCCGGGGCGCATGTTGTCTGCGTGACCGATGGCGGTGCCAGCCACCCCGCCTCTCGCGAATGGCCCCCGGTGCGATTGGCCGAAACGCGCCGTGGCGAGTTGATTGAGGCGCTTGAAATTCTCGGCGGCGGCGCGGCGGACCTGACGTGGCTCGGCCACCCTGACAGTCTCTTGCATGAGGTTTCTGCCGCCGACATCCTGCCCGCGTTGACGGCGGTAATCGACGGCCAAGCCGCGCGGCACGTCTTTGTTCCCGCCCGCGAAGACAAGCATTGCGATCACCAGACAACCGCAAAACTAGCAGAGGCATTGCGGGGGCAGCGCCCCGATCTGCAGTTCCACAGCTACCCGGTCTGGAGCCGTTTTGACGATCCGAACTTCGCAGAAAACACCGCTGGCCACGCCCCCCTCACCCTCGACACCGCCACCTACCGTAAGGCCAAAGCCGCCGCGATCCGGGCGCATCGCAGCCAGCTTGGGCAGATCGTGCAAGACGACCCCCAAGGCTTTGTCCTGCCCGATGCGATGATCGACCTTTTCGCGCAGCAAGATGAGATTTTTTGGAGGATGCCGTGATGGGCGTGGGGTTGGATCATCTTCAAGGTCTCTATGCCGAGACGAGCGATCCTTGGGGGTTTGAGCATAGCGCCTATGAGCAGGCCAAATTCGCGGCGACACGGGCGGCGCTTGCGCAAGATGGCTACCGCTCGGCCTTTGAGTTGGGCTGCGGCAATGGGCAATTGGCGCGGCACCTGATCGACCTTTGTGCGCGCTATACCGGGATGGACGCCGTGGCCAGCGCCCTCGTTGCCGCGCGGCAAGCGGTGCCTGAGGGGCGGTTCATTCAAGGGTTCTATCCAGGCCCCCTGCCCGAGGGTGATTTTGATCTGCTGATCCTGTCAGAGGTGCTTTATTTTCTGGATCATCCAGGGCTGGACCAACTGGCCACCGACATCGCGACCCGTTGGCCGCAGGCCGAGATCATCTGTGTGACCTGGCGCGGGGACACTGGGAACCCGCTTCAGGGAGAAGAGGCGCTCAAGGGCTTTGCACGCGCGCTCAGCACTCATGATTTCACCTGCGTAAACGAGACCGAGAACTACCGCATCGACCGCGCGTTTCCGGGGGGGCGGGCATGAGTTTCGAGCGCTGGAAGGACACCGCAATCATCATCCCCGCTCGGAATGAGGCGGAGCGGATCGGCGCCTGCCTGAGCGCTCTTGCCCCGCAGTGCAACGACCGTATTCGCGTGATCCTTGTGGTGAACAACACCGACGACGACACCGCCAAGATTGCCACGCTGGCGGCAACGCGACAGGGGATCGACCTTTCTGTGCTCGACCTCACCTTTCCGCCCGGCATGGGGGTCGGGGCGGCGCGGCGGAAGGGCTGCGCCGTGGCCATGGAGCAGATGCCCCATCTGCGCCAGATCCTGACCACCGATGCCGATTGCCGCGTCAGCCCCGATTGGGTCGCCCGCAGCATTCAACACCTGCACCGCTACGATGTCCTTTGTGGCAGGGTGACGCTGAACCCCGAAGAAGCCGCCTGTTTGGCGGGGCAAGATCCCAAGCTGGAGGCCCATGAAACCACCTATCGCCGCTTGGTGCTGGCGTGCTACGCCCGCCATGCCCCCAACTGCGCCGATCTGCAAAACAGCCACGGCGAAGCACCGGGGGCCAGCCTTGGCTTTACCCGCGCGGCCTATGAGGCCGTCGGCGGCTTCGCCCCGATCCCCTGCGGCGAGGACCGCGCGATCATCCGCGCCGCGCGGGCGGCGGGCCTTCGGGTGCATCACGCGGATGACATCTGGGTCGAAGCCTCTTGCAGGCTTGTCGGGCGGGCGGCGGGCGGAATGGCGGATACCCTGCGCATTCGGCTGGCCGGAACGGAATATCTGGCCGACGACTGTTTGCCAAACGCAGCAACCCTTCTTGATCAGGTGCAGCGCGGCACTTTGGGGTGCTGGCCCGCACAGGTTCCGCAACCGCAGCGCGTCCCGGTCCGAGAACTGCCTGCACATATCACGATGCTGCGCGCCTTTCTGAACCTGCCAGAGGGAGAGGAGGCAACCGCGTCGCCCGCTCAGGCACCGGCCAATCCCCGGAGGGACGAGAACTTTCCCGCTCAGGTCTCAGAAACATCGGAACCCCGTACCGCCGGGGCGGTTGAACTCTCATAGGGTCGGGCGATCACCGCCCCCTCTGGAGCGGCCATCTGTGCCCGCCACATATTAGCAAGAAATCCTCCCGATTATTTCCGGGGGCGCTGTGGAGAAAAATCATGACAGACAAAGAACTTGGCAAAGGCGGTGAACCCCGCCAGCAAACCACGGACCGCGAACAGACGATGACGACCGCGCAGGGCGGTCCGATCGCGGATGATCAAAACTCGCTCAAAGCAGGCCCGCGCGGCCCGGTCTTGATGGAAGATCACGTTTTCCGCGAAAAGATGTTCCATTTCGATCACGAGCGCATTCCAGAGCGTGTCGTTCACGCCCGCGGTTACGGGGTGCATGGGCATTTCGAACTCAAAGAAGCGATCCCTGAACTCTCTGCCGCCGATATTTTCCAGCGCGTGGGTGAAAAGACCCCGACCTTCACCCGTTTCTCCACCGTGGCAGGCAACAAAGGGTCCTTTGATCTGGCCCGTGACGTGCGCGGCTTTGCCACGAAGTTCTACACCAAAGAGGGCAACTGGGACTTGGTCGGCAACAACATCCCCGTGTTCTTTATCCAAGACGCGATCAAGTTCCCTGACCTCATCCACTCCGTCAAACCCGCCCCCGACCGCGGTTTTCCGCAGGCGCAATCGGCGCATGACAACTTCTGGGATTTCGTGTCGCTCTCGCCCGAAGCGATCCACATGACGGTTTGGCAAATGTCTGACCGGGCGATCCCACGTTCCTTCCGCTTCATGGAAGGCTTTGGCGTGCACACCTTCCGGCTGGTCAACTCTGAGGGCAAATCTCACTACGTCAAGTTCCACTGGAAGCCCAAGCAGGGCGTACAATCGGTGGTCTGGAACGAGGCGCTCAAGATCAACGGCGCGGACCCTGACTTCCACCGCCGCGACATGTGGGATGCCATCGACGCGGGCGATTACCCGCAGTGGGATCTGGGCATTCAGGTGTTTGACGACGAATACGCCGATAACTTTGAGTTCGACATCCTCGACGCGACCAAGCTGATCCCCGAAGAACAGGTGCCGGTGCGCATCATCGGCACGCTGACGCTGGATGCCAACGTCGACAACTTCTTTGCCGAGACCGAGCAGGTGGCCTTCTGCACCCAGAACATCGTGCGCGGGATCGACCACACGAATGACCCGCTGCTGCAGGGGCGAAATTTCTCCTACCTCGACACGCAGATCAAACGCCTCGGCGGGCCGAACTTCACCCATATTCCGATCAACGCGCCGAAATGCCCTTTCCACCATTTCCAACAAGACGGCCATATGGCGATGCACAACCCCAAGGGCCGCGTGAACTATGAGCCGAACAGCTGGGGCGACGATGGTGGCCCGCGTGAAAACCCTGAGATTGGGTTCAAAAGCTACCCCGAAGAGGTCAGCGGCACCAAACAGCGCGTGCGCTCTGAGACATTCGCCGACCACTACAGCCAAGCCCGGCAGTTCTACATCAGCCAGACCGAGATCGAACAGCAGCATATCGCGGCGGCCTATACGTTCGAACTGTCGAAATGTCAGGAAGAGCGCATTCGCCTGCGGATGCTGTCGCATCTGATGAACGTTCATGACGATCTGGCCAAACAAGTGGCCGAAGGCTTGGGCGTGACCGAAATGCCGGAACCGGCCACACCCGCCCGGACCCCGATCACCGATCTGCCTGCGTCTGATGCGCTCAGCATTTTGAAAAACCCGCCGAACACCTTCGCGGGCCGCAAGCTGGGTCTGTTCCTGACGGAGGGCGCCGATGCGTCGATTGTGGAAGCCTTGGAGAAAGCATTCGCCGATGAAGGCGCCATGGTCGCGATCGTGACGCCGCATATCCAGGGGGTCACCCTGTCAGATGGCAGCACCCGCGCGGCGGATGAGAAGATCGACGGCGGGCCGTCGGTGGTCTTTGATGCGGTGGCCTTGGTCTTTGGCGATGAAAAGGCTGACAAGATCGCCAAGAACAAACCCGCGCAGGATTTCGTCTCGGACGCCTTTGCGCATAACAAGTTCATCGCGTGGACCAAGGCCGCCGATCCGCTGCTCAATGCCGCCGGCGTTGAGAAGGACGAGGGCACGGTGGAGGTCTCTGCCGAGAATGTGGGTGATTTCCTTCAGTCCTGCCGCAAGCTGCGGTTCTGGCAGCGCGAAGAAAAGCTGAACTGGGAATAAGAAATCAAAGGCCGGGGCAGAAATGCTCCGGCCTTTTTCTAGCGCCGATGCACCTGTGACGATGGTGAAATTGCGTTTGCCGTGTCCTGCAACCGCGGCAGGATTTCGGCCCTGATCCGCTCGCGCGTCCAGGTGTGGGCCGAGACCGAACATTGCACCGCCGCAAAGGCGCGCCCGTCGGGGCCGGTGATCGGGCAGGCCACACCGATCTCTGACAGAATCATCTGATCGCTTGAAATTGCATGGCCCTGCTGCACCGCCTCATTGATGCTGTTGCGGATCGTGGCGCGGTCCATCGTGGTGCGCGCGGTAAAGGATTTGAGCGGCCAAGTCTCGATCGCTTCTTCCCGGTCTTCGGGCGAGAAGGTCGAGATGATCGCCCGCCCCGCTGATGTCGAAAGCGCAGGCAGCCGCCGCCCGATCACCGTCGCCGCGAAATAAGTCCGTTGGCAGGGCAAGCGGCTAACATAGATGATATGGTCTTTGGAAAGCTCGGCCAGATTGACCGTCTCGCCAATCTCTTGGCTGAGATCGATCAGCTTAGGAATCGCCTGCCCGACCAGTTGATCCGACCAGTAATAGGCATAGGCCAGCTCCAGCCACGCATGGGACGGACGAAAACGCCGGGTCACCGGATCTTTGTCGAGCATCCCTTCGATATGCAGCGTATTTGCAAGACGTTGCACCGCGCTTTTGTCCAGCCCGCTGCGCTCTGCAAGCGCCACAAGGGACAATTCCGTATGCGATTCATCAAACGCGCGGAGTAGTCGCAGCCCTTTAGCGAGTGACCCTACATAGAGCGTATTTTGCTTCTTTTCCAATCACCTACCCCGAAAGTTAGCCCAAAATATCAAACCGGGGCTTGACGTATACCGAACGGATTGCGTTTACTAATCGTATAGCGATATCAAGTATTATTATATGATACGCTTCGCAAGTCAAAAACGATACGAAACTGAATTCGTAAACCAACAGGGGAGTTGACCATGAAATCCACGGTCCTGAAATCTACCATCACCGGGCTGATCCTAGCCGCCGCCACGGGTGCTGCTTGGGCGGACAAGGCAGACGACACGCTGAACGTCGCCTTTACCAAAGAGCTTGAGAACGTCGACAGCTACTTCAACTCATCGCGCGAAGGCGTTGTGCTGCAGCGCGCGGTCTGGGACGGGTTGATCTACCGCGATCCGGTCAGCAACGAATACATGGGCAACCTCGCCACCGAATGGGAGTGGATCGACGACACGACCATCGAATTCAAACTGCGCGAAGGTGTGAAATTCCACGACGGCTCTGACTTCACTGCCGACGATGTGGTGTTCACCGTCAACTACGTGGCCGATGAGGCCAATGGCGTGAAAACGCAGCGCAACGTGAACTGGATGAAATCGGCCGAGAAGGTCGACGATTACACCGTCCGCATCATGCTAAAAGAGAAATTCCCGGCGGCGATTGAATTCCTCTCCGGCCCCGTGTCGATGTACCCCAGCGACTACTACGAAGAAGCCGGCCCAGAAGGCATGGGCCTGAAACCCGTCGGCACCGGCCCTTACAAAGTGACCGAAGTCGTCCCCGGCCAGCACTTCAAACTCGAAGCTTATGAAGGCTACCACGAAAGCCCCAAGGGCAAGCCCAGCATCAAGAATGTCGACATCCGCACCATCCCGGATGTGAACACACAGATGGCTGAACTGTTCAGCGGATCGCTCGATCTGATCTGGCAGGTGCCTTCGGACCAAGCCGAAAAGCTGGCCGAGCGGGACGAGTTTCAGGTCTCCAACGAATCCACCATGCGTGTGGGCTATCTGACGCTGGATGCGGCAGGCCGCTCCGAAGACAGCCCCTTCACCGATATCCGTGTGCGCAAAGCGGTGAACTACGCAATCAACCGTCAGGAACTGGTCGACGCGCTGCTCAAGGGCAAATCTAAAGTCGTCTACACCCCCTGCTTCCCCAGCCAGTTCGGCTGCGACGAAGAGGCGGCGGTCGAGTATGAGTACAACCCCGAGAAAGCCAAAGAACTGCTGGCCGAAGCGGGCTATGAAGATGGCCTGACCATCGACTTCTACGCCTACCGCGACCGCGAGTATGCCGAAGCGATCTCAAGCTACCTGAACGCCGTAGGCATCGATACCAACTTCAAAATGCTGCAGTATTCCGCACTGCGTGAGCAGAGCATGAACGGCGAAACCGCTGTGTCGTTCCAGACATGGGGCAGCTATTCGATCAACGATGCCTCTGCCATGGTCAGCCAGTTCTTCAAACATGGCTCGCTCGACTACGCGATGGACGATGAAACGCTGGAATACCTCAACATCGCCGACAGCTCGACCGACCCAGAGGTCCGCAAAGAGAACTACACCAAGGCGATCGAACGCATCACCGAGGAAGCCTATTGGGCGCCGATGTTCTCTTACAACACCAACTACGTGACCACCAACGAGGTGGAATACACGCCCACAGCCGACGAAGTTCTGCGCTTCACCACGGCCAGCTGGAAGTAAACCGATCCGCAGGGGCGCCGTGATCGGTGCCCCTGCCCTGCTTTTTTCCGCACCCCACCCAGACCCACGCGGCAGGCCATCCGCCTGCGGCGCAGCCTCAAGGTAGTTGCACCCGTGCTTCAATTTATTCTCAAACGATTGGGACTGGCCATTCTCGTGGCCTTCACCGTGTCGTTTATCAGCTTTAGCCTGCTGTTCCTGTCGGGCGACCCGGCCGCCGCACTTGCGGGCGAAACCGCCAGTGGCGAAGACATCGAGGCCCTGCGCCGTCTCTACGGTTTCGACCGGCCCATGTTGGTGCAATACGGCGAATGGCTGTTCTCGGCCATTCAGGGCGACTTTGGCGAGAGTTACTATTTCCGCCTGCCCGTCGCCTCGCTGATTGCCGACCGTCTGAGCGTGACCATGACGCTGGGTGTCTGTGGCATTGTTTTCGCCCTGCTGACCGCCGTGCCGCTTGGCGTTGTCGCGGCGATCCGCCCCAATTCGATCATCGACCGCGTGGCCCTGTTCATCTCGGTCGCGGGGCAAGCGATGCCGAGCTTTTGGTTCGGTCTGATCCTGATCGTGATCTTTGCGATCCAACTGGGTTGGCTGCCGCCCTCGGGCACCGACACGTGGCGGCATTTCATCCTGCCGACTATCGTACTGGGCTATTACGCCATGCCCGCCATCATGCGCCTGACGCGCGCCGGGATGCTGGATGTTCTGAACTCTGACTACATCCGCACCGCGCGGGCCAAGGGTGCCAATGAAAGCCGCGTGCTGTTCCGCCATGCGCTGCGCAACGCGATCATCCCGGTCGTCAGCCTTGCCGCCGTGCAGATGGGCTTCATGCTGGGCGGCTCCATCGTGGTTGAATCGATCTTTGCCCTGCATGGCGCGGGCTATCTCGCTTGGGAAAGCATCGCGCGGAATGACCTGCCCACCGTGCAGGCGCTGATCCTGATTTTCTCGATGTTCTACATCGTTTTCACCTTCCTCGCAGACGTGCTCAACGCATGGCTCGACCCCCGCATGAGGAGCAGCTGACATGATCACCGCTGGTACACATGACAGCCTTTTGGACGAAATCACCGGCCCGACCCCCGGCCAAATGTTGCGCAAGCGCGTCTTTGGACATCAGGGTTTGCTGATCGGGGCGATTGTCCTCGTGATCCTTACGATCATCGCGATCCTCGCCCCATGGATCGCACCCCATGACCCCTATGCACAAAGCCTGATGACCCGGATGGAGCCGCCTGTGTTCCTCGGCGGCGATTGGGAGCATCCTTTGGGTACCGACCACCTTGGTCGCGATTACCTGTCACGCCTGATCTATGGCGCACGGATATCGCTATTGATCGGGGCCGTGGCGGCGCTGATCTCTGGCGTGATCGGCACGGCCATGGGTGTGGCTGCGGGCTACTTCGGTGGCAAGGTCGATGCGGTCGTGACCTTCCTCATCAACGTGCGTTTGGCGATGCCCGTGGTGCTGGTCGCCCTCGCGGTCGTCGCGATCCTTGGCGGTTCGCTACAGGTCGTGATCATGGTGCTGGGCCTGCTGCTTTGGGACCGTTTCGCCGTGGTGATGCGCGCCTCGACCATGCAGGTGCGGCGGCGCGAATATGTTGCGGCAGCACAGGTCATCGGCGCCTCCACCCCGCGCATCTTGCTGTCCGAAATCATGCCCAACATCGCCAACAACCTGATCGTTGTCGTAACACTGGAAATGGCCCATGCGATCTTGCTCGAAGCGGCACTGTCGTTCCTTGGCCTTGGTGTGCAACCCCCGACGCCAAGCTGGGGGCTGATGGTCTCTGAAGGCAAAAACATGATGCTGTTCGAGCCGTGGCTCGTCCTGATCCCCGGCGCTGTCCTTTTCGTGCTGGTGCTGGCGATCAACCTGATGGGCGATGGTCTGCGCGACGTGACCGCCCCCGAAAACCGGAGCTGACCCATGACAGAACCTCTTTTGAGTGTCCGCAACCTGCGGCTCGACATTCCCACGGGCAGCGGCACCCTGCATGCGGTGCGTGGGATCGACTTTGACCTAAACCGTGGCGAAACCCTGTGCATCGTTGGCGAAAGCGGGTCGGGCAAATCGCTCACCTCGCTCGCGCTGATGGGGCTCTTGGGCAAATCCATCAAGCGAAACGCGGATCGGATGACCTTTGATGGCACCGAGTTGACCACCGCCAGCCAAGGCCAGATGCGCAAACTGCGCGGTGCGCGGATGGCGATGATCTTTCAGGAGCCGATGACCTCGCTCAACCCCGCCTATACGATCGGCGATCAACTGGCCGAGGCGCTGCTGCTGCACCGCAAGGTCAGCCGCCAGCAGGCGCGGGACCGGGCGATTGAACTGCTGGAGAAAGTCGGCATCACCGCCGCCGAGAGCCGTCTGTCGCAGTATCCGCATCAACTGTCAGGCGGGTTGCGCCAACGCGTGATGATCGCCATGGCGCTGATGTGCGAGCCGGAACTGATCATCGCGGATGAGCCGACAACCGCACTCGATGTGACGATCCAAGCGCAGATCCTGCGGTTGCTGCACGATCTGGGCCGCGAAATGAACATGGCCGTGATCCTGATCACCCATGATCTCGGCGTCGTGGCGCGCGTGGCCGATAAGGTCGCCGTGATGTACGCGGGCGAGTTGGTCGAAACCGGCCCGGTGGGCGACATCTTTAACGCGCCCTCGCATCCCTACACCCGCGGGTTGCTGCGCTGCATCCCCCTGCCCGGCAAGACCGACCGCGGCGCGAAACTGGGCACCATTCCGGGCATCGTGCCTTCGCTGGTGGGCGAGGTCGAAGGCTGCGTCTTCCGCACCCGTTGCCCCCATGCGGTGGCCGAATGCCGTGGCGAGATCCCGAAAAGAGAGGACGGCAGCCACGCCTTCCGCTGCATTTTCCCCGATGGCAAACGCCATTCCGAGAAGGAGCTGACCGTATGAAGGACAGCGTAAACACCCCCCCGGTGCTGGAGCTTTCCGGCGTCAGCAAAACGTACCGGGTGAAACAGGGCATGTTCGGCAAGGTCAAACCGCTGACGGCTGTGAACGACGTATCGCTGCAATTGGGCAAAGGCGAAGTGCTGGGTCTCGTCGGCGAATCCGGATGCGGTAAATCCACCCTCGCCAAGATCCTGCTGGGTCTGGAACAACCCACCGCCGGTCACGTCAAGATCGACGGCGAAGAGATCACGCAGCAGGGCCGTCTGGCGCTGGCGCGGCGCATCCAGCCGATCTTTCAGGATCCTTATTCCTCGCTCAATCCACGCAAGAGCATCTATGACGTGATCTCTCTGCCGTTGCGGGTGCATGGCATCGGGGATGAAGAGAGCCGCAAGAAGAAGGTTAAGGAGATCCTCGACGTTGTCGGCCTGCCGCAGCGCGTGATGAACACCTATCCCAGCCAGATGTCAGGCGGCCAACGACAGCGCGTCGCCATTGCGCGCGCGCTCATCATGAAGCCCGAAGTGGTGATCTGCGACGAACCGACCTCGGCGCTGGATGTCTCGGTCCAGAGCCAGATCCTCAACCTTCTGGGAGAGCTGCGCGAGGAATTTGGCCTGACCTATCTTTTCATCAGCCACGATCTCGCGGTGGTCGAACACCTCGCGACGCGGGTGGCGGTGATGTATCTGGGCGAGATCGTCGAGCAGAACTCGGTTGCCGGGCTCTTCGACGCCCCGCGTCACCCCTACACACAGGCGCTGTTGAAATCCGTGCTGACGCCCGAGCCGGGCTTGGGCGTGCCGGACACGCAGCTTGGCATGGCCTACCCCAACCCCATCGCGCCGCCGCCGGGATGCCATTTCCACCCGCGCTGCCCGCGCGCGACGGATTTCTGCACGCAAAAGGCGCCGCGCCACATTCCGATCCCGGAGGGCCATGTCGCCTGCCATCTGCACGATCCGGAAACCCCCATGTACGAGCAAGAGTAATCCCATGTCATCGAACCTGTCGCACAGCAGTCAAACCCGTAAAATCGTCATCGAAACCGAACATGGCGTTGTCGCCGCACAGCACCGTCTGGCAGCACTTGCGGGGGCCGAGGTGCTGGCGGCAGGGGGCGATGCGGTAGACGCAGCCGTCGCCACCTCATTTGTCATCGGCGTGCTGGAGCCGTGGATGAGCGGCCCTGCCGGTGGCGGGGCGATGATGCTTTGGCGCGCCGAGGAAGGTCAGGCCTATGCGCTGAACCACGGCATGCGCAGCCCCGGGGCGCTTGACCCGGCGAACTATCCGCTCAGCGGGCGCGGCAAGGCAGGCGATCTGTTCCCTTGGGAGCATGTAGAGGGCGACCGCAACGTGCAGGGTGCAACGGCGATTGCCGTGCCGGGTGTGGTCGATGGGCTTGGCCAAGCGCACGCGCGCTTTGGCAAGATGCCTTGGGGCGAGTTGCTGTCGCCCGCGATTGACCACGCCCGCAAGGGGCTGACGGTGGATTGGTATGCCGCACTCGTCATCGCCTCTTGCACGCGCGAATTGGCCAAAGATGCGGATGCTGCGGCGGTCTTCCTTGAAGATGGGCAATGGCCGACGATCAGCGGTTGGACCGCGCTGGCCGAAAAGCGGCTGGATCAATCGCGCATGGCCGACAGCCTTGAACAAATCGCGCGGCATGGCGCGCGCACGCTCTATGACGGTGACCTTGGCGCGGCCATGGCGAAGGATGTGCAGGACAAGGGCGGCAGCCTCTCGCGCGAAGACCTGCAAGCCTACCGGGCCGAGTTCCACGCCCCGCTCGACTTCGCCTACCGCGACGCGCGGTTCCATGTGGTGCCGGGGCTGACCGCTGGCCCGACCTTCCGCGATACCTTTGCCTCGCTGGAAACCGAAGACCTCGGCAGCGCTCCCGGCCCCGACAGCTATGCCGCGATGGCTGCGGCGCTGAAGGGCGCTTATGCGCGGCGGCTCGGATCGATGGGCGACACCGGCGAAAGCCCCGAGGCCCCGGGCTGCACGACGCATTTCTCGGTCGTAGACCGTCACGGCAACATGGTGGCGCAGACCCAGACACTGCTGTCGATCTTCGGCTCGCGGGTCGTCTCCCCCTCGACCGGGTTTTTGATGAACAACGGCATCATGTGGTTCGACCCTGTTCAGGGCCGCCCGAACTCACTCGGGCCGAACAAGCGCTGCCTGATGAACGTCTGCCCGGTGATCGGCGAACAGGGTGAAAAACGCTTTGCCTTCGGGGCCTCCGGCGGGCGCAAGATCCTCGGCGCGGTGGCGCAACTGTCATCCTTCGTCACCGATTTCGACATGTCGTTGGAGGACAGCTTCCACGCGCCCCGGATCGACGCTTCGGACGCGAGCCAACTCATCGCCGACGAAGACCTGCCGCGCGATGTGCTGGACCGCCTGCGCGAAGACAACACCGTCGCCGAAACAAAGCGCACGATCTTTCCCTACGCCTTTGCCTGCCCCGCAGGTGTGATGCGCAACGCGGGGCGCAATTCCGGCTGCACCGAGATCATGTCGCCCTGGGGCGACGCCGTTTCCGAAGATATGACAAAGGACCTTTAAGCATGACCCGCGACAGCGCGATCCAAGCGATCACGACCTATTTCGACGACGGCACTTTCCAATCCGAATTAGGCACCCTCGTCTCTTACGAGACCGAAAGCCAGAACCCCGACCAGGGGCCTGAACTCATGCGCTACCTGACCGAGACGATGGAGCCGCGCCTGACCGCAATGGGCTTTACCTGTTCGCTGCACGACAACCCCGACCCGCGCGGCGGGCCGCTTTTGGTCGGTGAGCGCCGCGAGGGCGACGACCTGCCCACCGTGCTGACCTATGGCCATGGCGACGTGATCCGCGCCCAGACCGATCAGTGGCGCGAGGGGCTACATCCGTTCAAATTGGTTGAGGAAGGCGACAAGCTCTATGGCCGCGGCACCGCCGACAACAAAGGCCAACACCTGATCAATATCGCCGCTCTTGAGGCCGTGCTGAAAACGCGCGGCAAGCTGGGGTTCAACTGCCGCATCGTGATCGAAATGAGCGAAGAGACCGGCAGCGCGGGCCTGCCTGAGTTCTTCACCGAACATCGCGAGAAGCTAACGGCGGATGTGCTGATTGCCTCGGACGGGCCGCGCCTGCAACCCGATGTGCCGACCATGTTCATGGGCTCGCGCGGCGGGGTCTCTTTCGATCTGATCATCGACAAACGCGACGGGGCGCATCACTCGGGCAATTGGGGTGGCTTGCTGGCCGATCCGGCGATGATCTTGGCCCAAGCGCTGGCGACGATCACCGACAAACGCGGGCAAATCCAGATCGCGGAATGGCGGCCCGACAGCCTGACCCCCTCCGTCCGCGACGCGCTGAAAGACCTGCCGATCGAAAGCGATGACGGCCCCGCCATCGACACCGACTGGGGCGAAGAAGACCTGACCCCGGTCGAGCGCGCCTATGGCTGGAACAGCTTTGCCATCCTCGCGATGAAAAGCGGCGTCCCCGAAGCGCCGGTCAACGCGATTTCGGCCCATGCCACGGCCACTTGCCAATTGCGCTATGTGGTCGGCACCGATCCCGAAGACATCTTGCCCGCGCTGCGCCGCCACCTTGATAAGCACGGGTTTGAGGAGGTGCGGATCGAACCGCATGACCGCGGCTTCTTCCGCGCGACGCGGCTGGATGCGGATCACCCGTGGGTGAAGTTCGTGGCCGCCTCCCTCACGAAAAGCGCCGGAAAAGCGCCGCATATCCTGCCGAACCTCGCAGGCTCCCTGCCCAACGACAGCTTCAGCGATATTCTGGGCCTGCCGACAGTCTGGGTGCCGCATTCCTATCGCAGCTGTTCGCAGCACGCGCCGGATGAACATGTGCTGAAACCCGTCTGCCGCGATGCGCTGCGGGTGATGGCGGGCGTGTTCTGGGACCTGGGCGACGGCAATACACCGCCGCGTGCCGCGTGAGAAGAAACGGGCGGGGGCATCTGGCCCCTGCCCGACTTACAGCGCAGCCCGGATGCAATTTTCCAGCGCGTCTTGGCTGAGAGCACAGGGGTTTGCCCGCATGGAGGACGACGCCGCCGCTTCCTGCGCGGTCTCCGCAAGGTCGGTCCCTTCGGGGATCCAGCGGTTCAGACGCTCCAGTCCCCAATCGTCGAGCAGGGCCGAGAGGGCGGTGAATGTGCCGGTCTCGGGCAGATCAAAACCCTCTGCCAGCCATGTCTGCACTTCGGAAAACCGCCGGGAGGCACCGAGCACATCACTATTGGCGGCCAGCACCGGCCCCAGCAGACGCCCACAAATCAGCCCATGTGGCGCGCCAAACTGCCCGCCGATCACGCCGGCCAGCCCATGCACCGCGCCGAGGCCCGCATTCGCCAGTGCCAGACCGCCCGACAGGCTGACATAGGCCATCGCATCCCGCGCGGCAGGGTCTTCGCCCGCCGCCAGACGTGTGAGCGCGGCAATCCCCTGCGGAATCGCGGCACGGCAGAGCGCATCGCTGAGCGGGTTGGCTTTGCTTGAAAGATAGGGCTCAATCACCTGCACCAAGGCATCAAGCCCCGACCCCAACGTGACGCCGCGCGGCGCACCATCCGTCAGCGCAGGATCGACCAAGGCCAAACGCGGCAGCATTCGGTCGTCGCGCAGGCTGACTTTTCGCGCGGCCTCCGGCACGGCGATAACGGCGTTTTTGGTGACCTCGGCCCCGGTGCCCGCCGTGGTCGGGATCGCGATCATCGGCAGCGGGTCGGCTTGCAACGGCTTGCCCGCGCCCACGACTTCGAGATGTTCCATCACGTCGCACTCCGATGGGATCAGCGCCGCTGCGGCCTTGGCAAGGTCGATGACCGCGCCGCCGCCGACGCCCAGCACCATCTGCGCCCCGCGCCCTGCCGCAACGGCAGAGCGGACATCTTCGACAGAGGGTTCGCCGCTGCTGCGGACCTCGGTCACGTCACATCCAGCCGCCGTCAGGTCGCGGCTGAGCTCATCGACCCAAGCAACGGATCCACCGCGTAAAATCAGCACCCGGCGGCCATGGCTGAGCGCGGCGTCGACGGCTTCTGAAACGGTCCCACGGCCAAAGCGGATGCGCCCGGCGGTGGCGAAACCAAAGGCTGCGATCCCCTCCATCAGAATTGCAACGTGGCGTTCACAGCGCGCTTCCATGCGCCGTATTTCTCATCCCGCGTCGCCGCATCCATCTGCATTTCAAACCGCCGATCCAGCGCCCATTCGCGGGCGAAGCCCTCCATGTCCGGATAGATGCCCGCCCGCTGCCCCGCCAACCATGCCGCACCAAGCGCCGTGGTCTCCAGCACATCAGGACGGTCGACCGAAGCGCCGATAACGTCGGACAGGAACTGCATCGCCCAGTCACTGGCGCTCATTCCGCCATCAACGCGAAGGGTGGCGATCTCGCCCGATTGGCCTTGGGCGGCCCAATCCGCCTGCATCGCCTCCAGCAAATCGCGGGTTTGGTAGCCGACGCTTTCCAGCGCCGCACGGGCCAGTTCGGCGGGGCCGGAATTGCGCGTCAGCCCGTAGATCGCACCGCGACACTCCGCGTTCCAGTAAGGCGCACCGAGGCCGACGAAGGCAGGCACCAGCACGACGTTCTGATGCGGGTCGGCCTGTTCGGCGAGCCCTTGAGTCTCGCTCGCCTCGCGGATCATCTTGAGCCCGTCGCGCAGCCATTGCACCACGGCCCCGGCAACGAAAATCGAGCCTTCGAGCGCATAGGTCGGCTTGCCGTCGAGTTGATAGGCGATGGTGGTGAGCAGGCGATTGGTTGAAGTCACCGCCGTTCCGCCCGTATTCAGCAGCGCAAAACAGCCCGTGCCGTAGGTCGATTTCATCATGCCGGGTTGGAAGCAAGCCTGCCCGATGGTCGCCGCCTGCTGGTCGCCTGCCACACCAAGGATCGGAATCTCGCGGCCAAACAGATCGGGACGGGTCATGCCGAAATCGGCGGCGCAGTCTTTGACCTCGGGCAGCATCTCGACGGGAATGTCGAACATCTTGCAGATCGTCGTGCTCCAGCGGCCCTTGTGAATGTCATAGAGCATGGTGCGCGCGGCGTTGGTGGCATCAGTCACATGGCGCGCGCCGCCGGTGAGCTTCCAGATCAGGTAGCTGTCAACCGTGCCGAAAAGCAACTCGCCCGCCTGTGCGCGGTCGCGCGCCCCGTCGACGTTATCCAAAATCCACTTCAGCTTGGTGCCCGAGAAATAGGGATCAGCCAGCAGACCGGTGCGCTCGGTGATGATCTTGTCGTCACCGCGATCACGCAACTCACGGCAGAAGTCAGCAGTGCGGCGGTCTTGCCAAACGATGGCGTTATAGACTGGCTGGCCGGTCTTGGCGTCCCAGACCAGCGTCGTCTCACGTTGGTTGGTGATGCCAATGGCGGTGATGTCATCGGGGCGCAGGCCCGCTTTTTCGATCACCGCGCGGCAGGTGCCCGCAGTGGTGGACCACAGATCGCCGGGATCATGTTCGACCCAGCCGGAGCGGGGGAAATGCTGCGGAAACTCTTCTTGGGCGGTGGCCGTCACGGCCATGTTGCCGTCAAAAAGGATCGCCCGCGAGGATGTGGTTCCTTGATCAATGGCGAGGATATGGGTCATGGCGCGGCCCCCGGTTGTTAGTTGAAACGAAAAAGGGGCCGGAACGCTGCTGCGCCCCGGCCCCCAAAAGTTTGGCTTACTGCCAGGACTTGATCAACTCTTCGTAGCTGATTGTCTCGGGCTCGGGGTCTTCGTTGTCGAGCTTGGCAACCGGCGAACCGGGCTGTTCCAGCCAGTAGGAGGCATCCTGCTCTTCGTTCATTTTCGGACCCAGATCACCTTGGACGCCTGCGCGCTCAAGACGTTCCATGACCTTTTCCTGCTCGGCGCAGAGGCTGTCGAGTGCTTCTTGCGGGGTTTTCGCACCGGACATTGCGTCGCCGATGTTCTGCCACCACAGCTGTGCCAGCTTGGGGTAATCCGGCACGTTCGTCCCGGTGGGCGACCATGCGGTGCGCGCAGGCGAGCGATAGAATTCCACCAGACCGCCGAGTTTCGGCGCACGTTCGGTGAAGCTTTCGTGCTGGATGGTCGACTCGCGGATGAAGGTCAGACCGGCGTGGGCCTTTTCAACATCGACGGTTTTCGACGTGACGAACTGCGCGTAGAGCCATGCGGCCTTGGCGCGGTCCACGGGCGTGCTTTCCATCAGCGTCCAGCTGCCCACGTCCTGATAGCCAACCTTCTGGCCATCTTTCCAGTAGGCGCCATGCGGGCTGGGGGCCATGCGCCACTTGGGCGTGCCATCGTCGTTCAACACCGCTGTGGCATTCTCGTTCACCATGTCCGCGGTGAAGGCCGTGTACCAGAACATCTGCTGGGCAATCGCGCCCTGTGCAGGGACCGGACCGGCTTCGCCGAAGGTCATGCCAGCGGCTGCGGGGGGCGTGTACTTTTCAAGCCATTCGATAGACTTGGAGATCGCATAGACCGCCGCCGCATCGTTGGTCGCACCGCCACGGGTCACACAGGAGCCGACGGGCTGCGAGTTTTCGTTGACGCGGATGCCCCATTCGTCGACCGGCAGGCCGTTGGGCTCACCCACGTCGCCGCCGCCCGCCATGGACAGCCACGCATCGGTATAGCGCCAGCCAAGCGACGGGTCTTTCTTGCCGTAGTCCATGTTGCCGTAGACTTCGACGCCGTCGATGGTGCGTCCGGTGAAGAATTCGGCGATGTCTTCGTAAGCGGACCAGTTGACCGGAACGCCCAGCTCATAGCCGTATTTCTCTTTGAACTTGGCCATCAGATCGGGGTCGGTGAACCAGTCCTGACGGAACCAATAGAGGTTCGCGAACTGCTGGTCGGGCAGCTGATAAAGCTCGCCGTCGGGGGACGTGGTAAAGTCCAGCCCGATGAAGTCTTCCAGATCGAGACCGGGGTTGGTCACGTCTGCACCCTCATTCGCCATCCAGTCGGTCAGGCTGCGCGCTTGCTTGTAGCGCCAGTGTGTGCCGATCAGGTCAGAGTCATTGATATAGGCGTCATAGATGTTTTCGCCCGACTGCATCTGTGTTTGCAGCTTCTCAACAACGTCACCTTCGCCGATCAGGTCGTGGGTGATGTTGATGCCGGTGATCGCGGTGAAGGCCGGGGCCAGCACGTTGGCCTCGTATTCATGGGTCGTGATGGTCTCGGACACGACTTTGATGTCCATTCCCTTGAACGGCTCGGCAGCGTCGACGAAGAATTGCATCTCCGCCTCTTGCTCTTCGCGGCTCAGCGCGGAGCGTTCGATTTCCTCGTCGAGGAATTTCTTCGCGGCTTCCATATCCGCGAATGCTGGCCCGGCGAGCAGACCGAGCGTGACCGCAAGTGCGGTACTCGATTTCATGACAGATCGTTTCATTATGTCCTCCCTAGACATTTGGTCGTGTCGTATGGCGGCCCCGGATTGCCCGGGGTCCCCCGCGATTGCGCCTAGACCCAGCGAAATACGGCTGCGGCATAGGCAAGGCAGACCAGCAGCGCATAGGGCTGCGGCCCCGCCTCGAAACCCAGCCAGATCAAATTGATAAAGGCCGAGCCGAGAAGTGTGATGAACAGACGGTCACCACGGGTTGTTTCGATCCTGAGAATGCCGGTGCGGGGCGTCTCAGGAAATTTGATCGCGAGGATCGTGAAGGTCACGAGTAACAGCGCGATGACACCGAAGAAGATCGCGGTGGGCATGGTCCAAGCCATCCAAGACATGAGCGGTCTCCCCTTTTATACGCGTCCGAGGGCAAAGCCCTTGGCGATGTAGTTGCGGACGAAATAGATCACCAAAGCGCCCGGTACGATTGTGAGCACTCCGGCGGCGGCCAGCACGCCCCAGTCGAGGCCCGAGGCCGAAACTGTGCGGGTCATGGTGGCGGCGATGGGTTTCGCGTCGACCGAAGTAAGTGTGCGCGACAGCAGCAGTTCGACCCATGAGAACATGAAGCAGAAAAACGCCGCGACACCGATGCCGGAGGCAATCAGCGGGGTGAAGATACGGATGAAGAAGCGCGGGAAAGAGTAGCCATCAAGGTAGGCTGTCTCGTCGATTTCCTTCGGCACGCCGCGCATAAAACCTTCGAGAATCCATACCGCCAGTGGCACGTTGAACAGGCAATGTGCCAACGCCACAGCGATATGCGTGTCGAACAGCCCGACCGAGGAATAAAGCTGGAAGAACGGCAGCGCGAATACGGCAGGCGGGGCCATGCGGTTGGTCAGCAGCCAGAAGAACAGATGTTTATCGCCCATAAAGCTGTAGCGCGAGAAAGCATAGGCCGCAGGCAGCGCCACAGCGAGCGAGATCACGGTGTTCAGCACCACATAGATCAGGCTGTTGACATAGCCCATATACCAGCTCGGATCGGTGAGGATCTTGGCGTAGTTCGCCAGTGTCAAATCACGCGGGTAGAGCGAGAAACTCCCCAAGATCTCTGCGTTGGTCTTCAGACTCATGTTGATCAGCCAATAGATCGGCAGCAGCAGGAAAAGCAGGTAGAGCGTCATCACCACCACAGACCCTTTGGGCCGGAAGCGGCTGCGGCGGGCGGTGGTGGTCGCGGTCACATCGCCCGGAATGGGCGCGGCGCCGGGGGCTTGTACGGTGCTATCGGTCATCAGACACCATCCCTTTTGTCGAGGTTGACCATGACGGTGTAGAACACCCATGAAATCAACAAGATAACGAGGAAATACATCAGGCTGAACGCCGCTGCGGGGCCGAGGTCAAACTGGCCGATGGCCATTTTCACCAAGTCGATGCTGAGGAAGGTCGTGGCATTGCCCGGCCCGCCACCCGTCACGACGAACGGCTCTGTATAGATCATGAAACTGTCCATAAAGCGCAGCAGAATCGCGATCATTAGCACCCCCGCCATCTTGGGCAGTTCGATGTAGCGGAACACGGCCCAACGGCTGGCTTGGTCGATCTTGGCGGCTTGGTAGTAGGCGTCCGGAATGGATTGCAGCCCGGCATAGGCCAGGAGCGCCACCAGCGAGGTCCAGTGCCAAACATCCATAACCACAACGGTAATCCAAGCGGCGGTGATGTCTTGGGTGTAGTTATAGGTGATCCCGAGCCTGTCGAGCGTGTAGCCCAAAAGGCCAATGTCGACGCGGCCAAAGATCTGCCAGATGGTGCCGACCACGTTCCACGGGATCAGCAGCGGCAGCGACATGAGCACCAGACAAAAGCTGGCCCAGAACCCGTTTTTCGGCATGTTCAGCGCAACAAAAATGCCCAGCGGAATTTCGATCGCCAGAATGACACCCGAAAAGATCAATTGACGGCCCAGAGCATCCCACATCCGGTCGCTGTCGAGCATGTCGGAAAACCACTCAAGCCCGGCCCAGAAGAATTCATTCCGGCCAAAGGTGTCTTGCACCGAATAGTTCACCACGGTCATCAACGGGATCACAGCCGAAAAGGCCACGAGGATCAGAACCGGCAGGACAAGGAACCATGCCTTTTGGTTAACGGTCTTGTTCATGCGGCCTCTCCCTCTGCGCTGATGCGCCAGTCGTCGGCATAGACATTGATGCCCGCCGGATCGAAGCTGATCGCGGTGTTTTCGCTCGGCACGGACGCGCCTTCCTCGGCGATGGCGCTGACCGGCTGACCTGCCACGTCAAGGCGGATGATCTTGTGGCGGCCGACGTCTTCGACGCGCGTCACCTTGGCAGGCAAGCCCAGCCCTTCGCCGTTGAGGCGGATAAACTCGGGCCGGACGCCCAGCTGGGTTTTGCCGCCCATGGGGGCGTAAGTTTTATTCAAGTTGATGCTTGTGCCTGCGACCTGCGCGGCATTGCCCGAGATCTGCGCATCAAACAGGTTCATCCCCGGCGAGCCGATGAAATAGCCGACGAAAGTATGCGCGGGCCGCTCGAAGAGTTCCTGCGGCGTGCCGATCTGCACCACCCGGCCATCATACATCACCACGACCTTATCGGCGAAGGTCAGCGCCTCGGTCTGGTCATGGGTCACATAGATCATCGTGTGGCCAAACTCATGGTGCAGCGATTTGAGCTGCGTGCGCAGCTCCCATTTCATATGCGGGTCGATCACGGTCAGCGGCTCATCGAACAACAGCGCGTTCACGTCTTCGCGCACCATGCCCCGGCCGAGACTGATCTTTTGTTTGGCATCCGCCGTGAGGCCCCGCGCCTTGCGGTTCAATTCGTCTTCCATGCCGATCATCTGCGCGATCTGCTGGACACGGCTCGCGACATAAGAGGCATCCGCACCCCGGTTGCGCAGCGGGAAGGCGAGATTGTCGCGCACCGTCATCGTGTCGTAGACCACCGGGAACTGGAACACCTGCGCGATGTTGCGCTCGGCGGTGGGGGCGTGGGTTACATCCACATCGTTAAACAGGATGCGACCCTGCGAAGGCTGCAACAGCCCCGAGATGATATTGAGCAGCGTGGACTTGCCACAGCCTGAGGCGCCAAGCAGCGCATAGGCTTCGCCGTCGATCCAATCGTGGTTCAATTCCTTGAGGGCGAAATCATCCTCATGGCCGGGGTTCGGCAGATAGGAATGCGCGAGGTTATCAAGCGTGATCTTGGCCATTATGCCGCCTCCGCATAGGGCGCGGCAGAGACGAGCGCCCCGTTCGCGTCAAACAAGTAAATATGCGCTGGATCAAGATAGACCGGCAGCGGCTGGCCGGGTTGCAGATGCTGGATGCCATGCACCAGCCCGACCCACTTTGCGCCGTGATAGTCGAGGTGGATAAAGGTTTCCGAGCCCGTGATCTCGGTCACATTCAGCTTTGCGTCAAAGCCGATCGCCTCAGGAGCCTGCGCGCTTAGCGTCAGGTGGTTGGGGCGGAAACCCGCGGTATATTCACCGTCTTTCAGGCTTGCCATCGTGGCAGGCGCGGGCATCTCACCGCCGTCAAACCGCAGGGTGCTGCCTGCCTTTGTCATGCTCAGAAAGTTCATCGGCGGGTCAGAGAAAACACGCGCCGTCGTGGCGTTCTCGGGCCGACGGTAGACGCTTGGCGTCAGGCCGAATTGCGTCACGCGGCCCTCCCAAAGCGTCGCGGTGTTGCCGCCCAAAAGCAGTGCTTCTTCCGGCTCTGTCGTGGCATAGACAAAGATCGAACCGGCACGTTCAAAGATGCGCGGGATCTCGGCGCGGAGTTCTTCGCGCAGTTTGTAATCAAGGTTCGCCAGCGGCTCATCCAGCAGCACGAGACCTGCGTTTTTCACCAGCGCCCGCGCCAAGGCGCAGCGCTGTTGCTGGCCGCCCGAAAGCTCAAGCGGTTTGCGGTCAAGCATCGGGGTCAGCTGCATCAGTTCAGCCGTCTCGCGCACCGCGCGGTCGATCTCGTCTTTCGACTTGCCGACCAGCTTCATCGGCGAGGCGATGTTGTCGTAAACGGTCATCGAGGGGTAGTTGATGAACTGCTGGTAGACCATCGCCACCTTGCGGTCTTGGACGCGCATCCCGGTGACATCCTCACCGTTCCAGATCACTTGGCCCGTGTTCGGCACATCCAGCCCGGCCATCAGCCGCATCAGCGAGGTCTTGCCCGCAGACGTAGGCCCCAAAAGCACGTTCATCGTGCCCTTTTCCAAGGTCAGGTCGGTCGGGTGGATATGCGTTTGACCGCCCACCGTTTTCGACACGTTTTTTAGGATCAAACTCACGTTCGTCCTCCCCTCATTCCGCCGCAGAGGCGGCTTGTTTTGCCGCGCGCATCTGCATCCATTCATCAAGACGCGCGATCTGCGCCTCATCCATTCGCAGGCCCAACTTGCTGCGGCGCCAAACGACGTCCTCTGCGCTGAGGGCATATTCCTTGTTCATCAGCCACGCGACCTCACCCGCCGTAAGGGTCGCGCCGAAGTGCTCGCCCATATCCGCGAGCGTTTTCGCCGCGCCCATCATCGCCCATGCATCGGTACCATAGGCGCGGATCAGCCGTGCTGCCCAGCTTTCATCAAGAAAGTCATAATCCGCTTTCAGCCGCGCGATCAACTGCGCCACGCCGTCCACCGGGAAATCCCCACCGGGCAGCGCCACGCCAGCGGTCCAATGATCCGACAGCCCGCCGAAATGCGGGGCGATCAGTTCCAGCGCGTCTTCGGCCAGTTTGCGGTATGTGGTGATCTTCCCGCCAAAGACATTGAGGATCGGCGCGCCGCCGGTTTCGTCCACCTTGAGCGTATAGTCCCGCGTGGCCGCCGTGGCGCTGCTGGCTCCATCGTCATAAAGCGGGCGGACGCCGGAGTAGGTCCAAACGATATCTTTACGGGTGATGTCCTGCTTGAGATAGCCATTCACGAAGTTGATCAGGTAATCCTGCTCTTCGGGGGTGCATTCCGGGGTGACCGAAGGATCGGGGTGATCCGCATCCGTAGTGCCGATCAGGGTGAAATCCTGCTCATAGGGGATCGTGAAGATGATCCGCCCATCGGTGCCTTGGAAGAAATAGCATTTGTCGTGATCGTAAAGCCGCTTGGTCACGATATGGCTGCCCCGCACCAGCCGCACCCCTTCGGAGGAGTTCAGCCGCGCAGTGTTGTGGATGATGTCACCCACCCACGGGCCGCCCGCGTTGACCAGCATCTTCGCTTGGATCACCTCGCGCGGGCCATCGGCGCCATGCTCCACGGTGACAGCCCACCCTTCGGCATGGCGGTCGGCCGAGATGACCTTGGTCCGGGTCATGATGCGTGCGCCGCGCAATTCCGCATCGCGGGCGTTCAGCACCACAAGGCGCGAATCTTCGATCCAGCAGTCTGAATACTCAAAGGCTTTCTCGAAGCGATCTTCCAGCGGTGCCCCTTCGGGCGTGCCGCGCAGCGACAGGCTGCGGGTGGCGGGCAGGATCTCGCGACCGCCGAGGTTGTCATAGAGAAACAGGCCCAAGCGGATCAGCCACGCCGGGCGGCGGCCCCGCATCCAAGGCATGAACAGCCGTAGCAATTTGGAAGTCGGCGTGTCCCCCTCGAACCGCATGTCGCGGTGATAGGGCAGCACGAAGCGCATCGGCCAAGAGATATGCGGCATCGCTTTCAGCAGCACTTCGCGCTCGGTCAGCGCATGGCGCACGAGACCGATCTCAAAATACTCAAGGTAGCGCAGCCCGCCGTGGAACAGTTTGGTCGAGGCCGAAGAGGTCGCCGAGGCCAGATCATTCATCTCGGCCAAGGTCACGCTCAGCCCCCGCCCTGCGGCGTCGCGCGCGATCCCGGCGCCGTTGATACCCCCACCGATGACGAAAAGATCGACCGGGGCAGCGGGCACACGACTATCGGGCTGTTGGTTCAAAATCCGGCCCTCCCCCAGCTCAGACTGTCCAATTCAGGGGAAGTGTTACGAAACGACTCTCATCTGCACAAGTTTTATTTTCGTTTATGTTCGGTTCGCCAGAATATCGAACATGCTACTAACAACTTGCTGCGCGATTGCTTGCGTTAGTCAAAACACTGGAGATAATGCGCCAATAGCAGGCAGGAGCGCCCCCCATTTCACAGACATTCCGCCATCCCGACATTCTTGAAATCGCCCGGCGCGAAGGCAAAGTCACCGTGGACGGGCTGGCCGAGCATTTCGGCGTGACCCATCAGACCATCCGCCGTGACCTTACGGAACTGGCCGATAGCGGTAAGCTTGAACGGGTGCATGGCGGCGCGGTACTGCCTTCGGGGGCCAGCAACATCGGCTATGCCGAGCGGCGCAATCTGCACGAAGAGGCCAAGAATCGCATCGCCCGCGCCTGTGCCGAACATATTCCCGACGGCTGCTCGGTCTTTCTGAATATCGGCACCAGTACCGAGGCGGTGGCCCGCGCTCTGCTGCATCACCGCGATCTGATGGTGGTGACGAACAACATGAATGTCGCCAATATTCTGGTCGACAATCCCGAATGCCGCATTGTGCTGACGGGCGGGGCGCTGCGCCGCATGGACGGCGGGCTGGTTGGCAATCTGACGATCGAAACGATCCGCCAGTTCAAGTTCGACATCGCGGTGATCGGCTGTTCGGCCATGGATGCGGATGGTGATCTGCTCGACTTCGATATCGAAGAGGTGGGGGTCAGCCAATGTATCATCGCGCAGTCGCGCAAGACCTTTTTGGTGACGGATCATTCCAAGTTTAAACGCTCCGCCCCGGCGCGCATCGCTTCGGCGCGGGAGGTGGATATGTTCTTTACCGATCTGCCCCTGCCCGCCGGGCTTGCAGAGAAATGCAAGGGTTGGGAGACTGAAGTGGTCTTTGCCCCGGATGCCTGACGCGCGCCGCTAGGCGTCCGTCCATTCCCGCGCGGCGGGTTTGGTCACCAGTGTCGGCAGGCAGGCTTGCAACGCTTCGACAAAGTTCTGGCTCCAGCGGTTCACATCCGTCGCCCGCACCTGCGCCATGCAACTGGCATGGCGGCGTTTGCGTTCCTCCAACGGCAGGGCAAGCGCGGTCTTGAGCGCCTCGCTCATGTCCTCGATGTCGTACGGGTTGACCTGAATAGCATCCGTCAGGTCTTCGGCGGCGCCGGCCATATGCGACAGGATCAGCACGCCGGGGTCTTCGGGGTCTTGCGCCGCGACATATTCCTTGGCCACGAGGTTCATCCCATCGGCAAATGGGGTGACGATCCCCACCCGCGCACGGCGGTAAAGCCGTGCCAAGAGATCGCGATCAAGGTTGCGGTGGATATAGCGCAGTGGGGTCCAATCGATCTCTCCATGTTCGCCGTTCACCCGGCCGACAAGTTCTTCCAATTCGTAGCGCAACTCGCGGTATGCGGCGACCTCTTCGCGGCTTGGCGGTGCGATCTGGACCATGCTCACCCGCCGCTCACGCTCATCGCGGGTTTCCAGATACCGGCCAAAGGCGCGGAAGCGGTTGGGCAAACCTTTGGAGTAGTCCAGCCGGTCCACCCCGATCACGATGTCCCCCGCCATGTCATCGGCAAGCCGGTCCTGCGCGCTGCCGCCTTGGGCGGCCTGCACAAAGGTCTCTACATCGATCCCGATGGGGAACGACCGCAGCGCCACCGCCCGTGAGCCGCATTTGATCGTGCCGTTCATCAAAAACTCGGAGTCCGTTTCGGCGCGGAACATTTCAAGGCAGCGCGCCACGTCAGCGCGGGTTTGCAAGCCCACGAGGTCATAGTCCGCCAGCCAATGCGCCAGATTGGCCTCCCGCGGGAGGGCGCCCATATCGCCCAAGGCGGGGAAGGGAATATGCAGAAAAAACCCGATCTTACCCGCAAAGCCCAGCTTGCGCAGTTCTGTTGCGAGGGGGAAGAAGTGGTAATCGTGCACCCAGATCATATCGTCCGGCCGGGCCACCTTCATCACCTGCCGCGCAAGGCGCGCGTTCACGGCGCTGTAGCCCCGCTCGAACCCCCGGTCCAACTCCACCAGATCGCCGCGACGGTGACAAACCGGCCAAAGCACCGAGTTGGAAAAACCGAGGTAGAAATTCTTGTAATCTTCGGGGCTGAGGCTGAAGCTCAGCCGGGTGTATTTGCCCTGATCGCCATATTCGCTCAGGCTCTCTGACGGGGTTTCGGTGGTTTCGGGGTGCGACCCGATCCAGATGCCGCCGATCTTGCGCAGGGTTTCGTGAAGCGCATAGACCAACCCACCAGAGGGGGCGGCCTCTGACGGGATGCGATTTGAGATTACAATTAATCTGCCAGCCATTTTATGCCTCGGGAACAATCAATTTTTGGCCGCCGAGCCTGCTAAGGCGGAACGCCGACCACCACTAACGGTTTAATGGTTTAGGTCGGTAAAGGTTCCCAGCTTGGTCGGCTTTGGTCAATTCTTTTGCAGGCGCAGCATGGCAAACCGCTGCGATTATTTTTTCAGCGCCCAAGAAAGAACCATGCAACCCCCACCGGCAGCAGGGACATAAGGACCATGGAAAAAATCACGACCCTGCCGTCGCGCATCAGATAGCCCGCCGCGAAAATGGCGATCATGGCCGAGGCGATAGAGCCGGAGGTGGGCACGATTTCCATGAACGGCATGAACATTGACAGGGCCATCACCATCAACAACGGCAAGTAAATCCACGGGCGGTGCAGGATGAAGGTCGACCGCTGATGCAAATATTGATCCACGAAATCCACCGGGCGGCGCAGCCAGCGCACCCCCGCACGGAGCTTTTTCGCAGCGATGTCGCGGCGCATGATAAAGCCCGGCAGCCACAGGCTTTCGCGGCCAAAGATCATCTGCACCACCAGAAACAAGACCACCAACCCGATAAACGCCGTAAAGCCGGGGATGCCGCTGGCCGGAGAGGTAGAGATCAGGCTGAAGGTCAGGATCGTCGAAGCAAATGAATGTTTGCCCAGACAATCGATGATTTCTTCCACGGTAATCTGCCGATCCGCGCCGCCGGACAGATGCTCCATCTGGTCAAGGACACCGCTGAGGGTCGGGGCAGTTGTCTCGTTCATGAAATTTCGGTCCTTCTGCAGCCGGGCGATACCACTATTCATGTTAACAATGCCTGAGCGCGGTTAAAGTTCGCCCGTCCCGTCAATTCAGGGTCACGCGGTGCTGCGTAAAAAGGCCAAAAGCCCCCGTTCGGCTTGTGTCATATCGTCAAGATCAGGCGGGTCCGGCAGGTCTTGGGGGTTTTGGCAAAGGTCGATGACCTGCGGATGGATATAGCTGTTGCGTGCAATGGTGGGCGTGTTGTGTAGCCGTTGGGCCGCCGCTTCGGCCATGGCTTTGATGGTGGGTTTATCGTCCTTTAGCGCCACGTCAAAGGCCGCGACAGACCCGGCCCATGTGCGAAAAGTCTTGGCGGAGAACCCTTCGGTCCCTGCGGCCTCGGCGATATAATCATTGAGGGCCGAAGAAGTCAGCCTGCGCGGCTCCCCCTCTTCGTCGAGCCATGTCAGCAGGTCCGCGCCCGGCAGATCGCGGATTTTCTCCAAGGCGCGCATCAGGGTACGGTTGGCGATCTGTCGGCGGACCCGCTTGCCGCCCTTCGCCATGAAGGAAGCCTGCAATTTCCCATCTTTCAAGACCAGATGCCGCCGTTTCAAGGTCAGCGTGCCATAGGTGCGGTTGGTTTTGGCATAGACTTGATTGCCGACGCGCAGCGACAGGCGGTCGATCATCGCCACGGCGGCGGCCAGTGCAAAGTCACGTTCGCCCAACTCTTCCTTGAGGTCACGGCGCACGCGGCGGCGGATGCGCGGCAGGGTCTCGGCAAATTCGGGCAGGCTCGCGTATTTCTCCTGCGCCTGCGCCTCGGACCAGAGCGGATGATAGCGGTACTGTTTGCGCCCCCGCGCATCGACCCCCGTCGCCTGTAGGTGACCGTTGACATGAGGGCTGATCCAGACCTGCTCATAGGCCGGGGGCACCGCCAGTTTTACCAGACGTTCGCGTTCGGCCTTGTCCTTGATGCAGCGGCCATCGGGCGCGTGATAGGAAAACCCCCGCCCGCAGCGCCGCCGAGCGATGCCGGGTTTGCTGTCGGGGTAGTACCTGAGCGTGGACGGTGCGGTCATCTGGGGTTCCGAATGTGTGATGCGGGGTCTTGCGGGGGCGCGCAGATTGCCCGCCGTCTAGGCAAACGCCGCTGCATTGGCTGGGTTCCCGCCCCGCAGGACGCGCATCTTTGCGCAGCTGCAGCATAAATCCTTTGATTTCGCTGCGCTGGCGCATAGGTTTTGTGGGAACGCCCGCGGACTGAAAACGCCTACGCCCTAAAAACGCCAGTGCTTTGAAACGGATAGACCAGACCCTATGGATAGCCCCACCCTGTCGCACAGCAATCTGCCGCCCGTGATCCCGCTTGAGCGCCATGCGTTTTTCCTTGATCTCGACGGCACGCTGGCCCCCATCGTCGACAACCCCGAAGACGCCTGCCTGCCGGAGGCGACGCGCCACCTGCTGACGCAACTCGTTGCACAGACCGATGGGGCGGTGGCGGTGATCTCGGGCCGGGCGCTGGCGGATGTGGACCGCATCTTGGGCGCGCTGCGGCTGCCGGTCTCTGGCTCGCATGGGTTGGAGCTGCGGCTGAGCACCGCGGCGGATCACGCCCCAAAGCAGAGCGCAGGGATCCCCGCCCCCGTGATCGACCGGGTGGAAGAATTCGCCGTGCTGCATGGGGTGACGTCAGAACGCAAACCCGGCGCGATTGCGCTGCATTACCGCAAGGCCCCCGATCAGGGCGAGGCCTGCCGCGCTTTTGTCGATACGCTGGTTGGCGAAGACGCCAGCCTGCGCGGCCTGCATGGCAAGATGGTCAGCGAAGTCGCCCTGAAAGGTGTCGACAAGGGCGGCGCGGTGACGCGATTCATGGCCTCCCCCGCCTTTGCCGAGCGGCTGCCGGTGATGGTGGGCGACGACGTGACGGACGAAGACGGCTTTCGCGCGGCGCAGGCCATGGGTGGCTTTGGCATCAAGATCGGCCAAGGGCCAACCGACGCACAGCATCGCATCGCAGATGTGGCCGGCCTTGCCGATTGGCTGAAAGAAATTCTGCGCTGATCCGGCCCGCCCGGCAGACGCATTGAGAATAGAAAAGAGGGACTTATGGATCTGGGTGTCATCGGGAATTGCGCGGTTGCGGCGCTGGTCAGCCGCGAAGGGGCGATCAACTGGTTTTGCCTGCCACGGTTTGACGGCGATCCGGTCTTTCACAGTCTGATGGGCCACGGCGCGGGCGAAGAAGGCGACGGGGAATTTGCCGTCGAACTGGAAGACATGACCGAGAGCGAACAGAGCTATCTGCCCAATACCGCGATCCTGCGCACGGTCCTGCGCAGCGCCAAGGGCGCTGTTGAGATTGTTGATTTCTGCCCGCGTTTCACCGCCTATGGCCGCAGTTTCCGCCCCCAGATGCTGGTCCGGCAGGTGCGCCGCATCGAAGGCTCGCCCCGCGTGCGGATGCATCTAAAACCGCGCTTTCAATGGGGGGAGGTGGCCCCCACGCTTACCCGCGGGTCGAACCATGTGCGCTTTGTCGGGCCTGAGCAGAACATGCGCCTGACCACCGACGCGCCGATTGACCATGTGTTGGACGGGCGCATGATCAACCTTGAAGGGGAGATGACCTTCATCCTTGGCCCGGATGAGACGCTGTCGGACAGTCCTGAGCAGATCGGCACCACCTTTCGCACCAAGACCACGCGCTATTGGCAGCGCTGGACGCAGCGCTTGGCGATCCCTTTCGAGTGGCAAGAGGCCGTTATTCGCGCCGCGATCACGCTGAAACTCTGCAGCTATGAGGCCACGGGCGGTGTCATCGCCGCGATCACCACCTCGCTGCCCGAAGCGCCGGATTCGGGGCGCAACTGGGATTACCGCTATTGCTGGGTCCGCGATGCGTTTTTCACCGTGCGCGCGCTCAACAGCCTCGCCGCGACCCGCACGTTGGAGCATTATTTCCAATGGCTGATGAATGCCGTGGCGGATGCCGAAGGCGGACATATCCAGCCCGTGCTGGGGCTGGGGCTTGAGACGGCGCTGACCGAACGTATCTCACCCAGCTTGCAAGGCTTCCGCGGCATGGGGCCGGTGCGGATCGGCAATCAGGCGCATGAGCATTTCCAGCACGACACCTATGGCAATATCATCCTCGGTGCAGCGCCCGCGTTTTTTGATCACCGCCTGCCGATGAACACCGGGCGCACGGCCTTTGAACAGCTAGAGCCCTTGGGCGAGCAGGCGTGGGAGTTGCACGACGAACCTGATGCCGGGATTTGGGAGCTGCGCAGCCGCGCCCGCATTCACACGTCTTCGTCGCTGATGTGCTGGGCTGCCTGCGACCGTTTGGCCAAGATCGCGCGCCATTTGAAATTGGACGACCGCGCCGCCCTCTGGGCCGAGCGCGCCGAGGTGATCCGCGACAAGATCCTCGACAACGCTTGGTCAGAAGACCGCGGCGCCTTTGTCGAAAGCTTTGGCGGCAGCACCTTGGACGCCAGTGTCTTGTTGATGGGAGAGGTCGGTTTCCTGCCACCGAAAGACCCGCGGTTCATCGCCACGGTCGAGCGTCTTTCCGAAGTGCTGGGCCGCGGCCCCTTTATGCTGCGCTACGAAGAGGCGGATGATTTCGGCGTGCCCGAGGTCGGCTTTAACGTCTGCGCCTTCTGGCGGATCGACGCGCTGGCACGGATTGGCCGCGAAGAGGAAGCCCGCAAGCTGTTCGAAGAGCTGTTGGAAGCCCGCAACCACCTTGGCCTGATGTCCGAAGACACCGCCTTTGCCACCGGCGAGGGATGGGGCAACTTCCCGCAGACCTATTCCATGGTTGGTATCATCAACGGCGCGATGCGCCTGTCGCGGCGGTGGGAAGCCGAGCTTTAACGCGCGAACAGCAGGCGCAGCCCCAAAAGCCCCAGCACCACTGAGGCCACCCGGTCAAAGTAGACCTTCGCGCGCAGGTAGCCTTGGCTCACTGCCGGGCGGCTCATGCCGAAGGCCAAAGTGGTGTAAAAGGCAACTTCGATGATCAGGTGGTTGGCGACGATCAAAAGGTTCTCGCTCAGGCGCATCCCCTCGGGGAAGATGACCACCAGAACCGCCGCGGCGAAAAGCACCGACTTGGGGTTCAGGATGTTGATCATCAGCCCCTGCCGAAAGGCATGGCGGGCGGGGGTCACCGTACTTGCCACCGGCGCCCGCGCCCCGCGCCACATGCCAGAGGCCACATAAAGCAGATAGACCGCGCCCAGGGTTTTCACGACAGCATAGGCCCATGGGAAAGCGAGGAACACGGCCTCCAACCCCAAGAGCGCGGCGAGGGTCCAGAACGATGCCACGAGGCCAAGCCCAAGCCCCACAGCAACACCCGCCCGCCGCCCCGAACTCAGCGTCGTTTTCAGCGCGATCAGAAAGGCCGGGCCGGGGCTGAGGATCGACGCGATAAGCGCGATGTTAAAGGCGATGAGATGCGACAGTTCCATGGCCGATGCCCCCTTTGTGCGCCCCCAGCTATGCGGGGCTGTGCCACCCGGTCAACAGAGCTTGGGCGCCCGCCCCGTCGGGAGGTTGATCCGCCCCACATCTGCCCAGAAAACGTGCACCGCCCCTAGACGAAAGACCGCACCGTCGCGATGGCCCCGTCGAGCGCCTTTCCTTCGGCATCTTGCAATGCCGCCTCGCGCAGCCGCGCGATCCATTGCGCCGCGTCCTTTCGCCCGCGCAGCAGCGCGGCGGCATCCATCACCTTGTCGAACTTGCCCAAACCCCGCGCATGGGTGTCGGAATAGCCTTTGATGAGTCGTCGGCATTTCACCAGTTCAACCGCCGAGTCGTAATCGGCCTCAACCTCCGCCAAACAGCGCGACAGCCAACTGTCGAGATGGGCGACTTCGATGGCATGGCGGTGGGTTTTCAAACGATACCCTTTGAGCCCGCCCAGAACATGCAGCATGAGAAACGCAGGCAGCCGGTCGGTGCGCAGGCGGCGGCCCTTGTCGAACCAGCGGTTCAGCCGCGCCATCCACTTCTCGCTCGCCTCTACCTTTGCGCCAAGACGGGCAGGCATCAGGCCCGCGATTTCGTCGGCGCGGGGGTGGAAGTATTCGGTCAGCTGCATCAGGTTGGCATCGCCCGCCCGCATCTCTTGCCGGATATGCGCAAAGCGCGGCGCGCGGGTTTTCAGGTCTGCCACGCGGATAACATCATCATAGGCCATGGCATTGGCAATATATTTCGCCGCGGCCGCCGAGAGCCGCCAGTCCTGCGCGGCGGTGTCACGGGCCAACACGGTATCGAGCCGGTCAAGATAGAGCGTGCCATAGGCGCAGTCTTGGTAGTTTACGACCTTGGCAAGCCCCGCAAAAGCCAAATCATGCACCGCTTCGGGCAGCGCATCGGCGCGGGTGACCAGCGCGTCCCACGGGCTTTGCAGCGCGTCAGGCCCGGCAAGGCGAAATGCGGTTTCGGGGTCTTCCACAGGGTCCGGGGCGGCGTCGGGCAGGCGGCCCTGTGCCGCGTCAAAGCCCACGGCGAAGGCACGCAACGAGGGCTCCACCCCCTTGCCCCCGGCGCGGATCGCATTCTCATAGGCCTCCCGGCGGAACGGCAGCGCGCCAGACCCGGCCAAAGCGCCAAAGAGCGAGGCCGAGATAACAGAGCCCGCGCCCACGGCCAGCCCTTCCATATCTTCGAGCACCAGTTTCTGCGCCGCGATCTCAGCCGCCGCGCGCACTTCATCGGCATTGGCAATGCCATCGCCGGGGGCCATCTTCTCGCTCACCGCGAGGGCGCGGTGGGTCGAGCCGATCAGCGTGGTGCGGTCGGGCGTCACGAAACCGCGCATCACGGCGCGGCCAACCTCCATCATCTCAGCCGCGATCAACACATCGACATCGCCCGCCGCAGGGGCGAGGGCAAAGACCGGCTCTAGCGCGCTTTTGCGGGCCATTTCGACGTAATAGATCGTGGCCCCGGTGCGCTGCGCCACCCCCGCCACCGAGGTCGCCTGACAGACATAGCCTTCGGCCCGGGCCATGGATTCGATCCACCCGGTCAAGACGCCACCGCCCTGCCCGCCCACGGCCATGACCGCGAGCTTGGTGATTTCGCCGACACGCGCGTCGGGTGTCTTTTGCGGCAGAACCAAATTCACGTCGTCACTCCTTCGCTGCGCAGCCGCTTGGCGTCGCGCCGTCTTTGCAGCCAAGCGATGATCTGGCTGGATTTATCGGCACGCCACCGCTCAAACCGCGTCGGATTGTGCACCACATCCGCTTGGTAAAACGACGGGCAAAGCACCGCCGTATCGGCCACTTCGCCGCAATTGCCGCAGCCGACGCAGGTCTGATCGATATGCGCCACCGGATCGTCGCGCAGCGGATCGTCGAGCCGTTTGAGCGACAGCGACGGGCAGCCCGAGAGCCGGATGCAGGCATGATCCCCGGTGCAGACATCCGCATCGACGCCAAAGCGCGGCACCTCCATCCGGCGGCCTTCCTTGATCGCTTTGTTGCGCAGGGGTTTCTCGCGGCGCTGCTTGTTGAGCATACATTCCGAGGAAGCCACGATGACCTTCGGCCCCTTATAATCGGTGGTCAGCGCCTCGCGCAGCACCTCGCGCAGCTTGCCCACGTCATAGGTCCGGTCGATCTGGCGCACCCATTCGACGCCGACCCCTTTCAGCGCCTTAGAGATCGGATTGTTGGTTGATTTCGTGTCGTTATGCGCCCGCGAGGACATCACGTCCTGCCCGCCCGTGGCGGCGGAATAGTAGTTGTCGACGATCACCGCGACGCTGTCGGATTTGTTGAACACCATGTTCCCGATTGAGGTCGAAAGCCCGTTGTGCCAGAACCCGCCATCGCCCAAGATCGAGATCACCCGCTTGTCGCCGCCTCCGTCGAAGGCCGCGTTGGATGCGGGGCCGAGGCCATAGCCCATGGTCGAACCGCCGATCTCGAAAGGCGGCAGGCAACCAAAGAGGTGACAGCCGATGTCGCCGGTGATCTGGTGCTTGCCCAGTTCTTGTTCGGTCAGCTTCATTGCAGCAAATATCGGGCGTTCGGGGCAGCCAGTGCAAAAGCCCGGCGGGCGGATCGGCACGGTGTCTGACAGATCGGGGATCGCGGGCGCTTCGGCATTGGGGGCGCGTACGGCACCGGGGAGCATTTCGGGCGCGGCGATCTTAAGGAAAGCAGTCATGCCATCGAGCAGCACCTGCCCGGTGTATTCGCCCGCCATCGGCAGCACGTCCTTGCCGTGCAGCTTCACCTTGCGTTCGAGCCTGTAGAGGTAGGAGCCGAGTTGCTGTTCGATGTGATCGGGCTGGCCCTCCTCGACCACCAGAACATGCTCTTTGCCCGCGCAGAATTCGTCGAACTCGTCCCGCAACAGCGGATAGGTGACATTCAGCACATAAAGCGGCACTTCGGTCTGGCCGTGGATATCGGCCAGCCCCAGCCGTTGCAGCGCACGGATGACCGAATTGTACATGCCGCCCTGCACCACGACGCCCAAGGGCGCTTTCTCTGGGCCAAAGAACTCATTCAACCCATTGTCGCGGATGAACTTTTCAGCGGCGGGCCAGCGGTTTTCGATCTTGTCCTTCTCATGGAGATAAGACATCGGCGGCAGAACCACGCGGTTGAAGTCCGAGCGCGGGTTGGCGGCGGCTTCGGCCACGGTCAGCGGTGGGCGCTGGTTGTCGCGCGTCTCAAAACTGCCCGTCACATGGCAAGACCGGATGCGGACCATCAGCATGACCGGCGTGTTGCTCGCCTCCGACAGTTCAAACCCGTCTTTGACCGCCTTGGTGATACAGGGCAGGTTGGGGCGCGGATCGAGCATCCAGAACTGTGATTTCATCGCGAAACCATGGCTGCGCTCCTGCATGATCGAAGAGCCCTCGCCATAGTCTTCGCCCACGATCACCAGCGCGCCGCCCGTCACGCCGGAGGAACTGAGGTTCGCCAGCGCGTCCGAAGCCACATTCACCCCCACCGGCCCCTTAAAGGTCACCGCCCCGCGAATGGGGTAGTGCACCGACGCTGCCAGCATCGCCGCCGCTGCGGCCTCCGATGCGTTCGCCTCAAACCGCACGCCAAGCTCACCCATCAGCTCTTCGGCGTCCGCCAACACGTCCATCAGATGCGAGATCGGCGCACCCTGATAACCGCCCACATAGCCGACCCCGTTTTCCAACAGCGCCTTGGTAATCGCGAGGATACCCTCCCCTGTGAAGACGTCGCCATCCCCTTTGCGCAGGTGTTCCACCTCTGCCTTGAACGAACGTTCGGCCATTGGACCCTCTTAAAAATCGTGTTTTCGGATGTTGCGCAGCATGGTGCGCAGCGTAGCGACAAAGGCCTCTTTCTCGGCCGCGCCGATGCCTTTGAACATCGCGTCATAGGCCTCGGCCATATGCGGCCAAAGCCTTGCATAGGCCTCTTGCCCCTTGTCGGTCAGATAGACGCGCGTGGCACGGCTGTCGGCCGCATCGGTCTCGCGCCGCACCAACCCGTCGCGCACCAGCGCGTCGAGCGCGCGGCTCAGGGTGGATTGCTGCACCACGGCATAAACGGCCAATTCGCGGATCAAGATGCCATCGGTCACCGACAGCACGGCGAGAGAGCGCATTTGCGGCGTGGTCAGCCCAAGTGCGGCCATCTCCGCCGACAGGGCGGCGTTATACCGCCCCATAATCCGGTTCATCAAATAGGGCGCGAAATTATCGAGGCCCATCTGATCCAGCGGCGCATTCCCCGCCTCAGAACGTGATGTATCTGCCACTGGTCAGCCCTTCGGCACCAGCGCAAGCGCCCGAATGGGGCTGCCGGTGCCGTTCTTGATCTTCAGCGGCGCCGCAATCAGGATCGCGCCCTTGGGCGGCAGCTTGTCGAGGTTGGCAAGGCTGGCAAGACCGAAACAATTGTTCTTGTGCAACAGGTTATGCGCAGGGTACGGCGGTTCCATCCCACCGGCTTGGCCCGCGTCGGTGCCGATGCACTGGGTGCCCCAGCCGACAATCTTTTTGTCCATCAAATATTCAATCGCATCCGGGGTCGGCCCGGGGCTGTGGGGGCCCGTCTCATCCGCATTGAGAAAACGCGCTTCGTCATCGACGCGGGCGTCCCAATCGGTGCGCATGACGACCCATTCACCCTTACCAATCTCACCATATTCTGCTTCCCATTCCTTGATGCCCTTGGCGTCGATCAGGAAGTCCGGGTCTTCTTGAGATTGCTGCGAACAGTCGATCACATTCACCGGCGCAACGAGGCGCTGCACGTCGAGCGTATCGGTGAAGCCGTCGTCGTAATCCTTGCCGGTGATCCAGTGATGCGGTGCGTCGAAATGGGTGCCGGAATGCTCTCCCAGCACCATCCAGTTCCAGGCAAAGAAAGGGCCATCCTCGTCATATTCGCTGATCCTGTGAATCTCGACCTTCGGTGTTGGCTTGGCAAAATCGGCTGGCAGTTGCAGGATCGGCGTATCCGGCCCCAAAACGCCCGAACAATCCACCACTTCGACCCCGCCAGAGGCAAGCATCGCCCCGAAATCCCGCATTAAATCTGTTGCACTCATTTCAAACAGTCTCCCTCAAATGGCACACCCACTCCCGATGCGTTGGCCCATGAAAAGATGCTAGTCAAATTTATATGCGTTTGCAATTATCTTCTTCAAAAGGGCGCAAAACAACGAAAACGGCCCGCCGCAAATGCGACGGGCCTGCCCAGCCGGGGAGAGTTGGGAGGGGGATTAGGCGGCGTATTTCGCGACCGCGCCGCCCTGCTTGCTCCAGTCAGCATACCATGTGCGGAACAGCCGATACTGCGCTTCGGCATAGCCGCGCTGGCTGTCGGTCAGAGAGTCGGTCTCATTAAAATGCAACGCATATTCCCCATGGCCCTCAAGCACCATTAGATGCTTATAATAAAGCACAAGGTCCGGCCCCTCATCAAAGGAGGATAGAACACCAAGCGCCGCGTCGAGTTCCTGCGCCCGCTGGCGTGCTTCGGCATCGCCCGTCGCTGCGGCTTGGCTGAGGGCCACAAGATGCAGCACTTCGCGCGGCAGCACATTGCCGATCCCTGTGATGGCGCCCGTGGCACCGCAATTGACGAAACCATGGAACACGGTGGTATCCACCCCAATCATCAGCGTGACTTCATCATCGCGGCTGGTGATGTTCTCCGCCGCATAACGCAGATCATCCGCACCGCCGAACTCTTTGAAACCCACGAGGTTCGAATGCTCGGCCCGCAGGGCAAAGAACAGATCGGCACGGGTGGCGAAGCCGTAATAGGGGCTGTTGTAGATCACGGCAGGCAGCTCTGGCGCGGCCGACAAAACGGTTTTGAAGTGATCTTTCTGTGCCGCAACCGACGTGCCGCGCGACAGGATGCGGGGGATCAACATCAGCCCCTTCGCGCCAACCTTTTGCGCATGGGCCGCATGTTCGGCGGCCAGCTTGGTGTTCACAGCACCCGTGCCAACAACGACCGGCACACCCGCATCAACCAAACGCTCAACGCCCTCCATCCGCTCTGCATCGGTCAGCAAAGGCCAATCGCCCATAGAGCCGCAATAGACAACCGCGCTCATGCCATCGGCAATCAGCTTTTTGCCCATGCGCACGAGCGCATCGAAATCGGGCCTCCGGTCTGCCGTGCAGGGGGTCATCAGGGCCGGGATGCAGCCGGAAAAAATCGAAGGGGTCATTTGTCTCTCCATTCACAGAATCCGGCTGCGATATTGCCGGGGTCGGCTGCATCTTAGCTATTGTATTTTATTTGTCGACATAAAATCAACGCAAGCTTCCGGAGCGCGAGAAAATCGCCAATTTACTGATAGTTAGAGTTCGACATGCTGCCGCCGATCACGCGATATCAGCGCCTGAATCTGCCGCACAATCTGATCCGCATGGGTCTCCGCCAAAGAATCCGCGCGCCCGATATCGCGCGCCTCGATGGCCGCGATCAAATCCTCATGCTCTTGGACATACTCACTGGGAAGCTGATCGTCGAAGGATTGGTAATACATCCGCAGCAAACGGCGCCCCTCGTCCAACAAGCGCAAACAAAGCGATTCGTAGTAAGGGTTGCGCCCCGCCCGCGCGATCTCGGCATGAAACTCACGGTTCGTAGCGATCATCGACAGCGCGTCCTGCGCCGATACGGCCTTGGCAAACTCTGCCTGCCGCGCACGGATCTTGGCCATATCAGCCGGGGTGTGAAACTGCGCCGCCAGCCGTGTGGTGACACGGTACATCAACGTCATCGCGTCAAAGAAGGTGTGCAGGTTCATGAAGTCGATATTCGCCACCACGGTCGAACGGTTGGGCAGCGTGGTCACCAACCCCTCGCTCGCCAGCCGCACCAAAGCCTCACGGATCGGCGTGCGCGACATCGAAAGACGCTCGGATAGGCGAATCTCGTCGATCGGGCTGCCGGGCAGCAGGGTTAAATCAAGGATCTCATCCCGCAGGATAGAATAGACAAATTGCGCCCCGGACCCGCGCTTGCGTTCCGCCGTTTTAGGTTTGCTGGTCATGCGGGGATGCCGCCCTTTCGAAATTCTTGGCTCCCCCTCGATAAAGCAACAAATCGACCGCCCTACAATAGCGCAGCCCTACCGAATGCGCGCCCGCCCCCTTCAATTCATCCTTTCTTAAATACCGTCCGCAATCTCCCCAAACGCCGTCCTTGCCAATCAAGCCCCCAACAGGCCTTCGCAAACCGCTCAAAAATCAAGCATCGCCGTAGATACGGCAGGCAATATCCGTCGCAACAGATTGACCGAAAAAGGCTTTCCCAAAAATTAAAATCGCCGGATTGACAGCGAGAAACTTGCAACCGCATACTCGACCAATCTTATATTGGTTCAAGAAAGCGGTCCATTGCCCAGCCCTGACATCGGCCTCAACACCGACCCAGACAAGGTTTTGCTCGAAGTGCGCGACTTCAGCCTGCGCTTTCGCGGCGCGCCAAGTGACCAGATCAACCACGTGAATTTTTCGGTTCACCCGGGCAAGACGCTCTGCGTTGTCGGGGAAAGTGGGTGCGGCAAAAGCGTGACCTCTTTGGCGATGATGGGGCTGCTGCCCGAAGGCGCTGCGACGATCAGATCGGGCGAGATGGTCTTCGAAGGGCAAAAGCTCGACCTTGCCGATCACACCGCCATGCGCAAATTGCGCGGCAGTCGGATGACCATGATCTTCCAAGAGCCGATGACCTCGCTTAACCCCGCGTTCCGCATTGGCGACCAGATCACCGAAGCCGTGCTTGCCCATAGCACCGCCAGCAAATCCGAGGCCGAGGAAAAGGCCCTGGCGATCCTCAAGCGGGTCGGCATTCCGGCAGCGGAAAAGCGGATGCGCGATTATCCGCATCAACTCTCGGGCGGGATGCGCCAACGGGTGATGATTGCCATGGCGCTGGTGAATGACCCCGCGCTGCTGATCGCGGATGAGCCTACAACCGCGCTTGACGTGACCATTCAGGCGCAGATTTTAGAATTGATCCGCGACCTTCAGGCCGAGACCGACATGGGCACGATCATGATCACCCACGACCTCGGCGTCGTGGCCGAAATCGCCGATACCGTGGCCGTCATGTACGCGGGCACGATTGTCGAGACCGGCCCGGCTGAGCGTATATTCAACGACCCGCAGCACCCCTACACGATTGGCCTCATGTCCTCGATCCCGCAGCTAAGCGGCCCGCGCGGGCGTTTGGCCACCGTGCCGGGCATGGTGCCGACGACGCAGAACATGCCCGAAGGCTGCCGTTTTGCCACGCGCTGCCCTTTCGCCCAGCCCATCTGCGCCAATGAGCCGCCGCTTGCGCCCCTGGAAGGTGGCCACGCCGTCGCCTGCCATTTCGCCCCGCTAGAGACCCATCTGGAGCAGAGCGCATGACCGACACAATCCTGACCGCGCGCGGGCTAAAGAAACACTTCAAAACCTCGGGCGGCGGCTTGGCGAAAGGGGCCACGGTCAAGGCGGTCGACGGCGTCTCCTTCGACGTGCGCCGCGGAGAGACCTTTGCCATTGTTGGTGAATCCGGCTGCGGCAAATCCACCCTCGCGCGGCTGCTCATGCGCCTGCTGACCCCGACCGAGGGCGATGTGCAGTTTGACGGCAGCGATGTGCGCGGCCTCGCCGGGCGCGACCTAACCGCGCTGCGCCGCGACATGCAGTTCATCTTTCAGGATCCCTTTTCGTCGCTGAACCCGCGCATGAGCGTCGGCAAGCTAGTCGGCGAACCCCTAGAGACGCATTTCTCAAAAATGTCCGCCTCTGAGCGGCGCGGCAAAGTGGCGGAACTACTGGCCAAAGTCGGCCTGCGCCCCGAGCACGCCGAACGCTACCCGCATGAATTTTCGGGCGGCCAGCGCCAACGGATCGGGATCGCCCGCGCGCTGGCCTCGGCCCCGAAGCTGGTGATCGGGGATGAGCCTGTCTCGGCCCTTGATGTGTCGGTACAGGCGCAGGTGATCAACCTGCTGGGCGATCTGCGCGATGAGTTGGGGCTCACGCTGGTGATCATCGCCCATGACCTCGCTGTGATCCGCCATATGAGCGACCGTGTGGCGGTAATGTATCTGGGGCAGATCGTCGAACAGGGCGATGTCGATACGGTCTACAACCATCCGCGCCACCCCTATACCCGGGCGCTCCTTTCGGCCATTCCGGTTGCCGCCCATGGTGCGCGCACGCCGCAAACCGCGCTTGAGGGCGAGATGCCCAGCCCGGCCAACCCGCCCTCGGGTTGCCGGTTCCACACCCGTTGCCCCTATGCCAAAGACCGCTGCGCGAGTGAGCCGCCTGCCTTACGCGAAACCGATGCAGGCGACGGTCATATCGCCGCCTGCCACTTTTTCGAAGAGATAGCCGCCGCCACGCCGGACCTCGGGCTTGCCGATGCGCCCGAACGTGCCCCGGGCGCAGCTGCGCGCTTTGCGCTTTACCAAGACGCCATGCAGGATCGGACAACGCTCCGCCCCCGCCAAGACCAAGAATAACAGGCTAACAGACTTAATGAAACGACAGGAGAGTTCGATATGAAACTGACCAAAATGACCCTCGCCGCCGCGCTGCTGGGGGCCACGACCCTCGGCGCTCAGGCGGCTGACCTGCGCATCGCGCTGCAATCTGACGCCGATGTGCTGGACCCCGACCAGTCGCGCACCTTTGTGGGGCGGATCGTCTATACCTCGCTTTGCGACAAGCTGGTGGACATCACACCTGATCTGGAAATCATCCCCCAGCTGGCGACCGAGTGGTCCTTTTCTGAGGATGGCAAGCAACTGACCATGAAGCTGCGCGATGATGCGGTGTTCCATGACGGCACGCCGATTGACGCCGAGGCCGTGGCCGCCAACATCGACCGCAGCCAGAACCTTGAGACCTCGCGCCGCAAGTCCGAGCTTTCCTCCATCACCGGTGTCGAAGTACTGGGCAGCCATGAAATCCGCTTTGATCTGGCCGACGCCGACGCCACGCTGATGGCGCAGTTCGCCGACCGCGCGGGCATGATGGTTTCCCCCACCGCTGCCGAAGCGGCGGGCGATGACTTTGGCCTGAATCCGGTCTGCTCCGGCCCCTACCAGTTCAAAGAGCGCGTGGCCCAAGACCGCATCGTGCTGGAGAAATTCGCCGACTATTACAACGCCGACAAATACCACTTCGACACCGTCACCTACCTGCCGATCCCCGACACCACCGTGCGTCTGGCCAACCTGCAATCGGGCGACATCGATATGCTGGAGCGCCTCGCCGCAACCGATCTGGCGCAGGCCGAGGGTGACGACGGCATCAAGGTCGAAAGCGCCGTGTCGCTGGGCTATCAAGGCATCACCATCAATGTCGCCAATGGCGAAAAGGGCGACAACCCTTGGGGCAATGACAAACGTCTGCGTCAGGCGTTGAGCTATGCGGTGGACCGTGAAGCGATCAATCAGGTGGTGTTCAACGGCGCCTTCGCCGCGGGCAACCAGCCCTTCCCGCCGAACTCGCCTTGGTACAGCACCGACTTCCCCGTGCCCGAGCGTGACGTAGAAAAGGCCAAGGAACTGCTGGCCGAAGCAGGCTTTGCCGATGGGATCGACCTTGAGGTGCAGGTGCCGAACACCACGATCCCGCTGCAACTGATGCAGGTCGTGCAATCCATGGCGGCTGAGGCGGGGATCAACATCTCGATTACCTCCAAGGAATTCGCAACGCTGCTGGCCGACCAATCGGCGGGTGACTATCAGGCGAGCCAGATCGGCTGGTCCGGTCGCGTGGACCCCGATGGCAACATCCACCAGTTCATGACCACCGAGGGCGGCATCAACGATTCCAAATACTCAAACTCGGAAGTGGATGAACTGCTCGACAAGGCGCGCAAGTCCAACGATCAGGACGTGCGCCGTGAAAGCTATACCGCCGCGCGGGCCATCCTGAACGACGAGATGCCCATCGTGTACCTCTACCACCAGACATGGATCTGGGCGCTGGACTCCGACATCTCCGGCTTCACCCCCTATCCTGATGGCATGATCCGCCTTGAAGGTATGAAAAAAGAAGAAGGTTAAAACCTTCTCCAACCGCACCGCCGGGCCGGTCCCGGCGGTGCCCCTCCCCTGAGCGAGACGTTTCAACATGCTGTCCTTCATCCTGCGCCGTCTGGTGATCGCGATCCCGACGATCATCCTGATCTCGGTCTTTGTCTTCACCTTGCAAAAGCTGCTGCCGGGCGATCCGGTGCTGGCCATGGCCGGCGAAGAACGCGACCCGCAGGTGCTGGAATTCCTGCGCGAGAAATACCGCCTGAATGACCCAATACCGGTGCAATATTTCACTTGGATCGGCAACGCGCTGACGGGGGACTTGGGCATTTCGCTGCGTACCAACCAGCCGGTGCTTGAACTGATCGGGGAAAAGCTGCCCGTCACGATCCAACTGGCGACGATGGCGATGATCTTTGCCCTGCTGATCGGCGTGCCTGCGGGCATCTTTTCGGCCGTTAAGAAGGGCACCGTGACCGATTATGTGGCCAACGTGGTGGCGCTCTCGGGCCTGTCGATCCCGAACTTTTGGCTGGGGATCATGCTGATCCTGTTGGTTTCGGTAAAATGGAAACTGCTGCCCGCTTCGGGCTATGTGCCCCTGAGCGAAGACCCCATCCGCTCCATCACCGTGATGATCATGCCGGCGTTTGTGCTAGGAACGGCGCTTGCCGCCACGCTAATGCGCCACACGCGGTCGGCCATGCTGAGCGTGCTGAGCAGTGACTACGTCCGCACCGCCCGCGCCAAGGGTCTGGTCGAGCGGAAGGTTATCCTCAAACACGCCTTTCGCAACGCGCTGACGCCCATCGTTACCCTGACTGCGCTCTTGTTTGGCGAACTTATCGCGGGCGCGGTGCTGACCGAACAGATTTTCACCATCCCCGGCTTTGGCAAGCTTGTGGTCGATGCGGTGTTCAACCGCGATTACGCCGTGGTGCAGGGGATCGTCCTCGTTACCGCTGTCGGCTTTATCTTCATGAACCTGCTGGCCGATGTCGCCTATGTGCTGCTGAACCCCCGCCTGAGGAAGCAATAATGGCCCAACCTGCCACCCCCATCACCATCGACGCCGAAAGCGCCGCTGATCCGGTCCTCTCGGCCCGCCCTGAAAACCGGGTCTGGAAGAAATTCCGCCACCACCGCAGCGCCATGTTGGGCGGGGTGCTGGTGGTTTTCTTCTGCGCCATCGCTGTGCTGGCCCCGTTGCTGCCCATCCCCGACCCTGCCGCCACCGATTGGGGCGCCGTGCGCAAAGGGCCGTCCGCCGCGCATTGGTTCGGCACCGATGAGCTGGGCCGCGATGTGCTATCGCGGCTGATCTGGGGGGCTCAAGCGTCCTTGCTGGCGGGGGTCGTTTCGGTCGCCATCGCGCTTGGACTTGGCGTCCCTCTGGGCATCATTGCCGGGTATTTCGGCGGCTGGACCGATGCGATAATTTCGCGCTGCACCGAGGCGCTGTTGGCCGCGCCTTTCCTGATCCTTGCCATCGCGCTCGCCGCCTTCCTCGGGCCGAGCCTGACCAACGCGATGATCGCCATCGGCATCTCGGCCACGCCGATCTTTATCCGCCTCACCCGTGGTCAGGTGCTCAGCGTCGCCGCCGAAGATTACGTCGAAAGCGCGCGGGCCATCGGCCTGTCGACCCCGCGCATCCTGCGCCGCTACATCTTTCCCAACGTCCTGCCGCCCGTGCTGGTGCAGGCCACGCTGACCGTCGCCACCGCGATCATCGCCGAAGCCTCGCTCTCATTCCTTGGCCTCGGCCAGCAGCCGCCCGCCCCCTCTTGGGGCTCGATGCTGAACACGGCCAAGAACTTCCTCAACCAAGCGCCATGGATGGCGCTTTGGCCCGGCATTGCGATCTTCATGGTCGTGCTCGGCTTTAACCTTCTTGGCGATGGTCTGCGCGATGCGCTGGACCCGCGCGAACACTGACCGGAGACGACATGACCCCCTTTACCACCCGTCCTGAAATCCGCGGCTCCTTCGGTGTCACCACCTCGACCCATTGGATCGCTTCGACCGTGGGTTTTGGCATCCTCGAAAAAGGCGGCAATGCGTTTGACGCCGCCGTGGCTGCGGGCTTTGTCTTGCAGGTGGTCGAGCCGCATTTGAACGGCCCTGCGGGCGATCTGCCGATCATCTTTCACGACGCGGAGAAGAAGGCGACCAAGGTCGTTTGCGCCCAAGGGGTCAGCCCCGCCGCCGCTAAGCTGGAGCATTTCGAGGAACTCGGGCTGAGGCTGATCCCCGGCTCGGGGCTTTTGTCGACAGTGGTGCCCGGTGCCTTTGACGGCTGGATGCTGATGCTGCGCGACCATGGCGCCATGGGCCTGCGCGAGGTGATGCAGCCCGCGATCGACTATGCCCGCGATGGCCATCCGGTGCTGCCGCGCGTGTCGAACACCATCAAGGGGTTGGCCGAATATTTCGCCGCCGAATGGCCCACCTCCGCCGCCGTCTGGACGCCGGGCGGCGAAGCGCCAGAGCCCAATGCCAACTTCAAAAACCCCGATCTGGCCGCCACCTATGAACGGTTGGTAAGCGAAGCCGAGGCCGCAGGCGAGGACCGCGAAACACAAATCGAGGCCGCGCGGAAAATCTGGTCCGAAGGGTTCGTGGCCGATGCAATTTTCGACTACCTCGAAGACGCCTGCGTGCATGACGTGTCAGAGCAAAAGAACAGCGCCCTCTTGGCGCGCCAAGACATGGCCAAATGGCAGGCCAGCTACGAAGACACGCTCACTTATGAGTATCACGGCTGGACGGTGCATAAGACCCACGCCTGGTCGCAGGGGCCGGTGTTCCTGCAGGCCCTCGCTATCCTTAAACATTTCGATCTTGCCGCAATGGACCCGATGGGCGCCTCCTTTACTCATACGGTGATCGAGGCGATGAAACTCGCCTATGCCGATCGCGAGGCCTATTACGGCGACCCAGAACAGAGCATCATCCCGATGGAAGAGCTGCTCTCTGACGCATATAACGCGGAACGCGCGAAACTGGTCAACGGGAAGGCTTCGCTAGAGCAACGCCCCGGCATTATCGCGGGGCTGGAGCATCTGGCCGAGCGTTATATCGAACGCGCTGCCCGTGATTTCGGCGTTCAGAATGCCGCCCCGCAAGAGCCGACGATGGCGCATCTGACCGAAAAACGCGGCGATACCGTGCATTTGGATGTGATCGACCGTTGGGGCAATATGGTCTCGGCCACGCCTTCGGGCGGGTGGCTGCAGAGCAATCCGGTGGTGCCGGGGCTTGGCTTTCCGCTGAACTCCCGCGCGCAGATGTTCTGGCTTGAGCGGGGCTTGCCCACGTCGCTTGCCCCCGGGCGTCGGCCACGCACCACATTGACCCCCTCCTTTGCCGAGCATTCGGACGGGCGGCAACTGGTCTTTGGCACGCCGGGTGGCGACCAGCAGGACCAATGGCAATTGATCTGGTTCCTGCGTTTCGTGCATCACGGGATCGACCTGCAAGAAGGCATGGACGCGCCGCTGTTCCATACCATGCATTTTCAAAGCAGCTTCTTTCCCCGCCAAGCCCTGCCCGGTGAGATGATGATCGAACCCAATGTTGGCGCTGCGGTGATCGACGCGCTGCGCGCGCGGGGCCATATCGTCACCGTGGCCGAGCCGTGGTCGGTGGGGCGGATGACCGCCGCGCTGCGCAATCCCGATGGCAGCCTTCAGGCCGCCGCGACCCCCCGCCTCATGCAGGCCTATGCCGTAGGACGTTGACCCATGACCTATTCCATCATCGCCCGTGACCCCGAAAGCCATGAGATCGGCATCGCCGTTGCCAGCCGCTTTTTCGCGTGCGGGGCCGCCGTGCCCTACATCGGTCGCCGTGTCGCCGTGGCGACGCAGGCTTTCGTTAACCCGCTCTGGGGGACCGAAGGCCGGCGCATGCTGGAAAGCGGTGACCCTGCCGACGCACTGCTAAAGGAATTCGCTGCACGCGACGCGGGGCGCGATATCAGACAATGTCACATGCTCGACGCTAAGGGAAATTTCGCCGCGCACACTGGCGCTGGTTGTGTCGATTGGGCCGGACACCGCGTAGGCGACATGCATTCCGTCGCAGGCAATATGCTGACCGGGCCGGAGGTGGTGGAGGCCACGTTTGAAACCTATGCCGCCCGCAGTGATTTGCCGATGGCCGAACGCCTGCTCGCCGCCATGCGCGCAGGCGAAGAGGCGGGCGGCGACAAGCGGGGCCGCCAGGCGGCAGGATTGGTGATCCACCGCGGACAGGACCACGCCTATCTTGACCTTCGGGTCGACGATCACGGCGATCCGCTCAGCGAGCTCGACCGGCTGCTTGAGGTCGCAGGAGAGCGCTACCTGCATGTGGCCGAAGCGATGCCGAGCCTCGACAATTTCTCAGGCACCTCGGACCGCGGGCCGATTGATGCCGCGATTGCGCGGGCCGAAGAGGCGCGCCGCGCCGCGCGCAAACCCAGCCGATCACTGGCGACTGATTTAGAGACAAAGAAAGATTAACCCGATGAACGCGCTCGATTTTGGCCAGCTTCTGCCCCTCCTCGCCATTGCGGTGACCGCCGGTATTTTTGGCGGTATCCTTGCGGGTCTGCTGGGTGTTGGCGGCGGTATTGTGATTGTGCCTGCGCTCTATCTGGCCCTGTCGACGGCGGGGATGGACCCGGCGATTACCATGCAGGTGGCCGTTGGCACCTCGCTGGCAACCATCGTCTTTACCTCGCTGTCTTCGGGCTATGGCCACTTCAAACGCGGCGCGATTGATATGGACCTGCTGAAACTCTGGGCGCCGTCGCTTTTGGTTGGCGTTGTCATCGGCGCGCTTTTGGGAGGCTACGTCTCGGGGCTGATCCTTGTCGGCGTTTTTGCCACCGTCGCGGCGCTCGTTGCCCTCGATATGATCTTTCGCAAGACCAAAGACGACCCCACCCCGCGCGGCTTTGCCAAGCCGATCTGGGCGGTGCTGGGTGTCGTGACCGGCGGGCTGTCGGCGATGATGGGCATCGGGGGTGGGACCATTGGCGTGCCGCTGCTGAATTTTCTGGGCTATGACATCCGCCGCGCGGTCGGCACCTCTGCCGCAATCGGCTTTATCATCGGGCTGCCCGGCGCGGTGGTCTATGCGCTGACGGGCCTCGGCGCCGAAGGGCTGCCGCCCTTCTCGCTTGGCTATGTGAACCTTGCCGCTGCGGCCATCATCATTCCGCTGACCAGCAGCTTTGCCCATGTGGGCGTGAAATTGGCCCATAGCATCCCCCGAAGGGCGCTTCGGTTTGCCTTTGGAATTTTCCTGATGGTAACGTCATTGCGTATGTTCATTGATTTATTTGAAGCGTTTTCCAACTCATGACACAGCCCCCCCAGACCGCCCCAAGTGAAGATGAATTGGCCGAGCGGCTGCGCAGAGCGATCCGGCAAGGGGATATCCTGAACGAAGGGCGGATGCCGCCCGAACGGGCATTGGCCGAGCATTTCGGCGTGAGCCGCGCGCGGCTGCGGCTGGCGCTTGGCCTGCTGCAAGAAGATGGCACGATCTACCGCCGCCACGGCCAAGGTACATTCGCCACGCCGCCGCCTGCCACCAATGCCGACAGCCTGCGCCAACTCGCCCGGCAGGTCACGCCAAGCGATGTCATGGAAGTCCGGCTTGAGGTCGAGCCCGCCCTTGCCGCCCTCGCCGCCGACCGCGCCCGCCCGCAAGAGATCGAGCGGCTGGATCAGTTGATGCGCGCCACGCTGAACCTCAGTGATCCCGATGCCTATGAGGCAGCGGATGACATGTTCCACTACAAGATCGCCGAGATGGCCCGGAACCCGCTGTTCCTCACGGTTTACGAATCCATCCGCGCGGTGCGCCGCGAAGTGGCTTGGACCTCGCGGCGCCGCACCTATCACGCGCCTGAGACGTTACAGATACTTGGCGAACAACACATGACCCTGAACGACGCCATCGCCCGGCGCGATACGCTCGGTGCGGCCGCGGCGATGGAACAGCATTTGCTGACCGTATCCAAAACCCTGCTCCGTGATCGGGTGCGCAAGATCGAGCTCGATCTCTAGCTGGGTCAGTCCTGAGCACTGCTGAAGTGGTCAAAGGTTGTAGCATCGTGTCGGATCGTATCACGATCGGAACCACCCTCAAAACGCTGTGGATTCATTGTCCACAAAGCGCCCTCACCCCATTGCCATTTTGAGCGTCCAGCGCTAGCAGTTTTCCTGACCTTGTTAATAAGATCGCTGGAGGATACAAAATGTTCAAAATCACCAAGCCCACGGCAATTATCGCCACTTTGGCCGCGCTCACCGGGGGAGCACTGAGCGCGCAGACCGAAGTGAAAATCGGCTACGCCCTCGCCCCCGACAGCCACTACGGCGTCGCGGCGCAGAAGTGGCAAGAAGTCGTCGAAGCCGAAACCGACGGCAAGTTCAGCTTTCGCCATTTCCCCTCTTCCGGCTTGGGCGGTGAGCGTGAAGTGGTCGAAGGCCTGCAGCTTGGCACCGTCGAGGCGACCATCGTCTCCACCGGCACGCTCAGCAACTTCGTCCCCGCCACCGGTGTGACCGACATCCCCTTCCTGTTCCGCAGCCTTGATCACGCCCGCCGCGTGCTCGACGGCCCCATCGGCCAAGACATTCTGGCCGAGTTCGACGGCGCGGGCATGGTGGCGCTGGCTTGGGGTGAGCAGGGTTTCCGCCACATCACCAACAACCGCAACGCGATCGAGACCCCAGAAGACATCGCCGGCATGAAGCTGCGCACCATGGAAAACCCGGTGCACCTTGATGCCTTCAACGCCGCCGGTGCTGCCCCCACCCCGATGGCATGGCCCGAGGTCATCAGCTCGCTGCAGCAAGGCACCATCGACGGGCAGGAAAACCCGCTGTCGGTGATCGTGTCGGTGAAGCTCGACGAAGTGCAGAAATACCTGACGCTGTCGGGCCACGTCTATTCGCCCGCCATGCTGCTGGTCTCCAAACCCTTCTGGGAAGGTCTGTCTGACGAAGACAAAGCCGCCTTTGAGAAGGGCGCGACCGAGGCTGTCGCCGCCATGCGTGGTTTCGTTGATGATGTCGAACAGAGCGGCGTCGAGACGCTGAAAGAGCGCGGCATGGAAGTCAACGAGCTGACCGAAGAGCAAAAAGCCACCTTCCGCGCCTCGATCGAGAGCGCGTACGAAGGCTACTATGAGACCTACGGCAAAGAGCTAATCGACCAGATCGCCGCGACCGAGTAAGCGCCGCGACGCAAGAACAGACGGCCGGGAGCAGCGCTTCCGGCCGTTTTGCACGGGAGGGGAAACCATGCGCAGATTGGAACAGCTATTCGTCAAGGTGAACGCCGCAGTGGTGATCGCCTGTCTGACGGGGATGGTCTTGGTCGTGGGGGCCAATGTCGCTTTGCGGTTCAGCACCAACCATTCGCTGTCGTGGTCCGATGAATCCGCCCGTTACCTGATGATCTGGATGGCCTTTCTCGGGGCCGGGTTGGCGTTGCGGCAGGGTGGTCACGTGGCGATCACCAATCTGCATGACCTGATGAGCACCCGGATACAGCGTATCCTGCGCGGGGTCATTGTTCTGATTCTATTGTTCTTTTTCGGCTTCATGGTCAAAGTCGGCTGGGACTATATGCAGCGCGCGCAGTACCAGATGACCCCCGCAATGCGGTTGTCGTTTCGCTATGTCTATGCTGCCATGCCCGTTGGGTTCACGCTGTTGATCGTGCATCTGCTGCTGATCGCGCGGCCTTTCATCATGGCGGGCCACTACCATCAGCCCGATGGCCAAACCGAAAACATGCCGGGAGCCGCCAATGGCTGAGATCCTCTTTATCTCGCTTTTCGTGCTGATGGTGCTGGGCCTGCCCGTTGCCTTTGCCATGGCGATTTCGGTTTTTGCGGCAATTGGCTTGGGCAGTTCCTATCCGCAGATCGTCGTTGTCAAAGAGATGTTTTCCGGCCTCGACAGCTTCCCGCTTTTGGCTGTGCCCTTCTTCATCCTCGCCGCCGAGATCATGACCGGGGGCGCGATCACCCACACATTGCTCCGCTTTGCGGCGCAGTTCGTAGGCCATCTGCGCGGGGGGCTGGGCTATGCCAATGTGATCTCCTCCACCATGTTCGCGGGCATTTCAGGCTCGGCCTTGGCCGATGCGGCGGGGCCGGGGGCGATGATGATCCGCATGATGGAAAAAGGCGGCTATGACCGTTCCTATGCGGGGGCGCTGACGATTTCCTCGGCGGTGGTGGGGCCGATCATTCCGCCGTCGATCGTGATGATCATCTATGCGCTGCAGGATCAGGAAGTCTCGGTCGGGTCGCTGTTTATGGCCGGTGTCATTCCGGGGCTTTTGCTGGCCTGTGGCAGTCTTGCCGCCAACGGGTGGGTCAGTTGGAAACGCGACTATCGCAGCGCAGATGCACGCCCCGAGCGGGCGCAGATGTGGCGCAATACCTTTATGGCGCTGCCAGCACTTGGGCTGATCGTGCTGATCGTCGGCGGCATCCGGGGCGGTATTTTCACGCCCACCGAAGCGTCGGTCATCGCGGTGTTCTATGCCCTCTTCTGCGGATTTTTCGTCTACCGCGCGCTGCGCTTGCGTGACCTGCCGGGGCTGATCCTGCGCGCCGCGCTGATCTCTTCGGCGGTGCTTTTGATCCTTGGCGCTGCGCGGGCCTTTGCGTGGGTTCTGGTGATCGAAGGCGTGCCGCAATTTCTGGCCGAGACGATCATCGAATGGGAGCTGTCGCCGATCCTGTTTCTCTTGGCGGTTAACGTGCTGCTGCTGCTTTTTGGCCTGTTCATGGACCCGCTGCCGGGCGTGATGATCTTGGTGCCGATCTTGGCTCCGATCAGCCATGCGCTTGGCATCGCGCCGGATCATTTTGCGATTGTGGTCATTGTGAACCTGACGCTCGGCCTGACGACCCCGCCAGTGGGGAGCCTGATTTTCGTGGTGTCATCGGCGGTGAACCTGCGCCCTGCGGCGCTGATCCGTGAGATGCCGCCGTTCTTTCTGGCGAATTTTGTCGTGTTGATGCTGCTGACCTTTGTGCCTGCAATTTCGACATGGCTGCCGAAGGTCAGCGGTTTTTAACAGTTTACCGCCCGGCATCAGTCCGGGCGGCACTGCCGTTCGCGTTTCCCTACTCGGTCTGAATCCAAACCGCCTTGGTATCCAAATACGCCTGCAGGTGCTCCACGCCGCCTTCCTTGCCATAGCCCGACATCTTGAGCCCGCCGAACGGCACCGCCGGATCGATCGCGTGATACATGTTCACCCAGACCGAGCCCGCCTTCAGCCGTTTCACCGTGCGGTGCGCCGTGCTTAGATCGCGGGTAAAGATGCCCGCCGCCAGCCCGTAGGGCGTGGCATTGGCCCGCGCGATCACCTCTTCCATCGTGTCGAAGGGCAGGACCGAGATCACGGGCCCGAAAATCTCTTCCCGCGCGATGGTCATGTCGTCGGTCACATCGGCAAAGATCACCGGCTCAAGGAAATTGCCGCCGGCATAGCTCTCCCCCTCGGGGCGTGCGCCGCCGGTGACCAGCCGCGCGCCTTCGGCTTTGCCCGCAGCGATATAGCCCTCGACCTTTTCAGCCTGCACGCGGTTAATCAGCGGGCCGAGGTCCGTGCCCTCATCCAGCCCATGCCCGATCTTCAGCCCCCGTGCGAAGGCGGCCAGTTTCTCGATGAACTCATCCTGAATTTCCCGCGCCACGAACAGCCGCGAGCCTGCGATGCAGATTTGCCCCGAATGCGCGTAGACCGCCATCGCCGCGACAGGCACCGCCTTGTCGATATCCGCGTCCTTGCAGATGATTAGCGGGGATTTCCCACCCAACTCCAACGTGATCCGCTTGAGGTTCTCAACGCCAGCGCGGGCGATGGTCTTGCCCGTGGCTGTCGAACCGGTGAAGACCACTTTGTTCACATCCTCATGTTCGGCCAGACGCGCGCCGGCTTCGCGGCCCGTGCCGGTGACCACGTTGACCACCCCATCGGGCACGCCTGCCTCTTGCATCAACTTCGCGATCATCAAGGGCGTCAGCGGCGCATCTTCGGAGGGTTTCAATACCACGGTGCAGCCCGTCGCCAAGGCAGGGGCGATTTTCCAGATCGAGGCGGCGGTCGGGGCGTTCCAAGGGATAATCGCCCCTACTACACCGACCGGCTCGCGCATTGTGAAAGAGAACATCGATTGCGAGACCGAGTTCTCGATCACATCGCCATGCAACGCGACCGCTTGCCCCGCATAGAAACGCAGCATTCCGATCACCCGGCGCTTGTTGCCCATGGTCCGCGCCAGCGGCAGCCCCATGTCGGCGGTGTCCGACACACAGAGCTTTTCCCAATCGCGCTCCATCACATCGGCAATGCGCAAAAGCACCTCTTGCCGGTCATAGGGCGTGAATTTCGACCACTTCCCCTCAAAGGCCCGGCGCGCGGCGGCGACGGCGGCATCGACATCATCGGCCCCGCCACGCGGCACCGCCGCCAGCGCCCGACCCGAAGCGGGATCGACCACATTCAGCACCTCACCCGAGCGGGCGGGCACATCCTTGCCGTCGATAAACATCGGGCAGAACTGCCCGTGATAGAGGTCTTGGGCAATCTGGTGGGGGTCGATGGTCAAAGTCATATCAGCCTCATGCAATCAATGCGCCATTCCTATCAAGCGCGGTGTCGGTTTCAAATATACAAAGCCCTGTTTCGCCGAGAAAATCCGCCCCGCCCGCGTTGCGCCGTGGCGGGCGACGGGGTAGACCTTTCCCCAAGGGAACCGCGCGCAGGAGCGGCGGTGGCAAGCGAGGGAAAACCCATGAAAATCGGTATGATCGGTGTCGGCCTGATGGGCCACGGAATTGCGCGCAACGTGATGCGGCGCGGGGGTTTTGCGCTTGGCTATTTCGACCACCCTGGCAACCAGCCGACCGATGAGCTGGACGGGCTGGGGGCCACGGCCTATGACAGCCTCAGCGATCTTGCTGGCGCGTCGGATGTGATCATCCTCTGCGTGACCGGCTCCCCGCAGGTCGAAGGGATTCTGACTGGCGAAGGCGGCGTGATTGCCGGGCTGAAGCCCGGTGCGGTTGTGGTCGATTGCTCTACCTCCCTGCCCGCCTCGACGCTGAGGATGGCCGAGGCGGTCAAAGCGGCGGGGGGCGAATTCGTTGACGCGCCAATGACCCGCACCGCGCAATTCGCCCATGAGGGGAAGTTGAACCTGCTGGTTGGCGGTGAGGCCGCAGTGGTTGAGAAGGTCTCTCCGGTGCTCGCCTCCTTCACTGAAGAGGTCAAACATGTGGGGGAGGTCAGCGCAGGCCACCGTTTGAAATTGCTGCACAACTATGTCTCAGTTGGATTCATGTCGCTGCTCGCCGAGGCCGCCGCGCAGTCGGCAGATGCGGGCATTGATCCGCAGAGTTTCGTGGATGTGCTTGCAAATGGCGGCGGTGCCAGCGTCGCGCTTGACCGGCTGTCGCGCTTCATCGTAAGCGGCGACCGCGAGGCGCTGCCCTTTGCGATCAGCAACGCGCTGAAGGATTTCGACTATTACCGCCAAATGTCCGCCCAAGCAGGCGCGCAGGTTGAGATTGCCGATGGGGTCTATCGTGCCTTGTCCAAGGTCGTCGAAAAGGGCGCGGGCGACGCCTATGTCCCTGAACTGGTGCAGCATTTCCGCAAGGTCTAAGGATCGGCGTCAGAGCGTCAGAGTCCCGATGCTCGACCCGCCACAGACGAAAAGCGTCTGGCCGGTGACGAAGCTATTGGCTGGATCGCAGAAGAACAGGAAGGCATTGGTCACGTCCTCGACTTGCCCCAACCGGCCTACAGGGATGCGTTTGGCAAGGTCCGCTTCGCGTTCGCTTTCTTTCGGGATGATGCCCCAGAAATTGTCGGTCTGCACCGGGCCGGGGGCCACGACGTTGACGGTGATCCCATACGGTGCAAGCTCCAGCGCCCATGTGCGCGCCATGCCGATCATCCCGGCCTTGGACGCCGAATAAGCCGTGCGCGTCGGGGCGCCTAAGGCGGCGCGGGAGGCGTTGAACATCACCCGGCCAAAGCCGCGTTCTTTCATGGCGGGCAAGAAGGCTTGCAGCAGCGTCAGGGCCGAACCGAGGTGCAGTTGCGCGAGGCCGGTGATGTCTTCGGGCTTGGCCTCCTCGATCAGATTGGGCCAGATCAACCCGGCGTTATGCACCAGATGCGTCACATCATAGCGCGCGGCGATGTCGGCGGCCACGGCAGCGACAGAGGCGGGATCGAGCAGGTCGGCTTCGATATGCTCACATCCTTCCGCCTCCCATTCCGGCCTGCCCCGCGCGATTGAGATCACCCGATAGCCGCGCTCCAACAGTCGCTGCGCCAGATCGGCACCGATGCCCTTGCTGCCCCCGGTGATGACGGCGGTGTACTCGCTCATGGTCTCTCTCCCGGTATCAGCGCCAGCACCCGTAGGGGGCTGCCGGTGCCGCCTTTGATCTTGAGCGGCGGTGCGATCAGCATGGCCCCGGTGGGCGGCAGTTGGTCGAGGTTGCACAGACATTGCAGCCCGTATTTTCCCGCCCCATGCAGCAGGTAATGCGCCGGAAAGGGCGGATCGTAGTGCATCCCTTGCCCCGCATCGGTGCCGACGGTTTCGGTGCCAAAGCCGCGAATACCGCGCTCCAACAGAAGGGCGATCGCGGCGGGTGTGGGGCCGGGCGAATGGGCACCGTCTTCGCGCATGTTAAGGTAATCCGCGCCGCTGCGCTTCGACCAGTCGGTGCGCATCAGAACCCAGACGTCTGCCGGGATCGTGCCGTGTTTGGCTTCCCAATCGTGGATGATTTCGGGGGTCAGTTCAAAATCATCGTCCTGCCCTGCCCCCTCGGAGCAGTCGATCACAACCACCGGGCCGATGAAGGCCTCTGCCGGGATTTCATCCACCGCGCCATTTGCCACGTCCTTGCCCGAGACCCAGTGGATCGGCGCGTCGAAATGGGTGCCGGTGTGCTCGTTCAGCGTGAGGTTATGCCACTTCCACGCCGGGCCGCGATGGTCATAGGCCGAGACTTCCTCCATACGGAACCGCGCGCATTGGCCGAACTCGGGCGGCAGCACGATGACGGGAAAATCAGGATCAAGCCGGTGTGTCAGATCGACGACCCGTGCCGCGCCGCTTGCCAGCGCATCGGCCAGTGCTGTGATTGCATCGCTCATGCGCCGCTCCCCCGCATCTCGCGTTCCATCAGCGCCGGATCGTCCAGCCAGCGGGCCATAGCATCTTTGGCCACATCACCGCAGGCAACCTCTTCCAGTCCGTCGATCAAGCCACTCACCACCGTCCGCGCCAGCGCGCGGGGGGAGACTTTGGGCGGCGGCAAAGGCTGGTGCCATTCATCGTCTACCGGGCCGGTGTAGACATTCATCACCCGCAGGCCGGACCCGGCAAATTCCGCCCGCAGCGTCTGGCTGAGCGACCGCGCCGCTGCCTGCGAGGCATCGAACCCGCCAAACCCTGCCTCGGGCGCCAAGGCCCCCGCCGACAGGATGTTCACCCAAGCCACTGCCGAATTCACACCATCCGCCGTGCGCGATGCCATCGCCGGGCCAAAGCCCTGCGCCAGTCGCATCAGGCCCAGCACATTGGTCTCCATCCCCTCGCGGGCAAAGATCGTATCATTGCCCAACACCCCGCCGGGGCGGATGAACTGTGCCGTGTTGATCAGGATATCGACCTTGCCACCGATCTCTGCCGCGAGGCGCGAGACCGAGGCGGTATCGGTCACGTCGAGCGGCATGAGGCTGACGTTCTCCATCCCGTCGAACCCCGCGCGCCCTTCCCACCGCCGCCAATGCTCCGGCTCACCCAGAAAGACCTGCGCCGCACCAGCTTTCAAAAGCGCTTGGGTTAGCGGCAGGGCCAGCGGCGATCGTGCATCGGTGATCAGCACCCGCCGGTGTTTCGGGTCGCTCGACATTGCGCGCAGCATCGGATCGTCTTGCATAAATTCGCTTTCCTCTCGCGGCAGGGCCACCATGACCCCCTGCCCGGCCCTGTCCAACTTGAGCGCCAGACGAACGTGATCGCCACGCCCGACTTCGCCGTGTAGATGGCACACCGCCACCGGCCCGACGGCGAGTTGCACCGTGCCGATCCGCCACGGCAGACGCTCGCGGAAGTAGGGGTCGGGCGAGACCCGGATCGTCGTTTCGGCCAGCACCTCGCCTGTCGGATCAGTCTCGCGCCAATCAAGCGCCACCGACAGGCATCTGCAGCAGGCATCGCGCGGGGGATATTGCACCGCCCCGCAGTCGGTGCAGTGTTGCAGCGCAAACTGCCCCCGCCCCGCAGCAATCGCGAGCCCAAGCGCCGCGCGGGAGCGTTGGGCAGGTGGCAGGGTCGGCACCGTGCTGCGCTTTTGCGGGTTCTTCTTTTGCGGCGGCATCAATGGTTCGGTCATGCCCCGCCCCCTTCGATGATCGCCGCCGCAGAACAGACGCCCCGATCATAATTGATCATGCCAAAACCCGAGACCAGCGCCCGCCGGGCGTTCGCCACCTGTGTGCCTTCGGCCTGCCCTGTCACTTGCCGGATCGCTTCGACCAGCCCCAGATAACCACCCGCGGCCCCCGCTTGGCCCACCGACAATTGCCCACCCGAGGTGTTGTGCGGGAAGTCGCCCGAGATCGTCAGATCACGCGCCCGGACGAACGCGGCCCCCTCGCCCTTGGCGCAAAAGCCAAGGTCTTCGAATTGCATCATCGAGATCACCGGGTAGTCGTCATAGGTCTGCAACAGGTCGACACCTTCCGGCCCATGGCCCGCCATGTCGTAGAGCTCCCCAATATCCACGCCCCAGCCGCCGCGCAGTTGGATCGGGTCCTCGGGATAGGCGTTGTGCCGCTCGATTGTGCCGCTGATCCGGGCGAAGGGCAGATCGCGGCGCAGGGCCTCTTCCTCGCGCATGACCAAGAACGCCTCGGCCCCGGCGCAGGGCATCACGCAGTCAAAAAGCGCGATGGGGTCTGAGATCATCCGGGCGTCTAAATACTGCGCCAAAGTTAGCGGCGTCTTCATCAAAGCCGTAGGATAATTTAACGCATTTACGCGTTGTGACACCGCAATATGGCCGAAATCCTCGCGCGTGGCGCTGAATTCTTGCATGTAGCGGTCCATCAGCAGCGCGAAACTGGCGTTTGGGCCGCCGAACCCATAAGGGAAGGTGGCATCCATCGAAAAGCGGGAAAATCCGCTGAGCAGGGTGCGGAAACTGTCGATTCGGTTCGCGTCCCCCGCCACGCAGGCGACCACATCCACGTCACCCGATTGCACCGCCCGTGCCGCACGGCGCAGCGCGATCACCCCGCTGGCCCCACCCGTGGGCACGGTATCAAGCCAGCGCGGGGAAAGCCCCAGATGTTGGGTCAGCCCGACCGGCGTGTCGGGGGCGAGCGAGAAGCTGGAAACCGAAAAACCGTCCAACTCCGCCGGAGCAATCCCCGCTTGGCCCAACATCTCGCGCAGGGCGCGGGCGATCCACCAATGCGCGGTTTCGTTGCTGTAGCGCGCGTAGGGAACCGAGGTAGGTGCCGCGAGCACCACACCGTCATAGCCATGACGCCTCATGCCGCTGTCCGTTTCTTCATCCCGCGCATGTCTTGCGTGGCGGGGTCGGCGAGCAGGTCGGCGGCCAGCGTTTTCAGCACCGCGCGTTGCAGTTTTTGGGTCGCGGTCAGGGGCAGCGCCTCGACAAAGGCGATGAAGCCGGGGGCTTTGTAATAGGCAAGTTGGGTGAGGCACCATTGGGTGATCTCTTGCGCCAGCGCGGCAGGATCGGCGGCGCTGTCTTTGGCAACGATACAGGCAAAAACCTCATCTCCGCGCACTGCGTCGGGCACAGCGGCCACGGCGGCGCTGGCCACGGCGGGGTGGCGCATCAGAGTCGATTCCACCTCAACCGCCGCGATGTTTTCACCAGAGCGACGGATCACGTTTTTCTTGCGGTCGACAAAGAACATCGCCCCATCCGGCGCGCGGCGCACGATGTCTCCGGTGTGGAACCAACCGCCTTGCCATGCTTCATCGGTGGCTTGGGGATTCTTAAAATACCCCGCGAAAAACCCGCGCCGGGGGTCACTGCCCGCGCGGCGCACCAGCAGTTCGCCCTGTTCCGCGTCTTGCCCGGCATCATCGACCAGCCGCACATCCAGCCCACCCTCGGGGGCACCAAGACAGCTTTCGCCCACCCTGCGAGGTGCGCGGTTGGCGCAGATCACGGCGCCCGCGCCCGTCTCGGTCATGGCCCAAGCCTCCACCAACGGAAAGCCAAAGCGCGCCTCAAACGCGGCGTGGAGTTTCGGGTCGACCCCCGCGCCGAAGCCGAAGCGCAGGGCGTGATCGCGGTCTGCTTCATCTTCGTCGGCCCCCATCAGCATCGACGGCATCACGCCGAGGTAGTGTAGGCAGGTCGCCCCCGATGCCCGAACCGAGGCCCACCAGCTGCGCGGATGGAACCGGTCAAGCGCGGTCAGGCAGCCGCCCACGGCGATCATCGCCATAAAGGAATAGGCCATCGCGTTCATGTGGAAGATCGGCAGGGGCGTAATCATGCGCTCGCCGTCCTGCGACAGGGCGCAGAGCCCACCCGTGTCGGCGTACCACCGACCGGCCTCGAGGAAATAGGTGTTGGTGAGGATGCAGCCTTTGGGCTGGCCCGTGGTGCCGGAGGTGTAGAGAAGTGCGGCTTCCGCGTCCTCCGCGCCGCCATTACGCGCCGCGATGGCCGTGAACGTGACCGGCGATGGGAGTGGATCGCCCGGTGCAATCACCGGCATGGCGCGCCCCGCCTGCCGCGCCGCCGCGCGCAGGTCATCGCCGCGTGAAGGGATCGCCACGGCCAAAACAGGCTCGGCGTGGTCGATCATATAGCTGAGCTCCGCCGCGCGCAGATCCGGGTTCACCGGCACGACCGACAGGCCCAACCCATTCAATGCCAGCCACCAGAGGAAAAACGCCGGGCGGTTCTCCATCAGCAGCATGACCCGCTGGCCGGGGAGGTAGCCCGCCGCCGCGATGTTCTCACGCAAAGCCGCAACCTCGCGTGCGGCGTCGGCATAGCTCACCTCTCCCGCCGCGATGCCGTAAATTTCCGCCGTTTCTGGCAAGACATTGAGAAAGGCGCGGTTAGGATGCCGCGCGGCGGTGTCCTGAAAGGCCGCGTAAACCGTTTCGATCTCTGGCGGGATCATGGCAGCAACTGAATGTTGCGAAAGGCCGCATCGCAATTGACGATATCGACCCGTTTGTTGGCAATGCGCAACCGCCCCTCGACCAGCGCCAACTCATGCCGCGCGGTGAGGGCGAGCAGTTGCTGCTCGTCCAGCCGCGTCTCGACGTAGTGCATGAAGGTGGTCGTGACGAAACGCCCGGCTTCCGTGTCCATCTCATCCACGAAGGGCCGTTGGATCACATGATGGCACCGGCTTTTGGGTTTCTGGCTAAAGGTCCGCGCGCCGTTAAGCCGTTCGACGCGCAGTTTCAGCATGAACATATCCTCATACATCAACGACGTTTCGTTGATCGGATCGGTCTGCTGATAGTCCAGCGGCATCCAGTAATGCCCGTCCGCCAGCCAGAGGTTCAGCCATTCGGTATAGCGGCCCTCGTCCAACATGCGCACTTCGTCATAGATGAAGTCGATCAGGGTTTCGCGCGTCACGCTCATTCCGCAGCCTCCGCCGGTTGGCCCATGGTCATGAACTTAACCCAAGCGTGGAATTGGTTGCGCATCTGGCGTTCGGTGGTGCCGTTTTCGACCGCTTCGACCTCGAAATCCTCGTCCTCTTCGATCAGGCGTTGGATGTTCACCCATTCCAATCCATCGACCATCAGCCCTTCCTGCGCGCGTTCGTACATCTCCAGATCATCGTGCCCGACGATCGAGGTAGGCGCGTTAATCATGCGGTTGTACATCGCGGTGCGGGCGGTCAGCTCATCCGGGGCGTCGACAAGGCGGTAGATGTAGCTTTCCACCACCGTGCGGTCCGCCGCGATGGGGATGAAAACCCGCAGCTGCTGGATCGGGCCTTTGATCATGATGTTGGGGAAATAGACCGTGTTGTGGCGGTTTTCGTCCAATATCGCCTTGGCTTTTTCCTCTCCATAGCTTTCGCAGAGCGCCTCGAAATAGCCGGGGATGGCGGCGTAATCCGAGTGGATCGAATGGTTTACGCCCGTGTGCCCGTGGCCATTGGGCCAGGTGCGGATGCCCATGCCTTCGAAAAATTCGTAAGGCGACATGAAGGGGGCGATGATCTCCATCGCGGGGGGTTTGGGGGCGCCTTCGGGGAGGTCCAGTTCCTCGTAGAGTTTCACCGCCGTCCCGGCAGAGCTTTCATGGGCCACCATCGGGTGGCAGGTGTCGGTCTGGTTTTCGACCAGCATCTTCCAGTTGCAATGGTGCATGTAACGCAGCGGCGGGCCGACGACTTCGAGCCGTCCTGCGGGGGAGCGGTCCACCATGTTGTCGAGTGACGACAGGCTCTCGCCGAAGAACTCTTCGAAACTCATCCCCTCGTCGGCAAGCCGGGCGAAGACGAAGCCACGGTAGTTCTTCACATCGCCAACGCTGCGCATGCCCTTGCCGCTGTCGGTGTCTTCCAGCCCGGTATCTTGGTAGCCCTTCTTGAGCGGAATCGCCAAGAGGCAGCCGTTGGTCTTGAAGCTCCACGCATGGTAAGGGCAGCGGAAGAACTTGCCGGTGTTGCCCTGCCGGTCGATCACGATCTTGGTGCCTTTGTGCGGGCAGCGGTTCAGCAGCACATGGATGTCGCCCGTCGAATGACGTACCTGAATGACCGGCTGGGTGCCGATGTGGGTGCTGAAATAGTCGCCCTTGTTCGGGGTCTGACTTTCATGGCCGACAAAGACCCACGCATTAGCAAAAAGATGCTTCATCTCCTGCTGGAACACCTCTGGGTTGGTGTAGATATCGCGGTGCACCTGATGTGGCTGCACGAGGGCGGCCAGTGCCGCCGGGCTGTCGTAACGTCCCATGAGTTCCTCCCTCAGATGTCGAGTACAAGGCGCGGTGATTTGGCGCGGCTGACGCAGATTTGCATGACATTGCCTGCCGCGCGTTCCGCCTCGGACAGGACAACGTCGCGGTGATCGGGGGTGCCGCTGATGACGTCGCATTGGCAGATGCCGCAGTCGCCGCGCTGGCAGTCGTACATGACGTCGACGCCCCCCGCCTCCAGCACGTCGATGATGGATTGGCCGGGCGGGATGGTGAACACCTCTCCGCTTGAGGCGACTTCGACCTCGAAGGCGCTGTCCCCTGCCTGCTCTTGGGGCGCGTCGAACAGCTCAAAGTGGACGCGGTCAGGCGCGATGCCCGCGGCTTCGGCTTTTGCCTTGGTCGCGTCGATCAGCCCCTTGGGGCCACAGACATAGAGATGCGCGTCGCGCCCCGTAGAGGCAATCACCGCATCAAGGTGCAACGCGCTGTCGTCATCGTCACAATGCAGATGCAAGGCATCGCCAAAGGTTGCGCGCAGGGGATCACGATAGGCCATCAGGGGGGCGCTGCGGCCAGAGTAGTGAAAGGCAAACGCCTGACCAGCGGCCTTGAGCGTCGCCGCCATTGAGATCATCGGCGTGATGCCAATCCCCCCCGCCAGCAGCACGGCAGGCGCGTTTTGGGTCAGGGGGAAGTCGTTCTTCGGCGCGGCGCAGGTGATTTCTGCCCCGGGTTTCAGCCCGTGCATATGGGTTGAGCCGCCCTTGCCCTCAGGCTCATGCTGAACGGCGATGCGGTAGCTCTCTGGGGCCTCGGGGATGGGATCGAAGGAGATCAGGGAATAGGCGCGGGTGTCGCCGTCGGGCAGATCGAAAAGCACATGGGCCCCCGCCTCCCACTGCGGCAACGCGCTGCCATCTGCAGCTGCGATCTGGAACTCACTGATGCGATCGGTCAGCGCTGTGACCTCGCGCACAATAGCATTGATCTTCGTCATGTGATGTCCTCCCGTGGTAAATAATATGATTTTTCATATAGTTTCGGTCAAGGGTTTTCTTGCCAAGCGCGAATTTGCCCGCCATTTAGGGGTGCCGAGGCGCAAGGAGCCCTCTTTCCATCAAAGGCTTAACAGGTGTGACGCAGCAAAAGACCGACGCAACCTCCGACAAAAACACGGGTCCTGAGGGGGGATTCGTCTCCGATTACCTGCTCTATTTGTTGGCGGCGGCCAGCGATGTGGCGAGCGCACAGTTCCACGCGCAGGTGCGCAAGGCGGGGCTGCGGGTGCCGGAATGGCGCGTGCTGGCATGTCTGTCGGACACCGATGGCGCGATGATCACGCAACTGGCCCGGCAGGCGCTGGCCGAGCAATCGCGACTCACCCGGATCATCGCCCAAATGGAGGAACGCGGCCTGCTGATCCGCCGCAGTGACCCCGCCGATGGCCGCCGGGTCCGGGTCTATCTGACCGATGCAGGCCGGGCCCTGGCCGCCGAACTGGTGCCGCAAGCGCGCCGTCATGAGGCCGCTTTGATGGAAATGCTCAAGGGCAATGAGGGGGCGCAATTGAAACCGGCGCTGAAATCCCTGCTGGCCGCCTTGGACGACACCGCGGATCAACGCGGCTGATCGCAGCCCTTGCCCTGCGCGCAAAAAATGGTTCCAATCGTGCTGTAAATGTGAATACATGAAAAAGCATATACTTGGCGGCACGGGTTTGGGAGAACCCCGCCAAGGCATATCGAACGGTATGGGGAGGAGCCCAAAATGACCAAATTCACCAAGTTTCTCACGACGAGTGCGCTTGCGCTCTGCACCGCGACCGGCGCGTTTGCTGCCGAGACGCTGACCATTTCCACATGGCTGCCGCCGAGCCACCCGGTCAACACCGGCATGTTCACGCAACTGACCGACATGATGTCGGAAGCCAGCGATGGGCTGATCGAGACCGAGCTGAAAAACGGCCTTGCCCCGCCGCCCGCACAGATGGACCTGCTGCTGGACGGTGCCGCCGATATCGCGATCCTGTTTCATGGCTACACGCCCGGTCGTTTCGTCGGCACTAAGCTGGTGGAAATCCCCGGATACGAAGGCAATGCCGAAGCTGCATCGGTCGCCCATTGGCGCGTGCATGAAGCGATGCTGGCCGAGTTGGACGAGCACCGCGGCGTGAAGGTAATCGCGCTGACCACCCATGGTCCGGGGCAGATACACTCCAACAAAGAAGTCGCCTCGCTGGATGACCTTCAGGGTCTGAAAACCCGTCTTGGTGGCGGTGTTTCGGCGGATGTGGGCGCAGAACTCGGCCTTGTCGGCATTCAGGTGCCCGCGCCCAAGGTTTACGAGACGCTTGATTCCGGTGCCGCAGATGCCGTGGCGATGAACATGGGCGAGCGGATCAGCTTCAAGCTGAACGAAGTGGCCAAGAACGTCTATGAAATGCCCGGCGGTTTTTACCGTGGCTCCTTCTCGGTCATCATGAGCCAAGAGACCTTTGACAGCCTGCCCGAAGACGTTCAGCAAAAGCTCGACAGCGAAGTTTTCGGGGAGACGGCGAGCCGCATGATGGGTGCCGTCTGGGATCAAAGCGACGTGGACGCGCGTGAGGCGACCGAAGCCGCAGGCGACAACAAGATCGTCACCGCCTCTGAAGAGGATCAGGCCCGCTTTGCCGAGATGGCCGCCAAGGTCCGCGACAAGGTGATCGCCGAGTTGGACGAGGCCGGTGTCGATGGGCAAGCCGCCTATGAGATGATGCGTGAGGAAATGGCAAACGTCAGCCAGTAACCCCCACCGCCAAAGGGGCCGGTCGCAGCAGCGGTCGGCCCCCAGCCAGGGAACCGCCATGCGCTCTTTGATCCGCCTCACCACCGCCCTCTCGGCCCTGCCGATGACGATGGCCTCTGTCGCGCTTTTCGCGCTGATGGTGCTGACCTTTGCCGATGTCATCATGCGCTCGGTCTTCAACGCCCCGATCGAAGCCGCGACGGAACTGATCCGCATCGGCATCGCCTTGATCGTTTTCTCTGCCTTGCCCGTCCTGTCGGGCCGCGAGGGGCATATCGCCGCTGATCTGCTGGACCGCCCCTTTGAAAATTGGGGGCTGCAACGCTGGCGCGACGGGCTGGTGACACTGGCCTGCGGGGCAATGCTGTGGTTTCCAGCGGGGCGGGTCGTGGACCTTGCCTACCGCGCGCTGAGCTATGGCGACGTGACCGAATACCTTGAAATTCCGACCTTTTACATCGGCATGTTTATCGCGGTGATGACCTATCTCACCGCTGTCGTGCTGATCCTGCGCGGGATTTTGCGCCTCTTTGCGCCGCAACTTCTGGACCCTGCCACATGATCGCATCTGCCATCGGCTTTGCCGCCGTTTTCGCCCTCGTTTTGCTGCGCCTGCCGATTGCCTTTGCCATGGGCCTCGTTGGGATGATCGGGCTGGTCTATGAGACCAGCTACCGCGCGTCGATCTCTATGGTGTCGCGGCTGATCATCGACACCAGCCAAGACTACGGCCTCTCGGTGATTCCGCTTTTCATCCTCATGGGGCTCTTCGTCAACAAAGGCGGCATCAGCCGTGAACTTTACCAAGTCTCCAACGCCTTTTTGGGCCACTTTCGCGGCGGCTTGGCGATGGCCACCATCGTGGCTTGCGGGGGCTTCGCGGCGATCTGTGGCTCGTCCTTGGCCACGGCGGCGACCATGTCCAAAGTCGCCATGCCAGAGATGCGCAAATACGGCTATGCTGACAGTCTTTCGACCGCCTCCATTGCGGCGGGCGGCACGCTTGGGATCCTGATCCCGCCCTCGGTGATCCTTGTGATCTATGGGCTGCTGACTGAGACCTCGATTGGCGCGCTGTTTATCGCGGGCATCGTGCCCGGCGCGCTTGGCATCCTGCTCTACCTCTGCGCGGTGCGCTTTTCCGTCGCCTTGAACCCTGAGGCCGGCCCCGCTGGCCCCCGCGCCACATGGGGTGAGCGGCTGCGCGCGCTAAACCACGTTTGGTCGGTGCTGGCGCTCTTCGCGCTGGTGATTGGCGGGCTTTACGGTGTGCTTGATTTCTGGCCCATCCATCTCGCCTTCTCCCCGACCGAAGCGGCGGGCATGGGCGCTGCAGGTGCGTTCCTCATTGCTTGGGCGCGTGGCGGGCTCAGCTGGGCCGGACTGCGTGAGGTGCTGGAGGAAACCACGCTCACCTCCGCCTCGCTCTTCTCGGTGCTGATTGGCGCATGGATTTTCTCAAACTTCGTGAACCTCGCGGGCCTGCCCGAAGGGCTGCTGGCGACCGTCACGGCACTGGACCTTGGCCCTTGGGTGGTCATGGGGCTGATCCTTTTGATTTACATCGCGCTTGGCTGTATTTTCGAGAGCATGTCGATGCTGCTGCTGACGGTGCCGATCTTCTTCCCATTGGTCACCAGCCTTGGGTTTGATCCGGTCTGGTTTGGCATCATCGTTGTCGTGGTGACAGAAATCAGCCTGATTACGCCACCCGTGGGGCTCAACGTCTTCGTCCTCAAAGGCGTGGTCGGCGATGTCTCTACCGGGACGATCTTTCGCGGGGTCACGCCCTTCTGGCTGGTCGATATTCTGCGCTTGATCTTGCTGCTGATCTTCCCCGCGCTGGTGCTTTTCCTACCGGGACAAATGTAGGCCCGCTGCCCTTTCAGCCTCATCGCGCCGCGTCTGTTTGCACTTCGACCAGCGCGGCGCGATAGTGCGGCCAAATCACCAAGGATGAGGCCAGCATGAACATCGACCTACTCAAAGACCTTTGCGAAACCCCCGGCGTTCCGGGGCGCGAGCACCGCGTGCGTGACCTGATCACCCAGCAGATCGAGGGACTGTTTGACCATGTAGAGACCGACGCCATGGGATCCCTCCTCTGCCGCCGTGATGCGACGGCAGGCGACGGCAAAGCGCCCAAGATCATGCTGCTCTGCCATATGGATGAGATCGGGTTTCTGGTCAGCCATATCTCGAAAGATGGGTTTTTGTACCTTCAACCCGTAGGCGGCTTTGATCCGCGCAACCTCTTCTCGCGCCGAGTGTTGGTCTGCACCGATCAGGGCGATCTGAAGGGCGTGATGAACCCCGGCGGCAAACCCATCCACATCTCCTCCCCCGAGGACCGCAAGAAGATCCCCGAAGTCTCGGAATTCTTCGTTGATCTGGGGCTGGGTGAAAAAGCCAAGGACATCGTCAAGGTCGGTGACTTCGTGGTGATGGATGAACCCTTCCTCGAAATGGGCGATCAGTTTGTGTCCAAGGCGCTCGACAACCGGGTGGCTTGCTGGCTGGGGATCGAAGCGATCCGCAAACTGGCCGACAAGGGGCGCGGGGCGGAAATTCACGTGGCCTTCACCTGTCAGGAGGAAGTCGGCCTGCGCGGCGCGCGCACGGCAGCCTATAAGGTACAGCCCGACATCGGTCTTGGCATCGACACGACGCTGGCCTGCGACACGCCCGGCGTGCCCGAGCATCTGTCCACCACACGCCTCGGCAAGGGCTTTGGCCTGCACGTGCGTGACAGCAGCTTCATCGCCGATGTGGATTTGGTGCGCGACATCGAAAAGCTGGCCGAGGCGCGCGACATCCCCTTCCAGCGCACCATGCTCGCAGCCGGCGGCCAAGACGGTGCAGCGGCGCAGCAGGCTGCCGCTGGCGCGCGGGCCGTGGGGATCGTGGTCGGCACCCGCTACATCCACACGGTGACGGAGATGGTCTCCAAAGGTGACCTACAGGCGGCACTGGATATCCTCGTGGCCTATCTGGAAGGCTTTGACGGCAAAGCCGCCTAAAGCCCCCTACCCCCCCCGAGCGCCCCGCGCCCCGTGCGTTCAGGGGGGGCCTGCATCATCGGGCGCTTGCGGCAGCCAGACGGTAAAGGCCGCGCCCCCCTCGGCCCGGTTGCGCACCGTGATGATCCCCCCGGCGCGCTGGATCAGCGTTTGAGAGATTGACAGGCCCAGCCCCGTCCCCTCTCCGGGTTTCGTGGTAAAGAAGGGATCGAACAGCGAGCCGAGCAAAGCCTCTGGCACCCCCGGCCCGCTGTCATGGACCGAAAGCGCGACACCGGGCGCGGCGTCGCGCTCCTCAGCCCTAAGATAAAGGTCCAACCGCCCGGCCCCCCGCATCGCCTGCACGGCATTGACCACAAGGTTCACCACGACCTGCTGAATCTCGCCCGAGTCCGCGCGCACGGGCGGGACCTCTTCAAAGTCGCAATCCACCTCAATCCCGCCCCGGCTGATCAGATGATCAACGAGCACAAGGCAATCCTGAACCAAGGGACGCAACGAGATATTATGTTCACAGTCGGAAAACTCAGACGGCGCGGCGAACTTCAGCAATTTGCCGACGATGACCTCGATCCGCGACAGTTGTCTGTCGATCAGCCCCAGTTCCGTGGCCACGGGCGCAGCATCCTCGCCTAGGGTCTCACGGATGACATCGACATTGCCCATGATGACCGCGACCGGGTTGTTGATCTCATGGGCGACCCCGGCGGTGATTTCCCCGATGGAGGCGAGCTTCTCGCTCATCACCAACTGGCGGAAGGTCTGCTCCAACTTCTCATTCGCCTCGCGCAATTCACCGGTACGCTGATCCACGCGCTGGTTCAGCTCGTCATTCCAACTGCGCAACTGCCGGTCGCGTTCTTGGACCTGCTCCAGCAACCAATCGAGGTGATGCGCTACGGCACCGATCTCATCCCGGGCGGGCACCGGCCCGATGCGCGCCGAAAGCTCTCCCTTGCCGACGCGGTGCATGACCTTTGTCATCCGTTCAAGGGGCGAGAAGATGCCCCGCGCCAGCCACAGGAACACCGGCGCTGACAGGGCCAGCACGGCAAAGAAGGCTGCCAGCATCCACCAAAAAGCCTCGCGCTTTGCCTGCGCAAACGGCGCCTCAAGAAAGCCCACATAGAGCATACCTACCCGCTCCCCGAAACTGTCGGTGATGGGCTGGTAGCCTGAGATATACCAATCGTTCACCACAAACGCCCGGTCGAGCCAAGTGCGCCCTTCGATCAACACGGCCTCCCGCACTTCGGCCGAAACCCGCGTGCCAAGGGCGCGCACATCCTCGAACAGGCGCACATTGGTTGAGATGCGCAGATCATCGAGGAACAGCGTCGCGGTCCCTTGCCGGTCGCCGCCAGTTACCGCGTTGAGATAGACCAGATCGTTGATCGTATCGATGAAGTCGAGGTTTCGGTTCAAAAGCATTCCGCCAACCAAAACGCCCTGCCTGCCGTTCAGCGCAACCGGGCTTGCCGCATGGACCACCATCCCGCGGTCTTCGACTTTTCGGTTGGTGGGCACGGCGGCGGGCGTGTCGATCACCGGCACCTGCGCGCGCACCGCGAGCGCGTCGTCCAGAGTTGTCAGCCGTGCATTGCTAAACACGTCGATCTCCGCTCCGCTTGTCCCTCGCGCCGCGCGGGCGATCACAGGCCAATCCTCGCCTTCATCGACCGCTCTTTCGAGGGGGAGGAAGCGCAGAAAATCCAAGCCCAGCCGGTCCTGTATCTCGGCAAAGAAGGTCGCCCGATCTGCGGTCGGCATTTCAAGTACGCGGGCAAATTCGACGGAGCCTGCAACGGCATCCAGTTCATTGCCGGTCTGCGCCAACAACCGCGCGAGATACTGGTTGGCGATCCTCAACTCGCTCTCGACATTCGCGATGAGCACTTCGTCATAGTCCGCAGTCCAACGCGACATGCCCAAGACCAGCAGCAGCGGCATCAACACGATAAGCGGTGTTAGCGCGAGGATCAGCAGGCGTAGGCGAACGGAGGTCATGGGCTTTCCCGGAAAACTGAGGCCAATTTAGCCGCTGCGCCTTCAAGGGTGAAGTCTGGGGGCGTATTTTGCCCTACAAACACCACCAATTCAGTATTTTAGCTCCGATTGCCAGCCACCCATATGCCTAACCCACTGTAAAACCATAGTTTTTCAAATTGTCAGCTGACAATTGCGCTGATTTACCAGTGCCGCCACCATGGGATTAAGGGAAAATGCACCATTACGGGCCATTTGGGTCAAACGGCGAAGATATGCGCCCGGGCTTCGGATGGTCGCAGCTTTTTCAAGCAGACAAAGGACTGTCACCGCAGCGCTCTCCGCACCCATGTCCCGTTTTGCCTCATTTAAGACCGGCGGGTCAATCCCCAGCATTGGGGCAATCTGATCTCCGATCCGTACAATATCGCTCCAATTGCGCATCGCTTCTGGGAAGAAACTTTGAACTTCTTTGCAAGCAGCGACCACCTCAGCCAAAGTCACCCCTTTCTTCGGCTCTTTGCCTTGGCCGTCTATGTTGTCAGCCGAATGAGACAGGGCGTTTTTCGAGCCGCTCTGCTGTTCAGAGTCAAAATAGGGTTTAATTGAATCCTGTATGTGCCGCTCATTTTCGCCGTCACTGGCGCTCATTTGACCTGTAGATGGGGCAGGGGAAACCGGTTCTGCCTCGGCTTCATCAACGATGGTAGCCGGGCTCTCTAGCGCGTGACGCAGCGCATTCTCAAGCAGGGTCAACGCCGCTTCATCCGGTTTGCGCCGAAGGATACGTCCCGCCTCATCCGCCACCCCCTCAGCGCGACCCTGACGGATCAGCGCATGCCTCAGAACGAGCACCCGGTCTCTCAGCGCTTGCAGCCGTTCACGTCGCGCTTCGGCTGCCCGAGCGGCGGTCTCAATCATATTTGACTGAATGACAAGGGGGGAGAGGTCAAAGCCAAAGGCCAGCGCAATCGCGCCACCCCGGTTTCGTGCAAAGCGTTTGCGATTGGGGCTATCGTGCCGGGCAATAAGCCCAACACGCACAAGCTGGGCAAGATGCCGTCGAAGCGTGCTTTCAGGCATCCCGTGCAACCGCTCAGACAGTCGAGCGTTCGAGGCAAATACAATCCCCGCCGCGCCATCCGGAATATGCCGGCTCGGCAGAAAACTCAGCAACGCCTTTAATACGGTGAGGCTGCGGTGCGATAGTTCAAAGCAGTCAGCCGCAGTTGTCAGCCGGTCGAGCAAAGCCCATTTGTCCGGCCCCTCGCATGACACTTGGGTAGCCGATCTCGGCCGCCCGAACGCAGTTCGGAACGTATTTTCCATTTAAAATCACGAAAGACAACAAAATACCGGCCCTATCCCATCGGGTAGAGTTGACATCGATAAATCTTTGGGGCTATCTCGAAGGTGCAAAGTTTGAGAAGGGCCTTCCGGGATTTATCCTGGGGGGCTTTTCTTTTGTGGTCTTGGATGTGCCTCCTGTTGCTACTTCCTCAATTTCTCACGCGCGGGTCTTTTGCCAGCGGTCGTGAATCTCTCGCAAAAGCTCTTCTGCATGCGCATCGAGCCATGTATCAAACCCCTCGGCCGCGCGGGCAGGGACGGTCACCGTGACCCCACGCTTGCCGCTGCGAATGTCCGCCAAAGCCTTGCCATCACGGCTCCGCAGGGTGCGGGGCTTGGGCGATGGGGCAGGGGAGGCGGCCGCTTTCTCTGGTTGGGCTGAAGCTTCGGCAAAGATCGCCTCGAACCGTTCATCCGAATTGAACCCTTCCCAGCCGGCCCGCAACATCCGCTTGTCCGCGCGCGCTTTTGCTGCGGGTTGCTCAAAAAGTTTGACCAAAGCAATCCAGCGGTCCCGCCCGATGGAGGGGGCAGAACCGATCTGGCGTAGAAAAGGTAGATCGAATGCATGACCAACCTTGAGCATGCGACTGACCATCGGCAGATCGATCGACAGTGCGTCTGCGATTGTCTGCCGGTCATGCCCGCCCACGTCTAGCTGCGCAGCAAAGCTCGCCTTTTCGATAAACGACAGGTCCTGCCGTGCGGTGTTCTCTTGCCCCTGCGCCATCACCAAAGCATGGTCGTCCAACTGGCGGACCATCGCCTTGACGGGCATTCCAAGCGCTTTCAGTGCCTGAAGTCGGCGCCGCCCGTAGACAATTTCGAACCGTCCGGGGGTTTTAGGATGGGGCCGAACGAGCACAGGAACCTGCTGTCCGTAGGTCTTGAGGCTGTCGTGCAGCTGCTTTTGAGCCTGCGTATCAGTGCCTAAACGGTCTTCGACGCCCGCCATGTCGATCAGATTACCGTCCAATTCCTGAACCGCGTTCTCTTGCATCCGGTTCAACGAAGACTGAAGCGCGCCCACCGCGCCGCGCGGCATTAGACTGGCCTTACCCCGGCTCTTATTAGGCTCTATCGCGGGGTTTTTAGGCTTCTCCGGCTTCTCAACATTCGCCGGTGCAGAAGATAAAATGCCTTTACGTGCCATTACCGCCCCCATGCTTTCTGGATCATGCTTTCGATCTCATCATTCACAAGATTGAGTGAATCCACCGCCCGGTCATAGGTCGAGCGGTGAAATTGGGACCGGTCGACTTCATAGATCGTCTGATGCGTCAGCCCGGCATCCGAAATCGCGGTGGATTTCAGCATCGGTGCGACCATGACTTCCTCGTCAAAAAGCTGGCGCAGGAAGGATAGAACCTGCTGTTGCGGTCCATCATTCGGCTCGTACCGATTGATCAGGAAACGCAGGAAATCGAACTCCATGCTTGCCCCTGCGTTAGAGACGACATCGAGCAGGTCCGCGCTCATTTGCAGGAACTGCGACATGGATGCGACGTCGAGCATGTTCGGGACGACGGTGATTAGCACGCCCGTCGAGGCACAAAGCGCCGACATCGTGAGGTACCCCAGTTGCGGCGGGCAATCGAAGATAACCACGTCGTAATTCTGCTCTACGTCTTGCAGAGAGGTCGCCAACCGGGCGAAAAATGCCGGCTGGGTGTTGTTCAGCAGAGCTTGGGGGGTTTCATGCTCAAACTCCTGAAGCATCAACCCGCCCGGAGCAAGATCAATGCCAGTAAAGAATGTCTTCTGTATGACATTGGCTAAAGGGACCGGATCGTCATATTGGATGGCATCGTAGATGGTCCCTGAGTTCAGGAAATCATACTCTGGCCGATAGCCAAAAAGCGTTGTTAGAGACGCTTGCGGGTCAATATCGACGCAGAGAACCCGGTAGCCTTTCAGGGCCAGTCGCTGCGCGGCATGGATTGCGCTCGTCGTCTTCCCGCTGCCGCCTTTGAAGTTCAAAAAGGACAATACTTGCAGCTTGTCCCCGTCGCGACGGCCGCGCTGGTAGGCACCGCGTGATTTGGCAGTGGACTCAAGCGTACGCCGGATCGAGAGCAGATCTTCAGCACTGTAATGCCGCCGCCCGCCAGGGCTTGTCTGAACATCGACGACCCTATTGTCGAAATGAAGTTTGCGGAGGAAGCTGGTTGAAATTCCAAGCAATTCCGCCGCTTCCCCGGCTGAAAAACGGCGCAGCTCCTTGCGCGCGTCGGGCGCAAAGACCTTCAACATGTGACTTTCCAACGCCTCGGAAAGCGTTTCCGCATTACGGCGGATTCGTGTATTGATGTGTACAGTGTCCGTCACATCTGCCCTCGCTCTCAGTAACGCTATTATTCGGTAGCGCTTTTGTTTCCGTTACTTAATGCCATTGCAGCGATGCGTGCAATAGATTCTTGCGCGAGAAGAGGGAAAGGCGGCATCAATAGTCGCAGCTAGGATCAAAGATAGTTCGTAGTCTGACGCCTAAGTGACTGCAATTGTTAATTAAAACTATCCTTGGAAATGTAAATGAGCCCATCACGGGCTGGATCGCGGCATTTTCCTGTTTTGGCCTAGTTAGAGCCACATACCGGATTTGCAAGAATCATGGGGCGGGTCATCCTGACCACGCGCGGCCGAAATAACGGTTAGTGCCGAGCCAGTCTGTCTCTTCCGGCAATTTCGGGCCCGGTGGCTCTGGCGTCCGCAGGCCAGTCCTGACAATGTGCGGGAAAAAGGGGGCTTTGGGCCCCAAGTCGGGGGAGGCCACTGCGGGATGGTCGATATTTGGAGCGGACTGACGCAGGCCTTTTGGCTTGTCTTCACGCTTGATCCCGAGCTGGTGGAGATCGCTGGCCGGTCGTTGCAGGTTACCGTCTCCGCGTTAATCGTCGCCTGCCTGATTGCCCTCCCCCTCGCAGCATTGGTCGCCGTAAAACGGTTTCGCGCACGGCGGCTGGTGATCGCTGTTTTGAATGCGCTCATGGGCCTGCCGCCGGTCGTGGTAGGGCTCATCGTCTATGTGGTTCTTTCCCGCTCCGGGCCCCTTGGCGTGTTGGGGCTGCTTTTTACCCCCACGGCGATGATCATAGCGCAGGTGATCATCATTGTGCCGCTCATTGCCTCGATCGCGCATCAGTCGATCCGCGAACTTTGGCAGGAATATCATGATCTGCTGATTTCAATGAATGTCACGCAAGGCCAGAAGATACGGACCCTGCTTTGGGACTCGCGCCGCGCGCTCCTCACCGCCGCTCTCGCAGGTTTTGGCCGCGCGATTGGAGAGGTGGGGGCGATCATGATCGTCGGAGGCAATATCGACCACGCGACGCGGGTGCTGACCACCGCGATCGCGCTTGAGACGGGGAAGGGAGAGTTTGGCTTGGCGCTCGCCCTCGGTTTCGTATTGATCGGGCTGGCCGTGGCGGTAAACCTCGCGATCCATTGGCTGGGCCGCACCGAACGGGAGGGCCGGTGGTGATGCAGCTTTTCCCGATGCAAGCCAGTGCGATCGAAAGCCGCAGACGCGGGCAACGGCTGGTGGGACCGATTGATCTGACGCTGGAAGGGCAGGGCGCCACGGTCGTTATCGGCCCGAACGGCGCGGGCAAAACCACGCTGTTGCAATTGCTCCATGGCACCGCGCGGCTCTCTGCGGGGCGGATCGACTGGGCCTGCACGACCGAAGAGGCGCGGCATCATCAGGCCTTCGTTTTCCAGCGGCCCGTCATGCTCCGGCGCACGGTTTTGGAAAACCTTGTCTATCCACTGCGTCTGCGTGGTGTCGCAAAGGCAGAGGCCCGGCAGGCGGCGGAGGAATGGGCCGCACGCGTCGGGTTAGAGCCGCTTTTGGGCCGCGCAGCCCCTGTGCTATCGGGCGGCGAGCAGCAGAAGCTGGCCCTCGCCCGCGCCCTGATCTGCAAGCCCAAGCTGCTGTTTCTGGATGAGCCCTGTGCCGCATTGGATGGCCGTGCGACCCGAGAGATCGAAGCGATCCTGCAATCGGCGAAATCTGCGGGCACGCGGCTGATCCTCTCGACACATGACCTCGGTCAAGCCCGCCGTTTGGCCGACGATGTCTTGTTCCTACTCGGGGGCCATCTTCATGAGGCCGGCCCCGCGACTATGTTTTTCAACCGACCTGAGACCCCTGAGGCGCAGGCATTTTTAAGAGGAGATATCGTAGAATGAAACTTTGGATTGTAGGCGCAATTTCCGCTCTGGCGATGAGCGGTGCGGCGCAGGCCGCCGACGTGATGAAAATAGCGGTGACGACATCGTTCAACAACTCCGGTCTCGCGGATGTGCTCTTGCCCCAGATCGCAGCAGACCTTGATCTGGAGGTGCAATTGCTGGTCGTCGGGACCGGCCAAGCGATCAAACTAGGCGAATCCGGCGACGTGGACGCGATTCTCGTTCATTCGCGCAAAGCTGAGGAGGCTTTCGTCGACGCCGGGTTTGGCAGCCACCGAACGGAAATCATGTACAACGATTTCGTCTTTATCGGCCCAGAAAGCGATCCGGCGGGGATCGCATCCTCGGATGCGGCCACTGCGGCTCTGGGGGCCATTGCCAACGCAGAGTCCGATTTCGTGAGCCGAGGGGACGACAGCGGCACGCATAAGAAAGAACTGGCGCTCTGGGCCGAAGCTGGGGTTGATCCGGCAGAGTTCGGCGATTGGTACAATGCTGTCGGGGCAGGCATGGGCGCGGCCCTTAATACCGCCTCGGGGATGCCCGCCTATGTGATGTCGGACCGGGCAAGCTGGCTGAACTTCGGCAACAAAGGCGAGCTGGCGTTGCTCTATGCGGGCGATCCGGTTCTGTTTAACCAATATGCATATCTGCCAGTGAACCCCGAGCGTCACGGCCATGTCAAAAACGATCTGGCTCTGAAGCTCGAAGATTGGCTGACATCGGACCGGGCGAAAGCGCTGATCAACGACTACAAGATCAATGGTGAGACGCTATTCGTGTTCAACGCGGAAGGCGCCGAATAACCTTTGTCGGAGACTATCCGCGCCCGGATCGGCGCGGGTGGTTCACTCGGGCAGGTCACCGTGGATCGCGAATTGCTCCAGTCCTGCATCCTGCGGCTGGATCATTCGAAAGCTTTCACGGACGCCCGCGTCGGTCAACTCTCGCGCCACGGTCAGCAGGCAGTTGGGCGCGTGATCGGCGCAGAGGTCGATCATCTGGGCCAACTCCTCTTTTGCCACGGGCCGCGCGGCATCGACCGAAGGTGCACCGTAGTAGGTGACGAAATGCTGCGCCAGCAGCGCGGCGAGGGTCTCGACCTCGGCTTCTTCGATCTGGGTCACGGCAACAAAGGTCACGCGGCCGAAGGTTTCGAGCCCGAGCCAGCCGTTGGCGAAGGCTTGGCGGGCTTTGCCGGTCAGATCGCCCTCGGTCCAATCGGAAAACTCGAACCCGCCAGAGATGCACCATTCGCCGGTGCGGGCGGGCGAGGCGAAGACGTTGCGGTCGCTCTCATCGAAATGGATCGCGCGGGCGAGTTTGAGGGTCATGGTGCGGGCTCCAATAGGGTGGTGAGCGGGATCAGGCGGGTCGTCTCTCCCGCGCGCAGTAACATGCCGAAGTCCTCGTCGACACCGATGAATGTACCGGTTGCGGCCTGCGCGGTCACCTCTTCGTCGATCCCATAGGCCAAGCCGCGCCATTCGCCATGTAGGCTCGCAGGGCCGAGGTCTTCCCAGCGGTTGATCCAGTGCAGCGTGTGCCGCGCCCAGGATTCGACAAGGGCAGGGGGCTGCACCTCGGCGCAGCCTTCGGCATAGAGCGCGGTTTGATCCGGGTTTAGACCCGTTTGCGCCATGTCAGGGTCGTTTGCGGGGTAGAGCGGCAGGGTGAAACCGACAACGAGCCAATCGGGCACCGCCGCCGGATCGCTTGTCGAGGCCATCATCCGCAGCGAGCCGCAGGTCGCGCCGTTCACGCGGATGCCGCCGTTCCATTCCAGTTGCACCGCGATTTCAGGCGGCGAGAGCGCGCCGAGGGCGTTTTGAAAGCCCACCCCGCAAAGCGGCAACATCGCCACCGCGCGGGCCAGCGGCACCTCGGGGGCAAAGACCAGGGCCGCCTGCATCTCGGCCCCGTCGAGCCGATAGGTGATCAGACCCGCGTCGCAGCCCTCGGCCGCGCGGGCGCAGGCGGCGGCAAGCGCATCGCCCGCGACCGCCTCGCCCGACATCAGCGGGGGGAAGGACAGCGGGTCGCTCATGCGGCGCCAGCGTCCACGAGTTGCTTGGCGATGGCGTGAAAGGCCGCGGCCTGTTTGCTGTCGGGCTGGCTGACGGTGATCGGCGCACCGCCGTCTGAGGCGAGACGGATCTGCAGATCAAGTGGCACTTCCGCGAGCAGGGGCACGCCCCATTTCTCGGCCTCGGAGGCGACACCGCCGTGGCCAAAGACATGCTCTTCGTGGCCACAATTGGTGCAGATATGCGTCGACATGTTTTCGATCATGCCGAGGATCGGGACCTTCAGCTGGTTGAACATATCAATGCCCTTACGCGCGTCGATCAGAGCCACATCCTGCGGTGTAGAGACGATGACCGCCCCATCCACATGGGCCTTTTGCGCCAGCGTCATCTGCACGTCACCGGTGCCCGGCGGCAGGTCCACGATCAGCACGTCGAGCGCGCCCCATTGCACCTGCGTCATCATCTGCTGCAGCGCGCCCATCAGCATCGGCCCGCGCCAGACCACGGCTTGGTCTTCGTTGGTCATCAGGCCAATCGACATCATGGTGACGCCGTGGTTGCGCATCGGCAAGATGGTTTTCCCATCGGGCGAGGCGGGGCGGCCAGAGACGCCGAGCATGCGCGGCTGGCTGGGGCCGTAGACATCGGCATCCAGCAGCCCGACCCGGCGGCCTTGGGCGGCCAGCGCACAGGCGAGGTTCGCGGAAACGGTGGATTTGCCCACGCCGCCCTTGCCCGAGGCGATAGCGATGATGCGGTCCACGCCGGGGATCCTCTGCGGGCCGGTTGGCTCCGCTTTGCGCTGTGGCTTGAGGTCGGGCGGCGGGGCTTTTTCGCTGTGGCCGGTCAGAACGATGGAGACTTTCGACACCCCCTCGACCTGCGCCAGCGCCGCTTCTGCCTGCGCCTTGGCCTCCTCATAGGCTTTAGCCTGGGCGGGAGGGATCTCCATCACGAAACGCACCGCGCCCGCGTCATCCACATTCAGCGCGCGCATCACGCCGCTGGCCACGATGTCTGTCCCCGTGGCCGGATCGGTCACGGTCTTCAAGGCGGTCAGGACCGCTTCCCTGCTGGCTGTCACGTCGCTTATGCCTCGCCCTTGTCCGCGCCGGCGATGGTGCCGTCGATCTCATGCTCAAGGCCCAGTTCGGGGATGGTGATCACGGCCTTGACCGCAAACTCTTTGCCGCTGGTGTCATGGTCGCGCATGGCCTTTTCGATGGCCTGCTGCGAGGTCACGCCGACCTGTTTGAGAAACTTGCGCATCGACATGTTGAAGTCTTCGCTCATGGGTGGCTCCTGTGCTTGGGGGCGGCCTAGTGGTCGCGCCGTTTGGAGAGGTAATCGTCGGTGGTCCGAGGACGCGGGCGTTCATTGCCGGTCATCGGGTTGTTGGTGCTGTGATACTGCGCATTGATCCGGCAGTCATCGCACATCTGGATCATCCGCAGTTTTGCCTCATCGGCAAACATCGAATGGCTGCGCAGCTTATCGGTGATTTTCTCCACGGTGGATTTCACGCCAAAGAGGCTCCCGCATTCGACGCAGGCAAAGGGCTCTTCCTCGTTCAGCACGCGCTGGCTCAGCGCGGCTTCAGTCAGGTCGAGGCGCGGCTCGAGGGTGATCGCATCCTCGGGGCAGACATTGGCGCAGAGCCCGCATTGCAGGCAGGCGTCTTCCTGAAAGCGCAGTTGCGGCAGGTCCGGGTTGTCGCCAAGCGCGCCCGAAGGGCAGAGCGACATGCAGGACAGACACAGCGTGCAGGCATCCTTGTCGACCAGAACGGCACCGTAGGGCGCACCCTCGGGCAGGTCCAACACCTCGGCCTCGGGGTTGAGCGCCCGCGCCGCCTGCCGCGCGATCTGGCGGCGGCTGCCCATGGGGCGCACCGGCTGGGCAACGGGGGCAGGGGCCTCGCCGTCGTAAAGAATGTCGGTCAGCGCCTCGGGGTCGGGGGTGTCGATCAGGGACATCCGCGCGTCCCCCGCAATGGCGCGGGCCAGCGCGGTCTGCGTTTCAATCGCGTCGCGGTCGGCCTTGGGGCCAAGCAGAAGCGAGACATGGGCGAACCCGGCGGCGAGCGCGGCCAGCGCCTCAGCATGGCCAAAGGCGGCGAGCGCATCGAGTTCCATCGGCACCACATCGGCAGGCAGCCCGCGCCCGTGACGTGCGGCAAGGCGGATCATCTCGGCGCCATGGGCGTCATGCACCATCAGACGCGGCGCTTCGCCGCCCGCTTCGAGATAGGCGCGCGCCAGTGTCTGCACCCGGCGCATGGTGAAATCGACGGGCGGCGCGTCATAGCTGATCGCACCCGAGGGGCAGGCCGAGGAACAGGCACCGCAGCCCGCGCAGATCATCGGGTCGATCGCAACATGATCACCGTCGGGTGTGATCGCGCCAGTGGGGCAAAGGTCCAGACAATTGGTGCAGCCGGTTTGCCCCGCGCGGGAATGGGCGCAGAGCAGCGGCTCGGTCCGCACATAGAGCGGTTGCTCAAATGTGCCGGTGAGATGCGAGGCCGCGAGCACGGCGGCGGCCACGGCAGGCGGGTGGCCGGGATCGGCGCGCAGGTAGCCTTCGCGCTTTTCATGCGCCGGGAACAGCGGGGTCTCGCCGCGCAGGTCGATGATGATATCACATTGGCTGCGCGCGCCGTCGCGCGGCGCGGTCCAGTTGAGCGGGCCCCGGCCACGCGGGTCGACCTGCCGCAGCGCGTCGATCACCACTTCGAACTGTCCAAGCGCGCCCTTGGCACGGCGCAGCTTGCCGGAAATGAGGTCAAAATCGCGCACCTCGGGTAGATTATCCGCGGCCTGTGTCACCGCGTCGTCCATCAGCAGCGTGACACTCAGGTGATCCTTGAGCTGCGCCGCCGCCTCCAGCGCCGCCGGGCCGCGCCCCACGACCAGGCAAAGCCCTTCGGAGCCGACATCGATGGTTTTCTCTGCCGGGGCGTCCAAAAGCGCCTCGGCTGCGAGGGCGGACATTTTGGGTAGTTTGTCGCGGGGGTCATCCGACCATCCGGCCCGGTCGCGCAGGTCCAAGAGGGGGGCAGGGGGCAGGCCCAATTCCTCGGCCAATTCGGTAAAGACCCGCTCTTCTTGGGTGCAGCATAAAATTGCGTCCCCGGTGGTCAGGGCCTTGGCCGCCCGGTCGATCTGAGTGGTGCAGAGGGCCGAACAGGGGGGCGCGACCGCCAAACCGCTGCGCTCGGCCAATGCATCGGAATCGATACGCTGCGACCCTGCACAATCGCATGTTATCAATGTCTTGGCCATGAATTTTCCCTTATCTCGCACGTCAATCTGCAGCCCATCTGGGCAGGGCAGAGGCCCCAAGCTAGACGGGATTTGCCACCCCCTACAACCGAAATTCGCGGCGCGGCGGTGCGGCTCCTAGGTGGTGAAGCAGGCAGAAACGGCGGTCTGCGGGGGCAGTGATTCGAAATTTGCGATTCGCTCATTCTCTGAGCGAAATACTCAAGTTAGACAATTAGGCCGAGGCGCCATTGACGGGCCAAGCTGGTGGGCCATCTTGTCTCGAAAGCCGGGTTTTTCGGGCTTTGGCGCGGATTAGCGCTTCCCCCGGACCGGCCTTTGCGGCGAAGGTCGTTGAAACGGAGGAGCAATTTGATTCACAACCCGACAATGTATCGGACGATGCCCTTGGGCATTGTACTGCGGCGCGCGCCGGGGGTGACCCGTTGGGCCAAGTGGAGCTGGAAAGCGACCGCCGTGCTGCCCGGTGCCGGGGAGGCCGATTGGCGCGAGCTGCGCCGCGACGGCGAGATCGTCGAGTACCACGCCGCCACGCTCAAGCTGGACCTCCACGGAGCCGAGACCGAAGCCTATGTCCACGGGCTCGGCGCGGATGTGCCTTGTGTCTATGTTGTGATGCGCCCCATTCCCGGTGCGACCGACCGCCCCTTCAAACTCGCGCTGGTCACGGCATCGCCCTATGAGGCGCAGGATTATTGCGACAGCGCCGAAGAGGTGGTGGAAAAGGTCGCGATGACGCCGGGTCTGTTGGCATGGGTGCAAGAGTTCGTCGAAGAGTTCCACCAAGAGGAAGCCTTCGTCAAACGCCGCCGGGATCGTCTGCGCACTGATCTTAAACAAGACGGGATCGGCGATCCGCGCATTGAAAAGCCTGCGGACATCTACGCCTCGCCCGCGCTGAAACGAAAGCGTCTGGCATGAGCGGTTTTTGGCAGAAACGCCGCGCCGCCGTCGCGGCTGAGGCGGAAGCCGAAGTGCGCGTTCACGCAGCGCAGGTGGCAGAGGCTGAAGAAGCCGCGCTGGCCGAGCGCAGCGATGATGACCTGCTGGCCGAGTTCGATCTGCCCGCGCCCGAGGATCTGGTGAGCGGCGAACAGTTGCGCGCCTTTCTCAAGGCGCAGCTGCCGCAACGGCTCAAGACCCGCGCGCTGCGCAGCTTTTGGAAAACCAACCCGGTGCTCGCCTGTCTTGACGGGCTGAACGATTACGACGACGATTACACAGCGGCGGCGACGGCTGGGAAACCGGTTAACACGATCTATCAAGTGGGCCGCGGCATGGTCTCGAAGGTCGAAGAGGTGCTGACCGCTGAGGCCGACGCACCGGATGAGACGGTTGAGAGCGCCGTCAATGACGCGCCCGTTCTGGCGTCGACCCATGATGTCGTCGTGCCCGGCCCCCGCCGGACCGAAACGGCGCTGGCCCCAGATGCCCCTCTTGCGGTGCATCATGCAGCCCCGGAAGAAGACGCCGAGGCGCAGCCCGCGCCGACCCACCGCCGCATGCGGTTTCACTTCGCCAGCGATCTGGCACAGGACATGGAAGGTAGCAGCGCATGACCCAATTGGCCGCGACGCCCCTGCCCGAAGAAGACCGCCTGCGCGCGGACCTTTACAACTTCATGGGCTTGATCCTTGCCGGACCGCCGGATCAGATGCTGCTGGATCAATGTGCGGGTCTGTCGGGGGATGACAGCGAGTTGGGGCAGGGCTTCAAGACGCTGTCGAAACTCGCCGCCAAGACCAAACCCTCGGGTGCCGAGAGTGAGTTCAACCGTCTATTCATCGGGCTGGGCCGGGGCGAGCTTTTGCCCTATGCGAGCTTTTACCTCACCGGATTTCTCAATGAAAAACCGCTGGCCACCCTGCGCCAAGATATGGTTGCACGCGGGCTTGAGCGGGCGGCAAATGTGTTTGAGCCCGAAGACAACATCGCGTCGCTGATGGAAATGATGGGCGCGATGATCGCGGGCCGTTTCGCGTCCCCCGCGACGCTGGCGCAGCAAAAGACCTTTTTCAATCGGCATATCGCCCCTTGGGCCGGGCACTTCTTTGCCGACCTCGAAGGCGCGAAAAACTCGGTCTTCTATGCCCCCGTGGGCAAAATTGGCCGTGCCTTCATGCAGATTGAAGCCGAAGCCTTCCGGCTCAGCAAAGACGACTAGACCCACCGCGATGAGACAGGCGGGGCCGCGCGCCCCCGAACAAGAGACGTAACAGGAGAGAGAAGATGACACGCAAGCCAGAGGGTACCACCGACGCACCCGTTCGCAAGGACCGGCGCGACTTCCTGAAATTCGCGGGCTCCGCCGCGCCCTTGGCCGCCGTTGCCGTGGCCACCACAGGGACCGAGGCCGAAGCGGCCCAAGCCCCCGACCTGTCGTCGGACCGTATCCAAGACACCGAGCACACGCGCGCCTACTACGCCGCCGCGCGGTTCTGACCAGATAACAGGGGCCCGGCCCCGAAACTTGGCAGGGCGAAACCGCCCGCCGTTCAATAGCCACCTCAGGCGGGGACCAGCCCGCGCATAGGGAGTGAAGATATGTTGAGGAAAAAGACCAATGGGGTCGCGCGGTCTGCGCAGCGGACAGGCATCATGTCCGATGTGGCGCGCAGCGGTATTGACCGGCGCGCGTTCCTGCGCGGTTCGGGCCTTGCCATCGGCGGGCTTGCGGCAATCGCAGGCACCGCGGGCAGCGTGCAACAGGCATCAGCCGCCACCGCAGCCGTCAGCGGAAAGATGGAAATCAAGAAATCCGTCTGCACCCATTGCTCGGTCGGCTGTACCGTCATCGCCGAAGTGTCGGACGGTGTCTGGCTCGGTCAAGAACCCGGTTGGGACAGCCCCTTCAACCTCGGCGCGCATTGCGCCAAGGGTGCTTCGGTCCGTGAGCACGCCCATGGTGAGCGCCGTCTGAAATACCCGATGAAGAAAGTCGGCGGCGAATGGCAGCGGATTTCTTGGGAGCAGGCGATCAACGAGATCGGCGACCAGATGCTGTCGATCCGTGACACCTCCGGCCCGGATTCGGTCTATTGGCTCGGCTCGGCGAAACACTCCAACGAACAAGCCTATCTGTTCCGCAAGTTCGCCGCCTATTGGGGCACCAACAACGTCGACCACCAAGCGCGGATTTGTCACTCCACCACCGTGGCGGGCGTGGCGAACACATGGGGCTACGGCGCCATGACCAACAGCTACAACGACATCCACAAGTCGCGCGCGATCTTCATCATCGGCGGCAACCCCGCCGAGGCGCACCCGGTGTCGCTGCAGCACGTGCTGAAAGCCAAGGAAGAGAACAACGCACCGCTGATCGTCTGCGATCCGCGTTTCACCCGCACCGCGGCCCATGCCGACGAATATGTGCGGATGCGTCCCGGCTCGGACGTGGCGCTGGTCTGGGGTATCCTCTACCATATCTTCGAGAACGGTTGGGAGGATGAGGAGTTCATCCGCACCCGCGTTTGGGGCATGGATGAAATCCGTCAGGAAGTCGCCAACTGGACCCCCGATGAGGTTGAGCGCGTCACCGGCGTGCCCGGCGAACAGCTTCAGCGCGTCGCGCGGACGCTGGCCAACCACCGCCCCGGCACCGTGATCTGGTGCATGGGTGGCACGCAGCACACCAACGGCAACAACAACACCCGCGCTTACTGCATCTTGCAGCTGGCCTTGGGCAACATGGGCACCGCCGGCGGCGGCACCAACATCTTCCGCGGCCACGACAACGTGCAGGGCGCGACCGACCTTGGCGTTCTGGCCGATACGCTGCCGGGCTACTACGGTCTCTCCGATGGCTCTTGGGCGCATTGGGCGCGGGTTTGGGGTGAGGATCTGGAATGGATCCAGAGCCGCTTCGCCGCTTGGACCGATGGCGCAGGCGAAGAGCAGAAGATGATCAACCTCACCGGCATCCCGGTGTCGCGTTGGATCGACGGTGTGCTTGAAGCACGCGAGAACCTTGAGCAGCCCGACAACACCAAAGCGATGGTGCTCTGGGGCCACGCGCCGAACTCGCAGACCCGTCAGGGTGAGATGAAAACGGCGATGGAAAAGCTCGACCTGCTGGTCGTGGTCGACCCATACCCAACCGTCTCCGCCGTTCTGCACGATCGGACCGACAACACCTATCTGCTCCCGGCCTGTACGCAGTTCGAAACCTCCGGTTCCGTGACCGCATCGAACCGCTCGCTCCAGTGGCGCGAAAAAGTTGTCGAGCCGCTGTTTGAGAGCCTGCCCGACCACACGATCCTCTATAAGTTCGCCAAGAAGTTCGGCTTTGAGGATCGCATGTTCCGCAACATCGAAGTGAACGGTGAAGAGCCGCTCGTCGAAGATCTGACGCGCGAGTTCAACAAAGGCATGTGGACCATCGGCTATACCGGGCAGAGCCCCGAGCGGATGAAGATGCACATGCAGAACCAGCACACCTTCGACAAAACCACTCTGCGTGCCAATGGCGGCCCGGCGGATGGCGATTACTACGGCATGCCATGGCCCTGCTGGGGCACGCCCGAGATGAACCACCCCGGCACGGCGAACCTCTACGATATGTCGCTGCCGGTGGCCGAAGGCGGTCTGACCTTCCGCGCCCGTTTCGGTGTGGAACGTGACGGTGAGAACCTGCTGGCTGAGGGCGTCTACTCTAAAGGCTCCGAAATCAAGGACGGCTATCCAGAATTCACCATGCAGATGCTGATGGATCTGGGCTGGGACGGTGATCTGACAGCCGATGAGCGGCGCATCATCGAAGCAGTCGCAGGCTACGAAGCGCCTGAGAACGCGGATGACGGTCAGGCGGAAGTCGGCGAAACCTCGCAACAGGGTGAGATCGATTCCGATTATGTGGCCCAAGTTGGCGGCATCAACTGGAAGACCGACCTGTCGGGCGGTATCCAGCGGGTGGCGATCGAGCATGGCTGCGCGCCCTTCGGCAACGCCAAGGCCCGCTGCGTGGTCTGGACCTTCCCGGACCCGGTGCCAAAGCACCGCGAGCCCCTCTATTCCAACCGGCGGGATCTGGTGGCGGATTATCCGACCTACGAAGACAAGACCTTCTGGCGGGTGCCGACGCTTTATGCGTCGATCCAAAAGAACGACTTCTCGCAGGAATTCCCGATCATCCTCACTTCTGGCCGCTTGGTTGAATATGAGGGCGGCGGGGACGAGACCCGGTCGAACCCATGGTTGGCCGAGCTTCAGCAGAACATGTTCATCGAGATCAACACCCGTGACGCCAATAACCTCGGCGTGCGCGACGGGTCCGACGTTTGGGTCGAAGGGCCCGAGGGCGGCAAGATCAAGGTGATGGCCATGGTCACCGAGCGGGTGGGCGAAGGCGTGGCCTTCATGCCCTTCCACTTCGGCGGGCACATGGGCGGCGTCAGCCTGCGGGACAAATACCCCGATGGGGCCGATCCGATTGTTCTGGGCGAAAGCACCAACACGGTTCAGACCTACGGCTACGATTCAGTGACGCAAATGCAGGAGACCAAAGCGACTCTCTGCAAGATTATGCCAGCGTAAGGAGACAAGAGAATGGCAAGAGCAAAGTTTCTCTGCGATGCCGAGCGCTGCATTGAATGCAACGCATGTGTAACGGCTTGTAAGAACGAACACGAAGTCCCTTGGGGCATCAACCGCCGCCGCGTGGTGACCATTCAGGACGGCCAACCGGGCGAACGCTCGATCTCGGTCGCCTGTATGCACTGCTCGGATGCGCCCTGTATGGCGGTCTGCCCGGTGGATTGTTTCTACCAGACCGACGATGGCATCGTGCTGCACTCCAAGGACCTCTGCATCGGCTGCGGTTACTGCTTCTACGCCTGCCCCTTCGGCGCGCCGCAGTATCCGCAGGCCGGCAACTTCGGCAGCCGCGGCAAGATGGACAAATGTACCTTCTGCGCCGGTGGCCCCGAGGAAAACCACTCTCAGGCGGAGTTCCAGAAGTACGGCCGCAACCGGATCGCGGAAGGCAAACTGCCAATCTGCGCTGAGATGTGTTCGACCAAGGCGCTGCTGGCCGGTGACGGGGACATGGTCTCCGACATCTACCGCGAGCGCGTCGTCGCACGCGGCTTTGGCTCCGGCGCTTGGGGCTGGGGCACGGCTTACGAGCAAAAAGGCCAGTAACGGCTTTCGGGGCGGCCTGACCGGGCCGCCCCTTTTCTCCATATTTGTCTAGCCGGGGGATTTCCCATGCTGCGCCACCTGATGGCTCTTTTCATTCTCGCCTTGGCCGCGCTGCCGGTCAGCGCCACGGCGCAGGACGTGCGCCTGCCCGAGAACGCGACCCCCTCGGCCATTGACCGCACCAGCACCGGCGGGGCGCAGAACTTGGCCGACATCGAACGCCGCCAAAACGGCGCCGAGATCGACGACGGATTCCGGCGCAACAATCTGGGGGGTGACGCCGCTACGGTGCCGGGCCTTGGCCCGCTCGGCGGGCGCTCGGACCCGGACCTGTGGCGCGGCATCCGCTATAACGAATTGCCCGTGCGCGTCAGCACGATGAACAAGACGGGCCGCGTCTTGGTGCAAGACAACGGCATGTGGTGGCAGCAGTTCCGCGAGGGGCCGCTGGCCACCTACGGCGCTTGGCTTCTTGCCGGGACGCTGGCCGTGCTCTTGCTGTTCTATCTCTTGCGGGGGCGAATCCGCATCGAAGGCGGCAAGGTCGGGCGTACCATCACCCGTTTCAAAGCGATTGAACGGTTTGCCCATTGGATGCTGGCCGGGTCCTTCATCCTGCTCGCGCTGACAGGGTTGGCCACGCTCTTTGGCCGCAAGGTGGTCATTCCGCTCTTGGGGCATGAATTCAACTCGGTACTGCTGACCGGGTCCAAGTTCATCCACAACAACGTGTCATGGGCCTTTATGATTGCGCTCGTCATGGTCTTTGTGATGTGGATTTGGCACAATATCCCGAACAAGACCGATTGGGTTTGGATCAAGCAAGGCGGCGGTTTCATCGGCGACAAACACCCGCCCGCGAAAAAGTTCAACTTCGGGCAGAAGATCGTCTTTTGGGCCGTGATCCTGCTGGGCTTCTCGGTCTCGCTCTCGGGGCTGTCGCTGCTGTTTCCCTTTGAGATCCAGCTTTTCGGCCATACGTTCAATCTTATTAATGACATCGGCATGGCCGAAGCCGCAGGCTTTGGTCCGCTTCAGGGCGATCTGACCCCGCATGCGGAAATGCAATATGCCCAGCTTTGGCACGCGATCATCGGCTTTCTGATGATGGCGGTGATCTTGGGGCACATCTATATCGGGACACTCGGTATGGAGGGCGCCTTTGACGCCATGGGCAACGGCGAGGTTGATGAACGTTGGGCCGAGCAGCACCATTCGCTCTGGCTCGATGAGGTCAAAGATGACAAGCGGACCCCCGCAGAATGATGGGCGGCGTTCAGATAAAAGGATACGCGCAATGAAAGCCATGCTGGCAGGGTTTCTGGGCGTCGCGGTGATCGGCGTTGTGGCCTATTTCGGACTGCATGAGATAGGCTTTTCCTCGGCTGAGGTCTATTCAGGTGAAAACGTCCGGTTGGACTGACACCGAAGAGGCATATCATGGCGGCAGGCGATGAATACGGCGGCACGCTCGAAGGCGCGTCGATCCTTGTGATCGACGACGAACCGGGAATGCGCCATTTCCTGACCAAGATTTTGGAGCCGCGCGTCAAGCGCGTGGCACAGGCCGCGTCACCTGCAGAGGCCACCAAACTCTTGGACGAGGCGCATTTCGATGTGGTTGTTCTGGACAATGTCATGCCCGGCAAAACTGGGCTGGAATGGGTGGTCGAGCAGCGCCGCAAAGGGTTTTACGCCGACACGGTTCTGATCACCGCCTATGCCGATCTGGAAACCGCCATCGCCGCGCTGCGCGCGGGCGTCAGTGATTTCGTGCTGAAACCCTTCCGGGCGAACCAAATCCTCGGCGCCGTTTCCCGCACGCTCGACCGCAAGAACTTGCGCCGCGACAACACGCTGTTGCGGCGTGAATTGCAGGGCGGGGCAGCGGTGCAGATGCTTGGCAAGTCCGAGGCCCTGTCGAAGGTGCGCGGGATGCTGAACCGCCTTGCCCCGGTCCCGACGCCGGTGCTTTTCACCGGGGCCAGCGGCACCGGCAAGGAGTTGGCCGCGCGGCAATTGCACCAGATGTCTGACCGCGCCGACCATCCTTTCGTTGCGGTCAACTGTGCCGCCATCACGCCGGATCGGATCGTGCCGGAACTCTTCGGCGCGGTGGAGGGGAACGAAACCCTGCAGCCGGGGCTGTTCCTCTTGGCCGATGGCGGCACGCTGTTCCTTGATGAAGTGGCGCAGATGCCGGAGCAGTTGCAGGCGGCCCTGTTGCGGGTATTGGAAGACCAACGCATCCGGCCCGATGGGGCCGAGCGGGAAATTCCGCTGAACCTTCGGTTCCTTTTCGCCACAAATGCCGATTTGCCCAAAGCGGTGGAGGAGGGGCGTTTCCGCGCAGACCTTTATCACCGCATGAATGTTGTCGAAGTCGCAATGCCGCCGCTCAAGGACCGCTCGGATGATATCGTCGAACTGGCGGCGATGTTCATGCAGCAATTCTCGACCGCGCTTGGCATGCCTGCGCTGCGGTTGGATGCCGAGACATTGCTCAAGCTGCGGCGCTACGATTGGCCGGGCAACGTGCGAGAATTGCGAAATCTGATCGAGCGCTCGGTCATCCTCGGCAGCCTGCCCGAAGCCTTTGCGGGGCACGGCACTGTCGATGGGCCAAGGGCAATCGAGGATCTCGAACTGGTCACACAGCGCCACATGCTGCACATTCTTGATCTTTCGGGCGGCAACCGGGCCGAAGCCGCGCGGCGATTGGGTGTCTCTCGCAAAACCGTCGACCGCAAGCTTGCCGCTTGGGCCGCTGAAGGGCTGGATATCGACGCGCTTTGAGGGGCGCAAAGCTATGTGAATTGCGCATATCTGTTCCGCGGTTGCGGATTTCATTATGGCTGGCGGGAATTACGTTCCGCCGCTGGGGCCTCAATAGGAAATTCGATCCGCGCAAGCCCCGTGGTCAATGCTCCCATTCCATCTGAACCGATCCCGCCCGTCAAACGTTCCTGTTTCAGCAACGGTGTTGAAGCGGGCGGCGCCCGGTGACATCTGATGCTCAAGCGTTACAGGAGTAAATTCAATGCTGAAACAGATCGTTACCGCCGCCGCGCTCGCCGCGGTCTCTGGCACCGCAGCCTTCGCCCAAGACAATGAAACGCTCCGCGTGGGCATGTCGGGCGGCTATTTCCCCTTTACCTTCGTTAAGCAGGACGTGCTTCAGGGTTTCGAAGTCGACGTGATGAATGCTGTCGGCGAAGAGGCAGGCTTTGATGTTGAATTCGAAACCATGGCCTTTTCCGGTCTGATCGGCGCGCTGGACGCAGGCCGCATCGACACGATCGCCAACCAGATCACCATCACGCCAGAGCGTGAGGAAAAGTTCGCCTTTACCGCGCCTTACGTATTTGATGGCGCGCAGGTGGTGACCAAAGAGGGCAACGAAGAGATCGGCGGCGTCGAAGACCTGCGCGGCAAAACCGTGGCGGTCAACCTCGGCTCCAACTTTGAGCAGCTTTTGAACGAGCTCGACTTTGCAGATGAGATCGAGATCAAAACCTATGAATCCAACATCGCCCAAGACACCGCGCTTGGCCGGGTGGATGCATTCGTGATGGACCGGGTTTCCTCTGCCCAGCTGATTCAGGAAAGCCCCCTGCCGCTCCAACTAGCTGGCAAGCCTTTCTCCGAAATCCGCAACGCGCTGCCGTTCCAAGACAATGACGAAGGCCGCGCCCTCCGGGACCGTGTCGACACCGCACTGGAGTCCCTGCGCGAAGACGGTACACTGACCGAAATCTCGGACAAATGGTTCGGCACTGACATCACCAAAGCGGAGTAACCCATGCGGGCGCTAGACCTTGACTACATGCTGGGGCTGGTGCCCGTCATATTGGGCTATGTACCGTTAACCTTGTTCATGGCGGTGGCGGGGATGGTCTGTGCACTCATCCTCGCCTCGCTTTTGGCTGTCGAACGGGTCGCCAAAGTGCCCGTCCTCGACTGGTTTGTGATCATCTTCATCAGCTTTTTCCGCGGCACGCCGCTGCTGGTGCAGTTGTTTCTGTTCTACTTTGGCCTGCCGCAGGTGCTGTCATTCCTGTCGGATATCAACGGTGTGACCGCCGCCATCATGGGGCTGACCTTGCATTTCTCGGCCTATATGGCCGAGAGCATCCGCGCCGCGATCATGGGGGTCGACCGCAGCCAATGGGAGGCCGCGCAATCCATCGGCATGACCCAAGGCCAGATGATGTGGCGCATCATCCTGCCTCAAGCCGCCCGGATCGCCGCGCCCACATTGGTCAACTATTTCATCGACATGATCAAAGGCACTTCGCTGGCCTTTACCCTCGGCGTGACCGAGATGATGGGGGCGGCCCAGAAAGAGGCGGCGGGCAGCTTTCTCTATTTCGAGGCCTATCTCGTTGTTGCGATGATCTATTGGGTCATTGTCGAAGCACTTAGCCAGATGCAAAAGCGGCTTGAAACCTATCTAAACAAGGCGTTCGTCCGATGATCGATATCACTGGCCTGACCAAACATTTCGGCGGCGCGCCGGTCCTCAATGGCATTGATTTGCAGATTGCCGAAGGCGAGCGCGTGGTCATCATCGGCCCCTCCGGCACGGGCAAATCGACCCTGCTGCGCTGTCTCAACTTCCTTGACGTGCCGCAGGCGGGGACCATTCGCATCGGCGATGTGACGGTTGACGCCGCAAAGGCGCGCAAGGCCGACATTCTGGCGCTGCGCCGTCGGACCGCGATGGTGTTTCAGAACTACGCCTTGTTCGCCAACAAGACGGCGAAAGAGAACATCATGGAGGCGCTTGTCACCGTGCAAAAACGCTCCAAGGATGAGGCCGAGCAGCGCGCGCTTTCGGTCTTGGCCGAGACTGGATTGGCCGACAAGGCCGACAGTTTCCCCGCAGCACTGTCCGGCGGGCAACAGCAACGTGTCGGCATCGGCCGCGCGATGGCGCTTGGGGCCGAGTTGATGCTATTCGATGAGCCGACCTCGGCGCTTGATCCTGAATGGGTCGGTGAGGTGCTGGACCTGATGCGCGCGGTGGCAGAGCGCAAGCAAACCATGCTGATCGTGACCCATGAGATGCAGTTCGCCCGCGAGATCGCGGATCGGGTGATCTTTATGGACGGCGGCAAAATCGTAGAGAGCGGCCCGCCATCTGAGATTTTCAGCGCGCCGAAGGATGCGCGATTGCAAAAGTTTCTCAAGCGCGTTGAGGGCTAGGCGGGCACCGCGCGCCTGTCGCGAGGTATTTGTCGCTTTTACCGGGATGGCCCGCTATGCTGCGGTGCAGAGAACCTATTGAAGGCTTGGCAAATGAGCGCCCGGATTATCTGTGTAGCCCAACAAAAGGGTGGGGCAGGCAAGACCACCCTCGTTTCGAACTTGGCGATTGCCTATTTGGCAGCGGGCAAAAGCGTGGGCCTGTTGGATACGGACCCTCAAGGCAGCCTTGGCAAGTGGCTCGACATTCGCGAGGAGATGCTTGGGCTTGATCCAAAGCTGAAGTTCGCCACGGCGACCCCCTATGGGATATCCCGCGCCATCCGGACGGTCGGCAACGAGGCTGATGTCATTCTCATCGATACGCCCCCGAAGGCGGATAGCGATGTGCGTTGGGTCCTGCGCGACTCGGATTTGGTGCTGGTGCCGGTATCGGCCAGTCAGGCCGATGTCTGGGCAACCCATGACGTATTGGATTTGGCCGAGCGGGCGCAGAAACCGACCCATATCGTGATGAACCGTACCCGCGCCGGCACGCGGGTCGGCGATGACGTGGCCAAGTCGGTGGCCGAGCTTGGGGCCGGGCGGCTTGACGCGTCGCTGGCCAACAGAGTGATCTACGCCGATGCCCTTGGCCGGGGTCTGGGTGTGGTCGAGGCGAAAAAGTCCGGCCCCGCCGCGGATGAAGTCCGCGCGTTGGCGCAAGAGGTCGCAGGTATTCTTGAACTGTAATCCCGGCTGGCGGGGTTAACTCTGCCGGGGTACAAATCAAGCCCCTGCGAACGTAGAAAGGCCCGCCATTTGGCGGGCCTTTCCGTTAGAACCGATAGGCTCAGATCACTCCGCGCAGGCGCGGATTTTTTCGATGTCCGGGCCGTTGGGCGTGCGGCCCAAGTTGAACGGCGCCGAAGCGTCACGCCATTTGGCGTAGTCGTTCAGATACTCCAACTGGCTCAGGTAAACCTTTGCGGAATCGGGGTTCTCACAGGCGGTTTCTTCGATGGTCTCGTTGGCCATTTCCTGAACGGTTGTCAGCGTCTCATCGTCGTAGCGGTTGATCTCGATGCCCGCATCGAGGAACTGCTGATAGGCTTCAGTCGCGCGCTTCTCGGTGAAGGAGAGCGACCAGACGAGGTTGGCTTGTGCCGCGATTTCAAGCGCTTCGCGGGTTTCGTCCGACAGCGCGTCCCACGCGCCTTTGTTGATCATCACACCGAAGATCGACGCAGACTGGTGCCAGCCCGGTGTCGCCCAGTATTTGGTGACCTGCTGGAAACCGCCCGAGAAGTCGACGTTGGGGGTCGAGAATTCGGCTCCATCAATCACGCCGCGCTCAAGCGACTGGTAGATTTCGCCACCGGCCATGGAAACCTGAGAGCCACCCAGTTTCTCCAACAGACGACCCTGCTCAAGACCCGACAGACGCAGACGTTTGCCCTTAAGGTCTTCCAGCGTGACGATCTGCTCATTGGTGCGGAAACCGGATTCGTTGTTGGTCACGCCGTAGGGCAGATAGACCATGCCGAACTTGCCGTAGATCTCGTTATAGAGCTCTTTGCCGCCCCATTGTTCGATCCAGTTGACGTAATCAACCGCGTTGAACAGGCTCGCCGTGGTCGCCAGCGGCGAGAAGGCGGAGTTGCGGCCGGCCCAGTAGCCGGGCCAGTCGGCGCCAGCCTGCACGGTGTTGGATTCCACGGCGCCAAAGACTTCGCCTGCGGGCACGAGCGAGCCGCCTTCGAAGAATTCGATGGTCAGGTCGTCGCCGGTCAGCTTGTTGGCCAGATCAACAAAGTGTTTGTCGATCTCGATCAGTTCCAGCGAGGTGGGCCATGTGGTGGTCATGGTCCAGTTGTCTTGGGCCGCGGCCTGCGTGCCAAAGCCTGCGCAGAGCGCCAGACCGGCAAGTGTTGATTTCAGTTTCATAATATTCTCTCCTCCGTTGATTTATTTTGTATAGAGCGTTTCCGGCAGCCACGTGACAAGCTGCGGGAACAGTGCGATGGCCACACACATCATCAGGATCAACCCGATGAACGGCAGCACACCGACGATGATATGCGACGTCTTGACCTCGCGCGGCGCAATGGCGCGCAGGTAGAACAGCGCATATCCAAAGGGCGGGGTGAGGAAGGACGTCTGCAAGACCACCGACATCAGGACGACGAACCACAACAGGCTCACGTCCATCTCCTGCACGATGGGCAGGAAGATCGGGAAGGACAGCAGCACGATGCCGGTCCAGTCGAGGAAGGCACCGAGGATGAAGACGATGAACATCATCATAGCGATCAAAAGCCAAGGCGCCATGTCGAGGTTGCGGATGATCTCCTGCGTGGCGCGCAGACCGCCGGTGATGTTGAACACACCGGTAAAGGCCGTCGCACCGATGACGATAAAGAGGATCATTGCCGAGGTACGGCCCGTCTCCAACATCGCGCCATAGAAGCTCGCCCATGTGAACTTGCGGCGCATGATCACGATAAGCAGAGCCAGCGCCGCGCCAATGGCCGAGGCTTCGGTCGCCGTGGCGATGCCCGCCAGAAGCGAGCCAAGGATGCCAAGGATCAGCACCAGCGGTGGCACGGCTTCGATCAGCAGCATACGCACAAGCGCGGGTTTGGAGATCTTCTCATCCGGCTCAACCGCGGGGGCCATGTCGGGCCGCACCACGGCCACGATAAAGACCCATACCGCATAGAGCAGCCCCAGCACGACGCCCGGCACCATCGCACCGGCGAAAAGCTCGCCCACCGACAGGGGCGAATAGGAGGCCATGAGGATCAACATGATCGACGGCGGGATCAGAATGCCCAGACAGCCGGAGGCCGCGATGACGCCGGTGGTCAGTGTCGGGCTGTAGCCATATTGCAGCATCGGGCGCAGGGCCATCACGCCCATCACAGTGATCGACGCGCCGATGATGCCGGTGGTGGCGGCCAGCAGGATCGAGATGAAGACCACCGCCAGCGCCAGACCGCCGCGGATGTTCGACATCAAAAGCCGAAGCGATTCGAACATCTTATCCGTCACGCCCGAATCGGACAGGAACCGCGCCATCAAGATGAACAGCGGAATCGCGATCAGCGTGAAGTTGTCGAGAACATCGCCGAAAATCCGGTTGATGACGATGCCCAGCACCATGGGCTTGCCAGCGATGACAGCGCCCAAGACGGCGGTGCCGCCCAGAACGAAGGCCAGCGGGTGGCCCATGAAAAGGCCCAGCAAAAGCAGGCCAAACATGGTGAGTGCAATGAGTTCAGGCGTCACGGGGCAGTTCCTGACGGTTAAGTACGAGTTTCAAAAATTCAGCCACGCCTTGTAGCAACAAAAGACCGGCGGCGAGCGCCATGGCCATTTTCAGCGGATAGACCGGCAGCTGCACGGAGCCATATGTCGTCTCACCTTGGGCATAGGAGCGCATGGCGAATTCATAAGAGCGGGTGGTGAAGATCCACGCGAAGGGGAAGAAAAAGATCACATAGCCCGCCGCTTCGACCCAGCGTCGTAGGGTGGGGGCAAGGGTTTCGGTGATCAGATCGACCCGCACATGGGCTTGATGGCGCAGCGCATAGCCGCCCAGCATCACGAAATAGAAGCCATATAACTGTTTCGTAACGTCAAAAGCCCAGCGGGTCGGGTCATTCAGCGCATAGCGCATGAAAACGTCATAGATGATGATTGCGGCGAAAATGACGGCGACGACCGACACGATGCGCCCGACGAATTCGTTCATCTGGTCGATGAATTTTATCAAGATCTGAGCCCTCCCTGGCAGCTCGCACATTATTGGCCTTTCTGCCAAAAACAAGGCAAAAGACCAATAATAATGCTGCTTTAAGTAGCACTACGTATGCGGCGTGGGGAGAGTTTGTCCAGAAGGAGAGGTTTCAATTTGCCTAAGCCATGGACATTTTCGAAAAGCGACGATTATCTGCTGCGCAGAGCCCTCCGCATCGACGTCGGGGGAGGCTTAGCAAATATCCGTTTGGGAGGAAAAACATGGATCGTCGTTCATTTATCCGCAAAGCTGGTGTGATGGGGGCAGGTGCCGCCGCCACGACACTTGCGGCGCCCGCTATTGCACAGGGCAACATCACGTGGCGCATGGTCACCACTTGGCCCAAGAACTTCCCCGGTCTGGGTGTCGGCGCGCAGCGTCTGGCCGACCGGATCACCGCCGCTTCGGGTGGCGAACTGACCATTCAGGTCTTCTCGGCCGGTGAGATGGTGCCGCCGCTGCAATCGCTCGACGCCGTGATCGACGGCACCGCCGAGATGAGCCACGGTGCCGCCTACTACTGGCAGAACAAATCCCCCGCGCTGTCCTTCTTTACCGGCGTTCCTTACGGCATGACCACGCCCGAGCTCACCGCCTGGATGCGTTACATGGGCGGTCAGGAAATCTGGGACGAGATCTATGACCAGTTCGGCGTTCAGGGCTTCCTGTCGGGCAACACCGGCACGCAAACTGGTGGTTGGTTCCGAGATGAGCTGAAAAGCCTTGATGATGTCAAAGGCGTGCGCTTCCGGACGCCCGGCCTTGGTGGCCGCGTATGGGAGAAGCTCGGCGCAACCGTGACCAACATGGCCGCGGGCGAGATCTTCCAAGCGCTGCAATCGGGCACGCTCGACGCTGCGGAATTCGTCGGCCCCTACAACGATCTGGCGCTCGGCTTCCATCAGGTGGCCAAGAACTACTACATGCCGTCCTTCGTGGAATCGGGTCTGGCGACCGAGCTTGTCGTCGACAAGAAGAAGTATCAGGAACTGCCCGAGAACCTGCAGGCGATCATCCGCGATGTGAGCCAAGCGGAATACGACCAAGTCGCCGCCGACTTCTACGCCAACGACCCCCGTGCGTTGAAAACGCTGCAGGAAGAGCATGGCGTGACCGTGCGCAACTTCCCCGACGACATCATGGAAGCCGGTGCCAAAGCTTCGGTCGAAGTGGTCGAAGAACTGCGCAACAGCGACGACCCACTGGTCAAGAAGACCGCCGACAGCTTCGTCGAAGCGCTGAACCTCGTCCGCACCCGGACCGAGAACATCGACAGCCCCTACGTTCAGGCGCGTCAGAAGTTCTTGAAGTACTAAGCTTCGCGTTCAGAAATGTGGAAAGGCCCGGTGGAAACGCCGGGCCTTTTTATTTGCGGGCGGCGCTCTCAGCTCTGTCCCGCCCGGTGGCACACCGGGCATCGCCCTCCCTCCCCCCGGAGGGCGATTTTGCAACCTCTCGACAGCCATCTTGGTGGCGGTTGTTGCCCTGTATCAGCATCTTTTGACGTTTCCGTTCGCCCCCCAGGGAGGGCGATGCCCTGAACGCTCAAACGCAAAAGGCCCGGCGTTTCCACCGGGCCTTTGCTCTGAAAAAAACGCCGTCTTACCCGGCGATCAGCTTCGGCAGCCAGGTCACGATCTGCGGGAAGGCGAAGAGGATCGCAATCGCCACCACCTGCAACATCACAAACGGCAGGATGCCTTTGTAGATCGCACTGGTCGGCAGATCCGCCGGAGCCACCCCGCGCAGATAGAATAGCGCAAAGCCGAAGGGCGGCGTGAGGAAGGAGGTCTGCAAGTTCACCCCCACCAGCACGCCCAGCCAGATCGGATCAATGTCCAGCATCAACAGCACGGGCGCGGTGATCGGGATCACGATGAAGATGATCTCAAAAGTATCAAGGATGAACCCGAGGAAGAACATGATGATCATCACCACCGCCACCGCCGCCAAGGGGCCGCCGGGCAGGTTGCTCAGGAACTCATGCACCAGATTGTCGCCGCCCATCATGCGGAACACGATGGAAAAGACCGAGGCGCCCAGCAGAATAATGAAGACCATGCTGGTGATTGTGGCCGTGGCGATCATCGTCTCCCGCAGAATGCGGAAGGACAGGCGCCAACGCAGCGCCGCCAGCACCATTGCGCCCACCGCCCCGACAGAGGCCGCCTCGGTCGGGGTGGCAATGCCCCCGAGGATCGAGCCCAGCACGGCGAGGATCAGCAACAGCGGCGGCACGAGGGCCACAAAGAAATCCCGGACCAACTGGCTTTTCTCATCCGCAGGAACCGGCGTCGCGGGGCAAGAGGCCGGCGCGGTCGCGGCTTTGAACAAGACATAACTCAGGTAAAGCGAGACCAGCAAAATGCCCGGCAGCAGGGCCCCGGCAAAAAGGTCCCCCACCGAGACCGGCGTCGGGGCAAAGTTGCCCTTGGCCATCTGCACCTGAGAGTTGATGCCCGACAGCATGTCGCCCATGAAGATCAGCACGGTGGACGGCGGAATGATCTGGCCCAATGTCCCGCTGGCACAGATCACCCCGGTCGCAAGTTTGGGATCATAGCCCGCCCGCAGCATCGCGGGCAGAGAGATCAGCCCCATGGTGACCACCGTGGCCCCCACAACCCCGGTAGAGGCCGCAAGCATCGCGCCCACCAGCACCACGGAAATCCCAAGACCGCCGCGCATATTGCCAAAGAGTTTGCCCATGGTGAGCAGAAGTTGCTCGGCGATCTGGCTGCGTTCCAGCATCACCCCCATGAAAATGAAAAGTGGCACCGCGACCAACACTTCGTTGGTCATAAAGCCGATGTAGCGGTTCGGCAGCGAGCCGAAGTTCGATGGGTCAAAAACGCCGAAGCCAATGCCAACGGCCCCGAAAAGCAGGGACACGCCAGCGAGGGTAAAGGCAACCGGAAAGCCCAATAGCAAAAAGCCGATCACGCCAAAGAACATAAGCGCGGCGAGCATCTCGCCAATCAAAATCGGATCCATCAAACGGCTCCCTGCGGATGGTCTGCGGGGATTTGGTCCCGGCTGTATTGCATGGATTTGGGCACCAGCTCAGCATTGCCGCTGAGCACGAGGATGGAGCGGATGATCCATGCAATCCCTTGAATTGCGAGTAGAAATGCAAAGCCGATGATAAAGGCTTTGAGAATATAAAGCCCCGGCATGCCGCCCACATTGGCGGACCCTTCCTGATAGCCCCAAGCGCGTGTCACGAAGGGCATCGAATAGGTGTAAACGATCCAGCAGAAGGGCAGCAGAAAAACGACTACGCCGATCAGGTCGATCAGCGCGCGGCGCGCCATCGTGGCGGGGCGGTAAAAGATATCGACGCGCACGTGGTCGTCGCGCAGCAGGGCAAAACCGGCCACGGCGGTGAACATCGCGCCGTTTAGCCAAATATAAAGGTCTTGCATCCAAACGAAGCTGATCGCGAAAAGATAGCGCTGCACGACCACGGTGAAACAGACCAACACGATGCCGAGTGCGAGCCATGAGAAGAGATTGCCGATGAATAAGTTCACCGCGCATATAACTCTGGCAATTGCTGCTAAAAAACGCACCTTGTCCCCTCTCCCGTCAAGTTCGTTTGACCGTCAATCAAAGGGAGGGGGCTAAATGTCAAGATTTAGATGGCAGGTGGCCCTCAACGGGCCGCATTTGTCCCGCCGGCAGTGGCAGGAGGGCAACCGAAGGGCGGGGCCGCTCAGTAGATGCTGGTTTCGGGGGCGCTGCCCTGTCGCACCGTGCCGCGGTACATGCCCTGCGAGTTGAACGGCATGGCGATATTGCCCGCACCGTCCACGGCGATGATCCCGCCCGACCCGTCGTTGGGGGCCAGATCCTGCATCACCACATGATCGGCGGCGGTGGCAAGGTCTTCGCCCGCGTGGCGCATGCGTGCGGCGATCTCTCCCGCCGCGTTCCAGCGGATAAAGACCTCTCCATGTCCGGTGGCCGAGACCGCGCAGGTCGCATTATCGGCGAATGTGCCTGCCCCGATCATCGGCGTGTCGCCGACGCGGCCCGGGGCCTTGGCGGTCATGCCCCCCGTTGAGGTGGCGGCGGCGATGTTGCCCGCAACATCGCGCGCCACGGCCCCCACGGTGCCATGCCGCCGCGCTGGATCGTCCGAGACTTCGCCGCGGGCGCGCATCGCAAGCGTCTCTTGCAACGCGTCCCAGCGAGACTGGGTGAAGAAATAGTCACGGTCGCCGAATTCAAGCCCGGCCTGCCGCGCGATCTCTAGCGCGTTGGGGCCAATGAGCGTGACATGCTCGGTCCGCTCCATCACCGCGCGGGCCAGTTTCACCGGGTTCTTCGGGCCAAAGACACCGGCGACCGACGCCGCCCTGCGGTCGCGCCCGTCCATCACGGCGGCGTCCATCTCCTGCGCGCCTTCGGACGTATAGACCGCGCCGCGCCCTGCGTTGAACAGGGGCTCATCCTCCAACGCACAGACCGCCGCTTCGACCGCGTCCATCGCGCTGCCGCCTTCGCGCAGGATGGCCTCGCCCGCTTCCAGCGCGCGGGAGAGGGCGTTGTGATAGGCGGCCTCCTGCTCGGGGGTGATGTTTTCCTTCAGGATGGTTCCGGCACCGCCGTGGATGGCAAGGGAATAGGTCATGTCGGTCCTTTCGATCCGGGGGGGGGGGGCGTCTAGCCCGCAACCCGGTGCAGCATCTGGCGGCCCGAGGTCAGCCCCTGCACCTTTTCCACGATCGACCGCGCGTCGATCCCGAAGTGGCGATAAAGGTCGGCAATGGTGCCGGTCTGTCCGAAGTGTTCCACCCCAAGCGGCACCGTCTGGTGCCCAACGACCGAGCCCAACCACGAAAGTGTCGCCGGATGCCCGTCGATCACCGTGACCAGCTTGCAGTCGCGCGGGAGCTGCCCCAGCAGCGTTTCGATATGGCTTTGCGCCGCGTGGTTGCCCCGCGCGCGGGCGCGTTGCGCGGCGGTCCAGCCCGCGTTCAGACGGTCGGCAGAGGTCACCGCCAGTACGCCCACGTCGCGGCGGCCTTCGGCGATGCTGCCTGCCGCTTTGATCGCTTCGGGCGCCACCGCGCCTTGATAGGCGATTACCACGTCGCAGTTCGGCCCCGGCTTGCGCAGCCAATAGGCCCCGTCGATGGCGCCTTGGCGGAAGTCCTCGTCGACCCGTTTGCCGGGCTGTTCGATGGGATTGGTGGTGAGCCGCAGATAGACCGAGCCGCCGGTCTCATCGCGCAGCCACGTGCGCTCGTCCGGGTCGCCTTCGCCGTCCTTTTGCAGATAATCGAAGGCCCACTGCATGATGACGGCCAACTCATCGGCAAAGGCGGGCTCGAAGCTCGCCAGCCCGTCTTGGCTCATCCCAATCAGCGGCGTGCCGATGGACTGATGCGCGCCGCCCTCGGGGGCGAGCGTCACGCCCGATGGCGTGCCGACGATCATGAAGCGCGCGTCTTGGTAGCAGGCGTAGTTCAGCGCGTCCAAGCCCCGCGCGACGAAGGGGTCGTAGACCGTGCCGATGGGAATGACCCGCTTGCCAAAGAGCGAATGCGACAGGCCCGCCGCACCCAAGAGCAGAAAGAGGTTCATCTCGGCGATGCCCAGTTCGATATGCTGGCCTTCGGGGGTGAACTCCCATTTCGCGGTGGAGGGGATTTTTTCGTTGATGAAAGTGTCTGCCTGTTCGCTGCGCGCAAACAGCTTGCGCCGGTTCACCCACGGGCCGAGGTTCGTGGTGCCGGTCACGTCGGGGGACATGGTGACGATACGCGCGGCCAGATCGCTGTCGCCTTTCGACAGATCGTCGAGGATCTTGCCAAAGGCCATCTGCGTGGAAATCTCGCGGTCGCTGGAAAGTTCGATCTGCGGCACCGGCAGGCTGGCGTCACTGTAGCGGCGGCGGCCTTTGGCGAAAAACGGCACGCGGTCGAGCGCGGCTTGCAGGGAATCGGGGTCGTCGACGGTGGCGAATTTCTCCCATTCCGCGCCCTCATCCACGCCCATGTGCTTTTGCCAGTCGGCCATCTGGGTCTTAGTCATCAACCCGCCGTGGTTGTCCTTGTGGCCCGCGATCGGCGTGCCCCAGCCCTTGATCGTGTAGGCCAGAAAACAGACCGGGCGGTCGTGGTCGATGGCGGCAAAGGTCTCGGCCATGGTTTCCACGCAATTGCCGCCGAGGTTCTCCATCAGCTCGGCCAGTTCGTCATCGCTGCGCGCGTCGATCAGTGCTGTGACATCGCCCTGATCGCCAAGCGCCTCCATCAGCCGCTCGCGCCAGACCGCGCCGCCCTGATAGGTCAGCGCCGAGTAAAGTTGGTTCGGGCAATTGTCGATCCAGTCGCGCAGCTTGTCGCCGCCCGGCTCGCCAAAGGCTGCGCGTTGCAGGGCGCCGTATTTCACCTTAACCACGTCCCAGCCGAAGGCGTCGAAAATCTGCTCGATGCGCTTGAACAGCCCTTCGCGCACCACCCCGTCGAGCGATTGGCGGTTGTAGTCGATGATCCACCATGTGTTGCGCAGATCGTTCTTCCAGCCCTCTTGCAGGGCCTCATAGATATTGCCCTCGTCGAGTTCCGCATCGCCCACCAGCGCCACCATGCGGCCCAAATCGACATCCGCGCCCCAAGCCTTCGCGGTGATGTAGTCCTGCACCAATGAGGCGAAGGAAGTCACCGCCACGCCAAGACCCACCGAGCCGGTGGAGAAATCCACATCGTCGATGTCCTTGGTCCGGCTGGGGTAGCTCTGCACGCCCTGAAACCCGCGGAAGTTTTTCATCTTTTCGCGGGTCTGATTGCCCATCAGATACTGCATCGCGTGGAAGATCGGCGAGGCATGGGGCTTGACCGCCACCCGATCCTCAGGCCGCAGAGCGCTGAAATAAAGCGCGGTCATGATCGACACCATGGAGGCCGAAGACGCCTGATGCCCGCCCACTTTGATCCCGTCCACCTTGGGCCGGATGTGGTTGGCGTTATGGATCATCCAGTGCGACAGCCACAGCAGACGTTGTTCGATGGTCTTGAGCTGGGCAGGGGCGAGAGCGGTCATGGCAGGTCTTTCATCTTGAGGATCCCTCGGGCGGTGCCCTCCTCGACACCGCCCGCGACTTGTCCGGTCTTTGCCGGATCAGGCCACTTGCATGTTATGCGCGCCAAGCGCGGCGTAAAGGTCATCAATGATGTCTTCCGCAGATTCCAGCCCAACCGAGAGCCGCACGAGCCCTTCGGCGATGCCATGCTCGGCGCGTTCCTCGGGGGAATAGGTCGAATGGGTCATGCTGGCGGGGTGCTGGATCAGGCTTTCCGCATCGCCAAGGCTCACCGCGCGCTGAATGAGGTGCAGACGGTTCATAAAGGCGATGCCGCCCGGTTTGCCGCCCTTGACCTCAAAGGGGATCATGCCGCCGAAATTGCCCATCTGCCGCCGCGCCAGTTCGGCCTGCGGGAAACTCTCCAGCCCCGGATAGGCGACATGCAGCACCGCTGGATGCTGCTCCAGCGCCTCGGCCACCTTGGCGGCCGTGGCGCAGTGCCGCTCCATCCGCAGTTCCAGCGTCTTGATCCCGCGCAAGAGCAGCATGGCGGTCAGGGGCGACATCACGGCACCGGTCATGTCTTTGAGACCGACAAGCCGCACCTGGGTCATGTCCTCGGCACTGCCAACGACAAGACCCGCGACCACATCACCGTGACCGGAAAGGTATTTCGTCGCCGAATGCAGCACGATGTCGGCGCCATATTCGATGGGGCGGGTGATGACCGGCGTGGCATAGGTGTTGTCGACCACCACCTTCGCGCCCGCGCGATGCGCGATCTCAGAGATCGCGGCGATGTCCACCAGACGGTTGTTCGGGTTTGCGGGGGTTTCGAAATAGACCACCTTGGTCTGGTCGCTGATCACCTCGGCGAGGTTCTGGGGCTCGGTCATGTCGACCAGCGTCACCTTGACGCCAAAGCGCGGCAGACCGTGGGTCATGAAGGCGAAGGTGCAGCCATAGAGCGTCTTGTCGATGATGATCTCGTCGCCGGCCTGCAAGAAGGTCCAGAGCGTCGAGGTGATCGCCCCCATGCCCGAGGCGGTGGCGAGCCCGGCTTCGGCGCCCTCGAGGTTGGCGATGCGCTTTTCCAGATGGTCCAGCGTCGGGTTGCTGATGCGGGTGTAGAAATGCCCCGCGCGCTCGCCCGCGAACATGTCGCCGCCCGCCTCGGCGGTCTCGAAGGTGAAGGTCGAGCTCATGTAGATGGGCGGGTTCAGCGCGCCCTGTTCATCCTGCGCGTCATAGCCGTGGTGGATGGCGCGGGTGGCAAAGGATTTCTGGTTCTCGGTCATGGCTGGCCCCTGTCTGATTTTGGGGGCATGATCCGATGGTACGCAGGGCATTTGGTTGCTAATATATGCGCAAATTGCAGGAGATTTGGCATATCATGCCCCAAACGCCCCGATTGGACGCCACCGACCGCCGCATCATCCGCGCGCTGCAACGCAACGGCCGGATGACCAACCTCGATCTGGCGGAGGAAGTTGGCCTGTCGCCCTCGCCCTGCCTACGCCGCCTGCGCGCGCTGGAGAAAAACGGCGCGATCCGGGGCTACAGCGTGGAGGTCGACGCCAAGGCCTACGGGCTGCCGGTCACGGTCATGGTGCGGGTGACGCTGGACGGACATGACGAGGCTACGGTGAAACGCTTTGAAAACCAGATCAAGGCGATCCCGGAGGTGCTGGAATGTTTCGTGATGAGCGGGCTGTCGGACTATCTGCTGCGCGTCGTGGTGGGCGATCTGGAGGATTACGAGCGCTTCGTGCGCGCGCGGTTGCATCCGATCGGCGGCATCGGCTCGATCGACACCAGCTTTGTCTATGGCGTGGTCAAAAGCACTCAGGTCTATCCCGATACTATTGACTAGGTGGGGGATTGAACGGGCATAGACATTTAACCGGTTTACAATCCCCGTGCCCTTGGGAAAGGTTCGCCCGACCCCCGAGGAGACCACATGACCTTCGCCGCCACCCCCGCCCTGCAAGCCGTCGTCGACCATGTGCTTGGCGATGAGACCGACTGGCCGCGCTCGATGTACCACCCCGATGGGGCTTACGTCGGAAACCGCGAGTGGAACGAGAGCGGCCCTTGGACGGAAATCGTGGGGCCCGTCAAACCGCGCGGCGGACCGGCGGGGGTGATCCTGCAGCGCGGCGAGCGCGTGGCCGATTGGGGCGATACGACGCGGCCCGACATGACATTCTCCATCGCCAAGAGCTACCTTTCGGTGCTGGCGGGGCTTGCGGTGAAAGACGGGCTGATCGCGGACCTTGATGCGCCGGTGGGCGACAGCGTGCCGGGGCCGCTTTTCGCGGGGGATCACAACGGGCGCATCACCTGGCGGCACCTGTTGCAGATGAACAGCGAATGGCGCGGCGAGATTTTCGGCAAGGACGATCAGGTCGACCACTTTCGCCAGATCGGTCCGAAGGCGGACAACAGCCGCAAGGGGCAATTGCGGCAGGTCGGCGCGCCGGGCAGCAATTATGAGTACAACGACGTGCGCGTGAACGCACTGGCCTATGCTCTGATGATGCGCTTCGGCCGCCCCCTCCCGGAGGTGCTGCGCGCGCGGATCATGGACCCGATCGGCGCCTCGGACGACTGGCGGTGGGAGGGCTATTCGACCTCATGGGTCGAACTGGACGGCACCCGGATGCAATCGGTCACCGGCGGCGGGCATTGGGGCGGGGGCCTCTTCATCAGCGCCGAGGACCACGCCAAGTTCGGCCAGTTCATCTGCCAGAACGGCGCGTGGAACGGCGTGCAAATCCTGCCCGAGGATTGGATGCAGCGCTCCCTGACGCCCACGCCCACGCTCGACAAATACGGCTTCCTGTGGTGGCTGAACCGCGGGGCCGAGGCCGATCCGAAACTGCCCGAGAGCGCCTTCAGTGCGCAGGGCGCGGGCGGCCATACGATCTGGATCGCGCCCGAGCAGGGAATCGTCGCGGTGATGCGCTGGCTCGCGCCGACCGCCACGCCGCCCTTCCTCCGCCGGCTCTTCGCCGCGCTGGTCGATAGCTGAAACGAAAGGAAACCCCATGCATATCAAGACCTTTGGCGTCGAAATGTGGATGAACGAATTTGAGAACCACTGCCGCTACAACCTCGCCGAGACCTGCGTCGACTCGATCACCCTGGGTGAGTTGATCGACATGGCGGGCGTCGACAATTCGGTGCTGGGCGAACTGCGCGGGATGCGCATGGGCTACGGCGCGATCGAAGGCTCGGCCCGTCTGCGCGACGCGGTGGCGGGGCTTTATGAGACCCAGAGCCGCGAGAACATCCTGACCACCCATGGCACCATCGGGGCCAATGCCTTGGTACACCAAACGCTGATTTCGCGCGGCGACCATGTCATCGCCATCGTGCCGACCTACCAGCAGCACTACTCCATCCCCGAGAGCATCGGCGCAGAGGTCGAACTCCTGCAACTGCGCCCCGAGAACGGATTTCTGCCCGATCTGAACGAATTGCGCGCCATGATGCGCCCCGATACGCGGATGATCGCCACCAACAATCCCAACAACCCGACCGGCGCACTGATGGACCGCGCGATGCTGGCAGAGATCGCCGAGATCGCGTGCGGCAGCGAGGCTTGGGTGCTCTGCGATGAGGTCTATCGCGGCACTGATCAGACGGGTGATGGCTATACCGCCTCGATCTGCGATCTCTACGACCGCGGCATCAGCACGGCGGGCATGTCCAAGGCCTATTCGCTGGCCGGGCTGCGCGTGGGCTGGGTGGCGGGGCCGCAGGCGCTGCTTGAGAAGATCATGATCCACCGTGACTACAACACGATTTCCGTCGGGGGGATCGACGAGTATTTCTCGGCCCTCGCGCTTGAGAGCCGCGCGCAGATCCTTGACCGCGCGCATCGGATCACCCGGGGGAACCTCGAAATCTTGGCAGATTGGGTCGAGGCGGAGCCGCTGATCTCATGGGTGAAACCCCAGTCGGGCACCACGGCGTTGGTGAAATACGACCTACCGCTGCACAGCCGCGATTTCTGCACCCAGTTGCTGGAGGAGGAGGGCGTGCTTTTCACCCCCGGCAGCGCCATGGATATGGAGGGTTGGCTGCGCATCGGTTTCGCCAATTCGACCGCAGACTTGCAGGCCGGGCTGGCACGTGTCTCGACCTTCCTCGCGCGACAGAGCGTGGACCGGACCGCCACGCAGCCTTAACCGATGACCGCCCTCCGCTGCGGTCATCGGGCTCTGACGCGCCCACATGCCGCAGTGCCGCATCTCAGCCAACCTGATGGAGCCTATCATGCCGCCAGTCTCTGATCTGATCGCCCAATCCGCCGCGCGTTCCTGCGTGGTTCACCGCAAGATCGCAGGCGCGATTTCACGCACCCCGGTGATCGCCTCGCGCCTGCCGATGGCAGAAGGCACGCGGCTTTTCTACAAGACCGAGAACTTTCAACATACCGGGTCGTTCAAGCTCCGCGGGGCCAATGCCAAACTGACCACGGTGCCGTTAGACCGACCGGTCATCACCGCATCCTCCGGCAACCACGGCATCGCCTGTTCACGTGCCGCCCAGACCACGGGGCATGAATTGATCGTCGTGCTGCCCGAGACGGTCGTCGCCAAGAAACGCAAAACCATCGAAGGTTTCGGCACCAAGGTCGTGATCCATGGGTCGGATGCGTCGCTTTCGGAACGGCATGCGCAGGCCTTGGCCGAGGCCGAAGGCTACACCTATATCTCACCCTACAACGACGCCGAGGTGATCGCGGGCCAAGGCACCGCCGCGCTGGAACTGCTCGACCAGATCGAAGGGATCGACACTGTCTTTATCTCGATGGGCGGGGGCGGGTTGATCTCGGGCATGGGGGCGGTGATCAAAGAGTTCTCGCCGCAAACCCGCGTGATCGGCGTGAGTGCCGCCAACAGCTGCGCTCTGGCGGCGTCGATCAAGGCGGGCAAGATCGTCGAGACGGAACATCTCGACACGCTGGCCGATGGCGTGGCGGGTGGGGTCGATGAGGGCTCGCTCACCCTGCCGATGGCAAGCATGGTGATCGACGAGATCGTATATTGCGACGAAGCACAAATCGCCACCGCGCTAAAAGTGCTGGCGTGGGAAGAGAATATGTTGGTCGAAGGGGCCGCCGCTTTGGCGCTGGCGGCCTATCTGGCGGAACCGCAGAAATACGCAGGCCAAACCTCTGCCGCTTTGCTTTGCGGGGGCAACTATGAGGTCGCGCAGTTGCGCGGCATTCTCTGATTGCAGCCCGGCCCGCTGTGGCGTCAGCGGGCCGGGGCCGTCTTTGCCTCAGGGCATGTCGAACCGCAGATCAACCCAACGGCCCACGGGGATGTCACAGGGCGCACCCCCGGCCCAGCCATCCTGCCAGATTACCTCGCGGGTACGAACATCAAGCGCCGCCATCCCCGCGTCATAGCTGCAATCGACATAGACCAACCGGTTGCCATTCGCATCCTGCGGCACTTCGATCTGCCACCCTTTGGACGCAAGCGGCGGGACATCCGTCAATCTGTAGTGGCCAAGCCCAATCCGTTCGAACCGCGCCGCTAGGGGCACCGCTGGCTCTTCGCTGCTGTCGTGGAACAGCCGGACAATCGGGCTCGCTTCTTTAATGAACCCATTGGCATCCACGGTCGTGTTCGTCCCGGACCACAGGGCTTGCCACGCGCCCCATGCCCCGGTTGCCCGCACGCGAAAGGCCAGACCCGGCGTGTCGATCCCCACTGCGATCTGCCACAAGTTCGCGCTCTGCCCGCCCAAAGTGCTGTTGCCGCAAAGCAGGCCAAAGACCCCATCCAGCGCCGAAAAGGGATTGGCCCCGGCGGGTGCCTGTGCATGGGCGCCGCCATAGGCTGAGAAACTGCCCGAAAGATCATGCGCGTCAAGGTCCGCCACAAGCGGCCCCGCATCCGCACCGATGCCGAAATCCCCCACGCGCAGCAGCCGTCCCACCGTCGCGTCATCCACGCTCTGCGTCAGCGCCGCGCCCGTGGCCATGCCGCTGGCGGCGTCAAAGGCCAGCGCGGTGGTCCACCCGCTGCCATCGGCGCTGACCTTGATCGCGAAATCATCCTGCCCTGCTGTGCCCATCTCGGCCCGTCCGGAGAAATCGGTCTGGAACAGCAGGCTCGCGGTATCGGCGGCGCTGGCCTTGTTGAGCTTCACCTGATGCCCCGCGCCTTCGTGGGTGAACAGACTCGCCGGGGAAGAAACCGACAAGCGATTGCCGCTGTCGTGAGCCGTGTTGATCCCCACCCCAGAGAGGTTCGCCAGGTCGGGGGGCGACACCTCGGCCCATTCGCCCGCCACCCAACGGCGCAGGATCCCGGTGGATTTATCCAAGGCAAGCCAGCCGTCCTGTGGCGCGCTGAACTGCCAGGTCTCTCCAATCCAGACGGCCAGTTCGCCGACATGACCCGCCCAAGCCGCCGTGGGGGCGGTGCCGAGGGCATGAACCTCCCCCGCCTGCGGCAGGGCGGGCGGGGTGTTGGCGTCGAAACCTTCGACCGCAAGCTGCACCAGAAGGTCCAGCCGTTGCAGCGCTTCGTTGTGGGTCACATGTTTCTGCGCCTGTGCCGGCATCAGATAGGGAAGGGACAAGCGCTCTGAGGTGTCGGGCATCGGGGCTCTCCGGGTTATGGGTCGCCTGAGACTGTGTGAAAGAAGTCTTTCCAGCCTGACAACCCACCGCTCGGGCGGCGCGCAACGGCGCGGGGCCTGCCCCACCGCCGAATGCTGAACCGGGCCGCTTTCACAATTGCCAATCCGCCCTAACTCCCTGTCAGGCGGCACCTTTTCAATTCGAAAGCCGCAGTCTAACATCTCGCCATCGGCACGCAGGAAAGGCCCACATTTATGTCTATGACCAAGATCGCCGTTGTTGGCATCGGCTATGTCGGCCTGTCGAACGCGGTGCTTCTGGCGCAGCACAATGACGTGACGGCGGTGGATCTGAACGCGGACCGGGTGGCGCAGGTGAACGCGCGCCACGCGCCGATCGTCGACCCCGAGATCGAGCAATACCTCGCCCAAAAGCCGCTCACCCTCAAGGCCAGCACCGAGCCGGGGGCGGCATACCGGGAGGCCGACTATGTGCTGATCGCCACGCCGACGAACTACGACCCGCGTACCAATGTTTTCGACACCTCCAGTGTCGAGGCCGTGGTGCGGGATGTTCTGGCGGTCACGAAAACGGCCACCATCGTTATTAAATCCACGGTGCCGGTGGGCTATACCGCAGGGCTGTCTGCCGCGTTGGACACCGATCAAGTGATCTTCAGCCCGGAATTCCTGCGCGAAGGCCGCGCGCTTTATGACAACCTGCACCCCTCGCGGATCGTCGTCGGCGAAGACAGCCCCCGTGCGCGGCGCTTTGCACGACTGCTGGCCGAGGGGGCAATCGACGATGATATCCCCATGCTCTTTACCGGCGCGTCCGAGGCAGAGGCGGTCAAACTCTTTGCCAATACCTTCCTCGCCATGCGGGTGGCGTATTTTAACGAGTTGGACAGCTATGCGCTGACCAATGGGTTGGACACGCGTCAGATCATCGACGGTGTCTGCCTCGACCCGCGCGTGGGCGGGCATTACAACAACCCCTCTTTCGGCTATGGCGGCTATTGTTTGCCCAAGGATTCCAAGCAGTTGCTGGCGAACTATTCGGATGTGCCGCAAAATCTGATCAACGCCGTGGTCGAGGCGAACCGCACCCGCAAGGATTTTGTGTCAGAGCAGATCATGGCACTTGGCCCTCAGCGGGTGGGCATCTACCGGCTGGTGATGAAGACCGGATCGGACAATTTCCGCCAAAGCTCGGTCCAAGGGATCATGAAACGGCTCAAGGCCAAGGGCATCGAAGTGATCGTCTACGAACCTGTGTTGCAGGAGGACCGGTTCTTTGGCTCGGAGGTCACGCGCGATCTGGAGGCGTTTAAGGCGCGCGCGGATGTGATCGTGGCAAACCGCAATCACCCCGATTTGGCGGATGTCCCGGACAAGGTCTTTACCCGCGACCTTTTTGGCGCGGATTAACGGATGGGCGGCACGCCTCAACGCGCTTTGGAATGGCGGGCCGCAGCGGGGCGAGGGTAGCAGCCGTTGTCCGCCTCCCGCGACCAGAAGGCGGGTTTCACCACCGCCTAATCCGCGGTTGCCGGGGCCATGGGCGCGAGGTCCAATCCGCCCACCTGCGCCAGATGCTCCAGCAGAGCGTCGACCCCTTTGCCGGACTTCAATGCGCAAAAGACCGTCGGCAAGTCTGGCCGCATCCGCGCGCTATCACGCTGCATGACCTCAAGCGAGGCCCCGACATGGGGCGCGAGATCGGTCTTGTTGATCACCAGAATGTCGGACTTGGTAATCGCCGGTCCGCCTTTGCGGGGGATTTCCTCACCCGCTGCCACGTCGATCACATAAAGCGTCACATCCGCCAGCTCAGGGCTGAAAGTGGCTGACAGATTGTCGCCGCCGCTTTCGATCAAGACCACATCCACCTCCGGGTGGCGCGCGACCATCTCTGCCACGGCGGCTAGGTTGATCGAGGCATCTTCGCGGATTGCCGTATGCGGGCAGCCGCCGGTCTCGACCCCGATGATCCGGTCTTGGGGCAACACCTGCATCCGCATCAGCGCTTCGGCATCCTCTTGGGTGTAGATGTCATTGGTGATCACGCCGATTGACAGCCGGTCATGCAGGGCGCGGCAAAGCGCTGCCGTCAAGGTGGTTTTGCCCGCGCCCACGGGGCCGCCGATGCCGACACGCAAAGGGCCATTGTTGCGTTTCATGTGCGGAAAATCCTCGAATACTGTGTTTCGTGTTTCATGGCGGCGATGTCACCTAGAAAGGCGGTGGAGGAGAGATCGTCGAGCGTGCCTGCCGCCGCTGCCCCGGCAACTTCGAGACAGACCGGCGCGAGCGCGCGGATGACGATCTGCCCCTCGGTCTGCCCCAAGGGGATAAGGCGCATGCCTGCAGTGGCAAGATTGGCGGCAAAGGCGTGCAAGAACAGCTCTAGCGTTTGGCGCAGGGGCAGCCCTTGCAGACGCGCCGCGTGTCCTACGGCAACCGGATAGCAAAGCGGCGGCAGGTCGACCTGCCAGATCGCGGCACTTGCGCGGGCAAAGGCTTCGCCTTGCAGCACGGTCTCTTTCAACCGTTCGGCAGAGGCTGCAAAGGCGCGGGCCTGCGCGTCGATCTCTGCCGGGTCATCCGCGCGATAGGCCGCCGCAAGAAACAGCGCATCGGCCTGTCCCCCACCGTCCCGCAGCACGCTGCACAGCCAGTCGGCCAAAGCATCTTGATCCGTCACCGTCCCGTCCTGCACCGCCCATTCCAGCCCGTGGCTATAGGCAAATGCCCCCACCGGGTAGGAGGGGGAGAGCATCTGCACCAGCGTCAGAAGCGCGTCGGCCTTCAGGGTTTCAGCCATGCGCGTGGTCGTGGTGCTGGGCGGGGTCGTGATCATGGACGGGGTCGTGATCATGCGCGTGGTCGTGATCATGCGCGTGGTGGTGATCATGAACGGCGTGGTGAACATGGCCGTGGTCATGGCCATGGGTGCGCCCATGGCCATAGGCGCCGCCTTCGGGGCGGAAGGGTGCGGTGATCTCTCGCGTGGCGGCACCGATCTGGCCAAGCATCTTGGCGATCACATGGTCGCGCTGGATCACAAGCCGGTCGGTATCGATCTGGCAGGGGGTATGGCGGTTCCCGATGTGCCATGCGATGCGCGGCAGGTCGGGGCCGGTCACTTCCAGCAGGTTTTCCTCGGCGGCCACCACCTCAACCACGCGCCCGTCGGCCAGAACAAAAGCGTCGCCGTGGTCAAGCGAGGTGGTCTGCGCCAGATCGACCAGAAACGGCAGCCCGCCCGCCGTGGTCAGCACCTTGCGGCGCAGAAAACGCCCGTCATAGGTCAGTTCTACCCGGTCACTGGCATCGGACCACGCTTCGGCGCGGCGCATGTCTTGGCAAAGGATGGGGGTCATTTGGCTCTCTTCAAAACAGGAAATAGCGCTGCGCCATGGGCAGCACAGAGGCAGGTTCACAGGTCAGCAACTCACCGTCGGCGCGGACTTCATAGGTTTCGGGGTTCACCTCAACCTTGGGCAGCGCATCGTTCAGCTTGAGATCGCGCTTGCCGATCTCGCGGGTGTTGCGCACGGCGAGGGTTTGTTTGGCAAGGCCAAGCTTGCCGCCCACGCCCGCCGCCTCTGCCGCTTCGCTGACAAAGACCACGGCAGAGTTTTCCACCGCGCGGCCATAGGCTCCGAACATGGGCCGCGAATAGACCGGCTGCGGTGTCGGGATAGAGGCGTTCGGGTCGCCCATCTGCGCGCAGACGATGCTGCCCCCCAAAAGCACCATCTCCGGTTTCACCCCGAAAAAGGCGGGGTTCCACAGCACCAGATCGGCGCGCTTGCCCTCTTCGATGCTGCCGATATGGGTCGAGATGCCATGCGCGATGGCGGGGTTGATGGTGTATTTCGCGATGTAGCGGCGGACGCGGAAGTTGTCGTTCTCGCCCGTCTCTTCGGCCAGCCGCCCGCGCTGCTTTTTCATCTTGTCGGCGGTCTGCCATGTGCGGATCAAGACTTCTCCGACCCGGCCCATGGCCTGACTGTCGCTGGCGATGATGGAAAAGGCCCCCATGTCATGCAGGATGTCTTCGGCGGCGATGGTCTCTCTGCGGATGCGGCTTTCGGCAAAGGCCACGTCCTCGGGGATGGATTTATCAAGGTGGTGACAGACCATGAGCATGTCGAGATGCTCTTCCAGCGTGTTGACCGTGAAGGGCCGCGTGGGGTTGGTTGAGGAGGGCAGCACATGCTCTTCGCCACAGATCTTGATGATATCCGGCGCATGGCCGCCGCCTGCGCCTTCGGTGTGGAAAGCGTGGATCGTGCGGCCTTTCATGGCCTTTACGGTATGTTCGACAAAGCCGCTTTCATTCAGCGTATCGGTGTGGATCATCACCTGCACATCCATGGCGTCGGCGACGCTCAGGCAGCAGTCAATCGCGGCGGGGGTGGTGCCCCAATCCTCATGCAGTTTCAGCGCACAAGCGCCCGCGTTGATCTGTTCCTCAAGGGCGGCGGGCTGGCTGGCATTGCCCTTGCCCGCGAAGGCGAGGTTCATCGGAAAAGCATCGGCGGCCTGCATCATGCGCCCGATATGCCAGCCGCCCGGTGTGCAGGTGGTGGCCAATGTGCCATGTGCGGGGCCGGTGCCGCCGCCAAGCATGGTGGTCAGCCCCGAATGCAGCGCGTCTTCGATCTGTTGCGGGCAGATAAAGTGGATGTGGCTGTCAAACCCGCCTGCGGTCAGGATGCGCCCCTCGCCCGCGATCACCTCGGTGCCCGGTCCGATGATGACATCGACCCCCGGTTGCGTATCGGGGTTGCCCGCCTTGCCGATCTTGGCGATGCGCCCGTCTTTCAGCCCCACATCGGCTTTGTAGATGCCGGTATGGTCGACGATGAGCGCATTGGTGATGACCGTATCCACGGCCCCGCCTGCGCGGGTCACCTGCGATTGGCCCATGCCGTCGCGGATCACCTTGCCGCCGCCGAATTTGACCTCTTCGCCATAGGCGGGGGCGTTTTGACCGCTGCGTTCGGTGGTCAGGTCGCGCTCAACTTCGATGATGAGGTCCGTGTCGGCCAGCCGCACCCGGTCGCCCACCGTGGGGCCGAACATGGCGGCATAGTCACCGCGTTTGATCTGTGCAGGCATCAGAGGTCTCCCATCACCGCGCTGTTAAAGCCAAAGATCCGCCGCGCCCCGCGGATCGGGATCAGCGATACCTCACGGCGTTGGCCGGGCTCGAACCGCACAGCAGTCCCCGCCGCGATATCAAGCCGGTGCCCCCGTGCCGCCGCGCGGTCAAACGCAAGCGCGGGGTTGCTCTCGGCGAAATGGTAGTGGCTGCCGACCTGCACCGGGCGGTCACCGGTATTGGCCACCATGAGCGTGATCGCCTCGCTGTCGGCATTCAGGGTCAGCAGGCCCGCCGCCGGAAAAATCTCTCCGGGGATCATGCTTTGGCTGTTTTCAGGTGGCGCATGGCAAGGATCAGCCCCGACAGCACAAAGGCCAGCCCGGCGACGATATAGACCGCCAGCGATCCGTCACTCTTTGCGCCATGGCCATGGGGGAGAGGCGCCGTATGGGCAAAGGCCGCCATGGCAAGCGACATGAGCGGCAGGGCAAGAAGGGGGGCAAAACGCGGCATGAAATGTCCTTATCTGATGGGGTTGTGCACGGTGACCAATTTGGTCCCGTCGGGGAAAGTGGCTTCGACCTGCACCTCGGGGATCATCTCGGCCACCCCCTCCATACAGTCGTCGCGGGTGATGACATGGGCACCGGCCTGCATCATATCGGCCACGCTGCGCCCGTCCCGCGCGCCTTCGACCACGGTGTCGGTGATCAGCGCGATGGCTTCGGGATGGTTCAGCTTGACCCCCCGCGCAAGGCGCTTGCGGGCGACCTCGGCGGCCATGGAGATCAGCAATTTGTCTTTTTCTCGCGGGGTTAGTTGCACGTCAGGTCATCCATGATCGGGGGAGGGTGTCACCACTCAGTTCGCCCAAGATCGGGACGAGCGATTGGCGAAGGTCGAAACTATCTGCCGCGAGGATCCGCGCAACCAGCAGGTCAGGGCCGATCAGAGTGGCCCCGGCGCTGGCGGGCAATTGGCTGCGCAGCCGGGCCAGCTGCGCTTCGGCATCGGGCGCGACATAGATAATCGTGGCAAGGGCGCCCGCGCCCGCCGCGATATGAGGGGCCGCCAGATGGGCGGTGACATCGCCGCTAAGCGTCATCGCGTCGTGGAACAGCGGGCGCCCCGCGCGGGTGACCTCGACCCGGTCGCGGAACTGGGCCTGTCGAAGGGTTTCACCCATGGCGGCGCGGCCAAAGACCAGCGGCTCAACCAGCAGGAGGGAGGCATCTAGCGCCAGATCGACCGACAGCTGCCGCCGCAGCGCACATCCGTCATAAAGGATCGTCTCTTGCGGCAGCCAATGCAGCGTCGCGCCGGAGTCTACGGCGAGGGTGTTGCGCAGGTTTGCCACTTGCCCCGGTTGCGCGCGATAGGCGCGTTCGGCGGCCTGCGTGGTGAGGCTGAGCGCGGCCTTTGCCTCTGCCCGGGCGGTCAGGGCAAAACTATCGCCGCCCGTGATGCCACCTGCGGAATTAATAACGATCGCTTGCAGCATTGCGGGGTCGGGGCGCGGAAACAGCAGCTTCATCGCGCCCGATTGCCGCAAATCTCCCAGCGTTGAGCCGCCCCGCGCGGCCTTTGCCGAGACCATCGCCGCACCGATCGCGCGCGGCTGCACGGGGGTCGCTTGGGGGCTATTTATGCTGGTGTCGACGAGAATGAGAATGGCTCCGCCCGGAAAGGTCTGATGATTTTTTAATCACCATAGAGACGGGGGAGAGTCATCGCCGAGGCGGTGCAGGGTCGCCAGCACAGCGGCCTTGCCTGAAAAATGAGCAGTAAATCGCGGGGCTGTCCTAAACTTGAGCATTCCGCGTATTGGGCGGCGGCCCCGGAAGGGAGGGCCGCCGCTGTCGTTAAATCCCGATCAGGGGCGCAGCATGACCTTGCCGCCACGGCCCGTGGTCAGCGCGGCTTTCATCGCCTCGGTCACCTCGGCCAGCGGGTAGATGCCGCCGGTGTCGAGGGGCAGCTGCCCCTTCGCGGCGAGTTGCACCAATTCGCCAATCAGGCGGCCCCGCGTCTCAGCCGCCATGTCACCACTGACGCGCGAACCCCAGAAACCTTTGACCGTGATGTGCTTCATGATCAATTCGCCCGAGGACATGGAAAGCGGCTGTTCCGTCGCCGTGCCGAAGACGATCAACTCACCGTCCTTGCCCAGAAGCTCGACCAGTTGGCCGCCCAACTCGCCGCCGACCGAGTCGATGGCCGAGACCGCGCCCTCTTTGCCGATCAATTCGCGCGCCTTGCTTTGCCAATCCGCATCTTCAGTGGAAAGCACGTGCTCCGCGCCGGTGTCGCGCATCTCTTCGGCGGCGCCTTCGCGGCGAACGAGGTTCAGCAGCTTGATCCCGCGTGCCTTGGCCAGACCGACCATGATCTTGCCCACGGCACCATTGGCGGCGGTTTGGATCAACCATTCGCCTTCGCCGACCTTCAGGGTCTCTAGCAGAGACAGGGCGCTGAAGGGCATGGCGATCAACTGGGCACCGGCTTCGTCCGAGATCGCCTCGGGCAGGGGGAGCAGGCCCGCGGCGGGGGCGGTGAAATACTCGGCCCACGCGCCGTGGAACCCGGCCGCCGTGACCCGCTTGCCGATCAGCGCTTCGTCAACGCCTTCACCCACGGCCTCGACAATACCAAGCGCTTCGGAGCCGCCGATGGCACCGGGCAGTTCGGGCTTGTAGCCATAGTTGCCGCGCACGGTCCACAGGTCGTGGTTGTGGATGGGCGACAGCACCATGCGGACCAGCGCTTCGCCAGCGGCGGGTGCGGGCTTGTCGGTTTCGCGGGTGGTCAGAACCTTGGCGGGCTCGCCGAAAGTGTCGTGGATGGCAGCGAACATGCTGTTTCCTTTCAGGTTGGGAATTGGCCCCCGGTGGGGGAGAGTTGGGCAGAGGTTTCAGCGCGGGCCATACGCAGGGCCGCATCGCTGCGCGCCAGTTTGGCCAGCACCGCCGCGCCAAGCCATTTGGCATAGAGCATGCGGGCGGTGGATTCGGGGTCTTCGAGCGCCCGGACGGTTCCGTCTTGCGCGCCTTGGCGCAGCAATTGGGCAATCCGGGCGACCAAAGCATCGACACCCTGATCCAATGTTTCGCGCATGGAATTCGACAGGTCAGCCACTTCGGAGCCAAGTTTCACCACCAAACAAGCGCTGGCGATCCCCGGAGCACTGGATTGGCTGAGCCATGCATCCCAAAAACTGTCGAGCTTGTCGCCCGCCGTTCCCGGGGCTGCAATCAGCGCATCGACGCGGTCGAGATAGGCCTCGATGTAATCGGCCAGCATCGCGGTGCCAAAAGCCTCTTTCGACGCGAAGTAGTAGTAGAACGACCCTTTGGGCACGCCGCTTTCGCTCAGGATCCGCGACAGGCCAACGCCAGAGAACCCGTGCCGCAGCACGAGGCTACGTCCGGTGTCCAAGATGCGTTGCCGCGTCTGATCTGATTTCTTTGCCTCTGTCATGAGAGGCATCTATGAAATAATAGACCGGTCGTCTAGTGCGCTCGCGTGAATGTGAGGCGCGGACCCCGTGATGACTGGAAAGCGGTGAAAAAACCTATCCCTGTGACATCTTATATATTAGATTCTCAGTAACGACCCGACGCGCAACGTTAAGGAATGGGATAGTAGGATGAACCAAAAGATTGCTCTGATCACAGGGGCCGGGAGCGGCGTCGGCCTCGCCTGCGCGCAGCGGTTGGCGAAAGACGGTTTCACTCTCGTTCTCACCGGGCGGCAGCAGGATAAGATCGACGCCGCCTGTGCTACGCTTGACGGACAGGGGCATATCGCCGTGGCCGCCGATGTGGGCGTCGAGGCGGAGGTCGACGCGCTTTTCGACAGAGTGGAGGCGACCTTCGGGCGGCTGGACCTGCTGTTCAACAACGCCGGGCGCAACGGCCCCGCGGTTGAGGTGGATGCGCTCAGCGTGGCGGAGTGGAACGACATCGTCGCGACCAATCTAACCGGGTCATTCCTCTGCGCCCGCGCGGCCTTCGTCTTGATGAAACGCCAAAGCCCGAAAGGCGGGCGGATCATCAACAACGGCTCGATCAGCGCCCATGTGCCGCGCCCCCTGTCGGTGCCCTATACGGCGACGAAACACGCGATTACCGGGCTCACCCGCGCGCTGTCGCTCGATGGGCGCGCGCATGACATCGCCTGCGGGCAGATCGACATCGGCAATGCGGCCAGCGAGATGACGGAGCGGATGGCAGACGGCATCCTGCAGCCCAACGGCGCCCGCATGTCCGAGCCGCGTATGGATGTGAACGACGTGGCCGAAACGCTGTCATACATGGCGAAGCTCTCGCTCGACTCCAACGCCATGTTCGTCACCGTGATGGCCACCAAAATGCCCTTTGTGGGGCGCGGCTAAGCCGTCAAAGCACCTTGCCCGGGTTCATCAATTGGCCCGGGTCGAGGGTGGCTTTGATCTGCTCCATCAGCTCCAGCGCGACCGGGTCTTTATAGCGGCGCAGTTCGGCCCGTTTGAACGTGCCAATGCCATGTTCCGCCGAGAATGATCCGCCCATCTGGTGCACGATATCATGCACGATCCGGTTGAACGTGCTGTATTGGCCAAGAAAATCGGCATCGGCCATATCGACGGGGCGCGACAGGTTGAAATGCAGGTTGCCGTCGCCGAAATGGCCAAAGGGGCAGGGGCGCAGGCCGGGCATGTGGGAGATACAGGCTTGGGTCGCCTCGCGGATGAAATCCGCCACGCGGGACACCGGGACCGATACGTCATGTTTGATCGACGCACCTTCGGGCTTTTGCGCCTCCGATAGGTTTTCCCGCAGCGCCCAAAGCGCGTCTTTCTGCGCCTCCGATGCACCGATCACGGCGTCGAGGACTTCTTCCGCTTCAAAGGCGGCTTCCAACGCCGCTTCCAGCCGGGCATCGAGGTCGGCCTGCGCGCCATTGCCGGTGAGTTCGATCAGGCAATAGGCCGGATGCGCCTCTGCCATCGGGTCGCTACAGCCGGGCGCGTGGTCGATCACCATTTGCAGGCCAAGCCGGTCGATATACTCAAAAGTCGAGAGCGTGTCCGCCGTTTGGCCGCGCATCCGGGCATAGAGCGCCAGCGCCGGGTCGGGGCCGGTGCAGGCCACCAGCGCGGTGCCGCGGGCGGTGGGCTTGGGGAAAAGCTTGATCACCGCCGCCGTGATGATGCCAAGCGTTCCTTCGGCCCCGATAAAGAGGTGTTTGAGGTCAAAGCCGGTGTTGTTTTTGCGCAGTCCGCCCAGATCGTTCAGCACACGGCCATCGGGCAATACCGCTTCGATCCCGAGCACCAGATCGCGGGTGTTGCCATAGCGCAGCACCGCCGTGCCGCCCGCGTTGGTCGAAAGATTGCCGCCGATCTGGCAGGACCCTTCTGAGGCGAGCGACAGCGGGAAGAGCGCATCGACCTCATCCGCCTCCGCTTGGATATTGGCGAGGATGCAGCCCGCCTCAACCGTCATGGTGGCGTTGGTCGGATCGACCCCGCGAATGCGGTTCAGCCGATCTGTCGTGAGAATGATCCCGCCGTCCGGCACGCCGCCCCCAGCCAGACCGGTGTTGCCGCCCTGCGGGGTCACCGGCACCTGTGCGGCATGGCACAGACGCATGCAGGCGGCGACCTCCTCGGTGGAGCCGGGGCGGATGAGGGCCAGCGCCGTGCCGCGCCGAAGCCCGCGATCTTCGATCAGCCGCGCGTCAAAATCCCTGGCGTCTGTCACGACATGGGCGGCACCGATGGCTTGGCGCAGATCATCGAGCAGAGCGCCATGGTCTTGCCCGTCCGTTTCGGGCGCGCGGCGCGGCGCGGTCAGAGTGGTCATCTGGGTCATCCTTTAGCGCTGGTCGGCGTCGACTTTTTTCTGGGCCGCCGCGCGCAGCTTGCTGATCGTGGTGCGGGTCGAGATTTGCTCGGGGTCGGTTACAAGTTCGATCAGGGCCGGGCGGCCACTCTCGCGGGCGCGGGTGAAGGCGGCGGCGAAATCCTCGGTCTTGGTGACACGTTCGGCATGGGCGCCGAGCCCCTCGGCCATTTTGACGAAATCTTGGTTCTGCAGCGTAGTGCCCGAGATCCGCTCAGGGTGGTCGCGTTCTTGGTGCATGCGGATGGTCCCGTAGATGCCGTTGTTGAACAGCAGCACGATGGGCCGCCCGCCATATTGTGCGGCGGTGGCCAACTCATTGCCGCTCATCATAAAGCCACCATCGCCGACGAAGGAGAGCGTCAGCCGCTCCGGCTCGGCGATCGAGGCCGCGACGGCGGCGGGCACGGAATAGCCCATTGCACCACAGGTCGACCCGACAATCCGCCCCGGACGGCCAAAGCGCAAAAAGCGCTGCGCCCAGCCGGTGTGGTTGCCCGCGTCGAGCGTGACCACCACATCATCGGGCAGCTCATCGCGCAGTTGCGCAAGTGCGACCCCCATGTCGAGGTCCCAGTCGCCGCTATTGGGCGCTTCGGTATCGGTGAGGTAATCGGCGTGCAGCTTGTCGCACCATGCGTCCCATGCCTCAGCGCGGCCCAGATCGACACCGTCCAATGCGGCAGCGACGGAAACGGGTGCTGCGGCGATGCCCAAATCTGGCGAATAGACGCGCCCGATCTCATCCGCGTCGGGGTAGAGATGCACCAGCCGCGTCTCGGGGTTGGGCGATTGCATGGTGGTGTAGGTCTTGGTCGTCATCTCTCCCAATCGTGCGCCGATCACCACGAGCAGATCCGCATCGCGTTGATGCGTATAGAGGCTGGGCGCGGTAGAGGTGCCGAAATCGCCTGCATAGACGGGCGAGAGGTTGTTGACGATGTCTTGCCGCCGGAAAGAGGTGGTGACGGGGATCTTGTTGGCCTCGGCAAAGCAGGTGATGGCCGCCGCACTCTCATCCGACCAGCCAGAGCCGCCGAGCAGCAGCAGGGGCCGTTCGGCCTGCGCGATCTCGGTCTTGAGCATGTCGAGATTGTCAGGCGACAGCCCAGCATGGGTCGCCGTATAGGGCCGGGCATCGGCGACGGAAACCACCTCGGTCAGCATGTCCTCGGGCAGGGAGATCACCACCGGGCCGGGACGGCCCGAGGTCGCCACGCGAAAGGCGCGGGCCATATATTCCGGCACCCGCGCCGGGTCGTCGATCTGGGTGGCCCATTTGGCAATGGGGCCGAACATGGCGCGGTAGTCGACTTCTTGAAACGCCTCGCGGTCGGTGGTGTCGCGGGCGATTTGACCCACCAGCAGGATCATCGGCGTGCTGTCTTGTTGCGCGATATGAACGCCGATGGCCGCGTGGCAGGCGCCGGGGCCGCGGGTGACCATGCAGATGCCGGGCTTGCCGGTCAGCTTGCCATAGGTTTCGGCCATATTGGCGGCCCCGGCTTCGTGCCGCGCGTTGATGAGGGTGAAACGGTCCTGCACGTCATGCAGCGCATCCAGCACCTCAAGATAGCTTTCGCCGGGCACGCAATAGGCGGTGTCGGCACCGTGGATCAGCAGTTGATCCACAAGGACCTGTCCGCCGGTCCGCGCCTTGAGGGAAGTTTTTTGCAGCATGGAGAAGGCTCCGTTTCGTTCGTTCTAAGATCTAAGTATGTGTGGCCGCTTGGCTTTTCGGGTTGGGGTTCCTGGCCTTTTGGAAGGCCAGGATAACGCCCGCGATGACCAACCCCGAGGCGGTGAGCCGCAGATCGGGGTAGATCAGCAGCAGCGACGCCCCGAACAGCACCACCGACAGCACATTGGACAGTCTGCCGAAGTAGTAGCGCTGCAAGGCGGCGGCCAGCAGGATGACGCCAATGGTGGCCTGCAACAGGACCAACGTGATCTGGGTGACCGAACCCTGCATCAGGATCGCCGGTTCATAAACGAACATGAAGGGCACAATAAAGCCGGTGGCACCGAGTTTCACCGCAGCCCAACTCGCCTCGACGATCTTGGCGTGCGACAGGGTGTTGGCCGCATAGACCGCCATGGCGACGGGGGGGGTGATGGCAGACAGGATAGCGAAGTAGAACACAAAGAGATGCGCCGCTTCGACCTGTACGCCCAGTTTCACCAGCGCCGGAACCAGCAAGGCGACCTGCACGATATAGGCAGGTGTTGTCGGCATCCCCATACCAAGGATGATGCCCGCGATCATCGACAGGAACAGCGCGATGACCAGCGTGTCTTGGGCCGCTTCGATCACGAAGTTCGAGAAGGTCAGGCCAAGGCCGGTAATGTCGATCACGCCGACGACGATGCCCGCACAGGCACAGGCCGCGGCAATCGCCAGCACGTTGCGCGCGCCGCCTTCAAGCGCTTCGAGGATGTTGTCGATGGTGACGTAATGCCGTGTCGTCTTGCGCAGCGCCGCGACCGGCACGACCGAGATGATACCGCAAAGTGCTGCATAGGGGGCCGAGTAACCCATCATCAGCACGCCCACGATAATCGCCAACGGCAAGAACAGGTGGCCGCGTTCAAGCAGCACGATTTTCAGCGGCACTTGATCCTCTTTCGGGACCGAGCCGATGCCCTTGCGCTTGGCCTCAAAATGGACCGCGGCGAAGAGCGCGACATAGAACAGAACCGCGGGGGCGAGCGCATATTTCGCGACCGTCAGGTAGCCTACGCCAAGGTATTCCGCCATGACAAAGGCCGCAGCCCCCATCACGGGGGGCATGATCTGTCCGCCCGTCGACGCCACGGCCTCAACCGCGCCCGCGAAGGCGGGTTTGAATCCCATGCGTTTCATCAGCGGAATAGAGAAGGTGCCGGTCGTCATCACATTGGCCACGGCAGAGCCAGAGACCGAGCCGAAGAGGCCGGAGGTCACACAGGCCACCTTGGCCGGGCCGCCGACCTGACGCCCCGTAAGCGCCACCGCGAAATCCATAAAAAGCTGGCCGACGCCCATCCGCTCAACCAACGAGCCAAAGAGGATGAAGAGCACCATATAGGTCGCCGAGACCGCGATCGGGATGCCGAAGATGCCTTCGGGTGTCATGAACAACTGCTCAAGGATCACCGAAGGCAGGGTCGAGGTGAAAGCCAGACCGTAGCCGAGAAACAGCAGGGCGGTAATCGGCAGCATCGGCCCGAGCATCCGGCGCGTGGCTTCCAACAGCAGAACCACAAGCGTGATCCCCACCACGATATCCATCGGCATCAGCGGATCGACGTAGAGAAACCGCTGCGTGATGTAATTAAGGTTGAATGAGGGATAGAGCGCCGCGCCCGAGGCGATCAGCCCGAGCACCACGTCATACCAGCGCGGCACATCATTGCGCAGCCCCTTGCGGTTGACGGTCAGGAAGATCAGCAAAAGCGCCAAAGCGACGTGAACGCCGCGCATGATATAGGGGTTGGGCGGGCCGACGAAGGCGACATAGAGATGCCAAGCAGCCATGCCGATCAGGATCAGCCTTGCTATACGGGTAATCAGGGGCATCTTGTCCAGAAAGATCGACAGTTGCATGGGGGTTCTCGCGTCTAGAGTGGAAGGCGGCCCTTATGCGGCATCGCGCGGGATGCGCGGGGCAGGGCCTTTAGGGGTGTAGGTCGGGCGGAGCGCATGGCCCCGGCCGACCCGTTTCTCGTCAGAGGGGAATTACATCCCCGAGACGCCACGCTCGGCGTAGAACTCTTTCGCGGCGGGGTGGAAGGGCACGCCGATGTCGGTGGCCATTTCCTCAACCGTCAGGTTGGCCATGGATTTGCTGATCGCGGCAAAGCTGTCGTTGTTGTCGGCAATCGCGCCGAGCACCGATTTGATGATCTCACCGTCATAGTCGCAGGGCGCGACCATATGGGTGTCGTAGCTGATCGCATGCACGGTCTCATCGAAACCGGGATAGGCGCCCGCTTTGACTTCGCGACGCTGGAAGGCGGCGTTCTTGTCTTTGAAATAGGCAAAGGTCTCTTCGTCCACGTCGACCAGACGGATTTTGCGCGAGGACGCCAGATCCATGACCGAACCTGTCGGCAGCGATGAGCCAAGGGTGAAGAAATCAGCCTGACCGTCTTTCATCTGCGAGGCAGAGTCGGAATAGGAGGTGTTGGCGACGCTATCGAGATCATCGAACGTCATGTCAGCGGTCGACAAAAGCTCGCGCGTCAGGAATTCGCCAGTGTTGCCAAGCTGTTGCGTGGTCAGGCGTTTGCCCTTCATGTCGGCGATGGTCTTGATGCCGGAATCCTCAAGCGCGACGATCTGGAAATACTGCGGATAGAGAATGCCAAGGTTGCAGACATTGGTGGTCGCCTTGCGGAATGGCTCTTTGCCCGACAGGCTGTCCACGGTTGAGATCGAGTTGGCGAATGCGATGCCAAAGCGGCCCGCGTCCACGCCGACCACGTTGGACACGCCCGCGCCCGGCGTGACGGTGATGTCCATATCGGGGTTCTCACGCTCAACAATCGCCTTGATCGCGCCGCCCACGGGATACCACGACCCGCCCTGCTGGCCGGTGGCCATGACAAAGCTCTGCGCATGTGCGGCGACGCCTGCGACGGTGAAAAGGATGGTGGCCGCGGCTGTGCGGCGCAGTGATTTCAACATTGGTGACATAGAAACTCCTCCCGAGTTTTAACTGTGTATCGGCAGTAACTGGATGGGTTCCGGGCTCCCCCCTGACATCCTCTTGCCGTAGGTCCGCAGACTGCGGGGGAATCGTCAGCCTGTCAATTAAAAATACAAATTTACGGGGATTCCCTCTTACTTGTAATGTTGTATTCTGGTTGTAATGCAGCGAATGGCCCTAGTTACTGATTATTGACAGCTTGTCATACAGGTGCTCCAATCGGCGAAAGGATGTTGTTATCATGACTGGAAATCTTCAGGCGACTGCGCCCCTCGTCGATGGTGCGACGCTCAGCGATCAAGTGACGGAAGTCCTGCGCCATAATGTCGTGAACGGCATCTGGGGCGTGGGCGATGTGCTGCCGTCGGAGACCACATTGGCTAGCGATTTCGATGTCAGCCGCACGGTGATCCGGGAGGCTGTCTCGCGGCTCAAGGCGGAAGGCATGCTTTCCAGCCGCCAAGGCCGTGGGGCATTTGTGGCCAGTGATCGGCCCCGGCAGGGCTTCGCGATCCCTGAGCGTGATATGGAAAGCCAGCGCAAGCTTGAGCAGATCCTAGAGTTGCGCATGGGGCTTGAGATCGAAGCCGCCGCCATCGCCGCCGCCCGTGCAACGCCCGAAGCCTGCGCGGAGATCCAGCGCGCCGCCGCCGCCTATGACCAAAGCAACAAAATCGGCGGCCCCGCGGTTGCGAGTGGGGTCAGCGCCGACCTCGCCTTTCACCGCGCGGTTTGTGAGGCGACCGGCAACAGCTATTATCTCAGCCTATTCAACTACCTCGTCGCCAGCCTGCGCGAGACGATGCTGGCCGGGCGTTTGCAAGCATTGAAACGCGGCGGCGAAAGCCGGGACGCCATTCAGGAGCACTATGACATTGCGGCCTCCATCGCCCAAGGGGACGCCGAAAGCGCCCGCCAGCGGATGCGCGACCACCTGCAAATGTCGAGCGGGCGTCTCTTGGCGCAGCTCAAGACAGAGGATGGATTGGGCGAGTGACGGTTCCTGCCGCGCTCCACGCCGCCCTCGCGCGGCCCGCATCGTTGACCATCGCGCTTAGCGGGGGGATCGATAGCCTCACCCTCTCTGCCGCTGCGGCCAAGGTGCGGGGGGCGGAGGGGGTTACGCTTTGCCACGCGGTTTCGGCCGCGGTCCCTTCGGCGGCGACGGCGCGGGTGAAAGACTTTGCAGCCGCTTGGGGCCTGCCACTGAAACTGGTGGATGCGGGCGAATTCGCCGATCCGTCCTACCGCGCCAACCCGGTGAACCGCTGCTATTTTTGCAAATCGAATCTCTATGGCACATTGGCGCGGATGGGGCCGTTGGTGGCGGCAGGCACCAATACCGACGATCTGTCAGACTACCGCCCCGGTTTGCAGGCCGCGGCGGAGCATGGCGTGCTGCACCCGTTCGTCGATGCGCAGATGACAAAGGCCGATGTGCGCGCCTTGGCGCGGGCGCTTGGGCTGGGGGAACTGGCCGAACTGCCCGCGGCCCCCTGTTTGGCCAGCCGGATCGAGACCGGCCTGCGGGTGGAGCCTGCGGACTTGGCGGTGATCGATCGGGTCGAGACGTTACTGCGCGCGGAGTTGGGCAATATCACCCTGCGCTGCCGGCGCTTGCGCGGGGGCTGGGTGGTGGAGCTTGATCCGCCTCTCTATGAAGGTCTTTCCGCCCAAAAGCGCGCGGCGATTTTGACGCAGATCCGGCGGGCCACGGATGACGGGCGCGCAGTCGATCTGCGGGCCTATTCAAGAGGAAGTGCATTTGTCCATCAATGAGAAAGGCCCTGACGGGCATCCAGACGTGACCTTTGACCGGGGCCGCGGCGGGCGCATCGGCATCGAAGAGGCCGTGCTTTGCGAGCATAAGTCGGTGCCACAGATCGCCGTGATCATCGGCGACGCGGCGGCGGAGGGCCGCAGGCTGTTGCTGACCCGGCTGACGGCAGAGCAGTTCGTCGCCCTGCCTGCGGAATTGGCCCAATTGGTCGATTACTGCACCGCCTCGCGCACCGCCATTTTAGGAGAGATCGGGCCTTTGGCCAGCGCCCCGCGCATCGCCCTCGTCAGCGCGGGCACCTCTGATTACGCGCCCATGGCCGAAGCGCGGCGCACGCTGGCCTATGGCGGCATGGACGCGACCGAAGTGTCGGATGTGGGCGTGGCCGGGCTGTGGCGTCTACTCGCGCGGGAAGACCTGTTGCGCGAAATGGATGTGGTAATTGTTTTCGCCGGGATGGACGCGGCCCTGCCGTCGGTCGTGGCCGGACTGGTGCCGGGGGTGGTGATTGGTGTGCCGACCTCCGTGGGCTATGGTGTGGCCCGCGGCGGGAGGGTCGCGCTCGATTCGATACTTGCCAGCTGTGCGCCGGGGGTCACGGTGGTGAACATCGACAACGGCTATGGGGCTGCGACTTCGGCCTTGCGGCTGGCCAATATGATGCGCCGCGCCGCGGCGGGAGGGTAGCCGGTGACAGCACCGAAACTGAAGATCAAGAAACGCCAGACACTGGCAGACCAGCTTTACGGGCAGGTGCTGGAGCAGATCGTGTCAAACAAACTGGTGCAGGGCGAAAAGCTGCCTTCGGAAAACCAGATCGCCACGGCATTCGGTGTGTCCCGCCCCGTGGTGCGCGAGGCGCTGCGCAAGTTGCAGGAGGATGGGCTCGTCGAGGCGCGGCGCGGCGTGGGCACCTTCGTGCGGCGGCGGCCTTCGGAAAAGCTGATCGAATACGCCACGGCGGGGTCAGTTGCCGGGCTGATGCGCGCGATGGAGGCGCGGATCACGATTGAAAAAGCCACCGCGCATATGGCCGCCCAACGGGCCAGCCCCAAGGATGTCGCCCGGATCGAGGCCGCGCTGCAGACGCTCGAGGCGTCGATGCAGGCGCGCGACCCGTCCTTCGATGCCGATTACCAATTCCACCGCGCCATCGCGGCGGCCTCGGGCAATGAAGTCTTTCTCCAGATGCTCGACTGCGCGCGCGAGTCGATCGAACAGGGGATCGACGTGGCGCAAAAATTGACCCGCCAAGGCTCTCAAGCGCGGGTCGACGTGGTGATCAATGAGCACCGTCAAATCCTCGAAGCGATCCGCGCGGGCGACAGCGAAGCCGCGGGCGTGTCGATGGCCTATCACCTGTTGCAGGCGCGGGCACGGATCACCGACCACGCCGGTATCGCGTGAAGCCACCCCCCCCCGAAAGGCCCCTTTATGATCTACGACCACCGCACCTATTTCTGCCGCCCCGGCACGATCAAGAAACACCTCGCCCTCTATGCGGAGTTCGGCTTTCCCGCGCAGAAACGCATCCTCGGCACGCCAGTGATCTATGCGCAGGTCGAGACGGGGGATGTGAACTCCTTCGTGCATATCTGGGCCTATCAGGATGCCGCCGACCGGGCGGCGCGCCGCGCGCAGATGGCGGCGGACCCTGAGTGGCAGACTTACCTCAAGAAAAGCGCCGAGGCGGGATATCTGGTCCGCCAAACCAATAAAATCCTGATGCCCGTCCAGCTCGAAGGTTAAGCGGCGGCCCCGGCCTGACAGGTCAGACCGGGGCGTTGTTCAGGTCACAAGGCAGCTTTCATCGATCCCGCGCCCTTCGTGAAAAGCGCGGATGTTTCTGGCCCAATGGCCGACCATGCGTCTGAGGTTATCCTCGCTGTGGCCGCCGATATGGGGCAGGGGCAGGACGTTATCGAGGCGCAGAAGTGGGTTGTCCGGCTCGACAGGCTCTTCGGTGAAGACATCCAAGGCCGCTCCCGCGATGCGTGTGTGGGTGAGCGTGTCGATCAGTGCTGCCTCATCGATCAGCCCGCCGCGCCCGGTGTTGACCAGCAGGGCGTCAGATTTCATCCGCGCCAGTTCCGCCGCGCCGATGGTGTGGTGTGACGCATCGGTCAGCGGCATGTGCAGGCTGACGATATCGCAGGTCTCAAGGATCTCGTCCCGCTCGGCATAGCGCGCGCTGGTGCCCTCGGCCTCCCCTGAGCGGCGGTAGTAGAGCACCTCACAGTCAAAGCCCGTCAACCGTTTCGCGACAAGCTGACCGATGGCGCCAAAGCCGATCAGCCCGACCTTTTGGCTGCTGAGGTCCCGCGCGCCGGGGACGATCTCTGGCACGATCCACTTGCCCGCGCGGGTGTTGTTATAGTGCAGCGGTATGCGGCGCAGGGCGGCGATCATCATGCCAATGGTGAGATCCGCAATGGTGGGGGCGTTAACGCCGGGGCTGCGCGCCACGGTCACGCCCATTTCCTTGGCCACATCCACCGGGATCTTGTCATACCCGGTGCCCCATTGATGCACGAGACGCACACTATCGGCTCCGCGCAGCACCGAGGCCGGAAGGCCGCGTCCGCGGGGAACGATATAGGCCGCCCCCTTCACCGTCTTGGCAAAATCTTCTTCGGAATAGGACGCCGCAAAGCGCAGGTCGAGCCCTTCGGCATAGCCGCGCACTTTGTTCTGCATATCCTCCGGCATCGCGTCGAGCACGGCGACGGGGCCGATCAGCGCGCCGCTCATGCCGATGCCCCGCGCAGGTCTTCAGGCAGCAGCGCCTCAGGCAGGTTCTGGTAGGAAACCGGACGCAGGAAGCGGCGGATCGCCATCGTGCCCACGGACGTCGCGCCGAAGTTGGTGGAGGCCGGGTAGGGGCCGCCGTGCACCATGGCGTCACAAACCTCCACCCCGGTGGGGAAGCCGTTCACCAGCACCCGGCCCGCCTTGCGCTCAAGGATGGGCATCAGCGCCTTGGCGGCTTCGGTATCACCGTCGTCCATCTGGAGCGTCGCGGTCAATTGGCCCTCAAAACCCTTGGCAAGCTCTTGCATCTCGTCGCCCGACGAGACCCGCAGCACCAGTCCCAAGGGGCCAAAGACCTCTTCCCCAAGAGCGTGATCCTGCAGGTAGGTCTCGGCGTCAGTTTCAAAGAGGTTCGGCTGGGCGCTGCGCCCCTCGCTGTCAGTGCTCACCAGCGCGCGGACTGCGTTGCGCCCGGTGAAACGTTCCTTGCCATCGCGGTAGGCTTTGGCGATGCCGTCGGTCAGCATGACCTGCGGGCCGACCTGCTCCAGCGCCTCTTTCGCGGCGGCGACAAAGGCGTCGCCCTCCGCGCCCTTGGCCACGACCGCGATGCCGGGATTGGTGCAGAACTGCCCCGCGCCCATGGTCAGCGACCCGGCCCAGCCTGCGCCGATTTCCGCGCCGCGGTTTCGAGTGGCCTCGGCCAGAACGAACATCGGATTGACCGAGCCCAACTCGCCAAAGAACGGGATCGGCTCGGGGCGTTGCGCGCAGAGGTCAAACAGCGCGCGGCCCCCGCCGAGGGAGCCGGTAAAGCCCACGGCTTTGATCAGCGGATGCTGCACCAGCGTCTGACCCACCTCACGGCTGTTGGCATGGATGAGGGAAAAGACGCCGGGATGAATGCCGCATTTCTGGATCGCGGCGTGGATCGCTTCGGCGACAATTTCACCTGTGCCGGGGTGGGCGGAATGGCCTTTGACGACGACCGGGCAGCCCGCCGCCAGCGCCGCTGCGGTGTCACCGCCTGCAGTGGAAAACGCCAGCGGGAAGTTCGACGCGCCAAAAACCGCGACCGGGCCAATGGGGCGCTGGATCATGCGGATGTCGGGGCGGGGAATCGGCTGGCGCTCGGGCAGGGCGCCGTCAACGCGACGGTCCAGATGGGCGCCTTTGCGGATGTGATCGGCAAAGAGGCGAAGCTGCCCCATGGTGCGTCCGCGCTCACCTTGAAGGCGGGCAGTGGGGAGGCCGGATTCGCGCGCGCCGACTTCGGTGATGATCTCGGCGCGGGCCTCCATCTCATCTGCGATGGCGTCGAGGAAATCCGCGCGGCTCTCGCGGCTGGAATGGGCGTAGGACCAAAAGGCGTCTTCGGCGGCTTCGCAGGCTTGGTTCACGTGGGCGGGGGTGCCGCTTTGGAATTGGTCGCTGTCGCCGGTGGCGGGGGAATTGGCGAAGGTTTCTCCGCCGCCGACCCATTCGCCTGCGATCAAGTGCTTGCCGTGGGGGTGAAATGTTTTGCTGTCAGCGCTCATGATCAATCCTTGTCGGTTTGCTGTGTCAAAGTGGGGGAGGGCTGCGCCATGGTTTGCACCAGCGCATCCATCTGCCGCGTGAGCAGCCAAGCGTCGCCCGCGATGGCGACGAATTCGATACCGCTGTCAAAGTAGCGGCGCGCCAGATCGGCGCCGTAGCCAAGGATGCCCGCAGGCAGCCCGGCGGCGTGAATGGCATCCACCGCGTCGCGGATCTTGTCTTGGACATCGGGGTGCATCGGGTTGCCGGTATGGCCCATCGCCGAGGACAAATCGCCCGGCCCGATAAAGATCGCATCCACGCCGGGCACGGCGGCAATGGCGGGGATCTGGTCAACCGCTTCGGGGGTTTCGACCTGTACGATGACGCATTGAGCGTCGGTATATGTGGTCAGGTAATCCGTCTGCCGCGCATAATTATTGGCGCGGATCGTGGCCGAGATGCCGCGCAGCCCTTCGGGGGGGTAGCGGGTCCATGACACGGCGCGGCGGGCATCTTCTGCGTTTTGGATCATCGGGAACATCAGATTGCGCACGCCGATATCCAGGAGCCGTTTTGTTATCGTCTGGTCGGATGAGGGCATCCGTACCACCATCTGCGCATCGGGATTGGCACTGCCTGCGGCGCGCAGGTGATCGGTGATCTGGCTCAGGTCATTCGGCGCGTGCTCCATGTCGAGCAAGAGCCAATCGATCCCGCTGCCCGCGGCGATTTCCGTCACAGTAGGAGAGCAGAGCGAGAGCCAGAACCCCGACAGGCGGCTGCCCTGGCGAAGCGATTGCTTGAGTGTTTTTCCCGACATTTTTGCGACGCGCCCTTCAAATGGTATCGACAATTGGGGTGATACGGTAATATATCAGTTCGAGCAAGATGTGATTTCCACCCGTTTTGCGATGATGTTTTAGCTCGCGAGGATTCCATGACCGAGACCAAAAAAAACGCCGATCAGCTGCGTAGCGCGCGCTGGTTTGCCCCCGACGATCTGCGCAGCTTTGGGCATCGGTCGCGCATGATGCAGATGGGTCTGGGCCCCGAGGATTGGGAGGGCCGCCCGGTGATTGGCATCCTGAACACTTGGTCCGAGATGAACCCCTGCCACCTCCATTTCCGCGACCGCGCGGAGGACGTGAAAAAGGGAATCGCGCAGGCCGGGGGGCTGGGATTGGAGATCCCGACGATCTCAATCGACGAGAGTTTCACCAAGCCGACCTCGATGCTCTACCGCAACATGATCGCGATGGAGACCGAAGAGACGATCCGCTCGCATCCGCTTGACGGTGTGGTGCTGATGGGCGGCTGTGACAAGTCCACCCCCGGTCTGACCATGGGCGCGATCAGCGCAGGCGTGCCGTTCATCTTCTTGCCCGCAGGCCCGATGCTGCGCGGGAATTACGCAGGCAGGGCGCTCGGCTCCGGCTCGGACGCATGGAAGTTCTGGGATGAGCGCCGCGCGGGCACGATCTCGGCCGAGGAATGGGTCGGCGTGGAAGGCGGCATCGCGCGGTCTTATGGGCATTGCATGACCATGGGCACGGCTTCGACCATGACCGCGATTGCGGAGGCGATGGGCCTGACGCTGCCGGGGGCGACCTCGATCCCCGCCGCGGACGCGGGGCACAAACGGATGAGCGCCTCTTGCGGGCGGCGCATCGTCGATATGGTTTGGGAGGACCTGACGCCTGACAAAATTATCACCCCGGCAGCTGTGCAAAACGCGGCGACGGTGGCGATGGCGACGGGCTGTTCGACCAATGCGGTGGTGCACCTGCTTGCGATGGCACGCCGCGCAGGCGTGGCGCTGGAGCTGAACGATCTGGATGCTCTGGGCCGCACCACACCGCTCATCGCCAACATTCGTCCCCTCGGCAGCAGCGAGTACCTGATGGAAGATTTCTATTTCGCAGGCGGCCTGCGGGCGCTGATGGATCAACTGGGGGATAAGCTGGACCGGTCGGCGATTACCTGCACCGGCAAACCCTTGGAAGAAGGGATCGCGGGCGCGCCTGTCTATAATGACGACGTGATCCGGCCCCTGTCGAACCCGGTCTATAAGGAAGGCTCGCTTGCCGTGCTCAAGGGCAACCTTTGCCCCAATGGCGCGGTTATCAAACCGGCGGCGTGCAATCCGAAGTTCCACCGCCACGAAGGCCCGGCACTGGTCTTTGACAGCTACCCTGAGATGAAGGCCGCGATTGACGACGAGAACCTCGACGTGACGCCGGACCATGTGCTGGTGCTGCGCAACGCGGGGCCGCAGGGCGGGCCGGGGATGCCGGAATGGGGTATGTTGCCGATGCCGAAAGCGCTGTTAAAACAGGGCCACCGCGACATGCTGCGGATCTCGGATGCGCGGATGTCGGGCACGTCTTACGGCGCTTGCATCCTGCATGTCGCGCCTGAATCTTTCGTCGGTGGGCCACTGGCGCTGCTGAAAACGGGCGACATCGTGCGCATGGATCTTGAGGCGCGGACCCTCGACATGCTGGTGGATGAGGACGAACTCGCCGCCCGCCGCGCCGCGTGGCAAGCGCCGGAGCCGCGGTTCGAGCGGGGCTGGGGCTATATGTTCCAGCGCCATGTGGGGCAGGCCGATCAGGGCTGTGACTTTGACTACCTCACTGCGGCCTTCGGGCAAGCGGCGGGCGAGCCGGATATTTTCTGAGGGGTATGTCCATGACACATGATCTATCAAAAGCGCTCACCGGCATCTCGGGCATCCTTGTCACACCCTATGACGATGCTGGAGAGATTGCGCCGCGCAAGCTGGCCCCGATTATCGACCGCGCGCTCGCCGCCGGGGTGCATATCCCGGTCGTGAACGGCAACACCGGCGAATATTACGCGCTGACCAATGATGAGGCCTGCACCATGGTGCGTGAGGTGGCGCAGATGGTCGACGGGCGCGCGCCGCTACTGGCAGGCGTCGGGCGCGGCATTCGCGATGCTTGTGCGCTGGCCAAGGCGAGCGCCGAGGCGGGCGCGGATGCGCTGATGATCCACCAACCGCCTGATCCCTTCGTCTCTCCCCGTGGCACGGTCGACTATGTGCGCGCGGTGCGGAATGCTTCGGGCGGACTGCCGGTGATGCTGTACCTGCGCAATGATGCGATGGGGCCTGAGGGCATCGCGCGGTTGTGCGAAATCGAGGGGGTGAAGGGGGTCAAATGGGCCACGCCGAACCCCTTGAACCTTGCCCGCGCGATTGAGGCAGCGCCGGATGATATCGTCTGGGTTGGCGGGCTGGCCGAGGTTTGGGCGCCGCCGCTTTATGCGGTGGGGGCGCGGGGGTTTACCTCGGGCCTGATCAACGTCTGGCCGGAGCGGTCGGTCGCCATTCACGCGGCGCTTGATGTGGGTGACTACGCAGAGGCGAACCGCTTGATCGCAGGGATGCGTGCCTTTGAAGACATCCGCGCCGAAGAGCAGAACGGCACCAATGTCACCGGCGTCAAAGCAGCGCTGATGGCCATCGGACAGGACTGCGGCGCCACGCGCCCGCCCTCCGCTTGGCCCCTGACAGAGCGTCAGCAGGCGGTGCTGGACCAATTCACAACAGACAACGGACTAAAGGGAGAGAGGGCATGACCCCCGAACTACGCGAGAAACTCAAGGCGGTCTCAGTCGCGACGCTGGCCACGGCGCTGTATAAACGCGGGCTGCGCAATCAGGTGGTGCAGGGGGTCGGCCCGGTGGCGGCAAAGGGGTGCAATATGGTCGGTCCGGCGTTCACACTGCGTTATATGCCCGCCCGCGAAGACCGCAATCAGCTGGTCGAATTTCGCAATCCCGAGCACCCGCAGCGCGTCGCGATTGAGACCTGCCCCGAGGGTCATGTGCTGGTGATGGACAGCCGTAAGGATGCGCGGGCGGCCAGTGCCGGTGACATTCTGATCACCCGGCTGATGATGCGCGGTGCGGCGGGCGTGGTGACAGATGGTGGGCTGCGCGATGCGGCGACCATTGGCGCGCTCGAGATGCCCGCCTACCACGCCCGGCCCTCAAGCCCCACGAACCTGACCCTGCATGAGGCGATTGAGATCAACTGCCCCGTCGGCTGCGGCGATGCCCCAGTCTTTCCCGGCGATATCGTGGTGGGCGACGACGACTGCGTGATCATCATCCCGGCAGATATCGCCGAAGAGGTGGCGGATGAGGCCGTCGAGATGACCGCCTATGAGGATTTCGTCGTCGAAGAGGTCAAAGGCGGCGCGGGGATCATCGGGCTTTATCCGGGCACCAAGCAGGAAAACCTCGATAAATTCGCGGAATGGCGCAAGGCCAACAACCGCTGAGTCAGGGCTTTTCCGGGGTGAAATACTCCGGGAAAGCCGCCCGTTTCTCGGTCATCCGGTCGACCGTGCGTTGCAGGTGCTGGCGCAGCGCCTCCATCGCGGCAGGGGCATCGCCCGCTTCGATGCCGTCGAGAATGCGGCTGTGGCCCCCGATCACGTCCTTGTTGTTCAGAATACGCCCCGCCTCGTCGATGTCGTCCAGATGCAGGCGGCGCAGACGTTCCAGATGGCCCGCATGGCTGCGCATGATGCGCTGGCTTTGCACATGGCCCGCTGCCACAAAGAGGGTCTGGTGAAACACCTCGTCCAGCTCTTGAAAGGTCGGCACATCGCCGGGCTGGTCCGAGATGCTGCTTTGCAGGGCGACGATGCTGCGCAGACGGGTCAGGGCTTCGGGCGCGATCTCGGCCGCCAAGCGGCGCACAACTTCGGTCTCGAGCGCGATGCGCATGAACTGCGCTTCGCGGATGGCCGACATGTCGATTGGCGTCACCAAAGTGCGTGATTGCGGGTAGATCTTGACCAGCCCCTCCTTGGCGAGCTGCTGCAGCGCATCGCGCAAGGGGGTCAGGCTAACCCCATGAGTCTCGGCTAATTCGGCACGCAAAAGCGGGGTGCCGGGCGGCAGGTCAAGCCGGACAATTTGATCGCGAAGCGTGGCATAGACCCCGCGCCCCGTTGGCCCACCCTCGAATAGACCCAAATCAGCCCCGCCGCCCAAAATGCTTTTGGCGAGGGCCTGCGCGCTCTGTGCTGATGGTTTGTTCGATGAGGTCATGTGGGCTCTTCCATAGCTATTCAATCTAATATATCAGTTAATAACATCTTACCGAAGCGGTTTTTTCGACACCCTGGGGGGAGCATCTGATGGACAGCCAGACCATGCAAGAGGACAGACGCGCAAGGGTGATGCTGCTGTCGCCGACGGATAACGTGGTCGTGGCGACCTCGGCGGTGCCCCAAGGGGCGGTATTGCCGCAAGACGGGCTGCGTGCCAACCACGATACGCCCCAAGGGCACAAGATCGCGATGCGCCCGATCCAGCAGGGCGCGCCGATCCTGAAATTCGACACGGTGATCGGCTATGCGGCAGAGGATATCGCCGCGGGGGACTGGCTGCACAGCCACAACATCAAGTTCGACGCGGTCTACAAAGACTATGCCTTTGCCCGCGATTATACCCCAACCGACCTGCTGCCGCCTTCAGACCGCGCGCAGTTCATGGGCATCCGCCGCGCGAATGGCCGCGTTGGCACCCGGAACTACATCGGGCTTTTCGTGACCGTGAATTGCTCCGCCACCGTGGCGCGCAAGATCGCCAACTACTTCGACGAGGAGCGGATGGAGGCGTGGGAGAACGTCGATGGTGTGATCCCTTTCATCCACGAATCCGGCTGCGGGATGGAGCTGACAGGCGAGCCGATGGACCTGCTGCGCCGGACGCTCTCGGGCTATATCCGCCACCCCAACCTTGCCGGGGCCGTGGTCCTGTCACTGGGCTGCGAGCGCAACAATTTGGCTCAGTTCTTTGAGGAGGAAGGACTGGCCGAGGGCAAGATGCTGCGCACGATTACCATGCAGCATGTCGGTGGCACGGCCCGCGCGATTGCCGATGGCAAGGACGCCGTGCGCGAGATGTTGGATCAGGCCAATGCCGTGCGGCGCGAACCCTGTTCGGCGGAACACATCACCATCGGCATGCAATGCGGCGGGTCGGACGGGCTCTCGGGTCTGTCGGCCAACCCCGGCCTTGGGGTGGCGGCGGATATTCTGGTGCGCCACGGCGGCACGGCCATCCTGTCGGAAACGCCGGAGATTTTCGGCGTCGAACACCTGTTGACCCGCCGTGCCCGTAGCGAAGAGGTGGGCCGCAAACTGGTCGAACGCATGGACTGGTGGCTGGAGCATACCAAGGGCCGCGACACGCAGATCAACGGCGTCGTCAGCCCCGGAAATCAGGCGGGCGGTCTAGCGAATGTGTTGGAAAAATCCCTCGGCGGGGCCAAGAAAAGCGGCAGCACTGGGTTGATGGAAGTCTATCGTTATGCCGAACCCGTGACCCAGAAGGGGCTGGTCTTTATGGACACGCCCGGCTTCGACCCGGTCTCTGCCACCGGGCAGATTGCGGGGGGGGCGAACCTGATTTGTTTCACCACCGGGCGCGGGTCTTGCTTTGGCTCCTATCCCTCGCCAACGATCAAACTGGCCTCCAACACGCCGCTGTTCACCAAGATGCAGGACGACATGGACATCAACTGCGGCAGCGTGATTGACGGCGAATTGAGCCTAGAGGAACTGGGCCAAGCGATCTTTGAACGCATCCTCGCCATAGCGTCGGGGGAGCAGAGCAAATCCGAAGCGCTCGGCGTGGGCGAAGAGGAATTCGCGCCTTGGCCGATCGGGGTCACGGGGTAAAGATGTCAGACGGGAGAGCGCAGATGAAACCGAACTATGTGAAACTGGTCGAGGATACGCCGCTGCCGCGCATGGCGCTTTGCCGTCAGACCTTTGCCGCGACCCGCATCGACGACCCGCGCACCGCCGTGGCCGATGCGATGCAGGCCGGTTGCGCAGGTAAGATCAAGCCGGGCATGTCCATCGCGATCACCGCAGGCAGCCGCGGGCTGGCAAACTTGCCGGAACTGCTGGCTGCCATCGTGGCCGAGGTCCGCGCGCGCGGGGCGCATCCCTTTGTCGTGCCCGCCATGGGCAGTCACGGCGGCGCGACGGCAGAGGGGCAGACCGCGCTGCTGGCGAAACTGGGCGTGACCGAAGAAAGCCTTGGTTGCGAGATCCGCTCGTCGATGGAGACTGACGAGATCGGCGTGCTGGACAACGGCATGTCGGTGCGGATGGACCGCCATGCCAATGCCGCCGATGGGATCATCCTTTTCAATCGCATCAAACCGCATACGTCTTTCCGGGCTCCGAATGAAAGCGGGCTGGCCAAGATGCTCTCGATCGGGTTGGGCAAGCAATCGGGGGCCGAGACCTGCCATTCGCGGGGCATCGATAACGTCGGCATCTTCGTCGCCAAAATGGCCCGGATGAAGCTGGAGCGTTGCAAGGTGCTGTTCGGCATCGGCACGATTGAGAACGCCTACGACGAGCTTTCGCAGGTGGTCGCCCTCGACAGTGACGGGATGTTGGAGGCCGAAGCACCCTATCTGCAAGAGGCGATGCGCAACATGCCCCGCCTGCCGCTGGGGCCGCTGGACGCACCGTCGGCTTCGGGCGATCTGGATGTGCTGGTGGTGGATGAGATCGGCAAAGAATTTTCCGGCACCGGGATGGATCCGAATATCACCCACCGGTTCTCCAGCGAGAAGATGCAGGTCCATCTGCATATCTCGCGACTGGTGGCGCTTGGCCTCTCGCCGCGCAGCAACGGCAACGGCAATGGCGCGGCGCGGGCCGATGTGATCACGCAGCGGTTGGAGCAGGATTTCGACCGAGAGGCGGTTTACGCCAATGCCATCACATCGCAGGTGTTGAAACAATCGAAGATCCCCATGGTCATGCCCTGCGACCGCACGGCGATCCAGACAGCGGTCAAGACCTGCGGGGCCGAGGATATCACCAAGGTCCGGCTGCTGCGCATCCCGAATACGCTGAAGCTTGAGTATCTTTATGCCTCCGAGGCGATGCTGCCAGAGCTGCGCGACCGCCCGGGGTTGGAGGTGGTCGGCGAACTGCAAGAGATGCAGTTTGACGCAGGCCTGTTGCGCAACCCTTGGCCGGAGGGGCATTGATGCTGGGGCAAGGGCTTCATCTGCACCTCGACCCCGTAGGCGGGGCGGCGGGTGATATGTTCATCGCGGCGATGCTGCATGCTTTCCCCGATCTGGCCGAGCGTGTGCGGGCCGATGTGGCCGCCGTATTACCTGCCGAGGTGGGCCAAGCGGAACTGAGCGAACATGTGGCTTCGGGCATCACCGCGCGGCGGTTCGAATTGGTGCTGGCCGCACCCGATGCAGCCAGGCGCCACGGGGCCGAGACGACCTACCGCGCGATGCGCGAACTTTTGGAAAACGCGCCGCTGTCCGAGGGCACGGCTCAGGCCGCCTGCGCGATCCTCCACCGGATTGCCGAGGCCGAAGCGCAGGTGCACGACATCCCCATCGACCGGGTGCATTTTCACGAGATCGCGGATTGGGACGCGCTGATGGACGTGACCGCCGCGGGCAGCATCTGCGCCGCGCTGTCGGGGGCGACCGTCTCGCTCGCCCCACTGCCCCTCGGCGGCGGGCTGGTGGAAACGGCCCATGGCAAACTGCCCGTTCCCGCGCCGGCAACCACTCTGATCTTGCAGGGCTACGACTGGCATGACGATGGCGTTGCGGGTGAAAGGGTCACCCCCACGGGTGCTGCGATCCTTGCGCATGTCACTGGCGGCAGCCCCACCGGCAGCCGCCCACCGGGGCGGCTGCGCTGTACCGGGTCGGGCGCGGGTATGCGGGTGATGAAGGGCCTGCCGAATATCCTGCGGGTCAGCGTTTTTGACACCGCCTCGGGCGGTATCGCCCAAGACAGTCTGGTGCAATTCGCCTGTGATATCGACGACATGACGGGCGAAGAACTCGGCGCGGCGGTGGACCGCCTGCGGGCGATGGACGGCGTGGTCGATTTGCTGATGCTGAACGGGCAGGGCAAGAAATCCCGCCCGGTGACGCGCCTTGAGGTGTTGGTGCAGCCGCAGGCTGCCGACCGGATCGCGGCGCGGGTCTTTGATCTGACCTCAACGCTCGGCCTGCGCCGGACAGGGGTGGAGCGTTTGATCCTCCCGCGGGAGAGTGATGACAGCGGACCGCTTCGCCGCAAGCGTGCGCAGCGGCCAAGTGGGCAGGAAACCACCAAGGTCGAAAGCGATGATTTGGCCGATGCCGAGACCCTGCACGACCGCCGCAAACGCGCCCGCGCCGCCGAAGTCTAGGTGCCGCCTCCCGGTGATCTAACTTGCTTATCACCGGGCCGCGTGTGAAAATCCTCTGATACCAGTTCAGAGGACCGCATGGAAAAGCAACTCAGCGCAACGCTGCGCCAATATGAGGTCTTTGTCGCCATCGCCGAAACGCTGCATTTTGGCCAAGCGGCGGCCAACCTTGGCGTGGCGCAGCCCGCACTGACGCAACAGTTGAAACACCTTGAGACCGTTTTTGGCGGCGCGCTGTTGTTTGACCGCAATCGCCGCCGGGTGATGCTGACCGACTTCGGCAAGGCGCTGTTGCCCGAAGCCCGCGCGCTGTTGCAACAAGCGCAGCGGGTCGAGGCGGTGGCCGAGGCCGCTCGGATCGGCCAGCGCGGGCGGATTGAACTGGCCTATGTCGGCTCGGCCTCTTACGCGGGCATTCTGGGGCGGCTTTTGCGAGAGTTGCGCGCGGGCGCTGCGGATGTGGACCTGATCCTGCGCGAGTTGGACATGGACCTGCAAATCGCCGAGATCGTGGCGGGCAGGCTCGATGCGGGGTTCGTGCGCCTGCCGCTCTCGGGCGTGCCTGAGACTTTGGTCACGCGCACCGTCCATACCGAGGATATTTTGCTGGCCGTCCCACCCGACCACCGTCTTGCCGGGGTGCCTTCGGTTTCCATGGCAACGCTGCGCGAGGAGAGTTTCATTTTCAGCCATCTCGGCCCTGATATGGGTTTCGCGGCCTGCGCCTATCAACTCTGTGCCGATGCTGGTTTCGCGCCCCGCGTGGCGCACCGTGCGCCGCAGTTTACTGCGATTGTAAATTTCGTCTCGGCGGGTCTGGGCGTGGCCTTTGTCCCCGCCTCTGCCGCGCGGATGAAGGATGCGGGCGTGGTCTTTCTGCCGATCCGCGATGCAAAGGTTCAAAGCCGGATCGGGCTGGCCTATCTGCGCGACCCAAGCAATCCGGTCCTGCGCAGGCTGCTTGACGCATTGGAGGCCGAGGGCTGATTACCCGACCGCCGTACCCCCACAAACAAAGACCGTTTGCCCAGTGATAAAGCCGCTGCGGGCATCGGCGAAAAAGGCCACCGCCTGCGCGACATCCTCAGGCGTGCCCATGCGGCCCATCGGCACCGCATCGACGATGGCGCGGGTTCCTGGCGCATCTTCGGGGTTGTTCTCCCAAAAGGCGGTCGTGGCGATGGGGCCGGGGGCAACGCAGTTCACGGTGATCCCGTCGCGCGCCAGTTCCAGCGCCCATGTGCGCGCCATCGACTGGATCGCGCCCTTGCTGGCGGAATAGAGCGTCCGGTCGATCTTGCCCTTTGTCACGCGGCTGGTGTTCATCACAATCCGCCCTCCCCCTGCCGCGCGCATGCCCGGCACCAGCAGTTTCGCCGCCACGACACTGGGGCGGAGGTTCAGGTGCATGATGCGGTCGAAGTCATCAAGCTCTACCGCGTCGAAGGGCGCGGGTTTCACGATGCCGACGTTATTGACCAGACAGGTGACCGGCCCCTCTTTGAGGATGTTTTGCAAGGCGGCGGTGGTTGCCTCGGGGTCTGACAGATCGACCTGCTGTGCATCCGCGCGCAGGGCAGGGTCCTCCGGTTCTGCGATATCGAGCACGAAGACCCGCCAGCCGTCCTCTCTCAGCCTGCGGGCAATACCAAGGCCGATGTTGCGCGCGCCGCCAGTGACGACCGCATGGCGCAGGGAGGGGTTTTGGGGCACGGGGGCCTCCTTTTCTCTATTCGCTGTTTACTTATCACCATCATCTAGTGATAAGTAAATGACTGATATCCGGGAGGGGGATAGCATGGCCAAACGCATCATCATCGTGGGGGCTGGCACGATGGGGCAATCCATCGGCAGGCTCTTTGGCCAGCATGGCTGGACGGTACAGGCGGTCGACCCGACCGAAGCCGCGCGCGAAGGGTTTCTAGCGACGGTGCCGGGGTCAAGCGCCACTGCCGCGTTGGAGGACGCAGGGCAGGCGGATGTCGCGCTGGAATGCGTGCCGGAGAACCTTGCGCTGAAGCGGAAGGTACTGGCCGCCTTGGAGGGGGCGGTGCCAGAGGGGGCACCGATCTTGTCGAACACCTCTGGCCTGACACTCGAAGAAATGTCGGCGGACATGGCCCGGCCAGAGCGCGCCGTGATCACGCATTTCTTCAACCCCGGCGATGTGATCCCTGCCGTCGAAGTGGTCGTGGCCAAGGATGCGCCCGAAGGGCTCTGTGCAGAGGTCATGACCCTGCTGCGCGGGTTGGAGCGGCGGCCCGTGCGTCTGGACCACGCCCCGCCCGGTTTCGTGGCCAATCGCATTCAACATGCCATTATGCGCGAGTGCCTGCATCTGGTGGATCAAGGTGTCGCCAGCCCGGCGGAGATCGACGAGATCGTACAATGGTCCGTCGGTGTCCGCATGGCGCTTTCCGGCCCGTTCCGGCAGCGCGATTTAAACGGGCTGGGCACCCATCTGAGCATTGCCGAATACCTCTATCCCGATCTGTGTGACCGGCACGACCCGTCGCCGACCCTCGCCAACCTCGTAGGGCAGGGGCATCTTGGCAAACGCAGCGGCAAGGGGTTTTACGACTGGCCCGAGGGCGAGGATGCGGAGGCCGCGGAGCAGGCGCTGCGCCGTGTCATCGCCCTTGCCCGCGACAGCGCCGATTAACCGATTTTCAGACAGCCGAGGACACCCATGACCGATAATCCAGCCATCATCTGCGTGGCCATCACCGGATCGCTTCCCACCAAGGCCGACAACCCGGCGGTGCCGATCGACATCACCGAACAGATCGAAAGCACCCAAGCCGCGTTCGAGGCCGGGGCGACGATCTGCCATGCCCATGTCCGCACCGCCGATGGCACCCCCACGGCAGACCCCGACCGTTTCGCGCGGCTGCAAGAGGGGCTACGGCAGCATTGCCCCGGCATGATCGTGCAATTCTCAACCGGAGGGCGCTCGGGCGCGGGGCGAAACCGGGGCGGGATGCTGCCGCTGCGGCCCGACATGGCCTCGCTTTCCGTAGGGTCAAACAACTTTCCCAACCGCGTCTATGAAAACCCGCCCGAGCTTGTCGACTGGCTGGCGGAAGAGATGATGACCTACAGCGTGCTGCCCGAGATTGAGGTCTTCGATCTAAGCCACATCCTACAGGCCAAGGCCATGGCCGAGGCAGGCAAGATCCCGGCGCGGCCCTATATTCAGTTCGTCATGGGGGTAAAAAACGCCATGCCTGCGGATCGAGAGGTCTTTGATTTCTATATCCAAACGGTCAAACGGCTTTTCGGCGACATCCCGTGGTGTGCGGCCGGGATCGGGCGGCATCAGGCCGAACTTAACGCATGGTGCGCCGCAGCAGGGGGGCATCTGCGCACCGGGCTGGAGGATAATATTCGGATGGACAAACAGACCCTTGCGCCCTCCAATGCGGCCCTCGTCACCCGCGCGGCAGAGATTTGCGCCGAGGCGGGTCGCCCTGTCGCCACGCCGCAGCAGGCGCGTGAGATTTTGGGGCTGGGTTGAGGCCACAAGGGCCAGTGCAATAGATTAAGGAGATTAAGATGAAGAGACTGACATTTGCCCTCACCACTTTCGCGGGCCCATTGGCGGCGCATGAGGGCGCGCATGTGCATCCCCATGGCCACGATCCCTTTTGGGCTGTGGCGGTGCTGGCGCTGGCGGTTGCGATCCTTGCGGCGGCGGTGATGCGCCGCAGGTAGGCGCGGGGCTGCCCTAGTGCCCGTCAGCCACCAAAACCACGCGATCCACCCGAACGGCCAAAACCGCCGCGCGATGCGGCAGTGGCGCGGGTCATCGGGGTTTTGCCGATGGTGGTGCTGGGCCGGGTGAATTGCGACGTGCCGAGCTTGGCCGCGCCGCGATTGGTCGAATAGGTGCTGGAGCGTGCCGCGTTGGTAAAGCGGCCATCCTTCGTTTTATACAGCGGCTGTGCCGCCGCCATCCCTGCGCGATTGCTCATCATATTGCCGATCAGGTAGCCTGCCAGCAGGGGCATGAAAATCCCGCCCGATCCACTTTGGGTTGCCGTCTGTTCCGAGCCGCAGGCGTCTGCGCCATGCTGTTCTTCGCAGACCTCTAGGCTGTCATAGCGCGGTGCGGATTCAACATGGAGGGTCTGGGCCGCGTCAAAGGCGGTTTCGCATTGTTGCTGGGTGTACATCCCGCCGCTTGAGGCATCCGCCAGACAGCTCTGCAGGTCGGGAAAGGCGGCGGCGTCGACCTTTTCCTCCTCACATCCGGCGAGGGTAAAGGCGGCGGCACCGACGATGGCGATGGAAACCCGTTTCGAGCGTTTGGTCATGATGGTCGTCTTTCTGCCAAGGGGCGGCGGGGCATAGCGTTACGCGAGAATATAGTGCGGTTTGAAGCGGGACAAATCCTGCGTGATGCGCGAGCGGTCCTCGCGGATCCCGATGCCAGCGCAGGTCTCACCGACGATCCAAGACCCGATCACGGGGCGGAAGCCGTCAAATTCAGGCAGGGGGGCATAGGCTTGAACGATGCGCGGATGCTGGGCGTAGTCTAGGTTTTTCGACTGTTCGATCACCTTGCCAGATTGGTGGATCGAGACCGACGCCCCCTCCCGCGAGAGGATCGGCTTGCGCACATGCGCTGCTGCCAGATCCGCGGCGGCACGGTCAAAGGCCTCGGCGCAGGCGGGAGCGGCGGGGCCGCGCCCGGCGAGCGCATCTGCCACATCCGCCTCAAAAAACGCGGGCAGCAGATTGGGATGGCCTTCGAACATCCGCCACAGGACGGGCAAGAGCCCTTTGTTGGACAAGAGCGCTTTCCACGCAGGTTCCAGAAACAGGCAGCCCGACCCGTCGATATGCGCCGCGTAGTCATCGCGCAGCAGGTCTTCCCAAGGGTAGAGTTTGAACAGCACCGCAATGCGGCGATCCTGATCGTCGAGGAACTGACCGTCCTCGCTGAGCGCGATCTTGTCGAGGTCGCAGTAATGCGCGCCAAGCCCCGCTTCGCGCGCGGCCCAGCCCATGGCTTCGACAGTGCCGTAATCTTCGGGATTGTCCGCCACGGCGGTGAAATGCAGGTCGCTATCGGGTTCAAAAACCTCGGCAAATCGGGCGACCAATGCCTCATGGATGCCGTTGAACTGATCCGTGCCGTCGGGCAAAACGCCCGCCTTCAACTGATCCTCAAGCCACTGCCATTGAAAGGCCGCGCTTTCGTAAAGCGAAGTTGGCGTGTCGGCGTTATACTCCAGCAGCTTGGCCGGGCGCGCGCCGTCATAGGCCAGATCGAAACGCCCGTAGATCTCAGGGTCGCCCCGCCGCCAGCTTTCGGCCACGAGGTCGCGATGCGCTTCTGGAATGGCAAGCTGCGCCATCAATTCTTCGCTGGCAATGATCTCTGCCACGGCCTCGCGGCACATGGCGTGCAGCTCGGTCGAGGGGTCTTCGATGTCGTTCTCGATCTGCTCAAGCGACAGCGCATAGGCCGAGGTTTCGTCCCAGTAGGGCTCACCATGCATATCGGCAAAGGTAAAGCCGACCTCTTTGGCATGGGCGCGCCAATCGGGCCTTTCGGGCAATGTGGTCTTTTGCAACGGTTCGCTCCCCCGGGGTTTCGCCTCCGCTTCTAATCGGCTTTGGCCCAAGCGGCCAGAGGGCGGACGGTTTAACGCGGCTATCGGCAGACGCTGTAAACACCATTCAGAAATGTCACCGGTTGCGCAAAGCAGAAGTGTCACCACAGGTGCTGGCGTGAGCAAGGCTTAGCAGCCCGGAGACCTAAATATCGGAGGGCTGAAAAGCCTTGCGGGGGTCAGTGA